>DAIQBS010000057.1:0-20519 GCA_036781025.1 Sphingobacterium sp. | reverse complement strand
CAGCAGGGGCATAATTAAACTTCGCTTCTGGAATATTAACTACAGCTCCAATTCTTAAAAAATATTGCATGCTGTTTGGAAGATGAACTAATGGCCTGGTAGGTTCTAAAATAAGACCAACACCGCCGATGGTAGGCTTTACATAATCGACAACTTCCTTCTTTTGTGCTATGAGTGGAATCGTAAATAATAAACAAAGGAATTTTAGAACATATTTTTTTAGACGCTCCATGAGGTGGTGTTAAGTTTGATTTAAAATTGGTTATTCTTTAACAACAGTAAGTTTATAAATCAAATATAAACATTAACTTGTATATACAAGAAAAAAATTAAAAAAAATAGTTAAGTAATTGTAATAAATGCTATATCAATTAATTACAACAGCATTGATACAATAATAAATCTGTTTAATTGTATACACAAGTTTTATTAATGCTATATTAGATGTTTGAATTCTTATACTTTTTAGTTGATGATATGTGCAGTTATTATATGATTGCAATGGTAATTGTTAGGGATTTCAATTAATATTTTCAATTGTAATTACAGTTTAAAATGAATTAACTTTACAAAAAAAATTTATTAGCCAGGATTTATGGGAAAAAATCTTCAAACCCCACTGTATAAAGCACTTTTTAATGATTTGAAAAAGCAAATCGATGCGGGTCAGTATAAAGTAGGGGAATTGATTCCTTCAGAAAATGACCTTTGCAAAGAATATGGTACCACACGTCCTACGGTTAGACAAGCCTTAAATGAGCTTATTAAATTAGGTTACATCAATAGGATACATGGTAAGGGGAGTATTGTTTCAGAGCCTAAAAATGGATTAGGAATTTTATCCATCAAGGGATCTACTGCTGGGGTTGGTAAAAATAATTTAACGACTAGGATTGTGGAGAAAAGTGTGAAGAAGCCTTGGCCAGCGCATTTTCCATATGAATTAAATGAAACACAGCAACAAGCAGGTTGCATCTATTTTTCAAGACTTCGATATGTCAATGATTTGCCTACTCTTTATGAGGAAACCTATATTACGGACATCAACCTTCCTCGCTTTATTTCCCACAACTTAGAGAAAAACTCCTTATTTGAGACTCTGCAAAAATACCATAACATAGAAATTAAAGAGGGAGAGCAAAAGATTTGGGCAATTTCAGCAGAAAAAGAAATCGCTAAGATTCTTGGCCTTAAAAAGAACTTACCCATCCTTCACATGAAAAGAAGTCTGATGACCAACAATAAAGACTTGATTATTTATTCGTTTCTTTATTGCAATACGGAAGAATATTATATTCAGGATTATTTTTAATGTAGGAATTGCCCTCCTTTTACTTCCTCCTGTTTCCATAATTTTTTAGTATATAATCCGTATCCTATGATATACGCATAGCAGATTATCGGTAGGAAGAAGGAATTTCTCAATCCTATGGAATCGGCTAACCAACCCTGTAATAAAGGTAGTAATGCCCCTCCCAATATTCCCATAATTAATAAGGAAGAACCTTGCCCCGTATAACTTCCTAAACCCGTGATGCTCAGGGTAAATATATTAGACCACATGATGGAGTTAAACAAGCCAATGGACAACAGTGACCAAATGATGATGGTTCCTGATCCAAAAAGGGTCACTAATAACAGAACAATATTGATCATAGCAAACAAGACTAACACCATAGAGGCGTTGCTTTTTCCGATGAAAAAAGAGATAATATTTAAGAGGATAAAACCTATGAAAGGAATAATCTGGTTAAAAGTAAGGTCAACAAATGAATAAATTAATAGAAAAACCAAAATGGAAGTCGCAAACATTAATCCTGCCTTTTTAAGAGGAGCAATTTTGTCGCTTAGGGAGATTGCTCCTAAGAAACGGCCTATCATGGCGCCACCCCAGTATAGCGCGAGGTAGTTTTTCGCGATATGCTCATCAACTCCTAAAATCTCTGGTATGGCTAAGAAATTGATGATTAAACTTCCGATAGCAACTTCAGCGCCTACATAAAAGAAAATGGCTAATATACCTCCACGAAGTTGAGGGAAGGATAAGGCTCCAAGTTTATTATTGCTATCCTCTTTAGATAGTAAGCTAGGGAGATGAATCACTTTCACTAAAATGGCCGCCAATAAGAAAATTCCTCCAAAAATGAGGTAAGGTATTTTGGTGCTTTCAGCGGATATTTTACCATCAATCGCAAAAAATTCAAAAATTAATTAACCTCCAACAACGGGTGCAATGGTCGTTCCCAGAGAATTAAAGCCCTGAGCTAAATTCAACCTGCTAGAGGCGCCTTCCGGGGCTCCCAAGGAAGAAACATAGGGGTTAGCTGAAATTTGCAATAAGGTAAACCCTAAACCTAAGGTAAAAAGCGCAAATAGAAACAAAGGGTACTTGCCGTATATTTCTGCGGGATAGAATAAGAAACATCCAAGAGCAGATATAATTAATCCTACGATAATCCCCATTTTATATCCGATCTTATTGATGGGGTCTCCTTTTAAATAGGAGATCATAAAGTATATTAACGATCCAATAAAATAGGCTCCAAAAAAGGAAAATTGAACCAACATCGCTTGCAAGTAGCTTAACTCAAATAGATTCTTTAAATGAGGGATAAGAATATCGTTCATACAAGTGATAAATCCCCACATAAAAAACAATAAGGTTAAAACAGTCATTGGAACCCCATATTGAGGTTTATTAATAGTTGGATTTTGCATAACTTAGGTTTATGCAACAAGTATATAAAAAAGAGCTTGTATACACAAGATGATCTTTATATTTTTTCTAGATCCTTTTGAAAACAACCGTTTTCTTTTAAATTATTCAAAAGTAATTACGGTTTTGCATGCTAGTCTAAGCTTTTTTTAATTGTCAATTTTCTAAAAATGCAACAATCCTTTTAAAGGAATACAACCTGAGCTTGATTCCAAGCAGCTGAATTAACTTGATTCATAGACTTTATCCAACAGGAAATCTATAGCATCCATTATTCTATTTCCCTCTTTATCCACTTCAAGCCCAAAGAATGGAACTTCTTGTTGAAAACCATAGGCTGATAAATAATAAATTCCTCCAATTAATATGGCAGATATCGCACGAAAGTCGATCTCTTTTCCAAAATTATCATCTGTTCTCGAAAAGAAACTGTCTCCTACAGATTCCCGCCTTTTTAACATGTTGAAAATAGGTCGATTTTGTTCAACCAATTCCCATGCAACGAGTCCACTTCCTTCTGGTTTGTTTACTAAATAATCAAACAGGCCATTAAATATGTCTTTTACTTCCTCCCGTTGTTTTTCTGATTTGGGAGAAAGCTCTTGATCTACATTAGACCAATAATCATGTTCCAATAGAAATTGTTCTACTAAATTGTTAAAGTTTCCAAAATAACGGTATAATAAAGATTTACTAATTCCCGATTTATTGGCAACCTTATTTACACCAAGTTCTGCAAAATTCCTACTCGTAAATATTTTCCCCACAGTTTCTTTAAAACGTTTCTTCTTTTCTTTTACATTTCGAATCTGACCATTATAAGAACCTCTTTTTTTAATCATCATGTTTTTCTTTAGTTCAACCCATTCATAAGTATTGTTTAGGTAGTCTTCTTAGAAGAAGAGGACTTATTGATCTTACTTGAGCAAGCATCAATATTCTTTAATACGGTCAGGATTTAACTTTTGCTACAGTAATTGACATATGAATTTCCTAATAATTAAAAATACAGGTACATTTTCTGTTCAAAATCCTTATTTATCAATCGTTTACGCGTTAGAGATTCTCAAAAAAACTAGCTGAAGATTCTTGGAATAGTTTAAAAATCAAACCACATCTATTCGATGAAATTGTTTGATGGTGTATAAATTCATTTAAATTACGCTAAAGTAAATGTTACCACATGGTATGGAAAGCCTATATAATTTTGTCAGTACAACAATTAAAATTAATAATTATATAGATTCATTATGAAAAAACTAATTTCTTCTATCAGCTTAATGTCGATGGGATTAACCATTGTCCTAACGAGCTGTGAAAATCACGACCCTGCACCTATCTTGCCTATCGAGCCTACAGAAAAATTCCATGAATCAATCTGGAAAGAAATAGCTGTATTGAATGGGGATGGGGAATGGGATAGTTTAGAGGAAGATGCTGGTGACACGTTATTATTTAGAACCGACGATCTAAATCAAACGGATACCTTGTTATTTTCTGAGGGAGTATACAGTTATACGAACCCTAAATTAGGGGCTTTGGTAAACAATGAAGGCCTTTTTGAAGTAAACGATACGGAAATCTCTTTTATTCATGCAAATACCGATACTTCTTCGATTGTCGCCGATTTCGCATTCGAATTGATTAAATCTGAAACGGATACGACCTTAGAAATCAGTAATGTGGACGCTGATTCTCTAATTTCAGTGAAATATAAAAACATAGGTTTCACTCGTGCTGATGCTGAGTAAATAATGTAATAATTTTTTCATATCAATTGTTTAAGTGAGAACACTCCTGATTTATCAAGAGTGTTTGTAAATTTTTACCAATTCAAAATTTACCCAGACACTTAAATTTTACTTATTTAAGATTGAATAACAGGATTGCTCTAGTAACTAGTCTTCATATTGCAATGACTAGAGAAGATTTATTGCTTCCCTACAATTTAGTTTCAATTGCTGCACTGTTTTTATCAAGTACTTGTACTCGATATACCTCATCTTTGGAGAACAATAATCCTTCTTTTTGTCCATTATGTACATCCACATCCGTGCAGGCAATTTTGCCGTTATAACTCAATCCCGCATGTTTTTGTACGGTATGGGCCACACATATTCTTTTAACATTAAAATGTTTCAACGTACGGTCAAGAATAGTTTCACTTTGCATTGGCGACCTAAAATAACCTCTAAACCAGGTGAAGGAATTGCTGGAGCTTAAAAATGCGGCAGATTCAACACTCTTCGGTGTATCAAAATTTTTCTTCACGATGCTGTTTGCATGCGCAATACTTAAGTCAGGAATATCGTTCATGATTTTTTCTGAAATTCCTCCATGTACAAAAAGAATGTCATTTCCTTTTTCAATGATGTTTTGTTGCCTTAGCCAATCGCCTAATAGGCTGTTTGGTTTATACAATTCCTGAATTTTTTGAAAACCTAAAGCTGGTAATAGATCCATGTATTTTTTGTGAATATAATTGATCTGGTTGCCGGAAATATTCATGATATCGTGGTTGCCATGAATAAAGTGAATATTGCCACCTTCAGATTCCAATTTATATAATAACCATAAACACTCATGAACCATCGTGCCGCGGTCAAAAATATCGCCTAAGAATATCAAATGATTTTTTCCAAAGATCCAATTGTAGTTTTCATCAATCACTTTTGATGAGATTAAAAAGTCCACAAAATGAAAAAATTCACCCTCATAATCGGAGAAGGCTAATATTTTTTCGTCGGTTTTCCATTCTGCATGCGTATCAAAAGTAGTTTTTGGATTTATCTTGACTTTAAAATCTTTATAAGCTGGATTAATATGGTTTACAAAAATGCTAAACTCCATTTCTTGGTTTACATGTTTTGCAAAGGTCTTTGTCTGTAATTCACCTTCCAATTCGGCTTTTAATATTCTTTTTAAGTAGATACTATCTCCATGCTTATAAACAAATGGGGCATCGTATTCTGATTTTGCTGAAATGGAATCTAATAAATTTTCCTGCTTTTCTTCCGTAGGATTTAATTGTGCTTTCTGACAAGAAACGCTAATAAAACAACAAATAATTAATGTAAATAGTAATCTCATGTAAATAATTTTAAATTGCCGCAAATATATTGTCACAATATTTAGTAATTATTAAGTTTTATTTAATCTATTGTAGCTATTTCTATCTGAAAATGGGTTGTTCAGAGGGTATATTGAATTAATTATGAGGTTAAACAGCTGTTTATGAAATGTTTCCAGTATTTTTATGGAATAGAATGGGAATAAGAGGTTTTCAAAGATCTGTTAGAAGAGTTAGACTTAAGTTATTTAGTTTTTTGCAGGTATTCGTTTTACTCCATTTAAAGTTCCATACCAGATTACGCCATCACGGTCTTCCAAAATCCCAAAAATCATATCTTCATTGGATTGAATAATCCTTGGAATTGAATCAATTTCATTCTTTTTATTTATTGGATACCTGGATAGCTTCCATGAATGAAAGTTCGATTTTTGCTGATTGTTTGCTATTGATTTTACGGTAGTTTGATTTGTGGAGCTTGTTAATATATTACCCGCATGATCTTGGTAAATATAACCAGTGAAAGAAGTACTGTAATTTTTGAATTGACCATCATTATACAACCATAGGCCATCATTACCTCCAAACCACATATGATTATTCTTATCCTTGATGATGATTCTAACATTTTCAAAAGATTTACCTTCATGTTTTAATTCTGAAATTTTTTCACCATCATATATTCCAATGCCTTCTTTTGTTCCAAACCAAATATGACCATTGTGGTCTTCAACGATGGAATACACTTCCGTGTGAAGGAGCTTGTGTAATTCTGAAAAATTTTGAAATGTATGTCCATCGTATTTGCTTACACCATTCTCTGTAGAAAACCAAATGGTCTTATCTGTTGCTTCCATCATCTCCATGACAACATTGCTAGTTAGGCCATCTTTTGTTGTGTACTGTTGAAAACTATCACCGTTAAAATAATAGACACCAGAACCTACTGTAGAAAACCAATAATTTCCCTTTCTATCCTCTAATACTGAGAAAAACCTTGCGTCACTTACATCTTTCGTAAAATTTATATAGCTATGGCCATCATACTTAAACATACCATCCCAGGAAGTAACCCAGATAGTTCCCTTACGGTCTTGTTTAATGTTTCGTACAATGCTTGTCGGTAATATAGGAACTGTATCAAGATTTGATTTTAAATCAAGATTATTTGAATTCGTTTTCGCTTTGTTATTTCTATGGCATGATGCACCTGAAAGCAAAGTAAATAAGCAAAAGCATAGGAGAATTCTAGAATTCAAATTTAAGCATGTTAAATGGTTAATTCCCATGTTATTAAAATACGAAAACTTTCTATGGAATTCATTTTATTTGAAAATTAAATTTCCCAACAAAAAATGGCTACCCTTTTTATAGGTAGCCATTTACAATCATATTTATAGAAGCTTTTAATCCACTACTTCGATTTCTTGTTTTGCACTATGTGTCCTACCGAACATATCCGTAGCTTCGATTATCACCTGGTGTTTACCAACTTTTAATTTTGGCAATTTCAAACGCCATAAATGATCCGTAACAACAGGGTCGCTAGGTCTTCTACCTGGAATTAATGTGGTTGCTCCATCATAAGCAAGAAGCTGTTGTGTATAGGCTGGATCTGGAGCCTCAATGCGTTGCATGATTTTCCAATCTCCTTCGTTGATGCGGTATCTGATTTTATCATTTTTCGAACCTAAAAAGAAGTTGGCATATACATAATAGCGACCACTATGTTTCGCTGATACGATGGAAGGAGCGAATACGCCAATTGCATGATCATCCGATTTTCCTGCCACTTTATAATCAAAATTATACTGATTGCCATTAACATTTAGAATCGCATATCCTTTAGGTGTTCCGTCTCGCATAGTAGAGTTAGGTACTCCAGCTTCATTGAATATTCCGGAATACCAATCACCAGATGTGGTACCTACATTATATTCATGCAAAGGTTTAGCACCTTTCCAGCCATGTTCATTGCTATAGAAAATCTGTTGTTGATAATGTGTATGAGCAGAAAGTGCTAATATGTTTGGATAGTCTTTTAATATATCGAATAACACTTGACGATCATCATTTCTGAAGCTTTTTCCATTGTTAGGATTTAATGGGATATGGAAAGCCAACACAATCAATTTATCCTTAGGTACGAATTTCAAATTGTTGGCTACAAATTCCAGCTGATCTTTTCTGAAACCACCTTGATACCCTTTCCCTGTTTCAGGATGTGGATAGATGATGTTATCCAATACGATAAAATGTGCATCCCCCACATTAAAGGCATAGTTTGCCGGACCAAAGACTTTTTCAAAACCTTCATCAGATAAAGAATCCTGTTCCACATCAAAATTTAAATCATGGTTTCCAATCACATTGAACCATGGAAGATTCATTTGTCCTATGGTACTTTTATAGCTAGGGTGTAAAGATAAATCATTACCTACCAAGTCTCCTAAGCTGATTCCAAATAAAGGGCCTTTTCTGGTTTTAGCTTCTTCCACGACTCCTTTTTTGAAATAATCCATTTCATCTTCATTATAGGCTTGGGGATCTCCAAATAGAAAGGCAGAAAATTGTTTTGCTTCGTCACGTACGGTCAATCCAAAATCTATGGATTTAGGTAGTTTTCCTGTAGGGGCAACGCCTGAAAACTCCAAGTTAGGGGCACCCTTAGGCTTATAAATATAGTATGATTTATTTTGATTATCTGAATCCAATTGGAGTTGGTAACCTGAAGGTTTAATAACAAAAATGATGTTATCTTCATATACAGGTATTTCGTATTTACCTTTGCTATCTGTTTGGACAACATCCTTGCCATTACTGACACTCACTGCGGCTAAGCCAATTTCTTTTCTGTCGAATTGACCATTATTGTTTGCATCAACGTAGACGGTTCCTTTTGCTAATTCTTGCCCGTATGTTGAGCCTGCCATGATACATGCGATCAATGACCAGTATAGTTTTTTCATGTAAATGTGTTTTGTTCAGGTCAAACTTATGTCTTAAACTTTAAACAAATATTAAGACAATGTTATTTAAATAATTGTGTTAAATGTCTTTCAGGTTTTACGAATCCGGTATTTATAAGCAAAAGTTTAACAATTAATTACAAAACTATGGCTTCAAAATTAAAAATACAGATTTTTTAAGAAGTATCCAACAAATTAACTATAAAAAAATGAAGCATCATTGGTTTGTATTTTATACTTAATATTTGTAGGATTCGTTGAATCTTCCATGCATCTCCTTCGGTACTTCTTTGGTGTTTTTCGGATGATTTCCATGGAATGTCCGATGAAGGTCCGAAGGAGATCCGTATGAAAGGCAAGAATGTCCTGCGGCTTATAGAAATCAAAATTTAACCATACCGGTAATAACGGCTCATTCAACAATTCTCAAATAGGATAGAATACTGACTATGCTTTTAAATGATTATTTTCAATAAACAAAAGAGAAGCTACAAAATATGCAGCTTCTCTTCCTGAACTAAACGAGAATGAATAGCCTAATTAGTACGCATCTATTACCTAATTTTAATAACTTCTGAATAAATGGCTTGATCAGCAGCAGTTGCACGAACGCCCACTCGAGCAAATAATGTGCTGGCAGATTTTACAGATGCATTGTTATTCAGATCTTCAGAAATAGAGATAGGGTTTCCGGGAGCAGTTGTAAAATCTTTTCGGTAAATGTTACTGACATCGTCTACAAAGGCTGTTTTACTTATTAATAAGGTATAATACGATAAATTAGCCGTGGAAATGTTTTTTATTAAATTGAAACTACCACTGAATCTGTAATCTGTTGATAAAGATAGTTGGGTATTTTCAATTGTATAATAGGGTTCGACTTCATAGTTTACTTGCGCTTTACCCTGCAAATTTATTTCAACGGTATCAGTAGCATTTAACCAAGGGCCATTGTTATCTCTACCTACTAGTTTATACTTTCCATCAAATACTTTAATGCTGAAACTACCATCTTGTTTTACATAGACAGGAACTTCTGCGCGTAGAGCATAGCCAGGTTGGTATAATTTAAGTTGAACCGTTTGATCTGTGCCTTTTACATTTAAGGGAGCGCCATTAAAGGTTATTTTTCCTTCTATAATGGAGGTTGGTTCATCGTAATTAGGATCAGTTTTGCCTGCAAACATCTGATTGATTTTTCGAAGAGTATTGAATCCATCAGCTATGAATGTGGTTTTTTGTCGATGACAAATTTTAATAAGCAATTTAAGCAAATCACCGGTAAAACACCTTCTGCCTATAGGGAAGAATTTTTTAGGGTAATCGTTGATTGAAACATACGATTAGAACCTCGTATTTTAATTTTCGATAGCATAGAAAAAGGAAGCAACCATAACGTTGATGCCTTCTGTATTTTTAAGGGAATTGTAACCTTGTCTATTTTAACCTTACACCGTTTTTACAAATCGTTCATCGTAATTTTCGATGTCGATAATGTATCGGTTATTGATTAAGAAATCAAATAGTGGTTTTGCTTCTTCTGAAACAGGCATATTGCGGGTTGTGACAATTTTATCCGACTTTTTATCTAAATAGGGGTAAGCATATAGCTTCACATTTTTACTGAACATACCCGAAATATAGGATAACAGTTCGTTGGTATATTGTTCCTTATTGTAATTATGCGAATTGAATATATTCTTTAAGTTGGACACGTTAGTTGCAATACCGACCTGTTTTGGTTTAAAGGTTTGCACAAATTCCGCTAAGTGGTTATTTCTTCTAAAGTTGGAAACTAGAATGTTATTTCCCGTGGAACATAAATATTCGGCACGGTTGGCAAAATAGATTAAATCTTCATCTGTAATTTGAGAACTTTCATCTAATACATTGCCCATGAGTACTTCAATTAATACGACAGTATCTTCAGGGATGGCACCGGTATTCTTTTTAAATTCTTCGACAGCTAAGTTGAATAAATCAAAGTTAGGGTTTGACTTTTGGCGGTACTTGGTTCGAAGGATGATGATGTTTTTCTTGTATAAATAATCTTTAATTTGAGCAGCTTTACCGTCTGGTTTAAAGATGGCTGCTTTGGCAAATCCTTTAGCAATTAAATAAAGATTTAATAAGCGTTCATTGGCATTTTGAAATAAGGGGCCAGAAACTTTTACCAAATCAATCTCCACCGATCCTACGGATAAATTATCCACAAGGGATTCAATCATGGTTTGTGGATTTTGAGCGTAATAAAAGGCTGCAAATAACAAATTGACACCGATAATTCCTAATACCTTAGTTTGTAATCTGTTGTCACTATCTAAGAGACGCACGTGTATGATGATATCATTCGTAGGACCACCAACTTCATGTTGGAAACGTATACCAATCCAACCATGCGGTTCATTCGTTTTCGTGAAATTAAGGGTGGTTACGGTATCTGCAAATGCGAAGAATTTTTTAGAGCAATATTTTTCCCCATGCAATCTTTCTGTTAATAGATTGAATTCATGATCGAGCATTTTGGTTAAACGAGTACGGCTGACATATCGTCCAGAATCTTCCACCCCATAAATTGCATCGGAGAATGCCATATCATAGGCAGACATGGTTTTGGCAATAGTTCCTGAAGCAGCACCTGCTTCGAAGAAGTTACGAGCCACTTCTTGTCCTGCACCGATTTCGGCGAAGGTGCCATAGATGTCTGGATTAAGATTTATTTTTAGTGCTTTTCGTTTTGTTTCGTAAATTTCTCTTGCCATGTGGCAAATGTACGTAAAAAGCGTTAATTATTGCGTAAAATGGACAGGATAGCGAATAAAGTTAGGTTGGATTATATCCAACCTAACGATTTAAAGGTGTAAAATAATGCCGAGCTGTGGAGAGCCTGGCCAATTTTATTCTCAAATAAGAACTCTTTAGCTTCTTCCTTATTCATTAAAATGACTTCAATATCTTCAGAATCATCCAATTCTTGTTCTTGTATTTTTTTACCTCCGGTGAGTAGGTAGGTATACGTTAAGTTTCCGGAAGTTGCCGGATTTGCATAGAGTTTGCAAATGTATTGGCAATCCTGAAAAGCATAACCAGTTTCTTCTAGCAATTCGCGTCGAGCGGCAAATTCAGGGTCTTCTCCTTCTTCCACCACTCCTGCGGATAGTTCAATCATGACTTGCTGAGCACCATGACGATACTGCTTCACAAAAATAAGTTGTTCATCTTCTGTGATGGCAATCATATTGACCCAGGTCGGGTATTCGAGTACATAATATTCCTCTTTGATATGACCATTTGGCATTTCCAGACGATCAACACGCAAAGTAGCCCAGGGGCGTTGAAGAATGTATTTCGAATCTAAGACGTTCCAGTTCTTCATTTAGTTCTTTACAATATCAGCCATGATTTCCGTTACCTTATCGTCCAAGCGAATAGAGATTTGTCCATATTCATCGGTAAAACGTAATTTCTCTTTTACTGAACAATAAAATTTAATTTTTGGCTCTGTACCAGAAGGTCGAGCAGAAATCACATCGCCATCGACAGTGATAAATTGTAATACATCGGAAGCTGGAAGTTCAATGGCAGTTTTCTCTCCGGTTTCCATATTGGTGGTTTCCCGAAGCTGGTAATCGCGAACTTCTTTCACCGCAATAGAACCTAATGTTTTAGGTAGATCAGCTCTTAAATCAGCCATCATTTGCTTGATTTCATCGGCTCCTGCTTTCCCTTTTTTAGTCAAAGAGATTAATTTTTCTTTATAAAAACCATATTCCAAGTACAATTTTAATAAGACATCGTATAAAGAAAGGCCTTGATTTTTGAAATAGGCCGTCATCTCTGCTATAAATGCGCAAGAATTGACGGCATCTTTATCCCGTACTAAATCGCCCACTAAGAAACCATACGATTCTTCACCTCCAACTAAATACGCTTCTTGATCTTGTACACGGGTCATTACCTCTCCAATGAATTTAAATCCAGTCAGGGTATCGTAGAACTTAACTCCAAAAGAGCTCGCAATATCCGATAATAAATTGGAGGTTACGATGGTCTTAACGATGTAGTTATTCGCTTTCAGTTGGTTTAAATCCTTTTTAGTCGATAAGACATAATAGGTTAATAAACTACCGATTTGGTTACCATTGATTAATTGGAATACACCGGAAGGCAATTTTATGGCTACACCTACGCGGTCTGCATCCGGGTCAGTTGCCATCACCACATCGGCGTCCAACTCTTGCCCTTTGGCCATCGCCATAGACATCGCTTCCTCTTCTTCCGGGTTCGGATAGATTACCGTAGGGAAATTTCCATCAGGTTTGGCTTGTGCTTCCACGACTTGAACATTTTCAAATCCCCAGGCAGCAAGCATCTTTGGAACAACCGTTATTCCTGTACCATGAATGGAAGAATAGACAATGCTTAAGTCTTTATGGGCTTTTACAGCTTCAGGATGTATACTTAATTTTAAGTTTTCAGCAATGTATAATTGATCGAAATCTTCTTTAACCAAATGGATGTTATCTGCAACACGGTTAAATTTAACTTCGTTCATAGACTGAATGGCATTGACTTCCGTGATCACATTCTTGTCATGTGGTGCGACTAATTGGCCACCATCATTCCAATATGCTTTATAACCGTTGTATTCTTTAGGATTGTGCGAAGCAGTCAACATTACGCCGCCTTGACATCCAAAATGACGCACTGCGAAGGATAACATCGGAGTTGGTCTTAACTCCTCAAATAGGTAGACTTGAATACCATTTGCTGAAAACACATCGGCTACTAAGTGTCCAAAGGATTGGGAATTGTTTCGGCTATCGTAAGAAACAGCTACTTTCACTTGTTCATTTGGAAATTGCTTCAGCAGGTAATTGGCTAATCCTTGGGTGGCTTTTCCAATGGTATATTTATTCATACGATTGGAACCAACGCCCATGATTCCTCTTAATCCTCCAGTACCAAATTCTAATTCCTTATAAAAAGAGTCTAATAGCTCTGTTTCTTCTTGCTGATCAATCAAAGATTGTACTTGATTGACAGTTTCCTGATCGTATTCATCAGTCAACCATTGATTGATTCTTGCTTGTGTCTCTTGATCTAGATTACCCATAATGGATTTTGTTGATGATATTAAAAATTGATTTGTTTTTCGTTAATGTGTCTACGCATCACAGCTCGCATACGCCCTATCTAATATGGTCACGTACCATGCTTCACCAAATTGTTTCACATGAAATATGAGGTGATGGTCTTCTAATGCCAAAATTACCCGATAGCTTCCTGTTTCCAAAGCATTAATTTTACTTTTTGTGGCTTCATCATAGGGAATCTGTTCATATTCGTCAAAAAATTTGGCAATTGTTTCCAGTATTTTAGTCTCACTATGCGTAGTTGTGTCGATGAAGAATCCTATTTTATCCCATTTTTCTTTTCCACAATCGTAGGCAGGTAGACTTTCAAAAGTCAATACTTGATCGTTGGCAAAGGTTTCGTAGGGATAATAATGCGGCATCGGATGTTTATAGTCAATCGAATCTTCTATCGTATAGGTATCAGCCACTCCTGGGCGGTGTATAATGGCTATACCATGCTCCGGATGGATAAGTGCATTTGTTTTCGATTGATCTTGACTCAAATAAGATCTGGTGAATCGGGTGATGACTTCCGTGATTTGCTTAATCTGTTCGGGGTTATTGATTGCCTCTCGAGCAGTGCTATCCGAATTCGTTGTTTGCTGTTTCTTCGTCTGATTACAGGAACTGAACAGGAGTATTCCCAGCAAAGCAAATAGGCTAATGATTTTTAACTTCATGATTTATTCGTTTTGCGTATGGATTGTTCTATGGTATCCCACATCTCTTCAGGGATGGCTTCTAATCCGCTGAGTTGACCTGCGCCTTGCAGCCATTCGCCTCCATCAATGGTTAATACCTCTCCATTGATGTATCCAGCAAAATCGGAGATCAAAAAGGCAGCGATATTGGCCAATTCCTGATGCTCGCCCACCCGTTTTAAAGGCACTCGGTTTTTGAAATCAAATTTCTGGGCTAAATCTCCAGGTAGTAAGCGATCCCATGCTCCTTTGGTAGGAAAGGGGCCAGGGGCAATCGCATTATGTCGAATACCATATTTACCCCATTCTACAGCGAGAGATCGGGTAAGTGTTAACACCCCACCTTTGGCAACAGCGGATGGTACCACATATCCTGATCCTGTAAATGCATAAGTGGTAATGATATTAAGGACATTGGCTTGTTGTTTTTTAGCTATCCAGTTTTTACCAAATTCTAAGGTGCAATTGACGGTTCCTTTGAGTACGATGTCAATGATGGTGGAGAATGCATTAGCCGATAATCGTTCGGTAGGAGATATAAAATTTCCTGCAGCATTGTTTACCAACACATCCACCTTTCCGAATGCTTCCTCGGTTTTCTCCCGTAATACACGTATCGCATCGGTGTCTCGTATATCGCAGGCGATGGCTAAAACAGGATTCCCTGTTTTATCGCTGATTTCTTTTGCTGTTTGTTCCAGTACATCTAACTTACGACTGCTTATCACCAAATTGGCTCCTAGCTCCGAAAAATAGATTGACATGGCTTTTCCTAAGCCTGTTCCACCTCCCGTTACCACAACGGTTTTGCCTTTTAAGGCATCTTTTTGTAATGCTCCTTGTACTGCCATATCTTTATTTTTTGCTGAGGTTTTCGATAATGGTTTGTAAAATGGTTCGGGTATTTGGAGACCACCACTGGTTGAGCACCTGTTCGATGGCTTCTTCTTTGGTTTGTGCTAATTCCTGAAGTAGGTTTTTACGAATATTTAATTTGGAGGCTTGCCAAGCATTTTTCTCAAAAGAGGCATATTGTTTGGCTTTGCGTATGGCAGCCGTTTGAATGCGATTGAAAGGAACTACTTCATCGACTAAACCGATATTCAGGGCATCTTGAGGTTGCAATAATTTGCCTTCTAATAAATACCTTGCCGCATTGGCTTTGCCAATCCAGAAATTATAGAGTTCGAAAATACTGCTTGGTACAATGATGCCTACAGGCACTTCATTGAGTCCAATGATAAATTCTCCTTCGGCCATGATGCGGTAATCGCAACATAGGGCAAGTACACATCCTCCAGCGGGGCTATGGCCTGTGATGGCTGCAATAGTAGGTTTGGGGAATGCACATAATTGCTGTGCTAAGGAGATGAATTGTTCCCAGAATATACGAATTTGTATTTCGTCGTATTGGTATAAGGTAATCAGGTCTAATCCCGCACTGAAAAAGCCTTCTTTTCCGGTGAGGACAATTGCTTCGATACTGGGGTTTTCTTGTTGGATGCGGAGCGCTTCTGAAAGTTCTTGAATCATTTCCAGGTGCATGGCGTTGGACTTTCCGCGGTCGAGTTGGAGATAGCAAATATGGTCGGTAACTTCTATTTTAATAAATGTCCTCATGCTTCACGTCATTTTAATGATTATTAGGTGAAATTTACATAAAATTTATTCAACCTGAACAGGATTGATCTTAAGATTTTAGGAAATGAAGCTTTAAATAAAAACGCCGAACAGTAAGAAGCTGTTCGGCGTTTTTTTATTTTACTTCGAAATCAATGAGTTTTCGAATTAATCGTCCTTCAAAGTCAATTCCTTCAATGGTGATTCGGTAAGTACCTGTTTCATCGGACGTATAGAAATTGAAACTTGCTTTACCATTTTCATCGGTTACGATTCCTGGTTCCCAGTGGATAGTTGTCCGTAGATCCATATCAAATTGATTGGTTGATTCTGCTTCATATGCCGGTTTGAAGAATTCACGTAGGATGGATATTCCTTTAGGTTGAATTGATAATAAACCTTTCGGTTTACTGTTTCCTCGACTGGCATCACGGCCTGTTTTGGAGGTAATGATGATTAATCCATTGGCGCCATTACTGCCGTAGATGGTGGTGTAGTTGACATTGCGTAAAACTTCGACGCTTTGTACATCTTGTGGAACAATCGTGCCCAACATGTCTGCTTCTACATACATACCATCCAATATAATTTGCATTTCCCCCATTCCCCGTGTGTTTAGGGCTTTTCCTTGGGAGAATAATACGCCTGTCAATCGACCATTCAGACACATCTCTAAGGAAGAACAGTTCGCCAGGTCATCAGCTGATAACACTTGATCGGCATTTCCTGGACCATTCATATTCGCAGAATTCTCTGCTGCCTTAGGCCGAGTTGCAGTAACGACAATTTCCTCAATTTCGTTTACTTTATCCATCAATCCTTTATTCTCTAATTGCTGATAGAATTTTTTACCGGCTAATAGTTGATCCCTGAATTTACTGTTGATGTCATTTAGAATAAGCGGGCGATTTCGGTCGAAATTTACCTCCGGGTTATCTTCCGGAACTAAGGTGATATCGATGTTGTTTTTGCCCTTTTCGTCTTTGGCAGAGATCAAGAATTTGATGCTGTCCGGAAATACTAAATCATTGAATACGAATTTACCTTCAGCATTTGCGGTGGTGTCAATGTAATCCATGAAATTGTGGGTAGGAACCAATTGAATTTTTGCCTGTGGAACCGGGGCTTTACGTCCGATTTTACGGGCATATCCTGAAATGCTAATTCCCTTTTCAGGAGCATACTTCGGCGCTTTATTCAAGCTGTCCAATTCTGCCCATACAATTTTTCTCCAAGCTTGTGTCAATAATAAATTATCTAATTCTCCTATTTTTACCGAACCATCTTCATTGAAATAGTAAGCAGGCTTTTCAATAAAACCTTTGACGTTAGCATTTAATAATAAACTGCTTAGTATGCTCACATCATCGGGTAAGTCTTTACCATATTTTGTCAGGTTGATAACAGAGGCCGATAAGGCTGCTAGTTTTACCGAATCATCTGCATTACCAACTTCAATTTCACTAACGACTTTACTGCGTTTAGTGTAGCTTGGTTTATCTAATGAGGCTTGCATAGGCATGAGTCTCTCTTTGCCTAAGTGGAAAACCACGCGCTCTAATAAGGGGTTGAAATCCTTATTCATGACACTCAGCGTGAATACTCCGGAAGGTAATTTGTCTTTTGGTAGCGTAAACAGCACATTTTTGCTGGAAGCTTTTTGTTTGGCAATATAAAAGACATGGCCAATGTGCTGCACAACCATGTAAATGTCTTCACTATTGATCTTGTCTTCCGTCAGATTGACCTGAGCAAATAATTTGCTGTTATTGGATTGGTTTATCGTGATACCATAACCACTTTTTGTAATGGCTGGAAAAGGAATGGTTTTTTCACTATTGTCTGAAAATTTAGCGAGTACGGTGTATTCTCCATCTTTGGAAACATAACAGGCTGCTGATCCCATTCCTAATTCATTGGTCTCGATGGATGCAATGGTATCTTTGGCGGAGCTAAATACATAGATTTTGGCTTTAACACCTTTTCCCTGTGGATTTAGGGCTTTGAAAGCTATTTTGTTGAGTTCATCGCCAATTACATGTCCTCCTTCAGCAAATACTTGGATGCTGTTTTCTGAGAAATAGGCTTTGGTAGTGATTTGTTTTTTAACGGGTCTTTTTTCAGGATTGTTGAAACTTAAGGTCAGGTCTTTACCTTTGTTTTTCTCGGTTACTTTAATGCGGATCTGGCCTTTACCATCTAAATTTTCTTTTCCTTTATCGACCACTTTGTTGTTGTCGGTAAATTGGTAGTTAACGGTTGTTTTCGGCCATGCAGTTCCGGAAATGTTGCTCAATTCCACAACGTAGTAGGTGACGCCATCTTCGGTAATGGTGGTGGTATTCGTCATGACATTATCGGAACGTACGTTTCCTATGCTGATGACTTTTTCAAAGAAATAATCGGGATCGCTATTTTTCATCCAATTGGTGTAGGTTCTCAATCGGTAAGAACCCTCGACTAAGGAATCAACCAGTTCAATATCTCCAACACCTATACCAGAAAAGATGGCATTCACTTTTTTTGCCACGATTTCTCCTGCCGGGTTGATGAGTTCGACATAGCCGATATTGGATAAGACCGAGAGGTTGTTTTCCCATCCCACCACATTGTAAATCTTATACCAAATAGTTTCTCCAACACCGTAGATGTTTCGATCTGTATGGACATGAAGCTTTTCTTGGGGGTATAGGTTGGCGAAATTGGTTAATTGTTCTTGGACTTTTTCAATGTTCTGTGCATTAATATGCTGCGCAAATAGGCACAAAACAACAGTTAGTGTAAGAAGGAGTCTTCTCTTCATATTGAATTTTCTGGTTAATAGTATATAATATTACGAAAAAAAGCGATATTATTTATAAAAGAAAAAATGAATGCCTAATTATTCAATGGCTTCAATATCTTTGCGGTATGAATATTTTAATCATTGGCTCCGGAGGCAGAGAGTCTGCCTTTGCCTATAAAATCTCTCAAAGTCCGAAACTTGACAAATTATACATCGCTCCAGGGAATGCAGGTACGCATCAATATGGGGAAAATGTGGATTTGAAAGTGACGGATTTTCAAGGAATAGGCGCATTTGCCCTACAACATCATATTGAAATGGTTGTGGTGGGTCCGGAAGAGCCTTTGGTGAAGGGTATTCATGATTATTTCTTGTCTCAAGAGGAATTGAAAGGGATTGCAGTAATCGGTCCTCAACAGGAAGGTGCTCAATTGGAAGGTTCTAAGGATTTTTCTAAAGAGTTTATGCAACGCCATCAAATTCCTACAGCGGCATTTAAGTCTTTTGATAAGAGCAACTTGGAAGAGGGTTTGGCGTATTTGGATACGCAAAGCTTACCCATCGTGTTGAAAGCGGATGGATTAGCGCAAGGTAAAGGAGTATTGATTTTAGAATCTTACGAAGAAGCGAAAGCGGAATTGAAAGCGATGATTTCGGATGCTAAATTCGGTGAGGCTAGTAATGTGGTGGTGGTAGAGGAGTTTTTGAAAGGTATTGAACTTTCGGTGTTTGTATTGACCGATGGGGAAAATTATAAAGTACTTCCTTCTGCAAAAGATTATAAACGTATCGGTGAAGGGGATACGGGTTTGAATACAGGCGGTATGGGGTCAGTTTCTCCGGTTCCTTTTGCGGATCAGGCTTTTCTGGATAAGGTGGAGGAGCGTATTATCAAACCTACAGTAGACGGCTTGAAGAAGGATAATATCCCTTATAAAGGCTTTATCTTCATCGGATTGATGAATGTGAACGGAGAACCTTTTGTGATTGAATATAATGTTCGTATGGGTGATCCGGAGACTGAATCGGTATTGGTACGTATCGAATCGGATCTAGTGGATTTGCTGGAAGGTGTGGCTCAAGGGGATCTAATCAATCGCTCTTATACAGTTTCTCCGAAAACAGCAGCTACGGTTATGATTGTTTCGGGTGGTTATCCAGGGAAGTATGAGCAAGGTAAAGTGATTAGCAATGTGGAGAATGTGAAGGAGTCTATCGTTTTTCATGCAGGTACAAGACATGAGGGTGCTGATGTGGTGACGGCAGGGGGTCGGGTGTTGGCGATAACTGCTTTGGAAGATGATCTTTTTTCTGCCCTGCAACAGGCTACAGCGGATGCTGGACGTATATTCTTTCAAGGAAAATACTTCAGAACAGATATAGGATTTGATTTAATATAAAAAATAATATTTTCAAAGCCAAGGAGTTATATTTTTGCGGTGTAAAATATTTGGGCTTATTGATGAAAGCTTCTATATTTGCATCACCAAAGCAAAAAGGCCCGTTCGTCTAGGGGTTAG
>DAIQBS010000056.1:0-20587 GCA_036781025.1 Sphingobacterium sp. | reverse complement strand
TATACCTGGGGACAGATATTTGAATCCAAAGGCACAAGAGATTATTATAATTTCTATTATCCGCAGGCAGGAACAAACTTTTTGCTTGGTTTGAATATTCGATTTTAAAATTATTCCTCTTAGGCACTTTCAATGCCCTTCTGTTTAGAACAGAAGGGCTATTTTTTGGCTAGTGCATCCCTTGTATACTAGGTTAATACTCGTTATTTTTACGCCATGCGAGCAGTGATACAACGAGTTTCCCAGGCATCTTGTACCGTAGATGGCCAAGTAACAGGAAATATAAACCAAGGTTTACTAGTGCTTATCGGAATAGAAGATGAAGACCAAGAGGATGATATGCAATGGTTATCTCAAAAATTAATTAATTTAAGAATCTTCTCAGACGAGCAGGGATTGATGAATAAATCCGTTCAAGATATCGATGGAAATATATTATTAATCTCCCAATTCACCCTATTTGCCCAAACAAAGAAAGGAAATAGGCCCTCTTTTATCCGAGCTGCTAGGCCAGAAAAAGCAAAGCCTATGTATGAGCAGATGGCAAAATTACTATCCTCTTTATTGCAAAAGGAAGTGCAAATGGGCGTTTTCGGAGGAGACATGAAAATTGATTTAAGAAACGATGGTCCTGTGACCATCATCATGAATACCAAAGACAAAGACAACTATTAAAAACCACACCATGACTATCGAAGAAGCTCAACAAATGGTAGACCAATGGATTAAGACCACTGGGGTTCGCTATTTCAATGAATTAACAAACACCGCCATGTTAATGGAAGAAGTGGGTGAAGTAGCACGTATTATGGCTCGCCAGTATGGTGAACAATCCTTCAAGAAATCAGATAAAGAAGTGAATCTAGCAGATGAAATGGCAGATGTACTTTTTGTTTTAATCTGTTTAGCCAATCAAACTGGTATCAATTTAACGGAAGCCCTTGAAGCCAATCTCAATAAGAAAAATATCAGGGACGCAGATCGTCATAAAAACAATGAGAAACTACGTTAGTATTTTCTCATTGTTTTTAATAGTCAAAAATTTATTAATTCTCAAACTTTATTTCCGCAAGCAGAGGTAAATGGTCGGAGGCATAGCTTTCATTAATCACCTCATACCTCAACCATTCAAAGGATTGATTTTTTAATACCATAATATAATCAATCTCATTTCTAGGATTTACATTAGGCGAAGTAGGCTTATTGTTCGTCGTATTTCGAGTAAAATATTCTTCCAATTGTTTTATCGGTTTAGAACTTGGTGTAGCATTTAAATCTCCTACCAGAATTAATGGGCTTTGATACAATTCACCCAATTCATTAATGAATGCTGTTTGCGCTAATCTGTTTTCTTCCTTAAGGTCCAAATGCGTATTGGCTATGGATACTTTCTTTCCATTTGGCATTTCTATATCAACAATGGCTAATGAACGATTTTCACTTTTTACCGGCATAGGTAAATCATACCTTCGCTTTCCTACTATCTTGTGCTTACTTAATATCAATGTACCATAATATCCTTTTTCTAAATCGATCCCTTTCGAAAAATAATAGTCCATTCCTGTTAATTCCGCTAATTTTTCAGCTTGGTTGACCATTTCCGATCTAAACACATGTATATCTACTTCTTGTACGCCTACTACATCCACATTCGCTTCATTGATTACTTTAGCTATGGCTTCCAAATCAATGAAATTGGGTTTAGAGGGAGGGTTTGCATGATGGATATTATAAGTAAGGACTTTAATCGTTTGTGCATGTAAAGAAATCGTAAATAATAAGGTAACACCCAAAAGCAGCTTTTTCATAGATTTAATTTTTTAATGAATATAAAACTAATCAACTAATATTACCAAATTATTATCTTTATTCCATGAACAAAACAAATCTTATTTACCTATTTTTCATTGTTGTTTTTCATGCTTCTTGTTCACTGAATCATCAAAAAGGGGCATCAACCAATGAATATAAACATGCAGCCGTCGTTACTGCTCATCCCATCGCATCCCAAGTTGGAGTAGATATTTTAAAAAAAGGTGGGAACGCCGTTGATGCTGCCATAGCAGTTAAATTTGCTTTAGCTGTAGTGTATCCAAATGCCGGGAATCTTGGAGGTGGAGGCTTTTTGGTTTACCGATCCAAAACTGGTGAGGTAGCTTCCTTAGATTTTCGTGAAAAAGCACCGGGAAAAGCATTTAAAGATATGTACTTAGACAAGGAGGGAAATCCGATTACAGAACTTTCTGTTTATGGTCATTTAGCAGCCGGTGTACCAGGAGCAGTTGCAGGAATGGAAGAAGCATTTAAAAAATACGGCAGTTTAACATGGAAAGATTTGGTACAGCCAGCCATAGATTTGGCAAACAAAGGTTTTCCTATTACTGCTGCTCAAGCCAGAGAATTCAACATATACCAAGAACGATTTAAAAAGATAAATCCCAATGGAGCAGCAATAATTCGTGAAGAGGCTTGGAAGGAAGCAGATATTTTTGTTCAGCAGCAATTAGGTGAAACCTTACAAAGAATTGCGAATGAAGGTAGAGATGGCTTTTACAAAGGCAAAACTGCAGATTATATCGTTGCTGAAATGAAAAGAGGCAACGGCATCATTAGCCATCAAGATTTAGAAAATTACCAAGCCATTTGGCGTCAACCTATTGTAGGAAAGTATAAAAACTATAAAATCATTTCTATGCCTCCCCCTTCCAGTGGAGGAGTCGCCTTAATGGGATTATTACAATCTGTCGAAAAATATCCCCTAGCAAAATGGGGATTTCAACATGACAGCACTGTCCGTGCAATGGTCGAGGCTGAAAGAAGAATTTATGCGGATCGTGCCACTCATTTAGGCGATCCTGACTATTACAAAGTTCCTGTAGAGCATCTTACGGATGCAGCTTTTAATCAAGCCAGAATGGCTAAAGTAAGCTTAGCAAAAGCGACAGCAAGCGATGACGTAAAGGCAGCTGAATTCCCAGGTTATGAATCCGAGCAAACCACCCATTATAGCATCGTGGATAAAGATGGAAATGCGGTGTCCTTAACAACTACAATCAATGGAGCTTATGGTTCTTGTGTTTGGGTAGATGGAGCAGGTTTCTTATTAAACAATGAAATGGACGATTTCTCCGTAAAACCCGGCACACCAAACATGTATGGTCTTTTAGGCGGAAAAGCCAATGCCGTTGAGCCTGGTAAGCGTATGTTGAGTGCAATGACCCCAACCATAGTTGAAGAAAATGGAAAGCTTAAAATGGTCGTGGGAACTCCTGGAGGGTCCACCATTATTACTTCAGTTTTTCAAACGATCTTGAATGTGTTGGAATTTAATATGACAGCGCAAGAATCAGTAAGTGCTGCACGCTTTCATCATCAATGGAAGCCTGAATACATCGATGTAGAAGCCAAAGCCATTGATGAAAAAACTCGGGAAAGTTTATTGAAAGATGGTTATAAATTGAACAAAAGAGGCTCCATTGGTCGAGTCGAAAATATTGTAGTGCTACCAAATGGACGACTACAAGCAGGTGCTGATCATCGTGGAGATGATCAAGCTGCAGGATACTAAGAGCTTATTTCATTAAATCACAGACACGGCTTTCCATACAAGAAAGCCGTGTTTTTTATAACAAAAAATTTTTTAGTAAATTTAATTTTTCAATAACCTTCTAATACCTAAACCATTATGAAATCAATCTTAATTAGCTTCACCTGTTTACTCTCAGTTATAACCAGTTTTGCACAACAGCAAAAATTGGTCAAAATACCCCTTACCGGTTTGGTCATGGACGCAAATCATCATAAACCTATTGTGGGGGTATCCATTCAATTTATGAACAGGGAAATAACTCAAACAGATAAGGATGGTTATTTTAAAGCAGAAGTGGAAGTTGATACCACTAAAATTAGGTCATTAAGTATATCCTTCAATAAATATCCTTATGGCCAAATGGTAGATTATGGAGTTAGATTAAAAGTAAATCAGCTAAAAGGGCAAAATTATATCGTTGGTTTAGTAGATTTAAAAAATAAAGATAAGCCCTACTTCAGTGAGCGTATAGATGGAACCTTAACGCTTTCCGAATTAAAAAAAAGGTTTGAACAGATTAAAAACAAATTGATTAATCAGAATAAAAAAACAGCTCATTAATCTTCTAAGTATCGTTGATCCATTTGTTTATTGGCTTTTGCGCCTAAAACTTTCAATTGTTCTATTTTCCGAATCACATTCCCCTGTCCTGAGCTCAATTTTTTCATAGCTTCTTCATGCTTGTTGGAAGCTTTAACTAAAAATTGCTGCAATTGATCCATATCCTCTAAGAAACTAACCACTTTATCATATAATAAGCCAGCCTCCTTCGCAATTTCCAATACATTTCTATTCTGTCGCTCTTGCTTCCAAATGCTCGCAATGGTGCGAAGAGTAGCCAATAAGGTAGAGGGACTCACGATAACAACTTTTCGATCCCAGGCATCACTAAACAATTCAGGTTTCGCTTGCACCGCCAGGCTTAAAGAAGATTCGATAGGAACAAAAAGCATTACAAAGTCGGGAGACTGAATACCGTACAAGCTGTGGTAATCTTTTGCCGATAATTCCCGAACATGATTCTCCAGAGATTGTATATGTTGTTTTAAGAATAATTGCCGATCCTCTTCTGTATCTGCATTGATTGCTCGTTCATAAGCAATCAGTGATAACTTAGCATCCACAACCAAGTGTTTCTCATCAGGAAGATAGATAATCGCATCGGGTTGTAAACGCTTACCATCCACATCTTGAACAGCAACCTGCAGTCTAAATTCCTGATCTTTCATTAAACCCGAACGCTCTAACACTTTCTCCAATATCACCTCACCCCAATTGCCCTGCTTTTTATTATCCCCCTTTAAGGCTTTAGTCAAATTATTGGCCTCTTCCCGAATTTGATTACTCTGCAACATCAGCTGTTCCACAGCACCTTTCAGCACATGTCGTTCCGCAGATTCTTGTTGATAGGTTTTCTCTACGCGCTCTTCAAATGATTTAATTTTCTCCTTTAACGGATTTAAAACCAAACCAATTTGTTCTTGATTATATTCCGTAAATTTTTTGGACTTTTCTTCTAATATTTTGTTTGCTAAAACCTGAAACTCTTGATTAAATTGCTGTTTTATACTTACTAATTCCAGCTTCTGATCTTCAAATTTTTCCTGCTGCGCTTGCAGATAAGCCGTGGTTCCCTCCAAGGTTCTTTCAATAGCCTGCTTTTCCTGCTGCAAAGTATCTTTTTCCAACAGTAATTTAGAGTGAGCTTGCTGCAATAAAGCTTCACGCTCAGTAAGCTTTGCAAATGCTATTTCTTGCTCTTGCTTTTCCCTTGTTGCTAGGGCATAGACATCTTTACTTATGGAATTCGCGTTACGAAGAAACAACAGTATACAGACAATAAATAAAGAAACAATAATTCCTAAGTAAACCAGCTCCATAAAATCAAGAGATTTGAATTAATTACTGCAATTTTTGATGCGTTTTCCACCATAAATCCGGCATCTCACCAGTTACAGCCAGTTGATAATCTTCGTATCGACAAGGAACTAAATAAAAGCGTTCATTGACCGATTTCGAACCAAAATATGGAACCTGCATCCACCAACGATCTGACTTCTTACTTTTCACAAATACTAATTCATAATCATCACTCTCCAGGGTCGTTCTATAGATGATGTAATTCGATTTCGGATAAATAGGAGCATCCTTCTTCCGACCATAATATCCATCCACAAAACACCATAACATTTGAGCAATCAACATACCCGTATGCCCCATAGGGTCAAATGTTGGGTTAAATTCGTAGATACCAAAGGAACTACATTTATCAGACATCCCGGCATATCTCGCTAGCTGACAAGCCTCATCTCCATACAAACCGTTAGGTCCTGCATTGGCATTTCCACCAGCTTCCGAAGCTCGAACCGCACCTATATCAAAGCTCACCATATCCGCAGAGCGAATGATGGGTTCTGCCTGATCTAGTTTGCCTGAAAATGAACCTAAACGCATCGCATTAAAAAATAACTTATCGTACATATTTATCGATTCTTTACTGACTAAATATGTCTGATAAGCGATATTACTTAAATTGAATAGGTAATCCGGTTGGTGTAAAATGATATGATTTAAATAGGTCTGTGAATTTAAAGGCATATCCTCCACATTCGCTTGATCCAAATCAAACTTCGAATCGATCACGGCAACATCGACACGTTGTTCTAAATTTTCATAAGCAAGATACTGGGCATAGGTCAAATCTTGACCTCCACCAATCAGTATCGGAAGAATATCTTTTTTCATTAATTCTTCCATCACTAATTTAACAGCTACATAGGTATCTTTAATCGTTGATCCCGCTTTAATATTACCTAAATCCACTATTTTAACCGGGTAATCGCCTTGATAGAGGGTATACAAGAATTTTCTGACCACATCTGCTCCCTTTTGGGTGCCATTATTATTAACCGCGCCTCTCCCTTCTTCGATTCCGATAATAGCTAGGTCAGGTTTTTGTTCTTCATCTTCCAAATCTGGAAATTCAAGCTCATATTTTTGTATGATATGCCCAAATTGTGAATTATAGTATTCTGTATCAATCCCCAGTTCACTTAAAGATATAGGAGATAAAAAATCAGCTAAAGTCATATTAAATATCTAATAATTGAATTTTTAGACGAGATAATCCTCATGTATTTAGCAAATATGCATTTATTAACTTACTTTTGAATAACACAATTTTTCAACAATAAGTTAGAAAGTGATTTTAGTAACAGGCGGCACAGGTTTTTTAGGTTCTACACTTTTGCAAAATCTTATAGATACAGGGCAAAGTGTCATCGCAATCAAGAGAAATAGTTCTCATATTCCAGAACAACTCAAATCCTCCTCCTTAATTCAATGGGTTGACGCCGAAATCACAGATTATTTTGCCCTAGCTGAGATCTTCCCTCAAATCAATCAAGTTTATCATTGCGCAGCAAAAGTTTCTTACCAAAAAGAAGATGCTGCAGAGATGTTTAAAACCAACATAGAAGGCACCAAGCATATCGTCAATTTATGCATCAAACACGGTGCAAGATTAGTCCAGGTAAGCTCCATAGCTGCCTTAGGAACGAACAAATTAGGACTTCCAGTAAAAGAAACCGACAAATGGGAAACCTTAGGTAAAATCTCCAATTACAGCAAATCCAAGTACGAAAGTGAAATGGAAGTATGGCGAGGAATTGAAGAAGGTTTAAATGCCGTCATCATCAATCCTTCAGTCATTATGGGAGTAGGTTTTGTAAGAACTGGTTCCAGAAAAATTTTTGATTTAGTACAAAAGGGAAATAAAATTTACACCACTGGTTCAGTTGGTATTGTGGATGTACAAGATGTGGTCCATATCATGATCCAATTAATGAATAGCCAAATCCGTTCGGAACGTTTTATTGTCAATGCTGAAAACATCAGCAATAAAGACCTTTTAGTCAAGATAAGTCAATTAATGAAGAAGCCTGAACCTAAAATACAAGCTTCTGCTGCCTTATTATCCATTGCATGGAGATTATCAAAGTTAGTATCCCTGATAAACGGAAAAAAACCTACCATTACCCAAGAAAACGCTCAAGCGGCGAACACAAAACTGATGTTTGATAATAGTAAAATCATTCATACATTAGGTGTTTCCTTTAAATCCATTGATGAGATTTTATCGGAAGTATGCAAGACCTATTACCTTTAAAACAAACTTAAACTAACAATAAATTGAAAAACTATTACATCATAGATTTCGACAGTACCTTCACCCAAGTCGAAGCCCTAGACGAATTAGCAAGGATATCATTAGAAAATCATCCTGATCAGGAGAAAATTTATAATGAAATCGAACGTTTTACCAACTTAGCCATGGAAGGTAAAATTTCCTTTCGCGAAGCCTTAGCAGGACGTGTTAAATTATTACAAGCTAATCGAACTCATTTAGATAAATTAATTGCCCATTTAAAAAAGAAAGTTTCCAAATCATTTAGTCGAAACAAAGAATTTTTTAAAGAAAATGCGGATAGTGCGTGGATTGTTTCCGGAGGGTTTAAAGAATTTATCACTCCAGTCGTAAGCCAATACCATATCAAGAAAGAAAACATTTACGCCAATACGTTCAAATTCGATGAAGAAGGAAATATTATCGGTTATGATGAGGAAAATCCGCTATCCTTTGAAGGTGGAAAAGTAAAACTGCTTAAACAATTAAATATTCAAGGTAGAATTTACGGTATAGGTGATGGTTATTCCGATTTTCAATTAAAAGAATCCGGATTGATTGAGAAATTCTATGCATTCACTGAAAATATTTCCAGACAATCAGTTACCGATAAAGCAGATCATATCGCACCAAGCTTCGATGAATTCTTGTATGTAAATGATCTTCCTAGAGCGATATCCTATCCAAAAAACCGAATACTTTGTTTAATTGTTGGAAATGTACCTGAAATAGCAGCGCATATTTTAAAAAGAGATGGCTTTTCTATACGCATCAAAGAAACTTTAGAAGAAAAATATGTCAAAGATGTCGGTATGTTGCTACTTGGTTCGGAAGTAAACATTGACGATGAAACTCTTGCTCGTGCAGATAAATTGAAAACCATCGGATTTCTTGGTGATATCAAAGGACATGTTTCCAAATCCATCTGTAATGAAAAGGGGATTGTGATTTTTGATGATAAAAAGTCTAAAGCTCGTAATTCCGAATTTATTCCTAGGAGAATGGCAGACTTTATCAACAATGGAGACACAGACCAAAGTAGAAATTTTCCAAATCTTATGCTGCCAAAATTAACTAGAGCTCATCGTTTATTGCATATCCATAAAAATGTACCAGGTATTTTAGCGCAAATCAACAATGTATATGCCGAAAACAATATTAATATTTTTTCTCAATTCTTGATGACTAGAGGAGAAATTGGTTATGCTGTTACGGATATTGATGCGGAATACGATAAAAAAATGTTAAAGCAATTAAAGCAAATTGACAATACCATCAAATTCAGAATATTATATAAATAAGCAATAAACAAGCCCTGTTGATTAGTCAATCATATTGCCGACTAGTTAACAGGGCTTCTTACCTATTTATAGTGTATAAGCAACTGTTAAACGGAAACTTCTAGGTGTGGTAGCTCTCCAACCATAATGTTTATACCCCCAAGCTCCAGGATAATGTCCTGTATAATTGAAACGATCTGTCACATTATTAACCATTAAATTCACCAAGAAATTCTTTCTTCTATAGGTAGCTCCCATATCCAAAGAAAACAAATCATCCGGAAGATACTTTTCTACAGTCACCGGCCATGCCGCACGCTTCACTTGGTACTCATATCCTGCAGATAAATCAAGCCCATTCAAAGGACCTGTTATAATATGGTAAGTTAGCCAGGCATTCGTAATATGTTTGGCTGTTCCATTCAACATCCACCCAACTCTGTTAACCGCATTATTATCCTTTGTGATTTGTGCATCGGTATACGCATAATTAAGCAAAACATTCCAATTTTTTCCCAGCTTACCATGAATATCAACTTCAATACCTTTAGAAACTGCCTCACCAGATTGCTCTACAATTCCCGGTTTATTTGGATCTCCAGCCGTGGTAATATTGGTTCTGGTTAAATGGTAAGCCGTAATACCAGCTAATAAGCTACCCTCAAACCAGTTCTTTTTAAGGCCTATTTCTTGATTAATACCTCTGGAAGGGGATGCTGCATCTCCATTTTCTAATAATCCCGTTTGTTCTTGGAAACTTTGGTCGTACAATCCATAAATGGTAAACGTGGGTGTTAACAGACCTGTGACACTAAATCTTGGTGTCCATGCACTGTTGTTAACTCTCGCTCCTTTGGATGCCGCACTGGTACGTGAAGTTTGCGTATACCTTATACCTGCACCAATTCGCAACTTATCCGCTAGTAAATGGGCCTCATCCTGTAGATGAAAGGAAAAATAGGTGTAATTTGATAAATACATACTGCCACGTTCTCTTAGCGATTTACTGCGGTCGACTAAAGGCAAATCTGTTTTCCTTAACATACCATACGCAGGATTATAAATATTGAAAACTGGCCCTACTTGTTTATCAATTTCTGACCAATCCGCAACATAAAATTTATCCCCCATATCTAATCCTGCAAGCACATGATTCTTAACTGTACCGATACCAAACTTCCCCTTCAAAAATACCTGACCTACTATGGATGAGTTTACAGCATCATTGATGGATAAAGAACGAGTTAAATCACCTGTGCTGACGTCTATGGAATTATACCTGGCATATAAAGATTCTCCTTTCATTTCTGCATGTATATAACCCAATTGCGTGGTTAACATCCAATCATCAGTCAAGTAATGATTTAAACTAGCAAACACATTATGCTCTTTTGTTACTGTTGGATCCACAATAGGATCCGATAATGAAGCCTCTCGAGGAACGTCTTTAAAACCTTTCAACCCATAAACATATTTTGAAAAGCCTCCAGTAAATGCATTTTGAGAATAGATATACTCTGTGATCAATTCGGTCCTATCAGAAATAAGGTATTTGACAGAAGGATTTATGACAAACTGCTCATTAGACACATTCATTTGAAAAGAACCTTTTTTAGTACCCATCAAATTTAATCTTCCAAGCAATTTCCCATTTCGGGACAATCTTCCATCTACATCCACCGTACCTCTATAAAGCCCAAAACTACCTAAAGTAATCGACGCGCTGACATCCTGTTGCCCTGTTGGTTTTTTAGTCACAATATTATAAAATCCACCAGGCTGTGTGTTACCCATCATAAAACCAGCAGGGCCTTTAATAAACTCAATGCGTTCAATAAAAGACATGTCCTCCCTTAGCGGTCCAAAGCTACCTGTTACATCCATTCCATTTCTCAAATTGGACGCACCGTAACCCCGAACATAAATACCTACACTTCCTTCCTCCTGATGGTATACCGTCCGTACACCACTCACATTTTTCGTCATTCCTTCTGCAATCGATAAAATAGCTTGATTTTGAAACAACTCTTTATCCATCACTTGAATATTTTGTGGAGTGACTAATAAATTTTCCGAAAGTCGTAAGGTAGATGAAGGTACATTTCTGCGGTTGACATGGATTGTAATTTCTTCTATTTGCGATTCAGTTAAGGCAAGAACAAATTCCACTTCTACCGTATCTACTCCTGAAAGTGCTACATGCATCGTTTGATTATCCCCAAGACTAGACGCTGTAAGCTGATAATTTCCTTTTGCTAATCCAGAAAATATAAACTGGCCTGATGCATCTGAAAGAATTTTTTTATTTCCAGGCCTCAGTTCTACTTGTGTTCCTTTAATAACTTCTCGGTCGATGTTGAGCAACTTACCTTTTAAAACACTTCTATCCTGTGCTGAAAGCATAAAAGGAATTGTCAAAATAGTAAATATTAGCATCAATTTTGTTAATTGATGATAGTTTAGAATAAATTTTTTCATTTTAACTATGTTATTTAGAATCATTATAATTAATTTGCGCCAAATGTAGGGCTTGCAGAATTGCAAATCATGCTAAATCAGGAGTATTTCTTTCTAGTTTGGATATTATCTAACATATGAATCATGAAAACTATAGACTACAGCTTAAAAAATAACACAGATTGCTTAGCCTCCCATGCTACAGGTGATGAATATATCATCAGCAAAAAAGTCATTTATGAATCTGCATTTCTGAAAATCATCAATTGCCAGATAAGTGTAGGCTACGACATGATACAAACGAACCCACCTATAAGAAAAAATGCATTACATCTCCGATTCATGATGTCTGGAAGCCCCATTGAAGAGCTAATAGACCAGCAAACAGTAATCTATAAGCCTAATTTTCTATACCTCCTGGTACATGGTACCGGATCTCTAATCCAAACAACATACTATCCTGGATTAAATTATAATTACCTAGATTTCATTATCAACAAAGAGATAGTTTCCCCAATGGTTAATCAGCAGTATCTAGAGAAGATGATACACAAGCAAGGCTTTCTGGAACTACCATTGAATTTTGAAATCTTACAACTTCTTCATGAAGTTAAAGCGAGTAAGGGAGCGGATTTATCAGAAGATTTTTTAAGATTGTCGAATATATTCTATTTGTTAAGCAAGATTCAAATCAATAAAAAAGTTGATCATACCAAGAACAGCAGCAATACCTATAAGCAAAATGAATTACACACCTTTTCGGAGGTTAAATCTTACATACAAAGTCAATATGCCAATTTTCCAACAATCGATTTCCTAGCAAAGAAATTTGCGCTGAATGCCTGTAAATTAAAGAAGGGATTTAAAGAAATCTTTGGTTTAGGATTATTTGAATTTGCCAATCAAGTTCGCATGGAAAAAGCAACAGAATTATTAATCGCTAAAGAGTTTTCGATCAAAGAAATTGCTTTTCAATTGGGTTATGGGACAGCAGCAGCTTTCAGTACAGCCTTCAAACGCACCTATGGTTTCTCGCCAAACCAAGTCAAACCTTAAACATGCTTAAATAAGGTAGGTTTGCTTGGGTGTCACTAATAAATTCATCGCCATATCCCATTCAGATACATCATCTATTTGCTCAATCGGCTCAAAATACGATAAACCAATTTTAACCACATCTGATCGGCAGCTTTTTAGAAACCGATCATAGAAACCTTTTCCATAGCCTACTCTATTTCCTTTATGATCGGCGACAAGCAAAGGACAGATTACCGCATCAATCCTATCTACAGGAATCTCTAATGCATTTACAGGCTCAGGGATTCCCCAGGAATTTTCTTCCAAATGGGTATTTTCATTAAATATAAAATGCTCCATTTCCTGCGTTCCAAAATTGGATTTGGATATTACGATTTGAACCTGAGGATGATTTCCCCAAATCCAATGAATAAATTGAATGGTATTGATTTCTTTAAATTTCTCTATTGCCAGATAACAATGCAGGTATTTAAATCGAGACCAGTCCAACTCTTTTAACTGATTCAGAAGGCTTTCATCCAATAGGCCAACCTCATCATCCGTCAACATACGACGCTTTTCCTTATAGACTATCCGAAGAGATGCTTTATCCATACGACAAAAAAATAGGTCTTGCAGCTAGGTAGCGTACAAGACCATTCATAATCAACCTAAACGTTAAAATCTTTATTTTACTCGTTCGATATAATCTCCGGTACGAGTATCTACTTTTACTTTATCACCTTGATTGATGAACAAAGGAACACGAATTTCTACTCCTGTTTCTACTGTTGCCGCTTTCAACGCATTCGTGGAAGTATCTCCTTTTACTGCTGGTTCAGTATAGGTAATTTCTAGTTCCACACTGGCTGGAGTCTGTGCCATGATAGGTTCATCACTTTCGAATGCCACAATCACATTCATTCCTTCTTTAAGGAAACGAGCAGGATCTCCGAATAAAGCTTTAGGAATATTAAATTGCTCGTATGAATTATTATCCATCACCACAAAGAAATCACCATCATCGTATAAATATTGATAATCATTCGTTTCCACACGAGCGATTTCAACCTCTTCATCGGTTCTAAATCTGTATTCCACAAGTTTCCCTGTTTTTACATTACGCATTCTCGCTTGATAGAATGCACGTAAATTTCCAGGTGTACGGTGAATATATTCTTCTACTGCTACTAATTCTCCATTAAAACGAAGAATATTTCCATTTTTAACTTCTGAAGCTTTTGACATAATTTTTTTCTATTAATAGGCAACAAAAATAATAAAAACCTTGATTATATGGCTACTTATAATCCATAATTTGAATAAATTCCTGACAAAAGGAATACTCATGTTCTTGGTTTGAACCGATGATGATGATTCTATTTTTATTTGTTAATTCCACAAGATTTAAATACCACTTCTCACCTTCCTTATCCAAATTACTGGTAGGCTCGTCCAGAAACAATACAGAAGCTTGGGAACAACATGCTAGAATCAATTTAACACGCTGCTTCATCCCTGAGGAAAAGTTTTTTATTTCTTTCTGGTATACGGCTTCCTGAAAGCCTAAAATTTCTTTAAGCTTAGGAATCGTAAAACCTGCTAATAAGGGCTTAAATTTAAAGTGAAAGGTCAACAGTTCATCCAAGGTAAATTCCTCAATTAAATCTACATACGGCGCTGCTAAGCTGATTTGTGAATGACACTTATCTAAATCCAAATCCTTCCCATCTAACTCATACTTTAGCGTACCCTCGCTCGGACTTAGTGCTCCAGATATGACCTTCATTAAGGTTGATTTACCAGACCCGTTAGGGCCTAATATCGCATAACTAGTATCAAGAGAAAAGGTATAATCGAGATGTCTAAAAATCCATTCCCGATTATACCTTCTACCAATATTATGTAAAGTTATATTCAAATAGTCTGTTTATTTTATTAAATACTTGATTTTCCTTGACCAAAGCCTTTCACGACACCTCTGTTCGAAGCCCGTACAAAGCCTAAAATTTCATCCCTCAATTCGGTAGCTTCAAATTCTGCTTCAACAATATCCAAAGCCTTACCCAAATTACTATGTTGAACAAACAAAACACGGTAAATATTTTGAATTTCGGTAATCTGTTCATTGGTAAAACCACGACGTCTCAACCCCACAGAATTAATTCCTGCATAAGAAATTGGTTCGCGTGCGGCTTTAATAAAAGGAGGTACATCCTTTCTCACCAAGGTACCACCTGTGACGAAAGCATGAGAACCAATTTTACAAAATTGATGTACTGCTACCATTCCTGCCAACACCACATAATCTCCAACAGTGATATGTCCAGCTAAGGTACTGGAGTTTGAAAAAATACAATTATCACCAATTAAACAGTCATGAGCAATATGACTATAGGCTTGAATCAAGCAATTTTTTCCTATCACTGTACGATATCGGTCTTTTGTCCCACGATTAATGGTGACACATTCACGAATTGTCGTATTATCACCGATTTCTGCGGTAGTTACTTCACCCTCATATTTTAAATCTTGCGGTTCGCCAGAAATAACAGCACCTGGAAAAATCTTACAATTTTTTCCTATACGTGCACCATTCATGATGGTTACATTGGAACCTATCCAAGTTCCTTCTCCAATTTCCACATCCTTATGGATGGTAGAAAAGGGTTCTATTACAACATTCTGAGCTATTTTAGCTTCAGGATGAATATATGATAAAGGTTGTATCATTCGTTAATTTGTTATCCTTTGACCTTTACTATTTGAGCCATTAACTCAGCCTCACTTACCACTTTTTCCCCAACCATACCTACGCCTTTCATCCGAGCAATACCACGGCGGATAGGCTCCAATAATTCACAGCTAAAAATAACAGTATCTCCTGGTACTACTTGATTTTTAAATCTTGCATTTTCAATTTTCAAAAATAAAGTCAACCAGTTTTCAGGATCAGGAACAGTATTTAACACGAGAATACCACCAGTTTGCGCCATAGCTTCAATTTGAAGAACACCAGGAAATAAAGGTGCTCCTGGGAAATGACCCATAAATAAGTCCTCATTCATGGTGACATTTTTCAAACCTACTACATGGGTTTCAGACAATTCCAATATCTTATCAATCATCAAAAAAGGTTGACGATGGGGTAAGATATTCATAATCTGAACCGTATCATATACTGGAGGTGTATTGGGATCGTAAAACTTAGCATTTTTTTTGTTTTTCTCCCGTTTCATTTGCGCTTTAATACGCTTGGCAAATGCAACGTTGGCGGCATGTCCAGGACGAGCAGCCATAATATGACCTTTTATTGGTTTACCAACTAGCGCTAAGTCACCGATCATATCCAATAATTTATGTCTTGCAGGTTCATTTTGGTAACGCAAAGAGATATTATTCAAAATACCTTCTTGTGCTACTTCCACACGCTTATGAAACAAACCTTGCAACTTTTCCAATTCGCTATCATCCACTTCTTTATCCACAATAACAATAGCATTCGATAAGTCCCCACCTTTGATTAAGTCTTGACTTACTAATGCTTCTAATTCATGAAGGAAACAGAAAGTTCTTGAGCTGGAAATCTCTTTACTAAATTCGTCAATATTGCTAATAGAAGCATGTTGACTTCCTAATACAGGGGAATTGAAATCGATCATGCAGGTGATGCGGTAACCATCCACCGGCATAGCCACAATTTCGACTCTGTTTTCTGCATCTGTGTAATGAATATTATCCGTTACTTCAAAGAAGTCACGATCACCATCTTGTTCTAAAAAGCCGATTTCTTGAATTTTTTCTATGAATATGGCAGAGCTACCATCCAAAATTGGAACTTCTGGTCCATCAATTTCAATCAATACATTATCCAATTGAAGACCTACCAAGGCAGCCATTAAATGCTCAATGGTACTAATCGAAGCACCATTCTGCGAAATGGTTGTTCCTCTAGCGGTGTTGGTTACATTATCTACATCAACATTCACTATCGGATGACCATCTAAATCTATGCGCTTGAATTTATACCAATGATTTTCAGGAGCTGGCTTTAAGGTAACGATGACTTGTTTACCGGTATGAAGACCTACACCTGAAAATTGCACATCAGATTTAATGGTTCTCTGTTTTACGTTCATATCTAACATTCGTATTATTGCAAAAAATATCGGGTAAAGTTAGCTAATATTTTTCTCTTTTAATTGTTTTTCAAGATCTGCTAAACGTCTTTCAAGCTCCGGTAACTTTGCATAGAGTACTTGTGACCTCAATTCCTGACTATAAGGAAAGGCAGGAGATCCACCCCACTTCTTATCTGTTTCTTTAATAGATCTATTGATTCCGGACTGCGCTTGTACCTGAGTACCTTTCGCAATACTGATATGGCCAACGACTCCTACTTGTCCACCCAAGATAACTTGTTCTCCAATTTTTGTACTTCCAGAAACGCCGGTTTGTGCAGCAATTACTGTATTTGCTCCAATTTCCACATTGTGTGCAATCTGAATTAAATTATCCAGCTTAACACCCTCGTTGATTACGGTAGATCCTAAGGTAGCACGATCAACTACTGTATTTGCGCCAATTTCTACTCCATCTTTAATAATAACATTCCCTATCTGAGGAACTTTATCATAAGAACCATCTCCTTTTGGAGCAAAGCCAAAACCATCACTTCCTATCACTACACCTGCATGAATCGTTACCTGCTTCCCAAGTTTACAGTCTTGATAGATTTTCACTCCCGGATAAATAATGCTTTGATCTCCAATTTCTACATCGTCCCCGATGTAGACCTGGGGGTAAATCTTAACCTGTTTACCAATTTTAACATTTTTTCCAATGTAGGTGAACGCTCCAATATAATGATCCTCCCCTAACTCGACTGTTTCATGAATGAAAACATGATCCTCGATTCCTGAACGATCGTTTCTCAGTTCATTATATAATTTAAGAAGCTCTGTGAAAGAGGTATACGCATTTTTAACGCGAATCAATGTTGATTTTACGGGCTTCTGAAGAATAAGATCTTCGTTTACAACGATGATGCCTGCTTCAGTCTCATAAATGAAATGTTCGTATTTAGGATTGGCTAAAAAAGTCAAGCTGTTAGCTGTTGATTCCTCAATTTTGGATAATTGATCTACCAAAACGTTCGAGTCTCCCTCGACTTTTCCATTCAATAAAGTAGCTATTTGATCTGCTTTAAATTGCATTAAGTAAAACTTATAATATTAATTGTTGATAATCTCTTCTTGATTGAACAAGATGTAATTTATTTCTTTAGGATATATGACGGCATATTTATCTACCCGCTTTGTTAAAGCTTCAATATTTGATAAATCTGATGCCTCTGCAATATCTTTTAGTTGACCATTTTTTTCCAACACACAAATCTTACTGTTGGAAGAATCATAAGCACTATTTCCAACGACTTGTTCATAAAACAAATAGCTTAAATCTTCCTCAGCAATATCGAACCTGTTTAATACAGCTTGTTTCAATCCTTCAACATAATTAGGATCAAAAGGCACATTGCTCATTTCGGTTCTAAAAAGATCCCGACGAATAAGTTTAGAACATAACAGGTTTAGAATAGGATCTTGATGCTCAGTCCATGTTTTTATAGCAGACATAATATCCGTATCATCCAAGCGAGTAAACCAAGTTAAATGAGCCTCGTTCTGCAAAAATGTCGTTTTATTGATGCTATTGGTCAGAAAGTGCTTGAGTGCAGGACTTGCAAACAATTCCTGTCCTTCATTCGTCAACTGCTTTGCCCTTGCCAAGGCTTTGATCAACATTTGCTCTGCCGCAATTACCGTCTTATGCAAATAGACTTGCCAATACATTAATCGTCTAGCAATTAAAAACTTCTCGATGGAATAAATTCCCTTTACTTCTACTACAAGCTCACCTTCCACCACATTCAGCATTTTTATGATTCGATCAAATGATATGACCCCTTCAGAAACTCCGGTAAAAAAACTGTCTCGGTTCAAATAATCCATCCGATCCGTATCCAGCTGACTAGATACTAATTGATGTAAAAACTTGCGATGATAACGATCATTGAAGATGGTGATTGCCAAATCCAATTGACCAGCAAACTCCTGGTTTAACTTGTCCATGAGTAAAGAAGAAATCAATTCATGGGAAACCCCTTCTACCAAGGTATGTTCTAAAGAATGAGAAAAAGGACCATGTCCTACATCATGTAACAAGATTGCCGCCAAAGCAGCCTCTTCTTCCTCTTTAGAAATATCCACCCCTTTGCCTCGCAATGTTTCGATAGCTAATGACATTAAATGCATGGCGCCGACCACATGTTGAAAACGGGTATGTAACGCTCCCGGATACACTAAGTGAGTCATACTGACCTGTTTAATATACCTGAGTCTCTGCAAATAAGGGTGTTGGATTAACTCATAAATCAATCCTGACGGTATTGACACAAAACCGTAAACAGGATCATTTATTATTTTCTTCTTATTCAAATGCCTTAAAAGTGATTAATACTTAGCTATTTAACACCAAAAATTAATGTAAATTTTGTCTAAGATAAGGGCAAAGATACATAGATGGTACTTAATTAATGTTAAAAAATATCCAAAATAACTTAGTTTTTATCCTAGGAGCAGTATAAAACCAAAAGCTTGATTCAAATCTTATGCTAAACCTTATTGTTTTTCAGCAAAAATCCAATTTAATAGAGCCTTGAAAACCTGAAATTTCCTAGCCCTATTATTGATGTTTTATTCCACAGACACCTGCATCTTGTTTGCATTTCCTTCGGATATTCATCGGAATAATTGCATTAAAATCCGTCCAAGGTCCGATTGAGATCCGAAGGAGATCCACTTAAACCTGCCATAATCACAAAAAAAGTTAAAAGACCAGCATTCGTCCTCCAGGCAAATACGCCATTTTATAAATTTCAGTAACTTAGCAAAACAAGAAGGTAAATTACATGCAGAAAATACATATACTTTGGGCTGATGATGAAATAGAGTTTCTAAGACCGCATATTTTATTATTGGAACAAAAAGATTATAAAGTCAAAACGGTGAATAATGGTGCAGATGCTGTAGAAGCATTTCAAAACGAACCCTTTGATTTGGTATTTTTGGATGAAAATATGCCTGGTTTAACGGGATTGGAGACCTTAAACAAACTAAAAGCGATAAATCCTTCCATTCCAGCTGTTTTAGTTACGAAAAACGAAGAAGAACACCTGATGGAGGATGCAATAGGTGCTAAAATAGATGATTATCTAATCAAACCTGTCAATCCAAAACAGATTCTACTGACCATTAAAAAGTTTACAGAGAACAAACGCCTCATTTCAGAACGCACGTCCATGGCCTATCAACAAGATTTCCGGAATTTGGGCATGCGCATGAATGAAGATTTGGATTACAGTCAATGGGTAGAAGCTTACAAAAAATTGCTGTATTGGGAATTATCCTTAGAAAAATTGGAAGATGCAGGAATGCATGAAATTTTAACCATGCAAAAATCAGAAGCTAACCAATTGTTCTCCAAATTTATTGAAAAGGAATATTTGAAATGGTTAAAAAACCCGGAGACAGGGCCAATATTATCTCATCAACTTTTCAAAAAGAAAGTATTTCCAAAGTTAGAAGCCGATAAACCTACTTTTTTCTTCTTGATAGACAACTTACGTTACGATCAATGGAAAGTCATCAATGAAGTACTCACTGATTATTACCGCATTGATGAAGAAGACAGCTATTACAGTATCCTACCCACCGCAACGCAATATGCTCGAAACGCCATTTTTAGCGGATTAACTCCTTTAGAGATGGAAAAGAGATTTCCAAAGGAATGGCAGAATGACGACGATGAGGGAGGTAAAAACTTACATGAAGATGTATTCCTTGCAGATCAAATCAAACGCTTATACCGCAGGGACATCAAGCATAGTTATACGAAGGTGATTACCTTAGAACAAGGAAAGGATGTTTTGGAGAACATCAATAAGTTTATGCAAAATGACTTAAATGTATTGGTTTATAATTTTGTAGATATGCTTTC
>DAIQBS010000055.1:14019-20802 GCA_036781025.1 Sphingobacterium sp. | reverse complement strand
GAAAGATCACTATAGAAGATCGAACAGTTGAAGTTTTGCAGAAAGCAATGACCTAAGCAAAGGCAAAAGTGAAAGAGAGTAAAATAGTTCTTGTATTTCCTATGGATTCTTATGTTCATGGTCAAGTTTATTATCTGGCATTTGTGATTGATAAATACGGCCAATTGTTAGGTTCTCAGACAAAGAATCAGTTAGATCTCCAATTTTAATTAGAAATATTGAAATTAATTAAGTAACAATAATCTCACTAAGTTAATTGCACTCGTTAAAAAAAACATTAAATTTAATCCTAAATTAAACAACACCAAACAACCTAAAACACTTTGAATTATGAAAAAAATATTAATATTAGTAAGCTTATTGTCTATCCAAAATTTAGGTAAAGCTCAGAATATGCCAAAAGTTGGGGACTATTTTGAAATTTCTAATACAAATTTAGGCAAAATTTATTCACCTCCCCCTTTGGACTTTTTAGACAAAGCTGTTTGTAACTTTAATGGAATTAACTTTAATTTAGGGATAAAAAACAATAAAATCTGTTATATAAGTACTTCAGACCCAAGATTTAAATTAAACAAAAAACAATATATAGGTAAGAAATTAAATGAAATAAAAACTTACGGTGAATTAATTAATATTCCTGGTTGGGGCAATTATATAGAAATAGATGGTGGTTGGAATGCTACTTTCACATATAAGGAATTTAACAGTAATTCAGTTGTATTATTTTTGTTTAAAAACAAATAAAAACACAACTGAATTACTGTTAAATAAAGGCGCTGAATATTCATAGAATTTATTTATATTACTAATTTTCATCCATTTATTAATGCTACATTAACTTTAAATCAAGCTTCCAAATGCTTAGAAGGTAAGTTTTAAAAATAACATTAAAGTGATAGATAAGCATTGACAACACTTTGATTTTAATTTATTATTTTGAAAAAATTATCCGAAATTATTAATGAAGTAATTTACTTAATTTGAGAATTTCGCCTTTAAGGCAATTGATAAAAATAAAAATGATGAGAGTAACTTGAAGATCATTTCAAATTCCATGATCTACAGTTAAATTTGAGCAGGTAACGATTTAAAGATACATCCTATACCAACCATAGTACACAAAATAACGCTGCCGCACAAACCAATATAGGTGGAAAGAGTTGGGCCTTCCCAATTTGTTTTTTCTGAAGTAGGCTTTACATTTCTAACATTCCGATACATCAGATATGCCACTATTAAAAAGCCAAAGCCAATAAAAAAAATAAAATCCATACAATTTATTTTTTTTATTGGCTTTTAGCTTATCTACTATTTTAGCTGTTTGTGATTTGTAATGAAATATCCAACAACTGTTTAACCTTGCTGTATTAATCAAGGATATTACATCACTAGGTGTTTCTTTTCTTCTATTGTGCCATGCTGGGGTAGACATGATTCAAAAACACTAATATTTTCAGTAATAAATTTTTAGAACTTAAAAAATAATATAGATTAATACATGCAGATAAATATTTCAGTATTTTTGCTGCAAACAAACCAATATTAATTATGAATGAATTTAAGTTTTGTCCCAATTGTGGTAATAAACTGTCTCCTAATTCCAACTTTTGCTCAAGTTGTGGATCTAAACTTAATTTGCCAAAAGAATCTCTTGATTTAAGAAATATTAATAGTATTATTTCAGATGAAATTGAATATTTGATAAATAAAAGTGGACGATTAATTATTAATATTGATGAAAACAAAGTCTATTTGTCAAAAGATCCTGAATCTTTTAAATTGAAGGTTAATATTGAAAATATCCATCTTTCAGAAGAATTAAAAGCAAAACTTACAAAGCTTTCCTTTGAAAATAATGAGGTTGGATTTGAGAAAATTTATATTGCAAATTATAGCGAAAAAGTAAGTAACAATATAATAGATGACCTATCATTAATTTTTCAATTACACTCAAATATCAGATTTGATCATGAAGATTTTGAAGGGAAAGAGGTAAGTAATGTAAATGATGAAACGCAAAACCAACAAATTGTTAATACAGCAAAACATGATATTGATGAGATAGTTTTTCATACGAGTAACACCAAAAAGAAAAAATATAATTTAAAATCTATCATCATTATTATTGTTTTAGGAATAATTGGGTTAAATATATATTCCTATCATTCAAAACATTCAAAAAAAACAGATGATAGTCAACAATTTGCTATTTCTCCCACAAGTGAAAATAACACAAATATTGAAGATGGCAAATCCAAGATTAATGATGAAGACGAAAAATATGGTAGATTAATTGGGGTGTGGCCTGATTATAAAATTCAAAAAGATGTAGGTTTTCAAGTTGGATATAAATTTGTATTAAGTAATGATGGTAAGCTATATTTTTCTTCTTGTGATATATCAGAGGAAAAATTAGAAATAGGTGCAAAATCCAAATTATTAAAAATAACTGAAATCGTTTGGAACGGCGAAGAATATGTTGATCTCAGTTTATCAGACCAAAGATTTAGAATTAATAAATCTGGAGATTTAGAAATTTATGATCAATTAGGGAAAATTGGTGTTTTTACGAAAATCTTTATTGATCCAACAGTATTAAAATTTTAATAACACCTAATTCAAGGAAAAAAACTTAAAATTCAGCGGAGATTAAACATAATATAATCTCCACATGCCATAACTACTTCCCTCTTTTCAAATATAATATCACACCTACAACAACAATCAATAAACCAACGGATACAGCAATTATTCCTTATACACTAGTTTTAGATCCTTTATGTAAATCTTAATGGTAATCCTTTTGCTCTTTTTTGGATGATTCTTTGGATTTAATATTGGTCTCGATATCATTATTTACCTAACGATTTAAGCTGTCTTTTTGGCTTTTCTCATTCTTGTTATTACCTTCTAAGCTCACACCTCCTTCGGCTTCAATAGAACCATCAAGATTAAGTTTCACCTTATCGCCTTTAACTTTAAATCCATTGAAATTAACCTCGCTTGAAACGCCTGTACTGACTTCATTTAAAGTGCTTTTAACAGTTACTTGAAAAATAAGTGTATTAAAAGCCGAACATTTAGGTATTTTAACGAATATTATAACTCGAAAAGAAAATTATGTTGAATGTAATTAATAAAATAAGCTTAGGAATAATAACAACGTTGTTCCTTTTAAGCTCCTGTGCTACCAAAGAACAACGTGTTAAAAACAGGATGGCAAAAATGTTAGTATCTGAAGATCCAATTGTGAAGGATCAAGAAAACGTATGGAAAAATAATTGTAGTGGATACACATTTAATTACACTGATAAGTTTCCAGAAGAAATGGATACAGTAACTGTATATGGAAAAGTGCGAATATGTTCAACAGGCAAAACACCTTATAAAACAACAATTTCTTTCTTTGATAAAAATGGTACTTTGGCAAAAAAAATTGAAGTTGATAAATCTGGAAAATATCAAGTGAGACTTAAAGAGGGTCATTATGATCGAATAGTTGCTGTTGCATTTGGCGCTAGTATAATAATACCAAGTATAAGTTTAGGAGAAGTTGGGAGTTCAATGAATATTGACTTAAAATTATTAAGACAGTACATATTATTTTAAAATATACAGCTATATATGTTAAATGCTATTATAGTAAATTAACTAATTATTATCCAAAATCAATGAATTATAGCCTCTATTTGGAGCTTTTATTTCTTCTTAATCCCAAACTACCACATTAACCCAAAACAGAATATTGCAAACCCTATCCACTGTAAGCAACTCAGAAAGTTGACATAAGTCTTCTACATAAATCTACTTTCCATTTTTTTCGATCAAAGCGCTTCGTCATACACTCTTTACAAACCTATTAACTGTATTGTTTTCTAAATAATTCAAGAGTATATCTACCTATCGTTTAATGCAATAGAAGATAAAGTCCATACTCTGAATTTATAAAGTCCTAGAGTTGGGGAAGGTACATTAATTGATGGTAAATCTGTACATTTACAAAGAAATACTACGACAATGTCCTACATCTATCATAACATTGTTCCTGAACTATCTGACTTTGTGAGCTGCATGATCCATATTCAGCAGGATTCAGCAATGAACAAGGACATTTTCTATTTTCACCCAGCCACACCCCAGACTGGGATTTGCTTCCATTTCCAAGACCGAATAACACTATATGACTCACAAACACAGCAATTCATAAAACAACCCCAGACAATTGTGGTAGGCCCTCAGATCAGGCCTGTTTGGCTGCATTCTCCCGGAAATTATCGAACTGTGAGGGTAGGACTATTGCCAGGGGCACTCTACCGACTAACTGGAATACCACAAAACCAGCTTCTTGACCAAGGAATAGATGCCGAGCTGATCTTTGGAAGCGAAATAAAAGTACTTAACCAGGCGCTATTGAACTCCGCATCTCCCCATTGCTCATTGCTTCTGGTAGAACAATTCCTGAAAAACCAAATTGCAAATTGTAAAAACCAACACCACTTAGACAGGGTTATGCGAATGCTATGTTCTGATATCGATTTCCATGGACTTGACCAATTGGCAATGGGAAGTTGCCTCTCCACTCGACAGTTTGAAAGAATTTGTCAACAGCGTATTGGTATGCACCCTAAGCTTTACCACAGGATCATACGGTTTTCTAGAACCTTCCAGATGCTCGAACAGGGTTACTCAGGAACCTGGACCAACCTAGCATATATGAACAATTATTTTGATCGGCAGCACCTAAAAAGGGACTTTAAGCTCTTTACCGGTATGAATTTATTTGACCTACATATGGAAATTCAAAATACACCTTTTTTGATTCAAGGTAAACTTTCCTATACCTAACCCTGAACTTGTCGCTTTCTTACCCCCTAGAAAATCTTACTTGGTTTAACTTTAACATAATTTATAAAATATTAAGAACAGTTAAAGCCAATTATCATGTCAAAAAAAATTTTAGTGCAAAAAGATTCAGGATCTCTAATGCAGCAAAAGGCAAAAATTAACATTCTGGAAAACGGAAAATCTATGAGGGACGAATTAGGCAAATTGACCAAGGTTGGATCAAAGATTGCACGGGTAACACCTAATTTCAAATTTGCAAAAGTAAGCACGGACCTACTCCTTTCTAGGAACATAAAATTCTCAGATAAAGACTCCGTCTCCCTCACCTACAAGCGAAATGTCCAACCATATGCCTTTTCTGAAAGAAATATCACAGGAACGGATAATACCAAAGGATGGAAATGCTCCAATTCCTCAACCACCGAAAAATGGTCTGCCGATCAAGTTATTGAAACCAATAACGCAATATCCAAGATATTTTTGGGAGCCGTCTACGATATAAAGGAACTTGCAAGCGGTAACGCTGTCCCACTCCATTATGCTAGGAAACCCTTGTATATCTTGGTTGATAGTCACCATTTTCAGGAAGCATCTGTCAAAGTGGAATCCCCTTTCAAGCATGAGATTAGGGAGGCAATCAATAAGATTATCCGAAGCAAGGACAGACCTGATATCGCTTTCACCCATGGTTCCATGAAACAGTTCGATTCCTTTTCTTCCCTACTCACAAACTTCAGCGGAAGCGGCCACTTTTTAGGATTCGGAGGAAGTCACGACATTACATTCGAGTCAAGAAAAAAAAGCCATAAATTCTATCTTGAATGCAAGCAACTGTACTACACCATCAGTGTAAGCAATACCGTGAATGAACCTGAAGATTTCTTTCATATCAAAGAGGATGACCCAAATATTGATGATGCCGTCAATAGGTCCAAGATAGATCCAAACTGGGTTTTCGTAGATTCGGTAGGATATGGCCGCCTGCTCTACATGATCTTTGAATGCGATGAAAGCTATGAAGGCATGGACATCGATCTCGAACAGTACGCAGACTATTGGCTGGCTTCGGCCAAGCTGAATGAATCGGTTCAAAAAAAAATCAAGAAAATGAACGTCTCGGTCAAGGTTTTTGCCTTGGGAGGATCTCCCCTTTTGGCATTAAGCCTGACTGATAACTCTCCAGAGGGAATAAAAAAAACCATCAATAATTACCTAAAAGGGATCGATGATGAAGTTCCAATTTCCTATTCGCTCTGCACCCTGGACATGAAATCGGTAGGTACCAGTATGTTCCTGAACTATCAAAGTAGGCAGTGCCACCCTTGGCCAACTAAGTATAAGGTCATCTGGGATAGCCTGTTTTGTGCAGTAAATGACGATGGTGGAGATGGAGAGTCCGTCAAAGCAATGGTCCGTATACGCGCTCTGGACAAGAACGGTAAGGATATTATGGATGAGGATAAAATAAACAAGGATATCATTGCAATCTTGAACAATGACATCCTATCTAAAGAAATGGTCTTATGGACCTTTAGCAAAGGCAATGAGGATACTCCATTGTTCCTGAAGGAAAAAACCTCAAGGGTTATCAATAAATCGATCAGCTTTCCGATGACGCAAAACAGGGAAATTGCCAAAATTGGCATAAGGGCCGATATTATCGAATATGACATGATTTCCAACGATAATTTTATGGACGACAACATTAACATTAAAATCAATGAAATTGATCCAGATTCTATAATTACACTCACCTGTACGGAAGAAAAGTCGGTCATCAATTTCAACTTTAGAATAATCCCACTATATGATTAGTTATGCAAAGTTATATGGAACAGAATTAGATCAGCCGATCCAAAAATTGAGTGAAAAACATGTCCCCAGAACTTCGGTATGGGGACAATTGCGCTTTACTTTTTGGGCTCATAACCACAA
>DAIQBS010000055.1:0-14009 GCA_036781025.1 Sphingobacterium sp. | reverse complement strand
CGGTCATCAATTTCAACTTTAGAATAATCCCACTATATGATTAGTTATGCAAAGGAATAAAGTATTCATATTTATTTCTTCACCTTCACTAAAAGCGCAATAATTTAATATGACTTAGAAACTTCTGAAATAGCACATTCATTTATTAAAATAAAATGACCGAGTATGTTGATATTACTCGGTCATTTTTGGTTCATTGATTATCAGAAGCAGAAGCTATTGATCTATTTAAAAGTTAATTAGTTAGCATAAAAAAGATACAATACAAATTAATATACTTCTACGATCACATTAACCCAATCTTCTTAATTTCCTCCAATAAAATTTCCCATTAACTCAATTTCCATCATTACGATAGGATCTGCAGCAGTGCCATAGCCCCAGGTGGAATGAACTTGAATTCTTAAATAACGGGATGCTGGAGCATCTGATGGAATTGTAAATAATTCTCCATCTGCTAGGACGTGGGTATTGGATGTGAAATCGCCTAATTTTGTCCACCCCGTATAACTACCATCTGAAGCAGGATTATTACTACCCCAGAGTGTAAAGGTTTTAGGGTTGCCATGTGAATAAGAACTTCCCCAATCTGTCCGTTGCCATAATCTAAAAGAATAAAGCGAATAATCTGCTGTTCCTAAATCAATGGAAACATGAGCAGGTTTTGGTACATTAAAACTATGATATCCTGGATCGGGATTTCGATTTCCATCCCAAGCATTTCTCAGAAACCATCCTATATCTGCCCTTGCTATAGCATCCGTAGGAAGTACATATTCACTAAACTTCGATCTATCCATTTTATAGCGAATAGCTTTACTAGAAAAAACTGATTCTGTTGTTTTTAGAGTATCTACAGAAGTGGTATCTGCTAAATACCAAGTTTCATGTACGAGATCTGTACCATTTTTATAATCATTAAGTATAGAAGTCACCGTCTCAGGTTTAACAAAAAGTTTAGTTTCTGTTCCAGATTTATTAATATAGCGCAGTTCGTGTCCCACACTTCCATTGTGAATATCTGCACCACCCCAATTTAATTGAAGACGCCCATCCACATTGTCGACAAATGCATTTACCAAAGGGCGGTTAAACATATTTGAAAGAAATGAATCCCCAATAGATCGCCCTTGAACTTCAACAGGAACAGAACGATTACCAAGGTTATCATATGTCCTTATAGTAAACGAATAAGTTCCTTCCGGAATATCGAGAAAATATCTTATGGAGTCTATATCCGCAGGAATATCAATAATGACAGAATCTAAAAAATTATTCCAATAGATATGAGCTTTGGAAACATTAGGATCAACAGGGCCTGGCCATTCAAATTTAATTCGTTTAAAACCTGAATATGTTTTGACGGATTTTGCTCGCTCCACATACGTAATTCCACCAGGTTTTACGAAATCTATATAGCTATCGTGCATCTTTTTACATCCTGTAACCATCACTAGTAGCGCAAGGAAAAAATATAGGTAATTTTTCATCGTTATTTTATGGTTTATCATGTTAATTAACCTCATCTTGCCCCCACAAGCTGAGTTCCTGAATAACTACTTGTGTACTTCCACTTGGAATTCCCCAAGTATTTAGCGTTTTAATACGAATATAACGTACAGCAGGAATACCAGGTTCATATTCGAAATCTTCTCCACGATTAAGTGCATAATCCCTATCTTCAGCAGTTATTTCACCTGGACCAGATGGTTTAAATGATGAGAAAGATGCTAACTTCACCCAGTTATCACGATATACTTTGTTGGTAACGTCAATATAGTCGCCATCAGGATTAATCGAAGTCGCTCCCCATACTTCAAAATCTTTAGGATGTGAACCTTGATAAGCACCTTCTGGATGTAACCATGTTTTCATACGACTTAACACTACTGGAGATCCCAAATCTAATGTAATGGTATGAGGTAAAAGAAACCTATCTGTTGCAAATAAACAGCAATAACCAAAACCACCGTCAAATATTTTACGTAAGGGATAGTTTTCTACATATTGAAAATTATCACCTGGAAGTTCGACAGCTCTCCAATTGGATTTCTCTAATTGTTTTTCAAACAATGGAGTTAATGTGGCGTATTGTTGTTCCGTCTGATTATTCCATCTATCTCTTAATGTCACTGCAAATTTTTTAGTTTTGGTATTCATACCTCGCAGCGAAAAATTAATTTTATCAGCAGCGGAATAATAGGTTGTCAATTCTTCAAATTGACCATTATCCATTGAATCTACCAATACAACGACCGCCATGTTAGCCCGTTCAGGATTCTGAAGCTTAATATTTATACCACCAAAGGTTGCAGATATGGCTAATGTTTGATAGACCGATTGTATAGCAGGCATTAAAGGTTTTACAGAAACAATAATTGGTTCTGACTCCTTCTCATTTTTACCTACACTAAATAATTTCACTTCGTAATCATTTGTGTCTCCAAAACCTTCAATTTTTAATGTATCGGTATAATAAGAAGCTTTAACTTCCCATGATTTATCTACAGCTGTATTATAGACTGCTTTCACATAGCTTAAGTTAGGATCAATAGGTATTTTATAAACAATGTCTGCACCACCACTTTTGGGGATTACTCTCACATCATATACTTGTTTTGGAGCTGGTAAATTTTTATCGGTATAATCTATATAGTTTTCATTCTGGTCGCAGCTCCAAAAAACTAGTGATACAAGTGCGAGAATAAAAAGTTGAAATATCCTTTTCATATTTTATAATTTAAATAATTCGATGATTTTACCATCCAATATTCTGTACTAAGTTTGTATTTACATTCCGTTCGTTATCTGCAATAGGCCAGAAATAATCCTTTGAATTGAACACTTGTTGAAATATATTAGTCGGTCTATAATACGTTTCTGTTGTAGATCCATAAACATTCCAACCCATGATGCTTTTATTAAGTTCAGTCATAGCCAATTTCCAACGACGAAGATCCCAAAACCGTTGTTGTTCGAATGCTAATTCATTTAGACGTTCACGACGTATAATTTCTCTAACACCATTCTGAGTGGTAACTTTCGATGGATTAATAGAAAAATTATTCCAAGCCTCCACAACATCTGGAATACCTGCACGTGCTCTTACTTTATTTAAATAAAGAAATACTTCTTCGTTAGGACCATCCAATTCATTAAGACATTCGCTGTATAGTAAATATAGATCTGCCAACCTCATTAATGGCCATGGATAATTCACAGTTGTATAGCCAGAAGGACTCCTCACGTTATCTGGATGTATCCATTTTTTTATTGAGTAACCGGTAACTGGACCTTGGAAGGCAGATAGGGTACCTATCGGATCTCCCAATTTTGTTTGCAGAAAAAATAAACCTTCAGGTTGTTTATCATTGAAACGACCTTGTCCATACCAAATTCCACCGTCGAAACCCAAGTATGCATAAAACCTTGGTTCACGATTAAAATTGAGAACTGCAGTTGAAAATCCACCTCGGATATACAACTTATGATTATCGCTTGTAGTGGCTGCTTTCGTAGCATAGCGTTCCGCATAAGCCCAAGTCTTGTCTTCGTTAATTGGCAGACCATTGTTTGAATAAAATTGCTCAACAACTTTTAAAGGTGCATTATAACGATTATCCATCCATACCCTAGCTTGTGCACTAGGATCCCAATCAGGTGAGGCCAATATTTGGACACGATTAATCCAACTTTGTGTATTCGCCCAAATGATCTCGGAGTTCCATTTTTCTGAAAATGCCATTCGGAGGCTAAGCTCTTGTTGCGTAGTATCGCTGATTAAATAGGCAGCCTTTATAGCAGGGTGTTCATAAAGTGAAATGCCAGCAGCATCACATATTTCGATTGCTTCTCGACATGCTTCTGCAGCCAATTGCCATTTTGCGACAGAATATTCTGTATTAAACAACTTTGTACCATCTAAATTTGCAAGGCTACTTTGATCGGTATTACCATTAAATAATGGGCTTGCAGCAAAGGTCAAAACTTTAGCTTTCAAGCTATAGGCAACCGCTTTAGTAATTTTACCCATGTATTGAGGATCTACAATCGTAAGAAGTAAATCATCTTTAGCCTCATCTAAAAGTTGAGCTATATAAGCAAAACAATCATCCACAGGTTCTCTGGATACCTTAACCTCATCCACTCCTACAGATATGGGTAGATTTTCGCGAATGAGAGGAATAGGACCATACATACGTACCAACCAAAAATGATAATAAGCTTTTAATACCTTTACTTCTGCTATCCATTGCAAGCGCTCTTCCTCTTCTATATCAGGAACTATCAGTATATTTTCAAGAAAAATATTACAATCACGAATTGCTGCATACATATGATTCCAAGAATTTCCAATTGGATTATTAATATTTTGATTTCCTTCAGCAAGCTGTCTGTAAATACTTGTCTCTCCAATATCAGGAAGTTCCCAAACTTCATCTCCCCCAAATAGTGCTGGGCTACCATTGATATCGGCATCTCGAGGCATGTACGAATAACAAGTAAATAGATATTTCTCAGCTTCTCCACGCATGGTGAAGGCATTATCCAACGTAGCCACATTATCGGGCATAATGTCTAAGTACTTTTTACATGAACTAAGACACGTAATAACAAGATTAAGCTAGCTATTGAAAGCTTTTTTATAATGTGAATATTCATGATTTTAATTAAAATTAAGGTGCAAACCAATGTTGTAGGTTTTTTGAATAGGATATCCTAAGCCGTTACCCCCCATTTCAACATCCCATAGGTTAAAATTACTTGCTGTAAATAAGTTATTTCCACTGAAATATACCCGGATGTTTGAAGCTCCAATCTTTTTAACAACTTTAGTAGGAAGTGTATAACCGAATTCAACAGTTTTTAGACGAATAAATGCACCATTACGCATAAACCATGTGCTCTGCTGCGCATTATTATTATGCTCATAATTACTTAGCCGAGGCCAATAAGGCATAAATATCTTGATTTTGTTCACTCCAATAATCATCTGCAATGACTTTAAGCACTTGTCTATCACCTACAAATGGAGTAATTGCCCAATAATTTATCCAGAATGACTCATTGGCAAGTCCCTGGAAGAATAAGGAGAGATCGAATCCTTTATATGAAGCAGATGGACCAAAACCATAGACAATCTCTGGAACAGTAGGATAACCAATTGGAACTTGATCGGCTTGAGTGATTTGACCATCATTGTTTACATCTGTATATTTGATATCACCTCCCAATACTTTCCGACCAAAATTCTGACTTGGAGAATTTAAAGCATCTTCATCATCCACAAAAAGACGTTCTGCGATATACCCATAAGTTTGATTTATATTCTGACCTACCCTAGTTCGGTAAGACTCCTTGTAAACTGGTTCTTCATTAACCAAATATTTATTTGTTGCATACGTAAAATTTGCCATTGCCGACAAGAACAATCCATTATCAAATGTTTTGTTTAAGGTTAATGAGGCGTCTACTCCTTGAGATTCAGCTTCACCAACATTGGCTCGAATAGGCGCTGATAGCCCCATGGTGGCAGGAATAAATGCCCTGGTCATTAAAATATTTGTACGATGTTGCTTGAAAAAATCTACATTTAAGTTAATGGCACGGAATAATCCTAACTCCAAACCAAGGTTTTGTTGATAAGATTTTTCCCATGTAATATCTTCATTTGCATATCTAGAAATCGAGACACCATTTAAATATTTGGAACCACCTGCTCCAAAATCCCTACCAAACCGAGCTCCGCGATTTTCTTCGTTCATATTGACTTCAGACATGTAGAAAAAGCGATCCCAGGGCTCTCCTATCGCATCATTACCAATGATTCCATATGTGTAACGCATTTTGAAAGTGTTCACAGTATTCTTTAAAGGCTCAAAAAACTTCTCGTTATGAATACTCCATGCTAAACCACCGGAAGGGAAAAAACCGAAACGTTTTGTTTTATAAAATCGTTCAGAACCATTATAACCGAAATTAAATTCTACGTGATAACGCGAATCAAATCCGTAGGTAAAACGTCCTGACAACCCTGTATTTCTTAAAGGTAATGAGGTAAGTAAGGTACCTGCCGATGAGTTGAGTCTTTGTTGAAGTATAGCTACTAACATCCCGCTGATGGAATGTTTCTCAGAAAAAATACGATCGTATGAAAGAATGCCCTGTCCATAAAAATTCGAATTTACCTCACGTAAGTCTGGATGATTCCAAAAATCTAAATATTCCCGACCTATTGGTCCAACAGGTTGTTGGTTAGTTGATGAATTTATGACACCATAGGAATATTCTTGAGTAATGGGATCATAATTAGTAACTTCATAATAAAATGGCAAATACGAACGGGTAACCGCATTATAAGCATAACGTTCGATATTAAACATTCCCCTAAAGTTAAGGCCTTCCACCCAATCCCCTAATTTTTGAGAAACTTCCATTTGAGCCATCATTTTCGAACGATTCCAATCCCTAAAACCACGTACCATTTCGGCGTATGGGTTTAAATAAAGTGAGCCCCTATTACTCCTAGTGACATTGTTTCCAAATAAGATATGTTTTACATGGCTATGGTCTTCATCTCGCTCAAAAGTAACCGGAAATTGAACGGGATTAGTCTGTATCATCATCTGGTATACCTCTTCTCCATTGTAAATAGGTCCACGGTAATCGTCGAAGTTACCATAAAGTCTAACGGTCAACATGGTACTTTTAGTTAGATCAATATCTATATTAGAGCGTAAAGAATAACTCTTTAAATTAATATTGTTATTAAAATTATTAAGAGGATCAACTTTAAGCATTCCATTATCTTGATTCAAACCTCCAGACACGAAATAGCGAGCTACCCCTCCTCCTCCACTTACATTAAGTGCATAACGTTGGTTGCTTGTAAAATCTTTAAAAAGGATTTCATTCCAATCGTTGGAAGGATAAATGTATGGATCGGATCCGGGATGACCGGTTCGATTAATTTTATCATCTGAATATAGAATAGATCCTAACCTATCCCTAGTTAAGACCGCTTCATTAGCCATTTTCATATAGGTAACTGGATCAGCAAATTCTACATTCCTTGTTGGAGCTGAAAATGTCTGATCTACCCTTAAAGATATTTTGGCTTGTCCTTCTTTACCTTTTTTCGTTTCTACTAAAATTACTCCATTGGCGCCCCTTGCCCCATATACAGCTGTAGATGTAGCATCTTTAAGGATCGAAAAGGAAGATATATCATCTACGGTAACACGAGCAAGATCAGTAGTTGAAGATTCAATACCATCAATCAAAATTAATGGCCCATTCTTGTAACCAAATGTTGTAACACCACGCACAAAAAATTCTGCATTATCACGGCCAGGCTCACCGGAGCGTTGATAAGCAATAATTCCAGCGGCTCTACCTGCTAAAGCTGTTGTCAAATTACTGGATGGAATACGCAATTCATCAGGAGATATTGATGTAACTGCCCCCACTACAGCCTCTTTCTTAACAACACTTCCAAATGCAGTTACAACAACTTCTTCAAATTCAGAAACAGAAACTTGCATCATTACATCGAGATCAGTGTTGTTCCCTACAACAACCTCTTGTGTATGATAACCAACCATTCTAAATTCAAGAATTGATGATTTGCTAGGTATCTTAAGAATGAAGCGACCGTTTTGATCAGTGACTGTTCCGATTTTTGAGTTTCCTTTAAGCGTGATAGTTACATTTTGCAATGTGCCTGTCGAATCTCTAGTAGTTCCTTTTACCTCAATTTGAAGAGAATCTTGAAAAGAAGTATTCAACGTAGTCATATTTTTGGCATAGACCAAGTTTGACAACTGTAGAAATCCTAAGGCAACTAAAATTATCCATCGCATTAAAGGCAAAATCTCTAGATAGATTTTTTCCATTAACTTTACTTTCATAATTTAGAAGATGTTTATTTATGATTATATCTGAGTATTAAATAATTAGTATATACTACCGTAAAAATAGCACCATCAAAGCCTAAACATCCAAACTATTTTAACAAGAATTAATACTATATTGATCTTATTTCAAGGTTTAGGAATCTTAATAGGCCGATTTAGAAACTTAACACGCTTACTGTACTACAAGAATTTAAAATAATAGGCATTGTTAAAACCATCCTCATAACATTAACAGCATTAACACTTGCAGGAAACATCTATTTCAATTTATTCTCATAATATGAAGCCCATAAACGATATAATACATTAGTAACAATCTCCACATGTAAAAACCTATTCTCTTTGCAAATACATTTTTTTAGGTATTAAAATCATATAGAATTCCTCCTCCCCCCTGTCCAAACAACTTCCAAAATTCACAAATTTCCCATTGTCCACTATTGAACAATACCCGCCCATTTCCGAACAGTATTTAAATCAAAACAAACATCCAACAGCCTAATAAACAATAAAATACAAACTTGGTATAATACCTATTATAAAAAATCATGACGAAAGAATTTAACTAAATCTTAGAAGAGGTGATTATGATTAGGACATATATTAAAACCGCTTGGCGTAATTTGTACAGACATCCTGGATTTGCCTGTATAAATATATTTGGCTTAGCCATAGGTCTTGCCACCTGTCTGATTATATCGACTTATGTACAGATGAATTAAGTTACGATCGTTTTCACCAGAAGGCCAATCGGATTGTACGGGTGGTTTTCAATGGTAAAGTTCCAGGGGGAGGAATCAAGGAAGCCAATGTAATGCCAGCAACAGCTAAAGCTATTCAATCGGAAATGCCAGAAGTGGAAGAAACCACACGGCTAGTTCAAGCTGGAAGACCTTTTTTTCTCATAAATGGTAAAAAATTCAATGAAGAAGATATGGCATTTGTTGATGTAAATTTCTTTCATGTATTTACTTTTCCAATCATTGAGGGCAGCGTTGAACAAGAGTTTAAAGAGCCCAATACAATCATACTAACAGAATCTGTAGCAAAAAAATACTTTGGGACAAACCAAGTCATAGGTAAAGAAATCACCATTAAAGATCAGGTTCAACCTTTTAAAATTATAGCTGTTGCGAAAGATTTACCTCAAAATTCCCATATTCAATTTGATGTATTTGCATCTATGGCGACTAATCCCATTGCTACTTCTAATTCTTGGATGGAGTCAGGATATTACACCTACCTAGTTTTAAAAGAAAAGACTGCACTAACAACTTTAGAATCAAAATTACCTGCACTTTTTGAAAAACATGCAGGTCCGCAATTTCCTGCAGCTTTTGGTATGAGTTTCACGGATTACCAAAAAACTGCTAAGTTAAGTTTACATCTTCAACGACTAACACTTACATTCAGACTTCACAAATAATCTTAGCCCATCGGGTGATATTCGATACATTTATATTTTTAGTGCAATAGCCTTTTTTATGTTAATCATAGCTAGCATAAATTTCATGAATCTTTCTACAGCTAGTGCAACTAAAAGAGCAAAAGAAGTAGGAATTCGTAAAGTCTTAGGGTCAGGACGCCTAGCTTTGACTTTCCAGTTTCTTACAGAATCTATCCTTCTTACATTTTTTGCACTGCTACTCGCCTTGGCTTTAACCTACCTTGCAATTCCTGCTTTTAATCAAATTTCGGGAAAAGAATTGCAGCTAAACTTATGGAATAATTGGTAGGTATTGCCTGTATTATTACTTACTTGGCTTTTTGTCGGCCTATTGGCAGGTAGCTATCCAGCATTTTTCTTATCAAGATTTCGACCTATTGCCGTATTAAAAGGAAAATTAATTCCAGAACATAAAGGATTGGGATTACGTAGCGGATTAGTCGTTTTTCAATTCATTATATCCATAGGTTTAATTATATGCACAACTATACTCTATAAGCAACTAGAATATATACAAAATAAGAAATTAGGATTTAATAAAGATCATGTTCTCATAGTTCAATCTTGGCCATTAGGTAAAAACGAAGAAGTATTTAAACAGAAATTAGAACAAGACTCACGAATATTACACATAACTAATTCTGCTTATGTGTCTGCTGGCAGCAGCAACAGTAATAATTTTTTTGTGTATCCAATGGATAAGCCGGATCAATGGGTAAAAGCCTTAAGATACGATGTAGATGAAAAATATATTCCAACATTAGGAATTGAATTATTAGCTGGAAGAAATTTCTCAAATACTTTTGGAACAGATTCATTAAATGCTGTCATCAATGAAACCGCAGCAATAGATTTTGGTTGGAAGGAGAATGCGATAGGTAAAACGATTGTCAATGGAGATAAAAAACAATTGAAAATCATTGGCGTAGTAAAAGATTTCCATTTTAAATCCTTACATGAAACTATCACTCCATTGATAATGGTGATGAGTAATAACTATGGAAATTTAATTTTTAAAACAGCAGGAAAAGATGTTGAAGGCTTACTTGAGTCTATGAAAAACAGTTATAATTCCTTGAATCCAGAAGTGCCTTTTTCATATTCCTTTTTAGATGATCGTATCAATAACACCTATCAGGTGGAAAGGAAAAAGGGATATATCTTAGCCGTATTCACAGGATTGACCATTTTCGTCGCTTGTTTAGGCCTTTTCGGATTAGCAACCTTTACAGCTAGTCAACGCATTAAAGAAATTGGTATACGTAAAGTATTGGGAGCCTCTGAACTAGGCATTGTAAAGTTGCTAGTTAAAGATTTTGTAAACTAATTTTAATTGCTTTAATCATTGCCTCAGGGATTTCTGGTGTATTAATGTATCATTGGCTTTCAGACTTTGCATACCGCATAGAAATACGATGGTGGATGTTTGTTTTGGCTGGAGGTATCGCACTCTTAATTGCAGTATTGACAGTTAGTTGGCAAGCTATTCGTGCTGCTCTCGCTAATCCACCAATTTTTGTTGTGAATAATATTTATGTTGGTAATTTTTGATTAGGTATTATTATTCAATAAAAAATTTGAACTAAAAACAATCTTAAAAAATCAAAGTGCAAATCTTTTTATAAAATAAAGTCTCATCCAAATGGATATAATAAAATTTTCGTTCAACCAATAACAAAAACCTCAATCATATTAAAAAAATACACTCCAAGTTTATTTCCGCAATCGTTTACGACGATAACACAACCGATTGTTTATTTTATTTATTTGCAAAGTATTAATTAAATCTTGAATTTAACTTTTACAACACAAGTTAAATTCAAAATAACCAAATAAACTAAAATTAATTGATATGATAACAAAAAATTTAATGACAATTAAAAGTGCTGTTGTTTTAATATTTACTGGATTAATAACTCTTGCCTCCTGTTCTAAAGAAGGTTTAAATTCAAATCCTACTACAGCAATAATAGACACAAGCCTCAACAATTTAACTTTTGTTAGTAATCCTAAAAATTTAAATATTGTCATGTTCGTTCCTACGGACAATCCTGCACTCAACGATTACAAACCTAGATTATCCCAATTGCTTGTTTATTTTCAAAGTTGGTTTCATAATGAAATGAAACGTTATGGATTTCAAAAGTATTTAGGATTACCTAAGGATCTAGAAACTGGCTTAGTCAACATCATCGAAATTCCCGCCGCAGGTAAACAAGAAGATTACCCCTATTCATCGGCTGTTTCCGCAAATAAAATCATTAATGAAATAAAAGCTTATCGAATTCTTCATCCCGAAAAATTTTCTTCCGAAAATCACTACTTAATTCTTTTACCTCAACGAACCTCTGGTGATACTGGCCAACCATTTTATGGTTATGGCAGATATTGCTTTGCTCTTGACAACCAATTTATGTCCGTAAATCATATCCCAAATCCTAATTCCAATTATTTAGGAGGTATGTTGCATGAATTAGGTCATGGATTAAATTTACCACACAATCGAGCGAAGTATAACTCTGAAGCACAACAATTAGGCACATCGCTCATGGGAAGTGGAAATGTAAGTTTCAGCAAAGGTGAACCCACATTTTTAACGGAGGTAGATGCGGCCATATTAAATGTAAACGAAGTTTTTCAAAATCAAGAAAATGCAAATCCTGTTTATATAAATCCGACCTTTTCTATTGAACCAAATTTTCAAATCGATCAAACAAACCAAAAATTGAATATAACGGGTACTTTCACTTCAAATTTAGAAGTCAACGATATCTTAGTCTATATGGATCCAAATGTAAATAATGAAGGAATTGGTGTTAATAAAGATTATAATGCCGTTGCGTGGCGATTTAATCCGGGACCTAATAATACAATATCTGCCAGTTTAGGTCTTCATGAATTATTTTTTAAAGGTGAAACTCCTTATGAAGTAAAGGTAAAATTGCTTTTAAAAAATGGAATATCAACCAGCAAAACATTTGATTTTATTTACAAAAATGATCAATTAACTTCCCTGGAAAATGTTGCCTTTACCTATTCCAATTCAACTTATTCAGGTACAAAAGGCACTTTAGAAGTAGGCAACTTCACAACAGCAGATTTAGTCAGCAAAGGAATTGCCGACAACAGTATTTCCTCCATAAAAATTGGCCAAAATATTAAAGTTACTTTATACGATGGTGACAACTTTACAGGAAATAATGTAGTCCTAAATTCATCATCTACATTTTTATCCAATTTTAATGACAGAACTTCTTCTATTAAAATTGAACTAAAATAAGCACAATAAATAAGCCCTTCATCGCAATTGATGAAGGGCTATTATTTTATCATAATTTTCAATTTAATCCAAAATATCTTGTTTGACAAAATCTTGTCACAACTACAATGCATTTAAATAATAAATGTTTGTATTGCAAAGCTTAATATTGTTATAATTTGTATGATTATGAATTATTATACGATGCTAATACCCTGTTTTTTATATATAAATTAAAAACTAAAACAACCATTCCTGATATTCCATTTAATTTAATCTTTACGCACTATTTGTTAAAACATCTTTTATTAATCATCTCTAATAATTAAGATTTATTTGCCCTATAGTTTTAAGACTTTCAATCAATTAATACTTAAAATTTAACGTCTTAGATAAATTACTACAATTAAGTTTTAATCATTTAATTCATGAATACAATTTGCAAATCAACTCAATTTCTTTTTTAGTTTTGCAACTTCTACCTAGATCTTATGAATTTCAGAAATGATATACAAGGCTTAAGAGCATTAGCTTTTATCAGCGTTTTTATTTTCCATTTAAATCCTAATTGGCTACCAGGGGGATTTATTGGTGTAGATTTATTTTTTGTAATCAGTGGTTACTTAATTACTTCTATTATACTATCGAAAATTGATAATAAAAAATTTAATATTCTCGATTTTTACTTAGGTAGAATCAAACGAATAGGCCCAGCATATTATATGCTGTTATTAGCTATTTTCATTGGAGGTTATTTTATCTTTTTACCATTTGATTTACTGACCTTAAGAAAATCTATGGTATCCGCAATTGTTTTTTGCTCTAACTTCTTTTTAGGTAATGGGGATTCTTATTTCGGCGCCAAACTAGCTGAAAACCCATTATTACATACATGGTCATTAGCAGTAGAAATGCAATTTTATTTTCTTCTCCCCTTATTATTAATATTTCTTAAACGGAAATATCTCAGTTTTGCCATGGCTGCAGTTATTATATTAATAACTGGTTATTATCAATTTCAATTAACTCAACACGTTCTTCCCACTTCCACCTATTTTTCAGTATGGGCACGAGTGCCAGAATTTCTAATTGGTTCATTCTTCACAGTCGCCTTACCTAAAGGTGTAAAAAACACTAAAGTTCAATTACCTATAGCACTAATTGGAATTCTAATATTATTAATTAGTCTAGCATTAATACATGAAAACACATTTTCGCCAGGTATCATTGCCTTATTTCCATGTTTAGGAATTGGACTTATATTAGTTTCCAATGAAAACTTAGTCACCAAATTTCTTTCTACAAAGCCAATGACCTTTATAGGTACTCTTTCTGTATGTCTTCAAACTAAATTAGACACATAGGTCAAATTCCTTAAGGAGTATTT
>DAIQBS010000054.1:0-21727 GCA_036781025.1 Sphingobacterium sp. | reverse complement strand
TGAAGTAAGCATTCGGGATTGGGTAGTTGTAAATGAATCTGGAACAGCTTGGTAAAGGTGATAATATCATCAAAGAAATATAATAGATTATTTGATGTTTTTAGCTGAGTATAAAATTGGATTGTTAAAAGTCATTTATGCTTTTTTAAGAATCATGGAAATGAAGTTAGGAAGAAATTGTAATAATAAATAATAAAAACAAACAATCGAATCATATGAAAATTAAATTGTTAACAGCATGTGGTATTGCTGCTATGTTATTGGGATCCTGCGCTAAGGATAATAATTTAGACCAGGGGGAATCATCAATTACGTTTAATGGAAGAGTACAAAAAGCGGCTAATGTAAATACGACTAGAACTTGGGCAACAAACGATGAAATAGGCATCTTTATGGTAGATCATGGCACAACAACCATTTCTGGAGGTCATGCGAATCGACAATATAAAACGAGTGATGGCTCTACTTTTGCAGCAGTTGCAGGAAATGAATTGTATTACCCAGTTTCGGATTCCAAAGTAGATTTTATTTCTTATTACCCATTTTCAGCTGGGCTGAGTACGCTAGGTAATTACCCTGTGGATGTTTCAGCACAAACAAATTTAGCTGTCCTAGATTTGCTATGGACAAAAGCTGATCATGCAGGTGTAGGGTATAATAAGACTGCAGGATCAAATGTGCCATTGGTCTTCGATCATAAATTAGCTAAATTGGTGATTAAACCCAATGCGTCAAGTGGTCTTGATGGTACTTCGACAGATTGGAAGAACATGGGAATTAACATAGTTGGCATGAATACGAAGGCTGATTTTGCACTTTCTACCGGGGTGTTGAGTAACTTAAATTCAATAGCTACAATAACTCCTTTTTTGAAAACTGCTGGAGCTGAATATGAAGCGATAATTTTGCCGGCTACATTTACGCAAGCAGGAAATTTGAAAATAACGTTCCTCATTGCAGGTGATACTTATACCTGGAATTGCCAGGCAGGTGAAACTTTTGAAGCGGGCAAAGTGTATAATTTTACAATAGATGTGGCGAAAACAGGTGTTACTCTTGGGAATGTTACGATCAATGATTGGATAGAAGTCTTAAGAACCGGAACAGCCAATTAATGGTTGCGACAAAAATTGTCTTTCTTAAATCTATTTAGGTTTTAGTAAACGGCAAGTGTTAGTATAAAAAGGTATTCATCTAAATTCAATTTTATGATTTGAATTTAGATGAATGCCTTTTTTTATTCAATACCGTAAATCAAACTGTGTTTTTCAGCCTAGGCTTTGATTCGAATTCACCTTTATTGGTACAAACTCAACAAAATTATAATTAGTAAGCTCTAGAAACGAGATTTTTCGTTAGTTGAATAAATTTTGTGACAAAACTTATTTTTTGGGTAATTTTTCCATTTTAATTTGAAAATTAGAATTATTTCAGAAATTAATTTAAATAACTCTTCTCCAAATATATTTTTCAATTCTTCTATTTAAAATTTAAATTGATTTAGCATACAGTTAAATTAATGTTTATCTTGTTTTAAATAATTTTCTTTATTTGGTTAATCTCCCGGTTTGTCAGTGTGTTATTTATTTTCTTTTGTTTATAATGTTTGTTTTGGTGTAAATATTTTATAATTAAGAAATAAATATTTCTTTTATATGCAATATTTAATTATATTGGTTTAAGTAAACCTTAGAATCCACGATTATTTTATGCTAAAAGTTTTTTAAAAGCTAATAAGCGAAGTGGAAAGCTCTTTTTTAAATAAACAATGTGTATTAAATACACTAAAAAAATAGATTAGAAAATCATCAATATTATAAACTAAATATATCGTTAACCATGAACCATGTAAAATTAAAGTATCGAAAAAAACCTACTTAAAGTTCACTAATCAAACAAGTATAGGCTAAGGGATTTATTTCTTAGCTCAACCTGTTATGTATTAACCATGTTGTAATAATTAAAAATATTAACCGAAATAATGATTCGGTGGGATATTGTATTGTTTAAAGAATCGAAAATTATGAAAATTATGTTATTTGATGGTTCCTTGGTGAAAAGGAACTTAAATAAACTGGTTTTGTTGGTATTGGCTCTATTATTTGCTTTTCATAACAAACTAGTGGCAAATGAAGTAGAATCAGTTTTCTATAAGGTCTATCAAACTCAAAAGCAGGAGATAATAAAAGGTAGAATTTTAGATAAGAACACGCAAAAGGGAATTGATGGAGTAACTGTTAAAGTGAAGGGTAAATCTTCCAGTACACAAACAAATGAGGATGGAGGCTTTGAAATTGATGCTAAAGAAAATGATATTTTAGAAATATCATTTATTGGGTATAAAAACACACAATACCAAGTTAAAAAAGATAAAAAGCCTATTCTCATTTATCTAGAAGATGCAAGTCAAGATTTAGAAACTGTCGTTGTAACAGGGTATAATGTACAGCGAAAAAAGGATTTAACTGGGGCTGTTGCAGTAGTTAAAGTCGCTGAATTGAAATCGCAACCTGCAGCGAGTGCAGTGGAAGCTTTGCAAGGGAAGGCTTCTGGAGTTCAGATTGTGAATGATGGCGCCCCTGGATCTACCCCTCAGATTAGAATCAGGGGGTATAGTACCATTAATAATAACGAACCTCTTTACGTGATTGATGGCGTTCCATTTGAAGGAAAAATGAGTTGGTTGAATCAACAAGATATTGAAACCATGCAGGTGCTGAAAGATGCTTCGGCAGCATCCATTTATGGCGCAAGGGCAAATAATGGAGTGGTTATTATTACGACCAAGTCGGGAAAGTTGGGAAGAACTAATATCGATTTGGATGTTTATGCGGGAACTGGAGCGCCAGTGAAAAGTACGTTTCCGAAAATGATGAGTCCGCAACAGGCTTTGGATATGTCGAACTTGCTATACAATAAAAATGACGTATGGACTGAATATTTATTAGCAGGAAAGATGAAGGGTAAAGATATTAAAGCTACGGATACAGATATGAGTAAATACAATTATAACCTCAGTAATCCGGGTGAGTTTTATCAAATTACAAAAGCAAATTTAGCAGGAACGAATTGGTTTGAAGCATTGACTCAAAATGCTCCGGTGCAATCCTATCAATTGAGTGCAAATGGAGGTTCAGAAACAGCAAAATATTCTTTTTCAGGTGGACATTTGGACCAGAAAGGTGGCTTGATTCATTCGGGTTTTCAACGCTATAATGTGAGATCTAATATGCAGTTTTCCGCGTTTAATAATCGGTTGAGATTTGGAGAGAATTTACAATATGGTTTTACGAAAGGCTTTGGAATGGGTGTAAATCCTAATGTACCAGGTGGATATCAAGGTGAGGGTTCGGTATTGGGTTTTGCATATAGGATTCAAAATGTAATTCCAGTATATGATGAAGGTGGAAATTTTGCAGGGTCAAATGGGAGTGAACTAGGAAATGGTCAAAATCCTGTCGCACTATCCTATCGTGCCAAGGATAATGTGAATAAATCCAATAATTTATTCGGTAATATTTTTGGGGAATTTGATGTCATCAAGGGTTTAACGCTACGTTCTAGTTTTGGATTGAGGTATGAAAACTATACCGGTATTACCTTAACCTATCCAAATCCTGAATTTTCTGAGGGAAATTTCAATAATGGGATGAATGAATATTTTGGATATAATGAGGATTGGACATGGACAAATACGCTTACCTATCGTCCGGAATTTGGAGATAATCATCAATTAACAGTGATGATTGGTACTGAGGCTATCAACAATAGAAACAGGGAGTTGCGTGGTAGTAGAAATGGGTATTTTGTGTTAAATAGTCTTGACTATTTTTATTTAAATGCGGGTAGCTCCAATATTGGAAATAATGGCTTTGGAGCAAATGGATCCATGTTTTCATTAATGGGTAAGGCAGATTATGTATATAAAGATCGTTATATCATTGGGGCGACTATTCGTAGGGATGGTTCTTCAAATTTTGGAGAAAACAACTTGTACGGGGTGTTTCCAGGGATTAGTGGGGCCTGGCGTATTTCGGAAGAAAGCTTCTTAAAGGAAAATACCCTAATTGAGGATTTGAAATTTAGAGTAGGATATGGTGTGACAGGAAATCAGCGTATTACTCCATATGAGTTCTTGTCAAGATATTCTGTTTCCCTGGCAGAGTCTTCATATCCAATAAACGCTGATATAAAAACAGGTATTTGGAAAAGCAATTACCCTAACAAAGATATTAAGTGGGAACAAGTACAATCTTTGAATGCCGGAGTGGATTTCACCCTTCTTCAAGGGGTTTTAGATGGGTCTTTTGAATGGTTTAATAAATCTACTACGGATATGTTATTCCGTGTTCCTCTTCCAGCCACTGCCGTAGGACGTGCGACTGCTCCACATCAAAATATTGGGGAAATGCGCAATCGTGGTATCGAGGTCTCCTTAGGATATCATTACGGACGCCAAGGGGATAAGCCATTTAAGGTGGATTTATCGGGATCATTTTCGACTTACAGAAACACTATTGTTTCTTTAGCACCTTCGATCAAGCAAATTAATTACGGAAATTTCCGATCTATGGAAACCTCTATATTGAAGGCTGGTGAAGAATTTGGCGCCTTTTATGGATATCAAGTAGTGGGTGTCATCAAAAATGAATCTGACCTAAAAAATCAACCAAATTATGCTGGAGCACGATTGGGTGGATTACGATACGCAGATTTGAATGGGGATGGAAAGATTGACCCGAATGATCGGACAATTATTGGAAGTCCTCACCCTGATTTTGTATACTCCCTGAACATCAATGCAAACTATAAAGATTTTGACCTTTCCTTGTTTTTCTACGGATCTCAGGGTAATGACATATTTGAAGCTACTCGATATTATACAGACTTTGGGGTATTCAAGGGCTCTAAAAGTGTTCGTTTAATGAATGCTTGGTCTCCTAATAATGTGAATAGCGATATCCCATCAATTGTTCCAGATGGTGCTTTGAATGAAATTGAGGTTGCATCTTCTACTTTTTATATTCAAGATGGTAGCTTTTTAAAATTAAAAAACTTACAGCTCGGTTATAATGTTAACACTCAAAAGCTGTTTAAAAATAAAGGAACCTTTCATAAAATGCGGATTTATGCAGGGGTGACAAACCTCCTGACTTTCACTAAATATGAAGGTTTAGATCCGGAAATTTCGGCAACACCATCTAGTTATTCGGCTTTGGGGGTTGATTTTGGGATTTATCCGCAATCTCGTCAATATTATTGGGCATTAGTTTAGGGTTTTAATGAGGATTAACATTTAATTAATTAGAATTATGAGACGTTATAGTATATATTTAAATCTGTTTATTTCCATGTTTTTCATCCTGGGTTGTGGTAAGGAATTTCTACAGAAATTGCCTCAAGGACAGCTTAGTGATGATCAGTTAGAAAATAAAGAAGGTGTGGAAGGTGCTCTATTAGGGGCTTACAGCATCATGAATGGTAATGTGAGTGGTACTTGGGGGAATTATGCCTCAGCACCTAGTCAATGGTTATTTGGGGAGGTTTCATCAGATAATGCACATAAAGGATCTGAAGCTCCAGATCAACCTGCGATGATGAATATTGAAACGTATTTGGCTACTAGCGTAAACGATAATTTAACGGCTATGTGGCAAGTGTATTTTGAAGGGGTGTTACGATGTAACAACACAATTCGAATGTTGAATACGGACCAATCAGGAAAGAAATCGGTGTCAGAAGCGAGGGCTAAACAGATATTGGGAGAAGTGAGGCTTCTTAGAGCACATTATTATTTCTTTTTATGGCGTATTTTTAGAAAACTTCCTGTATTGAACGAGAATACCACAAATGAGGAGGCGATTTCTATTTCCAATGACCAAGATGTGCTCCCTTCTATTGAAGCGGATATGAAGTTTGCGGCGGAGAATTTGACTAAAGAAAAATATAATAATGAGGCTGGTCGGTTTAATGTGGATGCTGCAAAAGCATACTTGGGAAAATTCTATTTATATCAGAAGAAATATACGGAAGCATTGGCCTTGTTTAAAGAGGTGATGGCAGGGAAGGATATCGTGGATATGCCGTATTGGAATAATTTTGACGTCACGAAAGAAAATGGTCCTGAAGCGATCCTAGTTGCTAAACATGGTATTAATAAGGATGGTACTGGGGATAATGGAAATGTTGGGGATATGCTTTCTGGGATTCATAATAACTCGGTAGTTGGATGTTGTGGGTTTTATCAACCAACTTTTGATTTAGTGAACGCCTATAAAGTAAATCAGAATGGATTGCCATATTTAGACGGTTCTTATCGCACTGATCCGTATATGTCAGATTTTAATAATCCGACTTATGAATTGCAGGTAGGTATTTCTTTTGATCCTCGATTGGATTACAATGTGGGTAGAAAAGGGGTGGAGTACCTGGATTATGGGATTATGCCTGGAAATACTTGGATAAGACAAGTAAGTTTTGGAGGTCCTTTTGTGAATATAAAAACGATGATTCCTCGCGCTTTATTTCCATCAGAAACGGTACCAGGTGCACCGCAGGTTTCTGGATTAGATGTTAACATTATTCGGTTGGCTGATGTTTACCTGATGGCAGCAGAATGTGAGGTGGAGTTAGGAAACTTGGCAAATGCGCTGAAACTGGTGAATGATATTCGATTGAGGGCTTCTAAGTTGCCTGCTAAAAAAACGGCAAGCGGAACTCCAGCGGCTAATTATGTAGTGAATCCTTATCCTAATTTTACAAGTCAGGATCAGGCACGTGCAGCAGTTCGATTTGAGCGTAGATTGGAATTGGCGATGGAAGGACATCGTTTCTTCGATCTTGTAAGATGGGGGATTGCAAAGCAGGTGATTGAGAGCTATTCCGCTTTTGAAGGTGGGATTATCAGTTCTTATAAAGATTTGAAGTTTAATCCTAATAATGAATATTGGCCTATCCCTCAGGTGGAATTGGATAGAAATCCGAATTTGAAACAAAATTAATTTAACTTTTTATAATCTTCCTTGGTATGGTTATTCATGCTAAGGAAGGTTTTTTGAATTTATGGCTTTCGTAATAAATTGGTGTTTACTGGTGAATACAGCCTAATTAAACATTTATTTCCTAGAATATTACTTTTAAATAACGCTTCGTATAGTCGATATGTTTTTATTATATATTAACTTTGTAGAACTTATACAAATTAAGATTAGCATTGGATAACATCGACATACAAGCAATACGTGCTGCATTTCCTATTTTGAAAAGAGAGGTGAACGGAAAACCCTTAGTTTATTTGGATAATGGAGCAACTACTCAAAAACCTCAAGCAGTCATTGACGCCATCATACATTACTACACGGATATGAATAGCAATGTTCATCGTGGAGTTCATTATTTAAGTCAGATTTCTACGGATGCTTTTGAGGTGACTAGAAGAAAGGTTCAAGAGTTTATTCATGCTGAACAGGAGCATGAAGTTATCATAACCAAAGGAACTACAGAAAGCATCAATATGATTGCTCAATGTTATGGTAAAGCTTTTATCCACGAAGGGGATGAAATCATCATTTCGGCTATGGAGCATCATTCGAATATTGTGCCTTGGCAAATGCTTTGTGAAGATAAGGGAGCCATCTTAAAGGTTATCCCAATGAATGAAGCAGGAGAGTTGGATATGGACGCTTATCAATCTTTGTTAAGTCCAAAAACGAAATTAGTTTCTGTGAATTATGTTTCAAATGCTTTAGGAACTATTAATCCTATTAAAGAGATTATAGATCTTGCGCATGCCGTAAATGCAGTTGTTTTGATTGACGCGGCACAGGCTATTCAACATTTGAAAATAGATGTTCAAGCTCTGGATGTAGATTTTTTAGTGTTCTCTGGACATAAGATGTACGGCCCGACAGGGGTAGGAGTATTGTATGGAAAAGAATCTTTATTAAATCAGATGCCTCCATATCAAGGTGGTGGAGATATGATAAAAGAGGTGACGTTTGAGAAAACAACTTATAACGAATTGCCTTTTAAATTTGAAGCTGGAACCCCCAATATTGAAGCTGGTATAACGCTTAATGCTGCGATAGATTTTATCAATGAAATTGGTTTAGATCGTATCAAAAAGTATGAAGATGAACTTCTTGCTTATGCTACCGAACAATTGCTGAGCATTGATGGTTTACGGATAATAGGTACTGCAAAAGAAAAATCTTCCGTGGTTTCCTTTGTGATTGATGGTACGCATCCTTATGATGTAGGAGTCATTTTAGATAAGTTGGGAATTGCTGTACGTACTGGACATCACTGTGCCCAACCAGTAATGGATCAGTTTGGAATACCTGGTACGATACGTGCAAGTTTTGCCATCTATAACACAAAAGAAGAAATTGACGCATTAGTGGCTGCTGTTAAAAGAGCCGTGAATATGCTCGTATAATACACTATGAATACTATAAACGAAATACAAGACGAATTAATAGAAGATTTTGCTTTTTTTACTGACTGGATGGAGAAATATGAATACATCATCCAATTAGGTAAAGAATTACCATTAATAGAGGAAGCTAATAAACAGGATCAATACATCATAAAAGGTTGCCAATCTAAGGTTTGGTTATTTCCAGAATTGAAAGATGGGAAATTATACTTTACTGCTGATAGCGATGCGGTGATTACCAAAGGTTTGGTGAGTTTGATGGTTAAAGTACTGTCCGGACATACACCCAAAGAAATTGTAGCTAGCGATTTATACTTCATAGAACAAATAGGATTAAAAGAACATTTGTCACCAACTAGAGCTAATGGTTTATTAGCCATGGTAAAACAAATGAAATTATATGCTTTAGCCTTAGAAGCGAAAGCCTAAAAAAATGAGCTTGTTCCTAATTAGAACAAGCTCATTTTTTTATTTCTAGGTTTTTAATACCTTCATTTTCGCCTTTTAAATACAGTTTATATTGCTTTGAAATGTGTGCTCGAATATCGTACTCGGACATTCTCTGCATTTCTTCATAGCTTGGAGCGTAACTGTTTTGAAAAATTTTAGCTTGATCTCCTTTTAAACCTGTAATCTCTTCAATAAGGTTGAGGTTGTAAAATATATCAATCCATTCTCTTTCTTGCTGTAAGTTTTCTAATGTTTGTTTTTTTGTTGTGGTGGATTTTTTATCTAAGCCAAACAAACTAGGCAGTGCTAAGACATTTATGGTAAACAGTGTTGCTGTACTTGAATTAGCTAGTAATGGGGATCTTCCTAAATCTGAATAGGAAGCTCGATCTTTAAAGATTTTACTTAATATGCTGGTTTTTATTGGAGGGATGTAAACTTTTGAACGATTGATGGAATCTAATTTTTCCTTCTTTTTCTCCACTACAATTTCTTCAATGGGGATGGCTTTGTCTTCCAAATCAATCATAAGCATTACATCGAGCATACTCTCATCTATTGGAATGCGCTTTCGAAGGTATCCCTCAGCTGAAATAATTAGGGTGTCATTTGGTAATGTAATGTTAATGCTAAATACACCTTGTGAATTGCTTTTAGTATTATATTTACTACTTTCTATGCTAGCATGGAGGATTAACTTACCTGATGTTAAATCCCGGATTTTACCTTTCATTTGTTGTGCAAAGCTTACAAATGCAAAGAGTGTAAAACAAAAGGATAATAAATATCTCATATCAGATTGATTAGCTATTTTAAAATTAAGCATATCAAAGACATGCTTAAAGCTAATTAACCATAATTAACAATTCTGTAAATCAGAAGATTAGTAGGGTTATGTTTTATACTTTAATAAAGTTTGAGTCTATTTTTGAACCAAAAAATATCTCAGCTTTTTCATTGAAATCCAATGGGTCATCAGTAGTAAAAAATTGAAGGTTTTTATTTTTGCTACATACTTCTTCCACTTCTGGATGCCTTTTCAAATAATCTTGCAGACTATCTGCCACCAGCTTTCCTTGAGAGATGATATTGATATGTGAAGGGATATACTTTTTGATGATAGGTATTAATAATGGGTAGTGTGTACAAGCTAATAAGACGGTGTCAATATCAGGAGAAAGGGTTAGAAGTTCCTGGATATCCTGTTGTACGAAGAAATCAGCACCTTCACTATGCAGTTCATTGTTTTCAACCAGAGGTACCCAAAATGGACATGCATGTTGAAATACCTCAATCTCAGGATGAAACTTATTAATTTCGATGACGTAAGATTCGGAGTTAACCGTACCTTGAGTGGCTAATATGCCTACCTTATTTGATTTTGTAAATTGATCAATTATTTCAGAGGTAGGTCTAATTACTCCTAACACTTTTTTACCCGGAGGTAAATCCTGTTGTTGAATCGTTCTTAATGCCTTAGCTGATGCGGTATTGCAAGCCAGGATAACTAAATTACAGCCTAAATCAAATAATTTAAACACACATTGCTTAGTGAACTCATAGACTGTTTCGAAGGATCTTGTTCCATAAGGTACTCGGGCATTATCTCCTAAATAGATGTAGTCATAATCTGGTAATACTTTGATAATTTCCTTAAAAACCGTTAAACCTCCGTATCCCGAATCAAATATTCCAATAGGTCCTATTTCCTGACTATGATGCATGACTAAATAATTTAAGATTGCTCTAAACTACAAAGATGAGGTAAATTAATTTCAAATACCAATGGATTTTATTTTCATACCAAAGCTAACTAAATAGTGTGTAGTGAATAATTAACTGAAAATAAACAATTAAATAAAGAATATTATTGAAGTATTAGTAAAAATGATTTAACTTTGATAACAAGTTTATGGGTTGATGGAGTTAAGCTTTATTTGGAATCATTTTCCCTATTTATAATAAGATTTAAATCCATATCCAATATTTAAAACCATTATTAATATGAAGTTCGTTCACATCATCAGTTTATTTCTCAGCTTACTACTTTTGCTGTCTTCTTGTGTCGATGATGGCCTGATAGAAGAAGAAGTAATGGATGCTCTACCTAAAGTCAAAGTTATTACAGACAAATATGAAGTTGGTTTGTTTGAAATGAGTCTCCTAGAAATTTCTTCTGATAGATATCCTAAAAATTCCTTGAAGAACAGTTTTATGTTTTCTGAAATTATGGATTCCCTAATATGGAATATTCCTGGAGAATTTAAGGACAAAAGTCATGCGAATTATTTTTTAGCAAACAAAGGACAGGTTTTTATAAGACCTGCAAAATATAAATTTGAAATTACAGGATATAAGGGAGGGAATATTATCAGTAAAGATTCCCTTGAAATAAATGTGGTCGATAAATATGATTTTTTAGGGGTTAATTGGAAGGCGCTTAAGGACAGTTCTTTTGCTACGTATGACAATACTATATTGGATATTAGGTTTAGATTAAAAACCTTTAGGTTAAGTACTGGACCTGTAGCTACGCTTCATTACCAGACCTCATCAGATTATAAAATAGAGAATAGAACTAATTTTGCCGCGCGGTCTAAGAAAATACTCACAGATTATATAACAGAACTATATGGAATACCGAAGTATGATGAAAACAGCGTTGCCAATCGATGGTTACCTCCATTTAAAACTATGTTTGAAAGCGATTTCAAGTATCAATTAGCCACTGACGAGGTACCATTGACTATTTGGGAAACTAAAACGTCTAGAATTGCTTTAATTGAAAAGAAGTATTTGGAAAAAGAGGAAAATAGATACTATTGGATAATTGCAGAGCCATTTGAAAGGTCATTGAATTACCAAAAATGACTTATTATGCATTAAATAAACATATAAAAAAAGCCTGAACCATTTAATAATCCAAGCTTTTTTTTATTAGATATCCTAAGAGATTTATTTCAATAAATGTGGTTTTTCTTTATACAATTTCCACATCAACTCTCCAAATAAGGTGTTCGTCCAAGCGAACCATTTACGGGTGAATTTTTTTGGATCATCTTTATGGAAAGATTCATGCATAAATCCAGTATCACCATGTGTTCTTCTTAAGGTTTGGACACATTCTCTGATTTCTGCATCATTGGTTGAGGTAAAAGCACGCATAATGATAGACATTGGCCAAATCATATCTCTACCAATGTGTGGTCCACCGATACCTTCCGCAAATTTTCCTTTAAAGAAGAACGGGTTTTTATCCGATAAGATATAGGCACGAGTGCGTTGATATACTTCATCGTTTATTTTTACAGCACCTAAATAAGGCAGTGCTAACAAACTTGGAACGTTTGCATCATCCATCATGAGGTAACTACCGAAACCATCCACTTCGAAAGCATAAACACGTCCATGTGTAGGATGGTCGATAATACCATATTTATTAATTGCCGCTTCCACTTCTGAAGCTAACGCTTCCATTTTACCAGCTAAAGTTGCGTTGTTTTTAACTTTACGAAGGATTTCAGCAGATTGCCTTAAACTGGTTACAGCAAATAAATTTGAAGGGATTAAGAACGGGAAGATGCTACAATCGTCTGAAGGTCTAAAACTTGAAACAATTAAGCCAACCGGGTTTACTGGGTATCCATATCCATCAACCTGTAAGGTGTCCGAACCTCTAGCAGTTGTTCTTTCAAAGCGGTAAGGCCCTAATGATTCTTTCCGTTGTTGTTCAATGAAAGTTTGTAACGTACGCTCTTGCGCTTTTACCCAAACATCATCAAATGGAGTGGTGTCTTTTGTTTCTTTCCAGTAATGATAAGCTAATCGAATAGGATAACATAAGGAATCTATTTCCCACTTTCTTTCATGTATCCCCGGAGTCATAGTCGTATGATCGGTAAACCATTCTCCTTTTTTGGTTGGGTCATTATAGAATGCATTCGCATAAGGATCAATATTGATACATTCCGATTGCTTATTAATCAATCCCAAAATCAAATTTTTCAATTTCGGATCTCTATTCATAAATTGAAGATATGGCCATACCTGAGCACTACTATCCCTCAACCACATCGCATCAATATCACCAGTGATTACGTATGTCAATTTACGATCGCCTTTACTTTCATCGTATACAGTCGTATCTAATGTATTTGGCAAGCAATTGTTGAATAACCATCCCAATTCTTTATCTGCAACATTTTTTTGAAATTCTTTTATCATGTCCTCTACCAATTTACTGGTAAAGTGTCTGTCTTTTTCTGCTGTTCTTACAACCGGAAAATCAGCAACAGTATTGGCCATAGAAAACTTACTAGCTAACATACCTGCACCTAAGAGCGCTGAGTTTTGTAAAAAAGTTCTTCGTTTCATATAGAATTTTAATAGGTTTTACAATTATATCTCTAGCAAGATACAAAATGAATTTGATTTTACAACACGGTGAATTAACGTTTTAGCTATATTTTAACTACTTATTGTTAAGGCTTGGTTATAGTAGGGTAAATTAAATTATGTTTAAACTATTTTTAGGAATAAAATTTGTTAGTATTGCGAAAACATCTCGAACTCGTACTTTATGAATCAAAAGATAGCTTATTTATTGCTCAGTTTCCTATCCGTTATCATGGTTGGAAGATTGACAGCACAAGTGAAAAACCAGCCTTATTCTTACCAACATTATCAAAAATACGATGAGGAGTTATATTCACCGTTAACCCGTTACCATACGTCCTCTAAGCCCGTATTGTTTAAAGGTAGACTATTAGAAAAGATGGATTCAATCCAATCTTTAAATCCAACTTCTTCCGAAAATTGGTTTATGCGTAAACTTTTCAACGAACATTTTTATGAAGAGAAAAGAGAGCATCATACCTTTTATATAGATGCACTTCCAGATTTTGTGATTGGAAAAGAATTGATGCACGAGGATAAACGAAGTCTTTGGACTAATACCCGTGGAGTTCAAGCAGGAGTAACTATTAAAGATAAATTTACGTTTTATGGTAACTTCTTTGAAAATCAAGCGGTATTTCCTCATTATATTGATGAATATATTCAAGAAAATATGGTGGTTCCTGGACAAGCGCAATCCAAACAGCATACCAAAAGAACAAAAGACTGGATGTATGCTACCGCCAACTTAACCTACGATTTTAGCGATTATTTTCAAGTAACATTAGCCTATGATAAAAACTTCATTGGCGATGGCTATCGTTCGGTATTGTTATCTGATTTTTCATCAAATTATTCCCATTTAAAGTTGACAGGTAAAATAGGAAATGTGCAATACACCTCCATTTGGGCTTACATGAATGACCCTAAAAATCCAAGAAGGGATTCGCTGAATACATTAACTAGGTATGGAGATGGAATCAAATGGGGAGCATTTCAATATTTAGATTATAACGTAACTAACCGATTATCTATTGGATTCTTTCAATCGGTAATTTGGGCAAACAAAACAGAAGCAGGCCACCGTGGATTTGATTTCAATTATTTGAGTCCTGTATTATTTTTGCGTCCTGTAGAAAATTCCAACCGCTCTTCTCCAGACAAAATGTTCTTAGGCTTAAATGCTAAATACAAAGTGTTAAATAATGCCACAGTCTACGGTCAATTTTTATTAGGAGAATTTACCGCCAAAGAGTTTTTTGCCAATAATGGCTATCAACACAATAAATGGGGTGCTCAATTGGGAGTCAAAGCATTTAATCTCTTTGCTGTGAGAAATTTAAATGGTTTGTTAGAATATAACTTGGTTCGTCCTTATACTTATCAACACTTTACCTCCATTTCCAATTATAGTAATCGAGGTGAACCTTTGGCTCATCCACGAGGAGCGAATTTCCGAGAACTTATTGGTTTAGTAAACTATTCGTATAATAGATTCGATTTTTCCCTACAAGGTATGTATAGTTTGTATGGTACAGATCCTCGCAACAGTTTAGGTGGTAAGATTAATATGGGAGGAGATATCTTCCATAGTTATAATACTGCTCCTAACCGCTATGGAAACAAGATTGGTCAAGGAATCGAAAACAATTTATATTATGCGGATATAAAAGCAGCGTACGTTTTAAATCCAAAATACAACCTTCGTTTTGAAGTAGGATATACCCAACGCTACCAACAAATAGAAGGAGCAGCCACCCAAAAATCAGGTGTGATCAATGTAGGCTTGCGTTCTAGTTTCCGTAATTTTTATGGAGATATGTAGGATAATAGTATCTTTAAGAACTATTTAAATGTTATGAAAAAATTATTAATCCTAAATGGACCTAATTTAAATTTATTAGGGATACGTGAAAAGGGCATATATGGTGATCAATCTTTTGAAAGTTACTACCAAGAATTAAAAGCGAAATATTCAGCGCTAGATTTGCAGTATTTTCAAAGTAATTCAGAAGGAAGCATTATCGATAAGCTACATGAAGTAGGATTTGAATATGACGGTATTATTTTAAATGCGGGCGCTTATACCCATACCTCAGTAGCTATTGCCGATGCCATTGCTGGGATTAATACAGCTGTAATTGAAGTACACATTTCAAATGTACATAACCGGGAGGAGTTTAGGCATCATTCTTATCTTTCCAAAAATTGTAAAGGTATTATCGTAGGATTTGGTTTAGACGGATATCGATTAGCAATTGAAAGCTTTTTAAAATAAAGAAAACCAAATAATAGAATAACAAAACGATCAGCATTAGTTAATAGTGTTGATCGTTTTTTTTTATCGTATGAGTAATAACAAGTTATTTTATTCGCTTATTACTCTTGTTTAACTACTACCGTTTTTCTAACAACGGAGTGGAGGATGAATGATCCTACGGCTGCCGTACTCATGACGGCTATCATAGGCCAAGGTGTTTGATTGTGCAGAAAGCTGACCATGGCAGAAGCAAAAGCACCAATTCCCATCTGAATACAGCCCAAAAGTGCCGAGGCACTTCCAGCTAACGATCGCATAGGCTCCATGGCAATAGCAGATGTATTCGGGAATATAAAACCATAACCAAATAGAAAACAAAAGATCAAAAGAATCATGTTTGAAATCTGCAAGTATCCAGCAGCCAGCACAGCGATCATGATGATTCCAATAATAGCTTGCCACAGATTTGCCAAATAGCTAATTTGAGGGCTTGTCCAACGTTTCAATAACCATCGATTCAATTGCGTAGCAATGATCATAGCAGAAGCTACAAAAGCAAATGCGAACCCATATTCCCCTTTACTTAATCCAAAATATTGTTGCATTAAATAAGGTGATCCTGCTAAGTAAGCGTAGGTAGCTGAAGAAGCTATCGAGCCAACTATACAATAAGAAATAAACGTTTTATTTCTAAAAACAGACCAGAAGCTTTTTACGATAGCTGGGGGGGCTAAGGAAAAAGATTTATTTCCAGCATAACTTTCTGGAAGAAAGAATTGCGTACCGATAAATATGATGGTAGCCAGCACCGTTAAGAACAAAAAGATATAGTGCCAATCCACATGATTAAGCATAAATGCCCCTATGCTTGGAGCTAGAATGGGCGAAATTCCAATGACTAACATCAGCAAACTAAATACGCGAGCAGCCTCTCTGCTGTTATAATAGTCAGTCACCATCGCACGCGCACCCACCATACCACCACATGATCCAAGAGCTTGTAAAAAGCGCAAAATGATCAGGTGATTGATGTCTCTCGTGAAAATACACAAGGCAGAGGCAATTATGTAAATTCCTAAGCCTATTAATAAAGGTTTCTTCCTACCATATCGGTCTAGTAATGGACCATACACCAGTTGTCCTAATGCTATCCCTATAAAATAGCTGGTTAACGTAAATTGAACTTTTTCAATGGAGGTGTTAAAATCTTCAGCGATAATTTCAAATGCCGGCAAATACAAATCAATAGAAAAGGGCCCTATGGCTGATAGTAATCCTAAAATTAATAAGGTTACTTTTCTATTGTTTTTGAGGTTCTTCATCGTATATAGTTATTAAAAAAGCCCTACCAAAGGGTAGGGCCAGCATATTTTATTTTTGACTCTGTTCTTTTGGTTTTCTAAACAGCAGGAAGATTCCTATCAATATGAATGGAATACTGAGCCATTGTCCCATATTGAGCGTCATTCCCTTCTCAAATTCCACTTGTTCTATTTTTACGAATTCTATAAAAAATCTTGCCGCAAACATTAAGATGAGAAACAGTCCAAAAAGTTTGCCAGGTTTTGGGTTTATATTCTTTTGATAGATAGCCCAAAGAATGAAGAAAATAAGGATGTAGGCAAGGGCTTCATACAATTGTGAAGGATGTCTAGGGATGTTGTCCTCTTGTTGGAAAATAATAGCCCAAGGTAAGTTTGATGGACTTCCAATAATCTCCGAATTGAAGAAGTTACCGATGCGAATAAAGGCACATGCTACAGGCACTGTAAGCATTAATCGGTCTGCAATCCAGATGAAATTTGTTTTTGTATTTTTTGCAAAATACCACAAAGCTATTAAAATACCTATGGCTCCACCATGGCTGGCAAGACCTGTAAATCCAGTTAATTTCCAATCTCCATTCACCTTTTGGAAAGGGATAAATATTTCTATAAAGTGTTCACGATAATAAGCCCAATCATAAAAGAAACAATGGCCTAGTCGTGCGCCTAATAAAGTGCCGACAAAAATATAAATGGTTAATTTATCTAATAATTCTTGCGATTTGCCTTCCCTTTTAAAAACCTTCAGCATGATAAAATAGGAAACAGCAAAGGCTAATAGCCAACATAAAGAATAATAACGAAGTCCAAAAGAACCTATTTCATATATTTCAGGCTTTGGATTCCAAGTAATAAAGTTTAAAATTTCCAACATAAGGTGTAAATATGTGCAGTAAATATAAGGTTTCGGTTTTTATTTTTGTCATAATTCAGGAAATAGTTATTTTGCAAACTTAATTCGTAATTATGGCCAAAAAGACAAAAACAGAAGATAAAAAAGCGGGGGGTGTTACTCCAGAATCTTTGGCTTTTTTTGAAAAATATATTAATAATCCTTCCCCTACAGGTTATGAATGGGCAGGTCAACGCTTATGGTTGGATTATTTAAAACCTTATGTGGATGATACGTATATTGATAACTACGGTACTGCAGTAGGAATTATTAATCCAAAAGCTGAATATCGCGTAGTCATTGAGGCTCATGCAGACGAGATATCCTGGTATGTAAATTATATATCCAAAGATGGTTTAATTTATGTGATCCGCAATGGTGGATCAGATCATCAAATTGCGCCATCAAAACGCGTCAATATTCATACCGATAAAGGAATTGTTAAGGCGGTATTTGGATGGCCGGCGATTCATACTCGTGCAGGTGAAAAAGAAGAAGCTCCATCCTTAAAAAATATCTTTCTAGACTGTGGTTGTACTTCAAAAGAAGAAGTAGAAGAGTTGGGGATTCATGTAGGCTGTGTCATCACCTATGAGGATGAATTTATGGTCTTGAATGATCGCTATTATGTAGGACGTGCCATGGACAATCGTGCAGGTGGTTTTATGATTGCCGAAGTAGCTCGTTTATTGAAGGAGAATAAAAAGAAATTACCTTTCGGATTGTACATTGTAAATTCTGTACAAGAAGAAATAGGTTTACGTGGGGCCGAGATGATCACGCAATTCATCAAACCTAATGTGGCTATTGTGACTGATGTGACCCATGATACGAACACGCCGATGATTAATAAAATTACCCAAGGGGATTTGGCTTGTGGAAAAGGACCTGTGGTTTCTTATGCTCCAGCAGTTCAAATCAACTTAAATCGTCAACTGATTGAAGTAGCACAGAAAAACAATATTCCGATTCAACGTCAAGCATCCTCTAGATTTACAGGTACCGATACAGATGCCTTTGCTTATTCCAATGGAGGTGTGCCTTCTGCATTAATATCCTTACCTTTGAGGTATATGCATACTACGGTTGAGATGATTCATAAAGAGGATGTCGATAATGTCATCAAACTCATTTATGAAATGATTTTATCCATACAGGATGGACAAGATTTTAGAACTTTTAGTAATTAACCAATTAGATATTAAAGAACAATGGACAACAATAATATAAACAATCCTGACGGACAAGAAATAAGCATTGAATTAACGGAAGAAATTGCTGAAGGGGTTTATTCCAACCTGGCAATTATTACTCATTCCCATACCGAATTCGTGGTAGATTTTATTCGCTTGATGCCGGGTATTAACAAAGCGAAAGTTAAATCTCGTATTATATTAACCCCAGAACATGCCAAACAGTTAATGAAAGCATTACAAGATAATATCAATCGTTTTGAGAACATTAACGGTACTATTAATACCAAAGATTTTCCTTTTCCTATGAATTTTGGAGGAGCAAAAGGCGAAGCATAGTCGAGTAAACTTGATGAAAATTTAAAAAGCAGGATATGATTTGTCCTGCTTTTTTTATTGCATTCTATCTCAAATAGTTCACATTCCTTATCACACTCCAATCAACAAAAGCTATTTCCATTATTTATTATGAGTTTCTAAAGGATTCAAAAGTTTAAATTTTCTTTAGCCTGTACAAAGGGTATATGAGGTCTTCCTTTTGTGCTTCCAATGATCTTACAAGGATCTTCTTAGGATCTCCTTCGGAACTTCCTCGGATTTTACTAGTCTTTTACCGAAGAAGATGCAGAAGATAAGCGTTTGATTTCCTGATATAACCTCTTGTTTTTATTAACTTGTATTAAAGCCATATACTGTTTAGTTAGACTTGAATCTTGGAATGGGATTTGATTTAGTGAAGGTATTAACCGGTAACAAACAAGATATTATCAAATTTGAAAAATAATGGATATAAAAGTAAGGAATCTGAGTAAGAAGGATTATAAGGACTTGAAAACCTCTATGTCGGAGGCCTATCATGGACTAGGAGATGTTTGGACGAAAGAAAATATTGTAGATTTAATTGATATATTTCCGGACGGTCAAATTGCCGTTGAAGTAGATGGAAAAGTGGTCGCATGCGCGCTTTCTTTAATATTAAATTCTCAGAAGACTAATATTTACGATAAATATTACGCTATTATTGATGATGGGAAATTTAATAAGCATGATAATGATGGGGATACCTTATATGGAATCGAAGTTTTTGTACATCCAGATTTTCGATCGTTAAGATTGGGTCGTAGGCTTTATGATGCTCGAAAAGAACTGTGTGAGCAGATGAATTTACAGCGCATTATCGCTGGTGGTAGAATTCCCAATTACCATAATTATTCCGAACAAATGACTCCTCGGACTTATATTGAAAAAGTAAAGCGTAAGGAAATTTACGATCCTACCTTAACTTTTCAATTGTCCAATGATTTTCATGTTAAAAAAATCATAAAAAATTATTTGCCAGAGGATAATGAATCCATGGAAGTGGCGACCTTGTTGGAATGGCTGAATATCTATTACGAACCTTCCGCAAAATCGTATTCCGCATCCAAGCAGACCATTCGTTTAGGATTGGTCCAATGGCAAATGCGACAATTTAAAGACTTGCAGGAATTCTATGATCAGGTGGAGTTTTTCGTGGATACGGTCAGTGATTATGGAACAGATTTCATCATGTTCCCGGAATTCTTTAATACGCCATTGATGAGTCCTTATAATGAACTTCCTGAGCGCTTGGCTATGGAAAAGTTAGCAGAACATACCAAAGATATTATTGAACGTATACAGCAATTTGCTGTATCATATAACGTAAACATCATTGCTGGATCCATGCCTTTAATGGAACGTGGAAAGTTGTACAATGTGAGTTATTTATGTCATCGAAATGGTAGCCTTGACTTTTTTAAGAAAATCCATATCACACCAAATGAATTTAAATATTATGGATTAGTAGGGGGGAGTGAGGTGAAAGTATTTGACACCGACTGCGGTAAAGTAGGATTGCTGATTTGTTATGATGTGGAATTTCCGGAGTTAAGTAGGATATTGGCAGATCAAGGTATGCAAATTTTATTTGTACCATTTATGACCGATACCCAAAACGGCTATATCCGCGTTCGTAGCTGCGCCCAAGCCAGAGCCATAGAGAATGAATGCTATGTCGCTATTGCTGGTTCAGTAGGTAACTTACCTCGTGTAAATAATATGGATATTCAATATTCCCAATCTGCAGTATTTACTCCTTCTGATTTTGCCTTTCCAAATAATGCCATCAAAGCCGAAGCAACACCTAATACGGAAATGGTGCTTATTGCTGACGTTGATTTATATGCTCTTCGTGATCTGCATGAATATGGTACGGTTAAAATATTGCAGGATAGAAGAAAGGATTTGTATGAGGTTAAATTGCTTAAGTAGATGGGAGATGTGAGATGAGAGACAATAGATGTTAGACATTAGACATTAGACTTTAGAATTGAGAGTTTTGAGATTTTGTTTTCTCGGGCGGAGCCTGACCTAGCACCGCTCGTCTTTGCGATGAGGCACGAAGAAGCAATCTCTGAACTTTATAGTTTTGAACCACTGAGAACCTGATTTTACTAAATTTAATGAGTTGAAAGATTATTTATTTAAATAGAAGCAATATTCAGGTTAATCATTAAAATCATTTCCTCTTGGTTCAAAATCTTCTAAAACATAATATCTCAAACCTAAAAATGAGAATGCTTCTTCGTGCCTCATCGCATTGACGCTGCACGAGGTCAGGCGAAGCCTGATTCCACCTGCGGAGCAGGTGCCCGTTCGGCCCATTTCCAGCGGCGGAAAGACAGCAAAAACATCGTGGCCTTTGAGCGAGAGGAATGGCCTAGGAAGAGCGTAGCGAATTCCAGCCATCCAAGA
>DAIQBS010000053.1:11911-23132 GCA_036781025.1 Sphingobacterium sp. | reverse complement strand
GAGTTAGAATAGTATTTAGTAGATAGTATTTAGTATTTAGAGGTTGAGCTTGGCTAAAGAAACCATATTCAGTAAAATCAATTCCTCAGCGGTTCAAAATAGACCTTCAACTTTGTAAAACTAGACTGACCTTTAGAAATTTCTCCACCTCATTTTCACAACCTCCCTACCAGAGCACAGGTCACTTGATTTCCATTATAGCCAGGAACCAAGACAAAATTCTCCGAAAGAATTTTAGGTTTTTTTTCAATCCAAGGTAACATCCAATAAGCAATTTTAGTACTTAAAATACCTATCCCTGCTCCCATTGCCACATCTGTTAACCAATGTTTATTATTATACATACGGCAAAACCCTGTTCCTGCAGCAATCGTATAGCCTGCAATACCATACCAAATAGACTGATGATGATATTCTTGCCATAGCAGTTCTGCTCCTACAAAAGCGGTAGCGGTATGTCCGGATGGGAAAGAATTAAAAGCGGATCCATCAGGCCTTAAAATAGGAATAGTAGCTTTCATCACATTCACCACTCCAGCCATGATGGCATGAGATACCGCACCTGTAAACAATCGTTGTTTAAAAGTATGCTGAGGTTTTATACCAAGATATTCAAAACCTAAAAATGCGGCTGTACTTGCATATTGGGAATAATCATCTAAATGAAATTTACTTTGAATATTTTCTTGTAGTTCATTTTTTAGAAATTCATTTTGGTTGATGATATATGGATTATCTACCGAAACCAATCCAAAAGCTATTAAAGCACTAGGAGCTATAAGTTCTTTTCGCAGGATTAACTTTTGAAAAGACGGACTTTCTTGAATTTGAGTGAAATGTAAAGTAGAATCCGTTTGTGCAAAACAATGTTGAAAAGAACAAAAAAAATTCGAACATAATACTACTAATAAAGGCAATAAATAGGATTTTGAAAAAACTTCATTTAAGGTTACTTGTACAGGAAAATAACGTTTCAATGTACCTAAAGTTACGATTTGAATAGTCTTTCCTAAAACAACCATGTTTTCCTATAATTTAAATATTATTAGTAAAGTAATATATTTTTACTTAAACCAAACTTATATAAAATTCGGAAAATTGTCTATACCTAAATTTGGGTATTTTATAATTTAACAGATATTATCCATTCATCAGCTTTCCACAACTTTTCTTGCTGAAAAGAAAAGGAACTTTTTAGGTTCCTTTTACATCATTTTAATGGATTAATTTTCACTTCATCAACCAGCTTACCTTCTTGGGAGTACACTTTAAAACTCCCCTCTTTATCTGATAAATTCACTTGAATCATGTTCACATTGGAATTCACAAGAACTGGAAATTTGACATCTTGATCTGCTTGTTGAATTATATGCTTATGTAAATGTCCACTCAGCATAATCTGTGCTCCAGCATTATTTAAAATTGGAACAAATTTAGTTCGTATATCCTGCATACCATGCCAACTGGTGAACGGGGGCATGTGGCAAATAATAATTTTATATTTTGCATTCACATATTGTGGACTTGAAACAGCTTCTTGGAGCCATTTGGCCTGTTGTGTCCTATAATAATCCATATCCACTATACCAGAATATTCAATATCCGAATCTGGTTTATCCTCACCACAGTCTAATACCACAAAGCATGCTTCTCCATAATTAAACATATAATATAACTCTCCGGTATTGGTTGGAAAATATTTAGGATAAGCTGTAGCAAATGGCCCTCTAGTTTCATGATTACCTCGAGAATAATACATTGGTTTTTCACTTGCAAACAAACGGATAGCAGTATCCATAAATCCCGCAAACATCTGATCTTCGCTCAGCAAATTATCAACCATGTCACCATTAAAAACAATGAAATCCGTTTTATTAAGATCCACTTGCTTAATCAATTTACTTAATACCTCATTCTTACCATGTATGTCATTTACTACAGCAAAAGAAACTGTAGGATTATCTCCTGGCGTTTTAAACTTTAGTGGTTCTTGTCGGTATACATTGGTTGCTGCAAAATCGCCATATTGAACCAGAACTCCTTCATGCTTCAATACTTCTTGATTATAAACTCGATACCGATAATTTGTGCCTGGTTTTAGACCTTTAATATTAACCTGATGTACATTACCCACCATTTTAAAGCCATATTGTTGAGCAAAAACTTTTTCTCTTGATTTTTGATAAAAATGAGTACCATCATCCGGAGCTAATTCTACCCAACCAATAGCTGGTTTATTGGAGGTCCAAATGATAGAAACTGTAGAATCAGTTAACGCTTGCAGATAAGGTTGATGGCTAATTTTAATTTTTTCTTGTGCCTGGGACGGTACTAAACTTAGTCCGAAAAATACAGTAAATAATGCCCTGATAAAAAATTTCATGGAATTGATATAGGTTTAGATTTTTATGTTTTTATACAGGTGCCAAGATAACAAGTAGAATTAGTTCTTCCAAAGAATATTGAAACTTATTGAAAACTTAACATAGCAGTTCTTCCTATAGCTAAATCACATTGCAAGCTTATAATCCTGATTTTCTCATTCTAGAAAATAACATGGAAACATCATCGTATTTCAGCCGAATCTCCTTCGAAAATGTTGATACAATCTCCAGGTCAGATTCGGCTAATCTCCGAAGGAGATCCGTAGAAGAGTAAATAGATTAGTTTTAAAAATTTACACTTGAATATTATAAATCCCTTAATTAAATAGCTCTTGGCTATATCAAATTAAAGGATGAGATATGCAATAGAATAAATGTTTTTATATTACGATAAGCTCATAAAAAAATGCCTGTCAAACAGTTTTGACAGGCATTTAAGTAGGTAAACTTGGTATACTGTATTCTTTATTTTTTAGGTTTAGCAGCCATTATAAATTTAAGCTCTCCACCTTGAATAAGATCCAAGTGATCAATTTTATACGTTTTCAATTCTTTGCCATTCCAAAATACTTTAGAAACATATACATTTTTTTCAGATTGGTTTTCAGCGACAATCTTAAGTTGTTTACCTCCATCCAATTGAATCGTTGCGGATTTAACTAATGGACTTCCTAACCAATAATTGGTATCGCCAGGTGATACTGGGTAGAATCCTAACGATGAAAACAAATACCATGCTGACATTTGACCACAATCGTCATTTCCTCCTAAACCTGCAGGTCCGTTATGGTATTGATTACGAATAATTTGACGAATTCGTTCTTGCGATTTCCAAGGACTTTTAGTCATGTTATATAAATAAGCTACGTGATGCGAAGGCTCATTACCATGCACATAGTTACCTATAATTCCTTCACGCGTAATATCTTCTGTATTGGCAAAGAAATGATCAGGTAAATGCATCGTAAATAAGGAATCTAAGTACACTTCAAAACGCTTAGCACCTCCCATTACTTGCATCATTTCTTCCGGCTGATGAGGAACGTATAGGGAATAATTCCAGGTGTTACCTTCAATAAAGCCTTGACCATGCGTGTCTAACACATCAAATTTTTCTCTGAATTTTCCTTGACTATCTTTCGGACGCATGAATCCTATGCGTGAATCGTATAAATTTTTCCAATACCCAGCACGTTTAGTAAATTCCTTTTCAATTTCAGTTTTGCCTAATTTCTTAGCTAACTGAGCAATACACCAATCATCGTAAGCATATTCCAAAGTATTGGATACGGAAGTACCATTTACATCATCTGGAACATAACCTAAATCAATATACGCACCAATTCCTTCGTATTTTCTAGCGTTTGCAGTCTGAACACAAGCTGCTAATGCGGCCTCAGCATCACCTGTATAAACCCCTTTTATGATGGCATCTGCAACCACTGATACAGAATGATATCCACTCATACACCAGTTATCATTTGCATAATGTGACCAAATAGGCAACATTTTCAAAACAGATTGATCGTAATGAGCTAGCATGGATGAAACAATATCTGCATTTCTTTTAGGATCAACTAAGTTTAACCATGGATGAAACGCTCTAAAAGTATCCCATAAAGAAAGTGAGGTATAATTAGTAAAACCTGTTGCTTGATGAATTTCTTGATCTAAACCTTTATATTGTCCATTGACGTCCATATAAACAGTAGGCATAAGATTAGCATGGTAAACTGAGGTATAGAAATTTACTAAATCTTCTTGGTTAAGCATATCGACTTGATATTTACCCAATTCCTTTTCCCAAGCTTGCTTTCCAGCATCTACCACCTGATTAAAATTCCAATGTGGAGTTTCAGCGGCCATATTCTCTAAGGCATTCCGCATACTTACTGGACTTAAAGCAACTTTCATCATCACTTCCTCTCCTTCCTTCGTATCAAAATCCAAGTGCATCTTGATATTATGAGCGGCTAAATCCGGGTGGTTATTTTGTTGGTCAAATTTCCTCCAGAAACCTTTATAAGGAGAGCTGCTATCCATATACCGAGCTCCATAATTTTTGAACTTCTTCGAAGTTTTTATCGCAAAATAAACGGTCCTCGTTCTTGACCAACCATTGGTTTGCTTAAAACCAGTTATGGTCGAGTCATTCAAAACTCGAACAAAAGTCCATACATTCTTTCCATCATAATTATAAATTCCAGAAGTTAAATCAAGAATGATATGGGATTGGTCTGAAGCTGGGAAGGTGTATTTATGCATCCCTACACGCGTTGTTGTCGTAAGTTCAGCAAGAATATTATGTTTATCCAATTTTACTTTGTAATAATTGGTTTCTGCAAGCTCATTATCATGGCTAAAAGTAGAACGATATCCAGATGATGGGTTATCTTCAGTCCCTGGATTCAATTGAACCTTACCTTGAGTTGGCATCACCAAAATATCCCCCAAATCTGAATGTCCCGTACCGCTAAAATGTGTATGGCTAAAGCCTACGATAGTTGGATCATCATATTGGTAACCCGCACAGTAACGATATACCTCACCATTATACTTACCATTCACTGCATAAGGAATAGTATCTGTATCAGGCGACAACTGTACAGCACCAAAAGGAACGGTAGCTCCTGGGAAGGTATGCCCCATTTTAGCCGTCCCTATTAAGGGTTTTACATACTGCGAAAGTTTATTTTGTTGTGCCATAGTAGCCGTAGGCAACATCGCCAACAGCATAAACTTCAGTAATTTTGAATAATTCATTTGATTTGTTTAATTAATTATATTGCGGGATTTAACTTATAATCTGCCCATAATTCATCAATCGTTTTTCCTGTTTGTTCTTTCCAGAAATCTGATGAATAGGTATGGTTTCTCATCACATAGTCTAATTTTTTCATGGTATTTTTCTTCACTTTCTTTTCTACCCATTCAAAAAATCTTGCGGTAATGCGGTAACCATTTTCATAGGAGTGTTTCGCATCAAATGCTGGTAACTTCCAACCTCCAGCCTCATTGGCAACACCATATTTAAAACGAACCCAATCTGCAATTCCTTCTGTAACCCACCAAGGTCCGGATTTGCCTTCATATGCTTGAACAATATGCATGACCTCATGCGTAACAACATCGATATCTTTTGGATTTTTAGCAAACCATTTCGGACTGTATCGAACAATTCCTCCTGCTGTGGCAGCAACCCCATCATAATCAGGATCGATAACAAACACCACTTCTTTACGTGTTTTTTTATTAAAGGTTTTCGCTAATTTCGGATATGTTTTAAAAAATGTTTCAATCAGCTCTTGCTTCAATTCCGGGTTAAAACTAGCCTCTTTATTAATCCAAACTAAGGTATACCCCTTCTTGGTCAAGGTATCTACATCGACTGCTTTTTCAATATCTTTTTTGGTATTACGCCAATTTTGAGCGTTTACATTTAAAATTAATCCCCCTATAAAGAGGATAGTCAGTGTTAATACAAATTTAATTTTCATTGTTTTCATAATTCTTTTCATAATCAAGTTTATAGCATTAGTTCGCTTAAAACAGCAATTACAGCTAACTAAAACGTTAATCTAATCCTCAAATATATTTAAAAGAATAGTAATTTTTAGAAATTTAAATTCTTTTATTAGCAAAGCTCAATAAGACGATAGTAGAAAGGATACAAGCAGTACCTAACCAATCTAAACTGGTAAAACTTACGTTTAGCCACAAAACGGCCATGAAAGCAGCTGCCAATGGTTCAGTACAGGATAATAAACTGGTAGTCTGCCCGCCTAAAATCTTGACTGCAGATAGATATGCGTAAAAAGGCAATAAAGTCCCTAAAAACACAATGAAAAAAGCATAATAGACTGCTTGAATATCCCAATTGCCCGTAATATCCCAGGGCGCTTTGAAAAAACTCATGACTAATCCACCAATAAACATCCCCCATCCTACAATGAGTTTGGCAGAATAACGCTTTAATAGAGTAGCTGGTTGCAGCGTATAGATCGCAGCAGCAATAGCAGAGGCAATGGCCATCCAAAAGGCTTCTTTCGAAATGATAAGATTTCGAATATCTCCATGGGTTACCAATAAAAAAGTGCCTAATATTGCGAGAGAAACGGCTATTAATTCAATGGTACTAGGAAATCTTTTGTTCCGAATAGCTAAATAAAGGACAATGAATATAGGATTAATGTACTGAAGTACCGTTGCTGTAGCAGCATTGGACAATTTGATAGTTAAAAAATACGTGTATTGAATGGCTAACATACCGACAATACTAAAAATCAACAATTGAAAAACATCTTTTTTATTTTTCCAAGGATCCCAAATAGCATTCTTCTTATCAAATGCTGCAAAGCATAATAAAAGAAATCCAGCACTTAGCATTCGAACGGTAATCATCCATTCTACATTAACTCCTCTGTTTTGAAAAAGAAATTGTCCAAATGTTCCAGAAACTCCCCATAAGACTGCGCCAAAAATGGCTAATAAAATACCTTTGATTTCTAAAGAAGAGTGTTGCTTTTTTAAATCGTTGGAAGAATTGTTGGTATAACTCATGGAATTTATTGAAAAATAGAGGTTAATTAAACGCAATAAAATGGAAATAGTGGCTGCATGGATTCATAGTCTAGCGTCATTAAAAATAAAGGAAAATACCTAACTAAATTAAATACAATTCTCTGATTAAAATATACAATCCTATTAACAATATCATATATCCAAAAGATATTCTCAGAAATGTATTGGAAACCTTTTTAACAAAGAAAAACCCTATAAATAAACCAAAAACAGTGGAAATAGTATAACTTCCTATCAGTTGCCAATCAAATTCAGGAAGTTTTTCCAAGTCACCAATAATTCCAAAAAAAGAATTAATGGTGATGATTATTAATGAGCTTGCAACAGCTTTGCGAATCGGCAATTTGTAAAAATTAATTAAAGCAGGAATAATTAAGAACCCACCTCCAGCGCCGACTAAGCCTGTAATAAAGCCAACAACTGCTCCTTGAAGGAAAATTACCCATAAGGAAGTCGTAACTATTGATTCAGAAATCGAATCGGAATGTCGTGCAGTTCGAATCATATTGACCGATGATGCTAGCATGACCAAAGAGAAAAGTATCATTAGCGCCACCCTTTGTTCCACTTGAATTGGACCGATAGTGAGTACCTCCGGCACTAATGGTAAAATATAGGATCTAGTAATAAAAACAACAAGTAAAGATGGAATACCGAAATTTATTACTTTGTTGATATCAGCTTCTTTTTTTAGAATACCACGAAATCCTCCAATAAAGGAGGTAACTCCAATAGCAAATAAAGAATAAGTAGTCGCTAATACTGGGTCAACTCCTAAGATATAAACTAAAATAGGAACGGTTAAAATTGTTCCTCCACTCCCTATCATTCCGAGAGTAAGACCAACAATAATCGCCAATACACATCCTAATACTAACATAACTATTCCATTGAGGACTTAACAACTGCAGGGTTAACAAATGCCTTTGAAAGCAAATGTACTATAAATTAATGGTCTTGTTTAAGCTAACACCTGAATTTAAATGGAGTTAGATTCAAAGTTGGTAAGTATCTCCTAAGCTTATTCCTTTTCATCAATATAATCCAACGGTAATACAAAAGCCAATTTGGAAAAATTGACCATAAAACCATGAAAAAATAAATTGCTGGCTGGAAAAAAATTACCACTAGCATCTACTAAGACTCTTTCTTCGGATAACAACTGAACCTCAGAAACCTGAGAGGAGGCATCTTGAAGCATCTTATCTTTAGCATTTTCAAATACAGCAGGATAAATCACATATAAGTAATCAGAAAAGGACAATTCCTTTAATTGTTTAAGTTCATCTTCATTGACAATAATATCCTGGGGATTCATTTCTCCCATTAGGTAACTTATTTGAGGAGGTTGATTCGACTGTTTTACTAAAGATTGGACATAATCAGCACTAATTTCCTTTTGCGAGACATAAAACAATTTCCAATTTTTTTGATATTTTTCATTAACTAGGGATGTTATTTCTTTATGCTTGGCCAATGCTTCTATTCTGGTTTGATTGTCTTTTTTAACTAATTTCCTAACGATATAACCATCCTGTTTCCACTTTTTATGGTAAGTACTTCGAATAAATTTCATCAAAGAGACATCATAAGTTGCTTTTCTGGCTCGCTGAAAAGCTTTTTTTCCTTTACCCAGATCATCAAAAAAGGCATATCCTTCAAAATATAATGCATTCATCTTAAAATCATAGCTGAAAGCTGTTAAATCATAAGTGATTCGATATCCTAATTTTTTATTGTGAATAATTAATGGTTCTTCGCAAAAAGCGGTCAATATTTTTCCTTCTTTATCGTACCGAAATTTAACTACTTCTGAATTTTCTATTTTGGTTTGTTCAGCATTATAACCAACACCAATTAGAGACTCTGTAAAAAATAATCCCCATTTTTTCCAACCATCCTTTACATAACCCATGACTACAATTTCTTCAATTTCTTTAGCTTTTAATTCCAAAAGAATCTGCAAAGGCTCTTTTAATGGTAATTGAACGTTCATGGACAGCGATTGATAACCGATAGCTGTTACCACCAGTTCAACAGATTGTTGTTGAAGATTTGTTAATTTAAATTTACCATCCACATCCGAGCTTGTACCAATAGAAGAATTGTTTATGTAGATGGAGGCATATGGAATAGGCTTATGATTCTCTTTTACTTTAACCACACCATTGATATCCATTTGTCCGTGGGCATTTAATGTAAGGAGTAAAAAAAATAGACTTATGAGGAACAGTTGTTTCAATTGCTTAGTGTAATAACGTGAACAAGTAATTAATTAAGCTAATTTAAACAAAACAAAAAGATGTATCCTAATAAAAAAAGCCTGAAAGTATGAAATACTACAGGCTTTTTGACTAACAAAAATATAAAAGAATGATCTAATGATTTATTCGTTTAGGGTATCTTTAGAAATTGAATCTGCTGAAGCACTATCCAATTGCAGCAACTCTTTATCGGGTTCGTTGATATTGTATCGTGTTTCATCATTTCCCTCTACAGGTGTTAACTCTTTTTTAGCATCTTCAGATTTATTAGTTGACTGACAGCTATATAAAAAAAATAAAGAAAATAGACCGTATCCTAAGAAATTCAATTTCATCATCCACTTTTTTTTGATTTCTATTAGTTGAACAAACAAAATTCATATTAGTTTGCTAAAATTCAATTTATTTTTAACCAAACACCACAGTTTTATCCTTTACAGCAAATAATTAGTAAAAAAAACTGCCATTTCATTGAAATGACAGTTCTCTAATTTAGGTTATGATTTGGGATGAATATTATAATTTTTCGCCATGTTGCGAGAGATCTAAGCCAACTTCTTCTTCATGGTCAGACACTCTTAATTTAGAAATTAAATCAGTCACTTTTAAAAGGATAAATGCCATAACCACAGTAAATACACTTGCACCAACAAGACCAATAATGTGCGCGTTAAATAATGACCATTCCCCGTAAAACAAGCCATTATCTGGAATAGCTGCATTGATTTGATTCGTCGCAAATACTCCTGTAAGTACCATACCAACCATACCTCCTACTCCATGACTAGGAAATACATCTAAAGTATCATCGATATTCGATTTTGTTCTCCATTCAATAACTAAACGACTTACTACTGCGGCTACAGCTCCTATAACCAATGAATGTCCTACAGTTACAAATCCTGCAGCTGGTGTAATGGCTACTAAACCAACAACAGCTCCGATACATACGCCCATGGCAGAAGGTTTTATCCCTTTGGCTGCATCTAAAAACATATAGGTTAATGCTGCTGCGCCAGAAGCTGTAGAAGTCGTAATTAAAGCAGTAGCTGCTAATTCAGAAGCCGCAAATGCTGATCCCGCGTTAAAACCGATCCAACCAAACCATAACATTCCAGTACCTAATAACACATAGGTAATACGAGCTGGATTATGTTGATGGGATTCCTTACCTTTTCCTAAATAAATGGCTGACACCAATGCTGTTAATCCTGCAGACATGTGTACTACGGTACCGCCAGCAAAATCTAATACCCCTAATTGCATTAATAAACCATCAGGATGCCAAGTGGCATGCGCCAAAGGTGCATAAATGAAAATAAAGAATAAACATATAAAAAGCACATATGTGGTAAAACGAATACGCTCCGCGAATGCTCCAGTAATTAATGCCGGAGTGATAATGGCAAATTTCAATTGATAAATAGCAAATAAAGCAAATGGAATAGTTGGAGCACCTCCCCAAGGTTCACGATCCAAAACACCATTAAACATAAAGAAAGACATTGGATTTCCAATAACCCCGCCAATAGACTCTCCAAACACTAAGCTAAATCCAAAAACTACCCATAATACCGCTACGACAGCCATACAGATGAAACTTTGTAACATGGTAGAAATAACATTCTTCTTTTTCACCATTCCGCCGTAGAAGTAGGCTAAACCTGGAGTCATAATCAATACCAAGGCTGTAGATGTAAGCATCCACGCAATATCAGCAAAATTATACTCGTAATTTTCATGACTTTGTGGTGGATTTGAAAAAACTAGTGAAATAATCACCAATAAACCCATAAAAATTAAGGAATATTTTTTTAGATATTCCTTTTTTCATTAAATTTAGTACCCTATATAAGAATACTAGTATGAGTTACTATAAAATTGCCGATTTAGAGCAGTACTTTAAGCATTATAAAAAATCAGTTCGCGAACCACGTAAATTCTGGAGTAAAATTGCCGAAGAAAATTTTATTTGGTATCAGGTTTGGGATA
>DAIQBS010000053.1:0-11901 GCA_036781025.1 Sphingobacterium sp. | reverse complement strand
CAATAAACCCATAAAAATTAATGGGACAAACGATTTTTTACCTGACAATACCATATAGATTTTAATTTTTTTATCAAAAATATCAATAAAATGAATAAATCAAAATTTTTTGAACGTTTTATTGAAAAATAATTCTAAAAAATTGATTTTTATATAACATTTAATAAAAAATATCTCAAATAATTGAAATTTCATTAAAAACACAACAATACTTTAAGCTTATTAAAACATTTTACAGTAAATCCTACTGTTAATTCAAGATTTCAATAAAAGTTATGAGAATTCGATAAATAAAAGGGATATTAGTAGGATAAACGGGAAGCTATGAAAGACCTATTTCAAATTTTTAAGGTTACCGAAAAAAATGCGGTGCAATATATTGACCATGTCGACGAAGCTCACCAACATAATTTTGAGGAATTGATTCTATGCCTAAAAGGGACTGCTGTTCATTTTATAGATTTCAATTCTCAAGCCCTTCAAGCTCCATTTATATCCTATATTTCTAAAGGTAAATTGCATAAATTAACAGTAGATTTAACTCAACCTTTTTTATATTGGGTGATACGATTCAAAAGTGAGTTTATTCCAGAAACGATTTTCAATTTATACAGTTATTATCATCAAAATGCAGATATTCAATTGTCATTTGGTCGATGTTTTGAACGTTTAAACACTGTATGCGAATTGATTGACGATGAAATGAATCAAAATAAGCCTTCTATGGCTGTGATTAGGGAGTTATTAAACAGCCTACTCATCATGATTGAACACGAACGCAATAACTTGAATTTGAATCAGGATCACCAACTGCTATTTAATAATCAAGACACCACGTTTAAAAATTTCTTAAGTATTCTGGAAGAAAATTTCCGAAGACCTTTAGGAATTCAATATTATGCGGAGAAATTATTTATGAGTGCTAAGAATTTAAACAAGATTACGCAGCATATCCTCCAACAGTCTGTATCAGAAATAATCGAAACCAGAAAACTTATTGAAGCAAAAAACCTGTTAATTAGCACAGAAAAAAGCATCTCTGAAATAGGTTTTGAAATCGGCTACCAAGATAAAGCTTACTTCACCAGTGTATTTAGAAAAAAATCTGGACAGACACCGAGTGAGTTCAGGGATGAAATGAAAAACCTGATGTCCTAATACTTATACCAATTATCCTTTTTCTCATACCTATTACCTAAAGAAATACCTCATCTTTGTATGTATTGTAATACTTACGAAATATGGATACTTTCAATAATCAAGCAGGAAATATAGGTTTTCAAAACACGAAAGCTCAAAAGTTGAGCAGCCTGAATTCATTTTTGGATAATAGTAATAACTCTTCCAAAATGCCTGTGCTGTTTTTAGGCCATGGTAGCCCTATGAATGCAATCGAAGACAACGAATTTGTGAGAGGATTTAAAAAAATAGCGCAAGATTTGGAAAAACCTACTGCCATAATAGTAGTTTCTGCCCATTGGGAAACCAGAGGAACCTATGTTACCGCAATGGAACAACCAAAAACTATTCATGATTTCGGTGGATTTCCTCAAGCATTATTTGAAGTGCAATACCCGGCTCCAGGATCACCTGATCTTGCAAATGCGGTTAGTGAGATTGTAACTCAACATGAGGTTCATCTGGATGATGCATGGGGATTGGATCATGGATCGTGGTCGGTAGTAAAACATTTATATCCTCAGGCTGACATCCCTGTTATTCAATTAAGCATTGATTACACCTTATCTCCAATGGAGCATTATAATTTAGCTAAAGAACTAGCTGTTTTAAGGAATAAAGGTGTATTAATTGTAGGTTCTGGGAATATAGTGCACAATTTAACAAAGGTTTCCTGGCAGCATCTCAATAGCGTAGGTTATGCGTTTGATTGGGCAACAGAAGCAAATGAAAAAATGAAGTCCTATATACGTGACTTCAATCACCTTCCATTAATCCAGTTTGATAAACAAGGAACAGCCTTCGATTTAGCGATCCCTACTCCTGAACATTATCTACCTATGCTTTATGCTTTGGCATTGCAAGATAAGAATGAAGATTTGCAAATCTTCAATGATGCGGCTGTAGCTGGAGCTTTGACAATGACTTCTTTTAAGATTGGATAATTGGAGCTTAAAACTTCTAAGCTTTACAATTCAATAACAATATTTAACACCAAACTATTAATGATTAGGGGGAGAACTCAATTTCTTCCTCTAATTTTTTATCCCCCCTTTACATCACCCTAGCCAAATATCATTAAATCATTTCTTCTAAGAATCACCAGCTTTCTATTGAGACATCATTAATATACAGTTAACCATTAGTAGTTTGTTTTCTGTCATTAAAATACAAGAAAGCGCTTTTGCCTGTTAGGTAAATTTTTCACCGAAAGACTCCTGCTGTTTACCGAAAAAATGGTTAGATCCGCCTAAACAGCCGTGCAGATTTAACCCTCTCCCTATACCTTTGAGTCATCAATTAAGAAATAAATTAAAAATCATAAAGAAATGAAAACGCTAGCCACCCTAATCGCAACTGCCTTATTATCATTTATAACGCAATTTGTGAAAGCAGAAGAAAAATCTGAACCAGTGAAATTTTTAAAGGTTGAAAATATCATAGACCATTACCTGGATGCAACATTACATGGAAATGTAGATTTAGTGAATCACTTGTTTACTTCCGATTTCTATCAATCAACACCTAACAATAGAAGCAAAGAAAGCATCAACAGAAAGTCTCTTATAAAATATTTAAAATCTTTAGAAGGTATCCAAGTTGATTGTAAATCATCTTATCAATTTGTTGAGAAAAATGAAAACTGCAGTATTGTACGAATTAAAACTCAGTTTAAAACCTTTGAACGAAATGATTATGTAACCATTTGCAATGGGGATGATGGATGGAAAATCAGCAGTGTAGTGGTTACTTATCCATAAGTACTGGAAAATAAATAAATTAATATATTGAGTTTAAAAGGGATGATCTTGGTCTATCCCTTTTTTTTCATTATAACACTTAAAAGAGAATTTATCAATTCATGCATGAATGCGGTAATAATTGGAATAGATAGAAAAAATATGTAATTTACCATCTACTAAAACCTTTAATCTATGAAAATTAGACTATTTACTCTCCTATTGCTACTTCCTATGTTGTCGCAATGGAGCTATGCACAACAAAATCCTGTTATACCAGGTTGGTATGCTGATCCTGAAGGAATAATTTATAATAATGAATATTGGATATTTCCTACGTATTCAGCCCCATATGAAAAACAGGTTCATTTTGATGCTTTCTCCTCTAAAGACTTGGTGAATTGGAAAAAACATCCTTCAATCATAGATACTGCAGAAGTAAAATGGGCAAAACGGGCTATGTGGGCTCCAAGTGTGATTGAAAAAGATGGTAAGTATTATTTCTTCTTCGCGGCAAATGATGTTCATCAAGGGGAAGTTGGGGGAATAGGCGTTTCTGTTGCCGACAAACCTGAAGGTCCTTATAAAGATTTATTAGGGAAGCCCCTAATTAGCGATATCGTTAATGGTGCGCAACCTATAGACCAGTTCGTTTTTAAAGATAAAGATGGTCAATATTACATGTTTTATGGCGGATGGAGACATTGTAATGTGGTTAAACTTAGTAACGATTTTAAAAGTTTAGTACCTTTTGAAGATGGTAGTATTTATAAAGAAGTGACTCCGGAGAATTATGTGGAAGGACCTTTTATGTTTATTCGTAATAATAAGTATTATTTCATGTGGTCAGAAGGTGGTTGGACTGGTCCTGATTATAAGGTTGCTTATGCTATTTCGGATACTCCATTCGGACCTTTTAAACGCATAGGTACTATCTTACAACAAGATCCAACTATTGCTACAGGTGCAGGGCATCATTCGGTAATTAAGGTACCTAAGAAAGAGAAATATTTTATTGTTTATCACAGAAGACCTCTTGATAAAAAACTGGCTCACGAACGCGAAACGTGTATCGATGAAATGATTTTTGATAAGGATGGATTAATCCAACCTGTGAAAATGACTTTCGAAGGAGTAAAGCATAAATTGAAATAAGGCAAAAGTCATAAAAAATGGGACAATCCTTACAGTTATAAAACCGTAATGATTGTCCCATTTTTTATTGGGTGAGATGTACATATTAGGCAACGTCCATTTTCAACTTCTCTATCTGTTAAAACTTCATTATAATCCATCCTAACAGCTCCTTCATTGACTTGAGATATGCAGGTGCTACACATTCCTGATTTGCATGAATAAGGTAACTTAATTTTTTGTTCTAAACCTACGTCTAGAATAGTTTTATTATAAGGAATGAGCAAGTCATAGGTTTCACCTTGAAACTGTAAAGTTACTTCATAACTTGTTGTGTCAACCTCCTCTTCTTCTTTCTCGTCTTCATCTTCTTCCTCCTCCGGGAAATGAAATGTCTCACGCTTGATGTGTTCATCAGGGATTCCCATCCCTAAGAGCGTAAAACGTACTAAATCCATATAAAACAATGGTCCACAAGTATAAAAAGTAGTACTTCCAAGGTCTAAAGCATGTGTTTTTACTAATTCGAGAATGTAATTTCTGTTTAGCCTAGCTTTTATTAAGTTTTTAACATTCGACCAAATAAACTCAATATGTAATCTATCAGGATATTGTTCTTTCCATTTTAAAAGTTCTTCATAAAATATGGTTTGTTCTGTTGAACTATTACTATATACTAAAACAACTTTGACTTCAGAATTTCCAAGTAAGGCAGTTTTCAATATGGAATATAATGGTGTCACACCTACTCCAGCTCCAAATAATACAATAGTCTTTATTGATTCATCTGTTGGTTCGTAAGTAAATATCCCTTGAGGATCCAACACTTGAATCTCATCACCAACGGTAATTTTATGATGCAATAACCTGGAAATCTCTCCATTTTCCACACGTTTTACAGTGATTTCATATGGCTCAGAATGAATAGGTGAACTGCTGAAAGAATAGGAACGCCTTACTTCCCGATCACCAAACATAAATGATAAAGTCAAAAATTGACCAGCTTTATAAGGTGGAAAGCTTTGTGACAGATCTTCAAACTGTACTGAAATATTATGATTGGGTTGTTCTATTAGTGCTGAAACTCTAAATGTGTACATATAGTTAAAGATAACATCTAATCTCCTGTTTTCAAATAGAAACATTCGATGCGTAATAGTTATAAGTTATATTATAATAAAAAACGATGAATAGGATAAAAAAAAATCCCAACCTTCTGAAAGGTTGGGATTATAATTATTTTAAAAACTATATTATAGTTTACGTTTTACTTCTACTTGTTCGAAAGCCTCAACGATATCTCCTACTTGGATATCATTGAATCGATCAATATTCAAACCACACTCATAACCTTGAGAAACTTCTTTAACGTCATCTTTAAAGCGTTTTAAAGATGCAAGTTTACCTGTATGAATAACAACTCCTTCACGAATTAATCGGATATCGTTATTACGTGTGATTTTACCATCTAACACCATACATCCTGCAATTGTACCTACTTTAGAAATTTTAAATGTCTCTCTAATCTGTACTTCAGCTACTATTTTCTCTTCAAACTTAGGTGCTAACATACCTTCCATTGCAGACTTAATTTCCTCAATAGCATCGTAAATAATCGAGTATAAACGTATATCTATTTGTTCATTCTCAGCAAGCTTACGAGCATTTTGAGTCGGCCTTACTTGGAAACCTATAATGATAGCATCTGATGCTGAAGCTAACAATACGTCAGATTCAGATATTGCTCCTACTGATTTATGAATAATGTTTACTTGGATCTCATCAGTTGATAGTTTCAATAACGAATCTGATAATGCTTCAATAGAACCATCCACATCACCCTTAACAATGATATTCAATTCTTTAAAGTTACCAATAGCTAAACGACGACCAATTTCATCCAAAGTAATATGTTTAGTAGCTCGCATACCTTGTTCACGTTGTAATTGCAAACGCTTATTAGCTACTTGACGAGCCTCAGATTCACTTTCTATGACATATAATTTATCACCTGCAGTTGGAGCTCCAGACATACCTAGAATCTGCACAGGTACAGATGGACCTGCTTCCTTCACACGTTCTCCACGCTCATTAGTTAATGCTTTAACTTTTCCTGAATAAGAACCAGCAAGGATTGGATCACCAACTTTTAATGTTCCACTTTGTACAAGAACCGTAGTAACAATACCACGACCTTTATCTAAAGCAGCTTCAATAACTGAACCTACAGCACGTTTACCAGGGTCAGCTGTTAATTCCAACATTTCAGCTTCCAACAAGACCTTTTCTAACAATAGATCTACATTTTCACCAGTTTTAGCAGAAATCTCTTGAGCTTGGTATTTACCACCCCAATCTTCCACTAAAATATTCATTGCTGATAATTGTTCACGGATACGATCAGGATTAGCACCAGGCTTATCTACTTTAGTAAAAGCAAATATAATAGGCACATTTGCAGCCATTGCATGATTGATTGCTTCCCTAGTTTGAGGCATCACGGCATCATCTGCAGCAATTACAATAATTACAATATCTGTTACTTGAGCACCACGAGCACGCATCGCTGTAAATGCTTCGTGACCTGGAGTATCTAAAAATGTAATTTTTCTACCATCTTCCAATTTCACAGCATAAGCACCAATATGTTGAGTGATACCACCAGCTTCACCCTTTGTTACATTAGCTTTACGGATAAAATCCAATAATGATGTTTTACCGTGGTCAACGTGACCCATTACAGTCACAATTGGAGCACGAGAAACGATACGTTCTAAAGTATCCGGCTCTTCAAGCTCAGCTACCTCTTCATCTTCCGGCTTAATAAACTCAATTTGATATCCAAACTCATCTGCAACAATTGCTAAAGTCTCTGCGTCTAAACGTTGATTAATAGAAACAAACATCCCTAGGCTCATACAAGTTGCAATAACTTGAGTAACTGGAACGTCCATCAAATTCGCCAATTCATTCGCTGTTACAAATTCTGTAACTCGAAGAATTTTTGACATTGCTTCTTGTTCCATTGCCGCTTCTTCCGCAGATAGAGCTATATCATCACGTTTTTGACGACGCAATTTGGCACGTTGAGCGAATTTACCAGATTTACCAGCACCACTCAATCGAGCTAATGTTGCCTTGATTTGATCTTGAATCTCCTTTTCAGATGGTTCTTCCTTAGTTACCTCAGGTTTTCTTGAACGATCATTACGTCCTTTATTTCCATGGCGATCCGCATTCGGATGATTACCTCTATTATTATTTGGACGATTATTATTGTTGTTATTAGTATTATTCCCAGAATTATTATTTCCAGGATGATGAGGGCGATTACCCCCTTCTTGCCTATTATTATTGTTATTGTTGCTATTTGGATGATTAGATCCAGAAGCATTAGGCGTATTAAAATTAGGATTTCCTCCTTTATTTGTACGCTTTCTCTTACGCTTATTGTCGTTATTGTTGTTATTATTTCCAGAATTATTCGATGAGGATGCCACCGGTTTATGAGGCTTGGCAACTGGAAGTTGTATTTTGCCTACTACCTTAGGACCACTCAACGTTTCAGATCTAGCACGTATAACTTCGTCTTGAGGTTCAGGTTTTTCAGTTTGCTGATTCACTTGTTTGATAGGTTCTTCTTTCTTTTCTATGATAGGTTGAGGTTGTTTCTCTTCCTTTACAGGAATTTCCTCTTTAGGTTGAACTACTGGCACTTCTTTTACCTCAACGACTTTCACAGGCTCAGGAACAGGAGTAACCTCCTTAACAGGCTCTGGTTTTTGTTCTATTTTAGGCTCAGGAGTTTCCTTTTTCAATTCGATTTTTGGCGCTACTACCTTTTCTTCGATTTTTGGTTCTTCTTTTACAACGGGTTTTCCGCGTTTCAAACTATCTAAATCAATTTTACCAACAACCTTTAAAGATGAATGAGTTTCCTCTTCCTTTTTTACTTCCTCACGAACTGGATCAGCATCAACTGTAGTGTTTTTTATTAAAATCTCCTTTACTTCTGTTGGAGTATCAACCTCTTCGTTAGCATCATTAGATCCATGAACATTACCTCCAGCAGGACTTTCATCACGGCGAATTTTGCCAATTATAATCTGTTTAGCTTCATCCTTAACAATTTTATCACCTTGAAATTCTTTCAAAAGAACGCCATACATCTCTGGACTTAGTTTCGTATTTGGTCTTGAATCTAAATCAAATCCTTTCTTAACCAAATATTCAACAGCGGTACCAATACCAATGTTTAGCTCTTTTGCTGCTTTAAGCAAGTTTATACTTTTTCCTTCTGACATCTACTAACTATAAAATAAGTTTCTTTTACAAAAATATGTTTTTTTACATGGATTTAACAATTTTTTACAAATTGGTAAATCCATGAACGAGGTTTGATAAACTATTCAAACTCCGATTGTAATATACGTTGGATTTCACGAATAGTATCATCCTCCAAATCCGTACGTCTAATTAATTCCTCTTCTGATAATGCAAGTACAGATTTCGCAGTATCTAATCCTACTCGTTTTAACTCATCGATAATCCAGCTATCAATTTCATCTGCGAATTCTTCGATATCCACATCCTCCTCTTCTTCATCATTTTCACGATAAACATCGATTTCATAACCTGTTAATTTACCTGCTAACTTGATATTATGACCACCACGACCAATAGCTAATGATACTTGATCTGGTTTCAAGTATACTGCAGCAGTTTTATTTTCTTCATCAATTTTGATGGATGTAATACGAGCTGGACTTAAAGCACGAGTGATATAAAGTGAATGATTCGTTGTAAAATTGATAACATCAATATTTTCATTACGTAATTCACGTACAATACCATGAATACGAGAACCCTTCATACCCACACATGCTCCTACTGGATCAATACGATCGTCATAAGATTCAACAGCAACTTTCGCACGTTCTCCCGGTTCACGAACAATCTTCTTAATGGTAATCAAACCATCAAATATTTCAGGAACTTCCAATTCAAATAAACGCTGCAAAAATTCTGGAGCTGTACGAGAAATAATAATTTTAGGATTACTATTCATCATATCTACTTTATGAACTACTGCACGAATACTATCTCCTTTTTTGAAATAATCTGCTGGAATTTGTTCTGTTTTAGGTAAAATCAATTCATTACCATCTTCATCAAGCACTAATATTTCTTTTTTCCAGATCTGATATACTTCACCAATGACCAACTCCCCTTCGCGATCCTTATATTTTTTGAAGACTTCGTCTTTTTCCAATTCTAAAATTTTAGAAACTAAAGTTTGACGAGCTGCTAATATAGCACGACGACCAAAGCTTTCCAAAGTAATTTGTTCAATATAATCATCGCCTACTTCTAGATCAGGATCATAAGTATGTGCTTCTGCAAGTTCGATTTCTAAATCATCATCCTCCGAGAAACCGTCTTCCATCACCACTCTGGTACGCCAGATTTCCAAATCTCCATTATCTGGATTTACAATTACGTCTACATTTTCATCTGTACCAAAACGCTTACGAATCATACTGCGGAATACTTCTTCCAATACCGTAATCACGGTAGGACGGTCAATGTTCTTGAAATCTTTAAACTCCTGGAACGAGTCTATCAAGTTTATATTAGTACTCATTTTTATTTAAATGAAATTAACACTTTTGTTTCTTTTATTTGATCGAAAGGAATATCAGTCACCACGTTGATGGCTTTCTTGCCTTTTTCTTTTACCTTTTCTTCAATCTGAATCAATTCATCAGAAACCGTCAGAAGCTCCCCTTCTCTTTTAAGACCATCTGCTGTATGTACTCTAACTGTTCTTCCGATATTCTTGTAATATTGTCTTTTCAACAACAATGCTGTATCAATACCAGGTGATGAAACCTCTAAACGATAAGCAGTTTCGATGATGTTTTCTTCTTCTAAATGAAAACCTACATGCCTGCTTACTTTCACACAATCTTCAATAGCAATTCCCTCATCTCCATCCAACAAAATCTCCAGCACACCGTTTTTTAAAAATCGTATACTAACAATAAATAAATCTTCTCGATCAGCAATCTTTTCATCAATAAGTTCCCTTACTCGATCTTCTACCTGCATAGTTTAAAATTTGAATTAAAAAAGGGGGCATACCATGCCCCCTTCCTTTCAGATTTTACAAAGATAATAATTAATATTAATAAATCGAAATCTTTGTACTGTATCCTTATTTTTTATCTACAACTGAACTGATGGTTTTTTGCATTTGAGCCATCATCGCAGACAAACCTTCCAGGGTAGGTTCTGGATTAGGTTCTGGAAGTTCCGTACTTACAAAAGCTTTTGCTTTCCACACCTCTAATAAATCAACAGGTTCCACCCAATAAGGATCGTATGTTTTATTATCAGAAACTAATTTCAAACCTTTATCTTCTTTATATTTCTGCCCTATCCGCTTATAAACAATACCATCGTTACTGGACACTACCACATAGGTACTTCCAACTTTGATATCATGCCAGTTCTCAACATACTCACAAATCACTAACGAACCTGAAGGCAAAGGAAGCATAGAGTCTCCTTTTATTTCAAATGCACGATAAGTACCTTGATTAAATATAGGTAAAGAAAATTTGGGCAGTTCTTTTACAAATTCAGGATCACCATATCCATTCAAATAACCAGCACTTGCTTTCACAGGAACTAATTCTATATTTTCTCGATCATGAGCATCTACAGTAACACTCAATACCCGCAAATTTGAAGCATTGCTTTTTGGTGTAGGCTTCCACTTCTCATCAATCACATCATTTGCCAATTCATCCATAGACAAATCATAAAACTCTGCTATCTTTTTTAGTAACTCATATTTAGGCTCTGCTCTATCTTCCTCATAAGCCCCAACAGAAGCGCGTTTAATATCCATTAAATCAGCAAATTGCTGTTGAGTAACTCCCTTTTTCTTTCTTAAAAATTTAAGATTCGAAGATATATTAGACATAATAATGCATTAATTTTTTGATAAATATTTTTTAAATACTAAATTTATTAGTAATATTGTGCCAATAAAATTAGTAATTATTACACATATAACCAAATAATTTAGCAATTAAACAGTTTTAATATGTATTACACTTATTTACTTACCGATCCTAATCGCATGTCTATCCAAGCTGGAATTAGCAACGACCTTCAACATACGTTAAATGAATCGCCCTATAACCATGGTAATTCATCACATAATCAAAGCTTAAATCGAATGGTCTACTTCGAGAGTTTTATTAGCAAAGCTGAGGCGGAAAGAAGATTTATTGAATTAAGTAGTTTTGGTAGAATTGTCAAGGAAAGATTAATTCGTAAGGCAAACCCAAATTGGTCAAGCTTACACCACCATTTTTCCATTCCACAAATCATTAAAAAAGCCGTTGTTTATGCATAAGCAATAAACAACGGCCTTAACAACCTTTACCTCTAACTCACTTAATCCTTCCCAACTATTTCTATGACTACCAACCCGGAGCAAAGTTTAATCCAAAGGTTCCAAATTTTTCTCTAGTAGGGTTATTAAGCTGAATCGCATAGTAAGGTTCTAATATCATAGCTCCAAACAAATTAACCCTTAGGGAAACACCGGCACTAAAAACTGGCATCGTCACATTTGGATTATATATTGGATAATTCTGACCACCTTGAGATTCCGTGATTTTATCAGCATCTGTTTTATTCCATTTTATAGTTGAGCCCTGACGCCATGCAAGTCCTCCGTCAATAAAGAAATTCAAATCTGAAAATATGAATCCTGTGGGAAGTACAGCAAGTTTTTCAGGACCTGTAAATGGTAAACGTATTTCGAAATTAC
>DAIQBS010000052.1:0-24106 GCA_036781025.1 Sphingobacterium sp. | reverse complement strand
CTGATATTTTCCTGTTTTCCAAGATTATACAGAAAAATTTTAAATCGACTGCAAATAACTGAACATCAACGAAAATAGACAAATACTTTCGTTTTCTTCACGACATCATTAAATATCAAGGTTGTACAGTCAAAAAATCTTTTTCTCAACGCTGGTTAAACCGAACTCACTTGAATTAAATGCGGAACTTTATAACCAAATTCTTTATATGCGAGTAAAAGGTGTAAGCTAAAATAAAAATCGGATTTTGGTAAGAGGTGTGATCTTATCGAATATCAATTTCATTGGAACATCATATGCCTTTGATGACGGAGTGTTTCCATAATTCGCTTTGGCTTAGATACTTTTTATTAACAAAAAGTCTAAACTATTTTTATATGTCCCTGTGCATTGATCCTAACTTTGTAAGTATCGAAGAATCGTTTGCTTTGTTCGTTTTCTATTACTTCAAATCGCCTATGTCGTTTATTAGCAACAAATGTCCTCTTGTGCTTGAACTGTCTCAAATCATGATTTGCTTGAAAACTTTTGATAGTAGCCTCTAATTGGTCTAGTCCTTCGCTAATCCAACTCGAACGCTGATCCTTCAATTCAATAAAAACTATATTTTCATCATAGTCAAGCATTGCATCACATCTAGAATCCATTTCACCGTTAGACCTTCTAATATCTATACAGTTATCTATTGCTGTAAACCTAATATTCCGTTGATTAGGGTTTTCTACGATAGCAATCCATTTTTTCTGCTCAATCCTATCTACATAGGCCGGAGTATTATTTTTATCATCACATATCCCTAAATGTATATCGATGATGTTCGATTCTTGACATTGCTCCAAAAAAAAGTTTACCATATCAACTCCTCTTCGATTTCCAACAATGTATCAAATAACTGATTTCCTTCCATTAAGAATTTATTGAGTTCATTTTTGTCCGACGGAAGGCCCTCATAATCCGGAAGCCTTGTGATCTTTCCCTCGTCGCTAAGCTCATAGAAAATAGTATCCGCCCCTGATACAAAAGATTCTAATGGTACAACTTTATTAAGTCGAGCCAATAGATCACCTTTATTTTCTTTCTTACTCGCTACTATTTTCTTATGTAATAAATCAGCTTGGATTACTAAGGTAAGATAGTTGACGATATACGGGCTATGTGTCGTCATTAGGAGCATATTACTCCCGTTGTTATATGCTAATAGACTGTTCAACAACTTTCTTTGCGAAACTGGAAACAAGTTTTGTTCAGGTTCCTCCACGATATTCACAAAGTATCTACTTATATATTTTTCGTTGATTGATTTTTCTTTCTTCCGCAATGATTCTTCATCAAGCCCTAATGTATTCAGTTCTCTCAATTCACGATTTCTCCGAACAGTTTGATCCGTGCTTAACATTTCCAACAGTTTCTTCTCTCCTTGTTTTACATATTCGACCAAATACTTGGTTACCCAATGTAATGGGACGATTGAATGAAAACCGCTGGATGCATCGGTAAGTTTTAGTTTCTTACCATTGAACATCAAATAATTTTCGTCTTCCTGAGATTCATAAATAATTTTTGTATCCTTTATGGGCAGTTCGATTGGTTTACCTTGTTGGGCAAGCTGTGCATTACGAAATTCAATAGAATAGTTCTTCAAGCTACCAACAAGAAAATCTGAAACTTTGCTGATATTGGCAATAGAACTCAGAAAATTACGTTCAGCAGGTACATACATAATTTTCGGTTGTATGACCGGATTGTCATTTAATTTTGTTGCTTCAATTATCTTATTAGAACTTCCTGTCAGCTCCAAACGATAAGAATATCCTTCATACTCAATTTCTGTATCAGCATTCAAATAGTCTTCTAATCGATGAAACGCTATAAGTTCCTCAAAGTCGTTATGAAAAACTGGAGCCTTTACATCGCCTCTAATCACAGCTTTCTCTAACCACATAAATGTAGAGATCAATTTTGCTACCGTACTTTTACCAGACCCTTGGTTTCCGATAAATACAGTTACTTTCTTTATATCAATCCATCCATTATTAGGAACTCCCTCCTTGATAGGTCCAAAATTCTTTATTCTTATTTTATTCATTTAGCAATCTCGTTTACCCATTTCCCAAAAATACCGAAATCACAATCAACCTCAAAAAGACCTAACCTTGTCCAGGTTTACATATTTTATTTTTCCTTTAGGATACTAGGGCATTTAAGGAGTTTCCTTAATAAATACACATTAAAAAAGGTCACCTCACATGTAGATGACCTTTCCAGTATTTTGAATATTATTATTTCAACTTCTCTGCTTCTCTTTCTTTCCTGATTACCGAGTTTTTATAACCATATAAAAAGTACACAGCAACACCTATCGCCATCCAAATCCCCAAACGTTCCCAGCTTTCTAAAGGTAATCCAGCCATCATTGCCACACAAACTAATATTCCGAGAATAGGAATTACCGGAACAAATGGTGTTTTAAAAGGACGTTCTAATGTTGGATTTGTTTTACGCAATACCAATACCCCAATACATACTAAAGTAAAGGCAAACAAAGTCCCAATACTCACCATATGACCTAAGTCCGATACCGGAACAAATCCCGCGAAAATACTCACAAACACCATGAATATTAAGTTCGTTTTCCAAGGGGTTTGTCTTTTGGATAAATCTGAAAAAATCTTAGGCAACAAACCGTCTTTACTCATGGAATAGAATACACGACTTTGACCTAATAACATCACTAAAATTACAGAAGTATATCCTGCAATGATCGTCACAATCATGGCAGTATTCAAGAAATGATATCCGGTTTTCTCAAATGCAGTAGCTACCGGTTTTGCATCGCCTTTGAAATCTGTATAAGGAGCTAAACCTGTCATTACATAAGCGAACAACACATATAATATGGTACAAATAATCAGCGATCCAATAATTCCTATTGGCATTCCTTTTTTAGGATTTTTTGCCTCTTGTGCAGCGGTACTTACCGCATCAAAGCCTATAAATGCAAAAAATACAACACCAGCAGCACGAAGCACCCCTGAAATACCATAATGACCAAAATAACCATCTTTAAAGAAATCGAAAAACCCAATTTCTCCCTTCTTCAGCAGCTCCTCCCCTTCGTTTGTAGGAATAAAAGGAGTATGGTTTGCAGGATTAATAAATTGCCAACCTAAGGCAATAAATAAAATCACGACACTCACTTTCATAATAACTAAGATATTATTGACTGTCGAGGATTCTTGCGTACCACGCATTAATAACAAAGACAATAAACAAACAATGATAATGGCCGGTAGATTAATCACTCCCCCTTCCCATGGACCGGCTAATAAATCGGGTGGTAATTGAATTCCCATAATAATCATGAGCTGATTGAAATATTGTGACCAACTAACAGCTACAGTAGCTCCCGCTAACGCATACTCCAACACTAAATCCCAACCAATAATCCAAGCCATAAACTCACCCATCGTTGCATATGAATACGTATAAGCAGAACCTGCAACAGGTATCATGGAAGCAAATTCAGCATAACATAATCCTGCAAAGGCACAGCCTACCGCTGCAATAATAAAAGATAACATGACGGCGGGTCCAGCATGGTCGGCTGCAGCAATTCCCGTTAGAGAAAATAATCCTGCACCGATGATGGCACCAATACCTAAGGCTACTAATCCGGAACTTGATAAGGTCCTTTTTAAAGTACCTTCGCCACTTTGTTCAGCTTCTGAAACTAATTTGGTAATTGATTTTTTATACCACATAAAATAGATTAATAAGTAATAATTCCAAACCTACAAAAAAATTGAAAAACCCAAATAATATTTATCATAATTAAGTCATTAATTTATTCAAACAAACAACACTTTACCTATTAAAGTAAATAAAATAGGTTTAAAAAAATTTTTCAAATGAGATTTAATCCAGTATGAATTTATTTAAACCACTATAAAACGACCCCATTCTGCTATTAAAACAATCTTTCAAAGCCAAAATTTGATTAGAAAACATCACTTAAATTAATTAAAAAACAAGTTTTTAAGCGACAATCGAAATATCAAGTGATCATATAGAGAAATATATCGTACAATAAATGAATTATTTACTCCATTTTCAGCTACAAAAAGTGAATAAAAATTTTATAAATATTTGATTAATAGGAATTATCAATTATTGTACTTATCTTTGCACCGCCTTAGGCAATTGTGCCTATTGTATAAATTATTTCATGAACCCATTTTTAGAACTGGGAATCCGTCATGATATTGTTAATGCCATCACTGAGTTAGGTTTCGAGAAACCTTCTCCCATCCAGGAAAAAGCCATTCCTGTATTACTGACTGGTAACGACGATTTTGTCGGATTAGCCCAAACAGGTACAGGGAAGACAGCGGCATTTGGTCTTCCTCTATTAGAACAATTAGATTTCACGGTAAAACAACCTCAAGCATTGGTGCTATGTCCAACGCGTGAACTTTGTTTGCAAATTGCACGAGATCTAGAAAAATTTGCCAAATTTATTGATAATGTACACGTGGTTGCCGTTTATGGTGGAGCCAACATCAGCGACCAATTAAGACAAATTCGTCGTGGTGTACAAATTGTTGTTGCTACTCCAGGACGTATGTTAGACATCATCGGCAGAAATGCGATTGATTTTTCTAACGTGAAATATGTAGTCCTTGATGAAGCGGACGAAATGTTAAACATGGGTTTCCAAGAAGATATTAATAATATCCTTTCTGAAACTCCTGATGACAAAAAAACATGGTTGTTCTCTGCAACTATGCCTAAAGAGGTGCGTCGTATTGCCCAAAATTACATGACCGATCCAGTTGAACTGACCGTTGGTACTAAAAATACGGGTAACGCAAATATTGAGCACCATTATTACATGATTAAGGCTAAAGACAAATATGCTGCTTTTAAGCGTATTGTTGATTATTATCCTGATATCTTTGGTATTGTCTTCTGTCGTACCAAAATTGAAACCCAAGAGATTGCAGAAGCTTTAATTAAAGACGGTTATAATGCCGATTCTTTACATGGAGACCTTTCTCAACAACAACGTGATAAAGTAATGAAACGTTACCGTGAGCGTAACTTACAATTACTAATCGCTACAGATGTTGCTGCTCGTGGTATTGATGTAAATGACGTTACTCACGTTATAAACTACTCCTTACCAGATGAAACTGAAAACTATACGCACCGTTCTGGTCGTACAGCAAGAGCTGGTAAAACAGGAATTTCTATTTCTTTAATAAACGTTAAAGAAATGAGCAAAATCCGTCACATTGAAAAAATCATTGGTAAAGAATTTATCCGCAAACAAGTTCCTCAAGGAACAGAAGTATGCGAAAAACAATTATTTGCTATCGTTGACAATGTACACAATGTAGAAGTTCAAGAAGAGCAAATCAATGCGTTCCTTCCTCAAATTTTAGAAAGTTTACAAGACTTAACAAAAGAAGAAGTAATCAAACGTTTTGCATCTTTAGAATTCAATAGATTCTTAAATTACTACAAAGACGCTCCAGATTTAAATATTGATGCTAGAGAATCTAAGTTCGATCGCGATAGAGATAGCTCTTCAAGACGTTCAGGTTCTAAAGGATTCACTCGCCTTTTCATCAATCTAGGATCTGTTGATGAATTTAGCCGTGGTGAGATGTTAGGATTCATCTGTAATAACAGTAAAATCTCTGGCAAATCCATTGGTAAAATTGATTTGAAAGGTGTATTTACCTTCTTCGAAGTTCAAGATGAAGAAGTTGAAAAAGTATTCCAAGGATTCAAAGGCGTTGATTACAACGGTAGAAGTGTAAGAATTGAAGTTTCTGGTGAAGGCAGATCATCATCTTCGGATAGAGGTGGTAGACGTCGTTCTTCTGATCGTTCTGATCGCGGTGCTGACCGTAATGGTTCCCGTGGTGGTTATGGACGTAAAGAAAGATCCGGAGGCGGATTTAAAGATTTCTCTGGTAAACGCAGAGAGTCTAAAAGCAGATACTAATAGGTATTTCCTATTGTAATAAAATAAAGCCTGTAAGCGAAAAACTTACAGGCTTTTTTAATGGTATTCCATCTGTTCATTGATGCTTCCTCAATGTAAAATCTTCAACTTTTGATCCATATTCAACAATTTTGCATTTTGCAGATGAAAGTTTCTTATCAATTGATAGGTATTTGGTATCATATTCTTAAAGCGGAGAAGGGTTTCTTTGGAAACATTGCTATTATCAAAAGGCACCACTTTGACATATTCCTGAATTTCATTTGCCATTCTACCATACTTATAATCGTACGTAAACCTCCCCTGCTCGTCCATGATAGTTTGTTTATTATGAATGTTTGGTACAGAAATGTAAAACTCCGACTGATGAAGCATATCTCCATTCGCATTAAACAACTGTTGTTGATAAAGAGCCTCATATAATTCCTGAGCTACATAAATGGAAGGATCAATAATTTGCACCTCATCACTTATTAAATGTCGATACACTTCTTGTCCATCCTTATTTCGATAGGTTTTGATTTCTTCCAAAACCTGATTGATTTCCTTAATCAGGTACGGATAATGTGTACATCCTAATATTAGCGCTTTTAAAGGCTGAATATCTTTTGTCTTTCGCATCTTTTCCAACATACTCACCAAATGATATCTCACATAGTTTTCTGCTGAATTGATTTGAAGGACAGAACAATCATCAAGCTCTTTAGCATCACAAAGCATTTGGTTTTCCTTTACATTGAAATTGTAGATATCCAATAAAGCAAGGTCTATTTTATAATCGCTGTGATTAAGAGAAGGTCCTCGATAGGCTGCTCTGGGAGCAAGAGCAGCATGCTGTATAAAATCTGGCTCTTCATCTACCGCTTCTGCCAAACCAAATCCTCCCTGATTGACAATATCAATTTTCCCTTTCAAGCCTAAACTTTGAATTTGTTCTCTTAAGGTGTTTTCATATCCCGAAGATGCTATGGTTCCAGCCGTTGCAAAAACAGCAATAGTACCTGACTTTCCATCTTCAAAATAGCTTAATGTTCCCTTGCTTGCCGCATTAATTACCCCAATTACAGGAATGGTCAATTTGGTTTCTTTCAAGAATTGCAATGCTTCCTTATAACCATAAGCGGTGGCCGTATTGCATGCAATTACTATGGCTTTGACCTGTTGCTTATTTTGATTAAATCGTTCTGAGTTCTTATCGGAGTAATATTTATTACCCAACAAAAATTGAAAATCTTTTAAGATATGTTCTTGAAGCAAATCATCTTTTTGCACACTGTGGTAATTGCCATAAGGCATATTGGCTTGATCTGCTAAATAAATAAAATTTTCCTTTTGAAAATCTAATTTGCCATCTTTTTTAGAAACTAGGGTAGCATTTTCAAATCCATCAAAATTAACCAGAGCATCTAATACGGTTAAACCTCCTGTTCCCGAATCAAATACTCCTATAGGAAGCGAAGAAAGTTTTTGTGGATATTTCTTAAAATTGATAAAATAAAAACTACCAGGCTCATCCAGCATAGTTTGTTCTATTTTCAATTTTTCTTGACCTAAAGCAGGAGTCAAAAAAAGCATGCCTAAAAAACCCAAGGCAAACTTTTGGCTTTTCAATAATAATTTCATTTGGTAGTAGATGTTACCGATAAAATTATTGCTTTAATTTGAAAAACAGAAATTATATTCGAAAATTTACAACAATAAGAAAATTATATTCAAAATATAACAACCAAACCAGCGGTTTATTGAAATCTTTTCTTAAGCTCTCGTCTTCTAGATCTTCTTAAACGTGATCTTTTGACGGGATAATGGCGATTCTTGGTAATGTTATTGAAAAATAAAGCGATTAACAATAACAGCAATGCTCCAGTTAATACAGGAAATAGCACATAGCAATAACCTAAAGAAGTAATTTGTGTACCTCCAGAAACAGCAATTAAGGCAGTTGCACCACCAGGTGGATGCAGGCATCGAGCCATCTGCATCCCAACAATAGACAGGGATACCGCCAAAGCTGCCGCTAACCATGGAACATCGGGAATTAGTTTTGCAATGCTTACCCCAATGATTGCCGAAACCACATGCCCCAACACTAAATTACGAGGCTGTGCCAAAGGACTTTGGATAGCACCATATACTAAAACAGCTGAGGCACCAAAAGAACCAATTAAGAATACTGGAGTTATTCCTGAAAAATGATAATGACTTAAGAAAGCAATACTCGCAATACCTATAAAAGAACCTAAAAAAGACCAAAAATGCTCTTTAAAATCAATCAGTGTTTCTTTATAAAAAACATATCGATAGACTCTTAATTGCCTATTAATTGCCTTCTTAATTTTAGTCACCTTTAACTTGGTAAATTACGCTGACGAATAGCTTCATAGATGACAACCGCCGCAGATACAGAAACATTTAAAGATTCAATCTCTCCAAACATTGGGATTTTAGCCAATTTATCAGAAATACGAATTAAATCATCAGAAACTCCTACATCTTCTGCCCCCATTATAATGCAGGTAGGAACAGAATAATCAACATCATAAATAGACTCCTGTGTTTTTTCTGTACTCACCACTAATTGAATACCAGATTCAATTAGGTATTTTCCAATTTTTGACAAGGAATCATGTCTACAAACAGGAATTTTATACAATGCTCCCGCAGAAGTTTTGATAGCATCCGGATTAATCTCCGCAGAACCTTTTTTAGGAACGATGATCGCATGAACACCCGCACATTCTGCTGTTCTTGCGATAGCTCCCATATTTCGAACATCCGTCACACCATCCAACATCAAGAATAAGGGAGTATCACCTTTTTCATAAATCTCTGGCAATAGATCTTCAATACTGTGGTAAGTGATTGGAGAAATAACGGCGATAATACCTTGGTGATTTTTGCGTGTAATACGGTTCAACTTTTCAATTGGAACTTGCTGATAACTGATATCATATTCCTTTACCATAGCTTTAAATTCTGCGAAAAGTGGCCCAGATAATCCTCGTTGAACAAATAAAGATTCTATTTCTTTACCGCTATCGATTGCTTCCATCACGGCACGAGTACCAAATACTAATTGGTTTGACTCTCTTTTCTCCGACTTATCCCTACGTTGAAATTGTTGCATGTTATTATATTGTATAAAAAGAATTTAACCTTCTCTAATAGGCTAGAAAAGATTTACAAAAGTAAACAAAGATATTGATTAGCTTAACCCTAAATCAAAGGTTTTTCGCAATTCATCCAAAAGTGGATTCTTGGCAACCATGGCCTGGTATTTTTCTTGAGAGGTATATGGTTTACGCTCTTTAGTTTTTTCCACCATCACTCCTTGAATATCCAAAGCGAAATTTCTAAGCTCTACACGGAGGAAATTGAGCATATCGATCTTCCCAAGCTTCAACTCCTCCATTTGTACCGCATTTTCTACCTCCACCTTCACCGATGTACCTTCAAGGATGGGAGCATTGGCCGTCATAATGGTAAATAGCGTAATTTTATTATCTCGCTTTAATTTATCTGCAAAGGCATGCCATTTGGCAATAAAATTATTAAAGGTGATTTCTAAATATTCCGACCCTTCCACTAATTCTACTTCATTGGAATCCTTATTTTGCTGATCATCAAGAATGGTATTCAGATTAGGAACATCCAAACTTGTTTTGATGCTTCCCCACCCTTTAGCAACAGGCTTTGGAGGAACTTCTGATCTGTTCGATTGATTAGGTATAGCATCGCTATTTCTAACAGCTGAAGGAGCTGTTTGCTGATTACTAGGTACCGCTTGACTATCAGTAGTGGAAGCAGGATTAATATTAGCAGCAGTTGGTGTTTGAAAACCCGTTGGGCTCCCCACTGTCTGTACGTTCGACTTTGTCGAATTTACACTTGGTTCAGGGAGTTTTTTTTTTAGATCAGCTATTGCTAATGAACCATTCTCCGCCAAATGTATGGCATTGGCGATATGGCATATTTTCAAAAGTGCCAATTCGACCTGCAATCGTTGATTCTTACTTACCCGATAATTTACCTCACATTGATTGGCGATATTTAAAGCCGAGAGTAATAACCCGCTAGATAGCTTTTGAGATTGTTCTATGTACCTTTTTTTAACATTTTCACTCGTCTCCAACAATTTAACAGTAGATGGATCCTTAACCACCAATAAATTTCTGAAATGATTGGAAAGCCCTGCGATGAAATGTCCAGCATCAAAACCCTTATTCAGAATTTGATCAAATATCACTAAGGATGTTGCTGCATCTTGTCTATATAAGGCATCAGCTAATTGAAAATAATAATCATAATCTAAAATATTTAGATTATCAATAACCGATTGATACGTTAAGTTTTTATTAGAAAAACTAACGATCTGATCAAACATGGATAATGCATCTCTCAAACCACCATCAGCCTTCTGGGCAATGACATGCAAACCATCCATTTCAAAACGGATATCCTCCTTTAAAGCAATAGCACTCAAATGGTTCGCCATATCTTCCACCTTAATCCTATTGAAATCAAATATCTGACATCGTGATAAAATCGTCGGTAGGATTTTATGCTTTTCTGTTGTTGCCAAAATAAAGATGGCATAAGAAGGTGGTTCTTCCAGCGTTTTCAAAAACGCATTAAATGCTGCTTGAGACAACATGTGAACCTCATCAATAATATAGATTTTATATTTCCCGGTTTGAGGAGGTATACGAACTTGATCAATTAAAGAACGAATATCTTCTACGGAATTGTTAGAAGCGGCATCTAATTCATGAATACTGAATGAATTTCCATTTTGAAAAGATTTACAGCTTTCACAGGTACCACATGCTTCTGTATCTGCAGAGATTTGTTCACAATTAATTGTTTTTGCAAGAATTCGAGCACAGGTCGTTTTACCCACTCCTCTTGGCCCACAAAACAAAAAGGCTTGAGCCAATTGATGATGCTGAATAGCATTTTTTAATGTCCCTGTAATATGCTGCTGCCCTACGACAGAATCGAAGGTTGCTGGTCTATATTTTCGAGCAGAAACAATAAAATTATCCATACACGAAGGTAAACATTTAAATATTTTAGCACAAATCTATTCCACTATTCTACGCTTTTTTATAGCAGAAAAATGAATACAGCTAAATTAAGTGAAGATTTAAATGATCTCCATAAAAAAGGGAGATCCGATTGGAACTCCCTTAGAAATATCATGCTTATTTGCTTAAGCTTCCTTAGTTCCCGCACTGGTAATTTTCCAAAGCACCGCACCAACTGCTCCACCAATTAAAGGTGTTATGATGAATAACCAAACTTGTGATAATGCCTGACCTCCAGCAAATAATGCAGGACCTAAACTACGAGCTGGATTCACCGATGTTCCTGTAATCGGAATTGCAACCATGTGAATGAGCACTAATGTAAATCCAATAGCTAATCCTGCCATGTTACCATTTCCTAATTTGGACGTTGTACCTAAAATGACAAAAAGAAATATTGCCGTTAAAATAGTCTCGGTAATAAAAGACGAAGCCATATCGTATTCATTTTGATATCCCGCTCCCCAACCATTAGATCCAAAAGCCCATTCACCAGCATTGAATCCACTTAACTGCCCCATTAGAATCGTTTTTAACACGAAAGCTCCAAGGATACCTCCGATGATTTGAGCAATGATGTACACCACCGCATCTTTAACCGAAATTTTTCCTGCCACTAATACACCAATGGTAACCGCTGGATTAATATGACATCCAGAAACACCACCGATTGCATAGGCAAATACCACTACCGACAATCCGAAAGCAAGCGAAATTCCTAACAAACCTAAACCAGAGGTTTGCGCAAGGGTATCTCCACCTGCAATAGCTGCCGCCCCACAACCAAACAAAACTAAACCGAATGTTCCAATCAGTTCAGCAATAAATTTTGATGAGATTTTAGTTTCCATAATTTTATATTTAGTTAAAGTTAATAATAATTGCTCCGATTTTCCTAATAAACATTATTATGCAGTAGCACTTAAACTACAGACCAAAAAAAAGGCCGATATCACATCGACCTCAAATTGTTTTACCTAATAACCTTTAATCACTAAACAATTTATTGAAACAAATTACTTAGCTCAAAAGTAGGTGAGTTTTTTAAAGTTATCGTTAAGGATAAATTAAAAAATCAATATTATTACTAACGGGCTTTTACACTTGCCATCATGCGCAATACCTCATCCACCGTGGTACGTGCCGCTTCTAGCATTTTAGGATTTCCTGTATAATCAGGATCCATAATAACCGTTTTTGATTTCTCTTTATAGGTAAACGTTAGTTTATATCTTGGAACACGTTTTCCAGCCTGGCGATCCGCATCCGGAACAGTCATATCATCTGCCACATTCCAAAAACCTAATTCCTGTGCTTTACGATGTAAATACAACAAATCATCATCACGCATCTTCAACGTATCATGAATCAATTCACCTTCTTTTGTTAAATAGGAATAAGCCTTGGTTTTCGAATCGTAATGGTTCAACATAGAATCTGGAAAACCATATGACACCTCCAAAGATTCAAAATCCGAAAATCGAAATGGTGCATTTTTAATCATTGCAGAATAATAATATACGCAGTAAATTAAAAAAGGAACAATAATACAAAGACCTAAAAATATTCTTTTTGTTTTTTCTGACATAGCTGATTTGCAAATTTTGGACAAAAATAAGGATTAAATAACAACTTTCGCCTCCAAATTCGTTTTATGAAGCTATTTACATTTAGATTACATTCAGGGAAGCTATTGATCTAGTCCATGACAAAATAATCTAACTCGTTGGCGTTCCACAACGTGTTAAATATTTGGCATACCAACTGTCTTTTAAATTGGAAATGATAACCCCTTTTCGGGTGGATACATGAACAAACTTTCCATTATGGAGATAAATTCCAACATGATCGATGTTTCTACCCCCAAAAGAAAAAAACACTAAATCTCCTTCTTTCAAATCATCATCGTATTTCCTTTTGAGTTTCTCTGCCATATCTCGGGAGGTTCTGGGTAAATCCTTTCCGTAAATTTTATGGTAAAGCATACTAACAAATCCTGAACAATCCACACCTCTTTTATCCAATCCACCTAAACGATGTGGCGTCCCCATCCATTCATCAATCAGGTAATACAGATTTTTATTATCTAAATCTTTGCTCCTCACTCCCAACAAAGCGGCATAATTTTCCAGTCGACTACTTCCAAAAGTCTTATCACCCGCATCACTTGCATCCGTTAAGGGAGCGTCGGATCTTGACTTCGAGGCGCCTGGCGCAGAAAGTACGGTAGACTTCTTCTTTACAGCACAGGAACTGAAAAGAAGCAGCATACCAAAAATAAAAACAATATGTTTTGTTAGTTTTATCATCAATTCAACAAATATATCGGCAGACTTAAGAAATTGCAAACCAGAGTTATCCACAATTGTGATTTAATTTATTTTCACCTCACTACAATAAACTTTTCTTTGCTTTCCATCCTTAATTCCCAGCAATAAATCCTTTTAATGTCACGAACCATAATAAATCCTAAAAATTCCTTTTCAAAACTGTTATTTTGCAGTCCATGAAAAAGAAACAAGGAGCTATTGCTGTATTTTTAGGTGCTACTAGTTTTGGAATCCTTTCCACCTTTGTGAAACTTGCCTATGAAGAGGGATTTTCATTAGCTGAAGTGACAGGTATTCAGGCTGCATTTGGAGCTATGATACTTTGGTTATTATGGCTTATGCTAAAAAGGAAGGTATCAACAAAAGACAACCAAGAAATCACACAGCCCAAAACTGCTACTTGGAAGGTTATCGCTAGTGGGGCTTGTACCGGATTAGTTAGCATTTTATATTACAAAAGTGTGCAATTAGTACCCGCCTCTATCGCTATAGTCTTGTTGATGCAATACATTTGGATAGGTCAATTATTGGAACTCTTCATTTTTAAAACAAAACCTACCTTTCAACAAATTTTATTAATCATCTGTATTCTCGGAGGTACTGTGCTTGCTACTGGTCTCTTGGAAGACCCGATCGAATCCTTTTCTTTAGAAGGAATGATTTATGGGATTTTAGCAGCAACAGCCTATGCCTTATTCATTATTCTGAGTGGAAGAATCGGAAACGATTATCATTCCCTTCATAAAAGTGCTTTGATGATTACTGGTGCTCTATTACTAATCATCATCGTTTTACAGCCCATAAGCCTTCTACAATTTCAAACCCTGCAACAAATCAGCATCTACGGAATTATATTAGCCGTATTTGGAACAGTGATTCCTCCACTTCTTTTCGCTTATGGCATGCCTAAAACAGGTTATTCTTTAGGAGCCGTATTATCCGCTGTGGAATTACCTGTAGCCGTTTCCATGTCTTATTTTGTTTTGAACGAATCCGTAAGCTGGTTGAAATGGGCAGGTGTTGTTTTTATATTAATTTGTATTGTTTGGAAAAACTCCGCTAAAAAAGACCTTGCCACCAACTAAACATATCCAATGAGGTAATGAATAACATTCCCTCCAAAAAATATGAAATTCTGAGAACCATTTAAATTCCCAAAACCCCTTTTACTTTCTTAATTACTCTTCGTAAAGCAATAAATCCGAGCTTCAAAAAGATTGTTTATTCATTCCTCAGCATGTACTACGCTTATGAAACGGATCTTATTCGGAAAATTTAACAGCAGATTCATGGAATGTCCGAAGGAGATCCGAAGAAGATGCGTTTAAGAACACAAGGATTCTATTTAAAAGACAGGGCAATACAAGTAAATTAACATAGAAATTTATGCATAGAAATTGCACAAAAGAAGATTTAGCAGGTTAGCGCATCTTCCATTGCAAAGACCTAAACTACAACTAGTTTAGCCTAGAAAAATTAAGAAATGAACTTGTTAAAAAATCGAAAAATTAATGAGCCAATACTTCGGGTAATTCTTCTACATCCACATCCCCTGTTTCGCTTAAAGCAATCAGTTTTACAGGAACAACTTCGTTGACTAATAAAGGATCGTAAGGCGTACGAACCTTCACATAATTCTTGGTAAAACCATGCATATAGCCCTCTTTTTCATCCCCTTCAAACAACACTTCACCGCTACTTTGTAGTTGGGACTCGTAAAATGCTCTACGTTTTTTATCGGAAAGGATATGCAACATTTTACTACGGTCGCTGCGTTGTGCGCCTGGTACCGCTCCTTCCATTTGTGACGCTATAGTATTCTCACGTTCTGAATAGGTAAACACATGCAAATAAGAGATATCCAGTTCATTTAAGAAATTGTAGGTATCGATAAAATCTTCACGCGTTTCACCAGGAAATCCTACAATAACATCGACACCAATACAACAATTTGGCATAAGCGATTTAATCTTATTCACACGCTCGGCATATAATTCACGTTTATATCGACGTCTCATTTGAGCCAGAACTTTATTATTTCCAGATTGTAACGGCATATGGAAATGAGGCACAAAACGTTTTGACTGTGCTACAAATTCAATGATTTCATTGGTTAATAAATTTGGTTCAATGCTGGAAATTCGAATACGATCGATTCCTTCCACCTCATCCAACGCTTTTACTAGGTCGACAAAACGATCCTGACGTTTTCCATCACGAATACCATAATCACCAATATTTACTCCGGTGAGCACGATTTCTTTCACACCAGATTGAACTATTTCTTCCGCTTGTTGGACAATCGATTCAATACTTCCCGAACGGCTTGCCCCTCTTGCCAAAGGTATCGTACAGAAGGTACAAGAATAATCGCATCCATCTTGAACCTTTAAGAAAGTCCGTGTACGGTCTCCAATGGAAAATGCAGAAACAAACTGATGGGTTTCGTCAATTGGAGCATTATGCACGACAGCCTTGCTATTTTTTGTCAGATCATTGATGTGTTCAAGAATGTTGAATTTCTCTGCTGCACCCAAAACCATATCCACCCCTGGAATTTCAGAGATTTCCTTCGGTTTCAATTGTGCATAGCATCCTACAATGGTTATATAGGCATTTGGAGAATATTTAAGAGCCTCCTTCACCACTTTCCTACACTTTCGGTCAGCATGTTCCGTTACCGAACAGGTATTAATAACATACACGTCAGCAGGACTGTTGAATGGGGTCGTTTCATACCCACCATCTTTGAAAATACGACCTATGGATGATGTTTCTGAAAAATTCAGCTTACAACCCAATGTATAGAAAGCAACTTTTTTTACCATGATATTTTGCAAAAATAAGCAAAAAGACTTAAAATGTGAGTTGTTGAAAAATTGTGATATTTTCATGATTTAAAAAAAGGTATCTTCGTAGCTATATTTTTTAGAATGTAAACTATGAAGCAGTATATAGATCTCCTTAATCATGTGTATACAAACGGGGTGGAAAAAACCGATAGAACAGGTACTGGAACGAAAAGTGTATTTGGTTATCAAATGCGGTTTAATCTGAAGGAGGGGTTTCCATTAGTTACTACTAAAAAATTACACCTAAGATCCATTCTTCATGAATTAATTTGGTTTCTGAAAGGAGAAACCAACATTCAATATCTAAAAGAAAATGGCGTTAGTATTTGGGATGAATGGGCAGATGAGGAAGGCAATTTAGGTCCTGTTTATGGTTCTCAATGGCGCTCATGGCCAAAACCTGATGGAGGAACGATTGACCAGATTAAACAAGTTATTCATCAATTGAAAAACAACCCAGATTCCAGAAGAATTATCGTTTCGGCATGGAATGTAGCAGAGATTGAAAACATGGCTTTACCACCTTGCCACGCTTTCTTTCAATTCTATGTGGCGCCTGCACAACCTGAAAAAGGTATTTTAAAACCGCAACTTTCTTGTCAATTGTATCAACGTAGTGCGGATATATTTTTAGGTGTTCCTTTTAATATTGCTTCTTATGCCTTATTAACCATGATGGTGGCACAAGTATGTGATATGGAAGCCGCAGAGTTTGTACATACCTTGGGTGATGCGCATATTTATAGCAATCATTTTGAACAAACCGAACTACAATTAAGTCGAGATCCGAAACCTTTGCCTACGATGAAAATCAACAGTGAAATTCAGGATATTTTTGATTTCAAGTTTGAAGATTTTGAACTCTTAAATTACGAAAGTCATCCTCATATTAAAGCACCTGTAGCCGTATAACATCTTCCGACAAAATTGATATGACCTACCCAACACTTACACTAATTGTAGCTGCCGCTGAAAATAATGCGATTGGAAAAGGAAACCAAATGCCCTGGCATTTGCCTAATGATTTTAAATATTTTAAAGCAAAGACAATGGATCATTCTATTGTGATGGGAAGAAAAACCTTTGAATCCATAGGCAAACCATTACCTGGAAGAAGAAACATCGTCATCAGCCGACAACAAGATTATTTACCCGATGAGGTCGATGTGGCTAACAGTTTTCAGGATGTGTTTTCTTATTGTCGTGATGAACAAGAAGTATTCATCATAGGAGGAGCCCAAATCTATCAACAAGCCTTACCCTTAGCTAATAAAGTATTATTAACACGGGTACACACCCAAATTTTAGATGCCGATGCATTTTTCCCAGCATTAAATGAAGAGGAATGGCAATTGGAAAGTAGCGAGCCTCATCTTCAAGATGATAAACACGCTTTTAATTATACATTCGAAGTCTACACTAAAAAATAAGGGAAGTTTACTAAGCTTCCCTTTTATATGTTAAAACAGTTAAGTATGAGTAATCCTAGCATTCAGTATCAACTATCTTTTATAGAGCCGCAAGCGCATTATGTGGAAGTTCAATTGCAGCTAAAAGGCTTTGAACAGGAATTTTTAGATTTGAAAATGCCTGTTTGGACTCCAGGATCCTACCTGATCCGCGAGTTTTCAAAAAACCTGGAACAATTTGGAGCAGTTGATTTGAATGGGAACTCATTAAAAATCGAAAAAATCAAAAAAAATTGTTGGAGGGTTTATTCCAATAGTCAAGATTTGACGGTTTCTTATCGCTTATATGGTTTTGAGAAATCTGTTCGTACCAATTTTATAGATGAATCTCATGCCTTTATCAGTCCCGCAGGAACCTTCCTGTACCTGGACGATTTCATGGATCATCCGATTGAGGTGGAAGTTAATTTAAACCCTTCCTGGACTAAGATATCTACGGGATTACCCTTGATAGATCAAGTAAACAACCGCTATGTGGCAAGTAACTTTGATATTCTTTATGATTCACCCTTTGAAATTGGGAACCAAGATACTTGGACTTTTGAAGCGGCAGGTATCCTTCATGAATTTGCTATGGTTGGTACTGCAAATTACGATAAGCAAAGACTTTCACAGGACATCAGTAAAATTGTGGAAGAAGAAACTAAAATTTGGGGAACGAATCCCAACGATTATTACCTGTTTATTACCCATAATTATCAAAGCGCTCATGGTGGATTAGAACATTTGAATTCTACAGTACTACAAGCATCTCGCTCTGCATATCAAAGCAATCAAGGCTACCAAAGTTTCTTAAGTCTGGTAGCCCATGAATATTTTCATTTGTGGCATGTGAAGCGCCTTCGCCCAAAAAATTTAGGACCTTTTAATTATGAGGAGGAGAATTACACTTCCTTGCTTTGGATTTTTGAAGGGTTCACCGCCTATTACGATAATTTAATTACGCGGAGATGTGGCTTCCGAACGGAACAAGAATACCTGAATGAATTAGTGGTTGAATTTAATCTAGTACTGAATAGAGCAGGTAGAAAAGTTCAATCAGTAGGATTATCCAGCTTTGATGCTTGGATAAAACAATACCGTCCTGATGAAAATTCACCAAACACAAGTATTTCTTATTACAATAAAGGAGCTATGCTAGCCTGCATGATTGACTTGCATATCATTACTCAATCGGCTGGAAAACATCGCTTAGATGATGTGATGAAAGCTGCTTATGAACAATTCTATCTGGTAGAAAACCGTGGCGTGGAGGAGCATGAGTTCTTGGCATTAGCAGAGCAAGTCACTCAAGTTTCTTTACAAGCGATTTTTGATGCCGTTTATCGTACTGAAGAATTGGACTACAACACCTATTTCAACCAAGTAGGATACCAATTTATCGATCAGAATAAAAAGAATCCATCGGTTAGTTTAGGGATTAAAGTAAGCCATCAGGATACTAAAACCATTATTAAAAATATTGATCGTGATTCTGCTGCTTGGCATGCTGGACTAAATGTAGATGATGAAATTATTGCGGTGAACAATAATCGTCTGGATAATCAAGGTCGGGAAATGGATCAAGTTTTGGCTTATGGCAAAATTGGAGATGTTTTGAATATCCTGGTAGCTCGTGATGGTTTAATTAAGGAAATTCCTGTGACCTTGCAGGCTAGTGACAAAGTTTCTTACCTTATCGAACGCTTAGAAAGTGCTACTGAAGAACAAAGGCGATTAGGGGATATTTGGTTATCGCTTAAATAAAAACAATTTCTTTGGTATAGCGTATTTACTTATTGACGTGTAGATGATGTTGCAATAGGTTTTCTTTTTCAAGGAAAGGATTAATATTCCTTTGCCTATCCTTTTGTTGATTTCAATCTTAGCTAAGAAACTAGAATTAGAAATTTATATCATTCCCCCTGTTATTAAGGAGTTACAAATACAGGTTTTATGGAAGGTTTGACTCATCTATTTTCTAAACTTGCACATAACGATTAAGTGAAAAAAGTTTAAAAAAAAGCTTATTTGTTCAGTTTTTAAAAAATTAAGCAATATTGAAATGGTTTATTTTACGATTTCGATGCTATTTAAGCCTTCAAAAAAAAGCTTAATCATATTAGGAAGAATACAGAATTTTAGAAGAAGGTTTAGTTGAGGTATAAAAGATAGAGATCTCAAATCATTTAAGCATTTGAGATCTCCTTTTATTTAATTTAGAATGTATATCTTACCGAGAAGCCTAAGCCATCGACAAAATTAAATCCAGAACTTTGAATAATATCGAAATAAGGTTTTGCATCTAGTGAAATGGCTATTGGGGCACTTGGAATTTTATATTCAATCCCAACGATACCATCAATACTGATACTCGCTTGCGAATATTTTTCAAATTTATTTCCATTAGCATCCGTATACGCCTTTCCAGTATAGGAGCCTACCGATCCACCAAAACCATAGAACCATGATAAATCATCGATTAATGGTTTATGGTATTGATATAGTCCGACTAAACGAAATCGACTATAATTGGAATTGCTTTGTATACTCAGAATACCTTCCACTGCTCTTTCAGGGGATAAGGTATACCGGTAGGTAATACCCGTAGCCGAACCGAATCGCGCACCAATAGCATGTTGTGTTGGTAATTGAGCAAAAGCTGAAAAATTAGAAATAATTAAAGTAATAGCAAGAAGCAATGTCAGTTTTAAAATTTTATTCATTGTATTTTAAATTCATTTAAATTAATACCAAATGTAACCATTAATTTTTAAACGGTAAAAACCGCAAATCGGTATATTTTAGGTGAAAAAATATGCTGCTCGCATAGTTTCTGATATAAATATTTTATATTAGTCATACCTAATGTAATTATAAACCAGCATTAAGATTTTAATAGAGGAGAAATATTCATGAGCAATTTTATAAAATTATACGACCTTCTAGCTAATTATCAAAAACATTTCGCCAAAGACGTGATGGTAGCAGGTCGTTCAAACAATAGTTGGAAGACCTATTCCACGGATGAATTTATAACAATTGTTGATCAGTTAAGTCGGGGAATGTTAGCCAAAGGCTTACAAAAAGGAGATCGAGTAGCGATTATGTCGGGAAACCGTCCGGAATGGAATATGGTAGACTTTGCTTGTAATCAAATCGGTCTCGCTGTCGTACCACTTTACCCTACTCTATCGAATCAGGATCTGATTTATATCATGAATGATGCGGAGGTGAAGCTTTTGTTTACTAGCAATGAGGAACTTGCTCAGAAAGCCGACATGGCCTTAAAAGAAAACAACCTCAGCTTAGAATTATATACTTTTGATGAAATACCAGGACGTCAATCCTTTCATGAAGTTATTGAATTAGGTAGTACTGAAAGCGTCGATTTAGAACCTTTTCGAGATGCTGTTAAATCGGAAGATTTATTAACCCTCATCTATACTTCCGGAACTACAGGAAAGCCTAAGGGTGTATTTTTGACGCATTTAAACATCATTAGTAATGTTTCTGCCTGTAATCATTTAGTTAACTCTGAATTTAAGAAAGCATTGAGTTTCCTACCCTTGTGTCATATTTTTGAACGCATGGTGGTTTACCTTTACCTATCCAAAGGTGTTCAGATTTATTATGTCGAAAATTTAGATAATATTGTTCAGGACATCAACGAAGTAAAGCCAGACTTATTTACGACGGTTCCACGGGTATTAGAAAAGGTTTTTGATAAAATAGTAGACAAAGGCAAAAACTTAACAGGAATAAAGAAAAGCTTATTTTTCTGGGCTTTAAATTTAGGGTTGAAATACCAGGAGCCAGCTAAGAATTCTGGTTGGTATAATCTACAGCTTAATATCGCTAGGAAATTAATCTTCTCCAAATGGAAAGAAGCACTTGGAGGAAATATAAAATTAATTATCTCTGGAGGAGCTGCATTGCAAGAGCGATTGGCTCGTGTATTTTGGGCAGCCGACATTAAAGTGTTAGAAGGCTATGGATTGACCGAAACATCTCCGGTTATTGCAGTCAATTCTTATAAAGCAGAAGATGTGAAATTCGGTTCAGTTGGTCGTGTATTAAAAAACTTAGATGTAAAAATAGCTAGCGATGGGGAGATTTTAGTAAAAGGACCAAGCATCACAATCGGCTATTATAAAAATGAAGAGGCTACGAAAGAAGCTATAGATGCTGAAGGTTACTTTCATACTGGAGATATTGGCGAATTAACTTCCGATGGTTTTTTGCGAATTACCGATCGTAAAAAGGAAATGTTTAAAACTGCAGGTGGTAAATATGTTGCTCCGCAAGTGTTAGAAAATAAATTGATGGAATCTACCCTCATCGCGCAAGTGATGGTTGTAGGCGAAAATCAACGTTTTCCAGCAGCATTGATAGTTCCGGCATTTGAAGAACTCGAAAAATATTGCCAACATAAAGGTATTCCATATACATCCAAAGAAGAAGCGATTAAGCAGGAGGAAGTATTAGCTAAATACGAACAAATAATCTCACAAGCAAATAGTAACTTTGGTCAATGGGAGAAAATTAAAAAATTCAGATTACTTGCAAACGACTGGACCATTAATGCGGGAGAATTGACGCCTAAATTAAGCTTGAAACGTAAAGTCATTTATCAAAAAAATGAACAAATAATCCAAGGGATATATTCGGAATAACACTTATGATTGACAGTATTTGGGGAAAAATTAAAGATTTTTGGAAATTGTTAATGAATGCGGGCGCTGCATTCGCGGAAGATAATTGCATGAAATTAAGTGCATCTTTGGCTTATTACACGATTTTCTCCATAGGTCCCCTATTGTTGATTTTAACTTGGACACTTGGTTTTTTTTATGGCAATGCGTTGGATGGTACCGAAGGTGCTAGAGAACAGGTTATCGATGAACTTAATCAATTGTTCGGAAAAGACATTGCTTCTTTATTGGAATCTACAATCCATAATTTATCCTTAGATAGTAAATCTTCCAATATCGGAATTATCGTCGGTGGAGCAACCCTTATGTTTACTTCCACCACAATCTTTGTGGATATTCAGAATTCTATCAATACCATTTGGAAAGTAAAACCTAAGCCTAAAAAAGGTTGGTTAAAATTAATTGTTAATCGTTTGATTTCTTTTTCCATGATTTTAGGATTGGTATTTCTATTATTAGCCTCTCTAATCATCTCGAGTTTAATAGGCATTATGACCGACTATTTTAATCGGTTTATGGTGGACTGGAACATCAATTTAATTGATTGGATAAATACTTCGATTACCTTTTTGGTGATCAGCACCTTGTTTGGAACGATCTATGCCTTTCTTCCAGATGCAAAAGTACGCTTTAAAGATATTTTAGGAGGAGCAATATTCACTTCCTTACTATTTATGCTAGGCAAGTTCTTAATTTCCTTATACCTTTCTCAAAACATTACAGCAAGCTCCTATGGTGCCGCAGGTTCGATTATTATCTTGTTGGCTTGGGTATATTACTCTTCAGCTATTCTATATTTTGGCGCTGAATTTACCAAGGAATATGCGGTTAAATATGGTAAAGGAATTCAACCCTCTTCCTTTGCGGTATTGGTCAAACAAACTGAATTGGAAATCGATCCGGAAACCGGAATTAGGGAAGTCGTTAAAAAACATAACGATCCTGTTCAATAAAGTTTTTCATTTTTATTCCTTTAAGCTTTACATACTCCACATTTGAAGTGGTTTTGTAGGCTATTCAAACTTTTTATTTTATGATTTTTTAGGGGAAAACATTCCCATCTTTTCACACTTGATATGAACTAGCTGTGTCGATCTGATAATTTCGCGATTCCCAAAAAAGTATTGAAAGGTTTGATTATGAACGTCAAACTAATCAGGATTATTAAACAGTAGCGCATTATTAAATGTTAATAAACAGATTTTTTTGAATTATACAAAGATCATTTTAAATATTTAAACTTCAACTTTTAAAGATTTTAAAACATATCACTTAGGTTAAAAATAATTTTTATAAATGAAACCATTTTAAACATATAGAAGTTGTTATATTACACTAAATGTAATATTATCTCCAATATTTATTTTATTTTTAAAAACGTAATAAATTTTTCTTACATTTAATTTAATATCCAAAAAAAAACAAATTAGGAAAGGTTGACTACGATATAAGGGAATATTTTAATGATTTATTATATAATGAGTCATCTTTTCTAGAGTAAATTATAAGTCTAATGAAATTTTTAAAAATAATTTTGATATTCTTTTTAACAGTATTTTCAGCACATACCATTAAAGCACAATCCTATATGCAATTGAAAACATATCAGGATACAGCGAATTATTTGATTCATGAAATAGAAATGAAAAAGGACAAATATG
>DAIQBS010000051.1:0-24161 GCA_036781025.1 Sphingobacterium sp. | reverse complement strand
TAATACACATTCTTTGCACCACTATCAACAGACATGTTAAATCTACCGCCCGCAGCGTAGGTCCCAAAATAGTTGATGCCTTTTTGTGCATACACGAAGGATAAAGCGAAAATAAAACTAAGACATGTAAAGAGAATCTTTTTCATAATTGAAGTTTAATTTTCATCTAACTTGCCACAATAATAGCAAAACAAAAACACTTAACTAGTAAACGGTAGGTATGGATGAGTAAATGTTCGATTTGCTTAAGAATATGAATTTACCTGAAGTTTACTAGATACATCCATTATAAACATAGTAGCTAATAACATCAAAAAAATGTTTTGACAATCCTAACACTTTCATTTCAAATCCAACAAGGTAACTTAGTGTATATTTTCATCTCTAAACTCGAATTAATATGAATTGGAAGAATGATTTAACTCGAAAATTAGCTATTGATTACCCCTTCATCCAGGCACCCATGTTTGGAGTAACCACTCCTGAAATGGTAGCAGCAGCGTCAAATATAAATTGTATAGGCTCTTTATGCTTGGCTGATCTGAATACAGAAAAATGCATTCAAGCGATCCGAGCAACGAAAAAACTTACCAATAAACCATTTATTGCAAATTTCTTTGCACATAGCATCCCAGAAATTACAGATACCCTTAGAAGCAAATATAATCATGCAAAAGCCTTTATTGAGCAATTAGCAAATGAGCATAATATGCATCTAGAAATTTCTGATATTGATGATTTACAAATCAGCTCCTATCAGGAACCAATAGAAGCTATTCTTGCTGAAGAATGTAAATTAGTGAGTTTCACATTTGGCAATATTGACCAACAAAATATAGAAATTCTAAAAAGTAAAGGAACAATTCTCATAGGCACTTGTACATCTGTTGAAGAAGCAATCATATTAGAAAATGCAGGAATTGATATCATCTGTGTGCAAGGATTGGAAGCAGGAGGTCATCGAGGAAGTTTTAATTCCGAAGAAATTCCCAAAATCGGAGGTTTATCCCTATTAGCTCAAGTAAGCGACACAATACATCTTCCTATAATTTATGCAGGAGGAATTTACAATGCAAAAACCTTATTAGCAGCTAAAACATTAGGTGCACAAGGATTTCAAATTGGTAGTTTATTATTGGGTTCAAAGGAAAGTGCCTTAAAAGAGTTTGAAAAAGAAAGATTGCGCAAAGTAAAGGAAGATGAAATTGTATTAACAAAAAGTTTTTCTGGAAGATACGCCAGGGGAATAAAAAACAAATTTATCTCATCGTTAGAAGATTCCAAATTTATTCTGCCATACCCTTATCAAAATAAATTAACAGCTGAAATCAGAAGAATGGCAAAAGAACATCAAAATACAGAGTTTCTAAATATTTGGTTAGGCCAATCGATCTGCAATTATAATGAAGGATCCACCTCAGATATATTAAGAACGCTAATAATAGATACAGAGAATATTAGAATTTAATTATTTTTTCTGATTCGGATTGTGTTCCAAGCTAACATTAACCGCAGGAATATGAAGTTTGGAGAATTTTAAATTCCTTTCATTGTTTAGTAATCAAACTTTATTCCTGCGAAACCTCAGTTAATTTTAATTCCCCAAAATTCTTTCCATAGGACAACTTTGTTAAGTATAAAACTGCGTAAAATTGTTTATTCATTTGAAAACCAACATAAAAACCATGAAAAAGAATAAGATAATTTTTTGGATCGCTACCTCAATAGTATTTCTTGTGGAAGGTTTAATGCCCTTTGCTACACTTATTTTGTCTCCTGAAAATTTTAATGCAGGAACAAAACCTCTAGGATACCCCGATTACTTTGCATATGCGTTAATTGCATGTAAAGTGTTAGGATCTATTGCGCTCATCACACCTAAATTAAACCCTAAACTTATTGAATGGGCTTATGCAGGATTAGCTTTTAACCTCTTATTTGCTTCCTATAGCCATATCATGGAAGATAAAAACATAGGCTTTATTTTATTCCCTTTAATTGTAGGGCTATTTCTAATGGTTTCTTATACTTATCGAAAAAAATTAAATCCCCAGAATCAGCTGGCTTATACAGAAGCAAATTAAAATACCAGAATAAGCATTAGAAGATCAATAATTCGACTTACTAATACTTTGTGCTTATAAAATTCCTACAAGATTATTTTGTTTAATTTATTCAACAAGATAAAATAGCCTTCTGTTAATGCACTTTACCTCCTATACTTCTATAGGATATTTTATCATTTTTTCAACCCTTTCTTCGCATTAATTAATGATATAAGCTAACCTTCAAAGTTAAAACGTACTTAACTACCCTTTCGCAAACCATATCACCTTTCAATACCGCTCTAGAATTTTACATTTCCCACCTACTTACTCATCAAAACAAGCTGTATACTCATTAAGATTACTGATTCATCATAATGTTCTACATGAACTTTTTGCTTTTACCAATTTTATCCTAATTATAAACGTTTCAAAATTTATCAATTATGAGTAACGATGTATTTAAAATCATGCAGGATTTGAAATGGAAAGCTGTGGGAGTAGATCCTAGCACTGGACAAACACCTAATAATCAGTTCGTATCCTTTCTTCCCATAGGATTACCCATTCCAGAAGAAGATTTCAAAAACCCATGGACGCCTACCCAGTCAAATTTAAAAGATGCTGTTAAAGCTGCCAAAGAAAATAGAGCTAGCGATCAAGATGCCCAAGATCCTGCTAATGCCCAAGCGCCTTCTGCTTCTTCAGCAGTTGAAGATATCTTAATGACCTCTGGAACCATTGGACAGTCAATGAATTCCTACTTGCAAACCTTTTCCTTGACAGACACTAAAATTTCCATAGATGAAACCTACCGAGGTTGGCCTACAGCTGCTAAGGTGAACGATACCTGGTATGCTATCATCAATGGGGCAAATGGATTAGAATCTGGATTAGAAGTAAATGATGAAATTAAAGCCGCAGTTCAACGTGCTGAAAAAACGATGGTGGATGAGGAAGGAAATGACACGACGAAATTCGAAAATTACAATCGGTATCGGGATGAATATTACGATGCTGTACGTGAGCGTGATCGACAGTATGCCAATGCATTGACCGATCCAATCAAATTCAATTTGTGGCCTATGCAAGGAAAAATATATCAGGACGATGTGGAATATGCTTGGGATAAGTGGCAATCTCGAGGGGCAAAACAGGAAATTGAAGAAGCAATGGCTTTATTATCTGCGCAAGGAATCGACCCCGCTATACTAATGATTCGTCGTGCAAAAATCAAATATGAAAATAGCTTATTAAATATGCCGGGAATAGGAAATATTCCATACACCTTTATTACCCCTAGCAAATGGTATTCGCCAAATGGGCCGGGTTGGAATACCTATAGTCAAAGCGATTTTCACTCGGAAAAATCCTATGATACCTTATCAACCAAAAAAGAGGCTTCCGCAAGTATTAGTTCAGGATTTCGACTTTTTGGAAGTCTTGGCGGCTCAGTTCAACATTCATCGTCACATACGGAGAAACATGTGAGCTCAAGTTTTGAAGGCCTTACCATCACTTTTTCTTATAGCTTAGCCAATATCAATAGACCTTGGATGGATAGCTCCTTAATGAACATAGGCAATTGGTTCTTAGTAGGAAACTATCCTGCTGGATGTATATCTACTGGAAAGGTAAATCAAGAATTCCACCCGGATGACCCCAAACAATTTGTGTTATTACCATCAGTCATCACCAGTATGATTTTAATTAAAGATGTCGTTATTTCTTGGAAAAGTGCATCCTTTGATTCTAATACCATTTCAGACACCTTAAAAAATGGCGGCTCTGTAGGTTTTGGAAATATATTTGTGTCGGGAAAAGCCTCCGCAAGCTACAGAAAGGATAAGTACCACTGGGATCAAACCATTGATGAAAACAGCAGACAACTTCGAGTAGATGGCGTCCAATTAATTGGATTCGTTTCTACCATTATGCCTTTTGCACCTAAACTAAACGGGCAAGATTATACGCAAAAGAAAAAACAGGAACAAGATAACAATCAACCTAAGGGAGAAGAAGAAAATAAAACCTAATTAAAAGACATGGATTTTCAAGAAAGGTTACAACAGTTCTTCCTAAACCAATTTAAGGATGGGCTAAATCGAAGCAATTTGTTTATTGCTTTCGAACCCATAGGTTGCATGATCGACGAGCTTGATCCAGATGACCCAAGTACTAAAATAAATGCAAATGAACAGCTATCTATTCTAGCTGAACGTTTGCCTGCAATACAACCTACCATGAATTTTGGCACGTCAAGATTTTCAGACTTGTATGAAACCCTAGTTTATGGAAGCAGTTTTCGACATGATCTATTTGAAGATGATGAAAAGGAAGCCTATTTTAAGCTATTTAGTCTCTCTAAAGATCAAGCCATAAAAAAATTAGAACAAGGTAAGCGTGCTTCTGTCCAAACAGCTTCGGGCTCTTATTATCTAGTTACTGGGTACCCCGATTCTTGGTACAATAAAAACGCTTCGATATGGATTAATAAATCCTTTAAACAAAAACTTACTGAATCCTCAAAGGAGAATGATGATCCTGTAAAATTTAATTTAAAATGGAATCTTATCAATAAAAAACGTATCTCACCGAGTATGGAAAATAAGTTTAATGGCGTCCTCCAATTAAAGAACATTAAACAACAGCCTTTAATATTTCAAAAAAAACTAAATTTCCCTGAAAAAAGGAACGTTCCATTTAAATCCATTAATCAAATCCAGCAACCCGTCCAAAATCCTACTATAACATTGAAAACTGTGCCCAATATAGTACAGGAACCAAAAAAAATCCAAGTCCATTCACTATTATCCAAACGGATGGAATTAATGCAATCCGTCATTAAAGAAAAACTTGTTAGTGAACAACATTCGGAAGCTGATAGCTACGAAATCAGTTTTGACTATTGCTTAGTTAACTTACATCGTGAATGGTTTGATCGATCGCTTTTTCACTATGCTAATTTATGGTATGCAAAAGCATTGGAAAAAGATTTTTTTTCCAATGGTATGAAAGATTCCAGCAACCTAGGAGAGTTAAAATGTATCACCTCTGCCATGATTCTCGTGAAGAATTTAAAAATAAAGGCGAATTGGAGTCAAGAAGATAAATCCAACGCTTCAGAAAGCCTAAGCCTCGGATTTTTTAATGTGGCAGAGAGTGAAATAAATAACCAAAATGAATTAATAAATCCAGGGATTCAAGCCTTAGGGTGGATTTGCGAAGTATTACCCCAACTGCCTAAGTATAGCGATCCCATATTATTTGAATGAATAGCAGATGGAAAATTTTAAAAATAAGATCAATGAACTGGCCGTCCGTGGTTTTCATACCGGCGCCATGCTCAATGAACAGGAGGTAGAAAACAGTCATATCGCTGTATGCGAAAACTGCAGGTTGTATTTATGTCCCGATGGGTTAATTTTTGAAGTTCATGGAAATATTTTAATGAAGTATCAAGAACTTGGTGAAACGCATTCGGAACTGGGGTTTCCTAGATCGGATGAAATGGATGATCCGGAAATCTATTCGGGAAAAGTAAGCTATTTTGAATTTGGTAAAATAAAATGGGAATTCGCCAAAGGTTGCACTGTCGAATTATATCCCTATGTTGATTTAGATGCCTATGAAAAAGGAAATGAACCATTAAAAAACAAGCTCCAAGAAATAGCAAATCATGCCTTTAACGCGCTGTCTGAAAATCAAGAAAGTATTAAAAATAAAATTACTAAAGGAAAAGTTGGTCAATGGTGTGGATATGCTTTAAACTATTTCTATAGCTTGGCAGGAGTACCCAAACGTACAACAGATCATTTTTCATCAACCTCGAAAATATCTGCTTTCGGATCTTATGGTCGCATCAATTATGATGGAAATGGCTTGATAAGAAAAGATTATAAAGAAGATACTCCTCTTAAACAACAACATGAAGTTGCTAATGCCTTACGCAAAATGATCACATTCGAAGATTTCGACCAAGATTATCAACTCGATATCCTTCCTGGAGACATTGTACTTTTGGATAATAGTGGAAAACATGGTCCCGACCATATTCAACTCGTGTATCAATGGATTCCAGAAAAAAGAATGTTAATCGTTATTGATGGAAATGGTGGAGGATTTGCTTTATCATCTTTGGGATTTAAGGACAACATACAGCAATTAAATATAGTATCTCCAGACGGTATCACTGTTGCTGATAAGAAAGCATGGATTGAAGAACAGCTTGGTCTTTCTTTAGTCTACCAGGGAAAAGGAACTGGTCGAGTAGGTATTTCTTGCCATATATTAAAGCCAGAGCATCAAACAGTATATTCTGCAATAAAAAATGAACATAAACGCGTTTGGGCCATTGTACGTCCTTCTATTTTAGATTTAAGCTAATGCAACATCCACTATTTTAAAACCTATATTTTGACTTAGTTTTAAAATTCTTTTTAATTCTTAACAATAACCCGTTGGCGAGACTTCTTCTTTTTATTTAATTTACTTTTAGTTTTATTGATAAACAATAAGTTAATATTGATTGACAATAAAAATGAAACTAACCTATTATGAACCAACGAACAACAATCATAATTCACTAAAAATATTAATAAATTAATTTGCATTTATTAAATTTTAGTAGGTAAATTTATACTAATAACTAAATTATGATATGCTACAAAATCTATTCTCTTTTGCTACGCTAAGAGGTGTGGCAAAACCTGAGACAATTAAAGATTGTCTCCACTACATCCAAGATGAGGAAGTAATTCATTATGGAGAAGAAGTCAAACGTGTAAAAAGGAATTTTTACATTCCAAATGAGGACCTCCATCCTAATAATCCAGACAATGATTCTCAGCTAACGATTCCCCAGCTCATTTATAAAAGAATATTTTGCGATCCCCCTCCATACAATTCCCTTCGAAATGTAGTCGATTATGAACAAGGTAATAATGTATTAGTATCAGAAGTTTTGAGAAAGTTCACCTACCCGATTTCGTATTCTTGTGATGCTGGTTATGCAGACATCACCTATATAACTGAATATCCCTACATCAATGATGAAGAAGCTTTCCGAATAATTTACAATAATCCAGGTGGACAACTTTCAAGTACCTTGCTTCAGATTAATGCTTTTCTAAAAGAATTTTTAAGTTCAAAAGATCATAAGAACTTCACACAGAACAACCAAAAAGCAGTCATTAAAAAAATTGAAGCCATTCTCGAACTACCTAAAGGTTCTACAATTATTGATTTCGTATTTGCTGAACGTGGATATACTGAGAATTTTAGACAAGCAAAAAGGCAATATTTTGAAAATCTCTATGCTTTGTATATTCTTAGAAGATTACAATCCATAGATCTGGAACCCATCATCACCTTATTGAGGACACTGTATCTTTTAGAGCTGCTAGCAGAAGATTATGCCTTGAATTATAGTCATCCAAATCAGCAGGTTCGATTTGTCTTGGAACAACTGCGACAAGTGCATCCTAATCGTTATTTTGTTGAACTTGACGATCTCAACAGCACATTATTGAACTCCACCGTAGTGATCCACCCCATGTTTGCCCAATTGCACTACCTCAGAAAAAAATTCAATCCATTAAAACCAATAGGTATTGCAGATTTAAAAATTGTAAAATCTAAGCTGATTGGTTACAAAGCCAATGAAATCTCTCATATCCACAACATCATGAAGGGAGAAGCCAATGAATATACCTTTAGAGAATTGAATAAAACGCAGGAAGTATTTTCTTTTACCAGTGATTCTAGCAGCAGTACGCAACGAGAAAACCAAAGTACCGATAAAAATGAACTGAAAAGAGAAATCGACAGTGTATTAAAGACAGATCTTTCAGTTAATGCAAATAGCAGTGTCAGTCTGAAATACGGCATCATTACCAACGCAACGGTCAGTGCAGGTATCGCTTTTTCATCGTCGAAAAGTGACAGTGTCAAAGCTGCTTCTGAACTATTGAGTGAGACGATTGAAAAAGCAGTCAACAAAGTGGAGACCAAAACAAGTCAAACGCGTTCATCAACCAAATTATTTGAAACCGAAAGCAATAACAAACATTCCTTTCTCAATAATCTACAAGACAGCAAGCATATATCGGGTATATTCAGGTGGGTAGATAAGATCTACGAAGCGCAAGTGTACAATTATGGCAAAAGGCTTATGTACGAATTTATCATACCTGAACCGGCATTATTTTATGTAAAATCAAAACTTACCAACTATACTTTGTTTGACCTTCAATGCCCCGAAGAACCGCCAATTCCCAATTACCAACAAGTTAATTTAAGAAATCCAAATCAGGACCAGGAATTAATACCTGAACATATTAATAAATCTGTTTTTCAAGCCTTAAGTAGACAATATGACCTCTCGGAGTTTACCTTTCCGGAAGAAAAGAAAAAAGCAATTCTTGTCGATCAATCGACTGGCTCATCTACTTTTTCGCAACGTTACGGAGCAAGTAAAGACCATCAACTTTCATCGGATAACTTTAATACGACAGGAATTGAGGTAGGTTATGATATAGAACTGATTAGAACGTCAGGGCAGATTTTATTCTTTGATCAAGCAAGCGAAGCGAATATACCTTCAGAAAAAAATCTTTATGTGCTCTATATTAATGGGCAACAGATTGATTTTGACGGAAGAAACATCAATACTTTCCCACAAAAACCTGCTGGTATGGACGCACATATGATCTATACTATAGGTGAACATAGCAAAAACATACGTCCAGACGGAGCAAAGCTCACCGTTGCTGATGGTAAAGTTTCTGTTGTTTTTCTCATGAATGATGTTAACTTCTATTTGTTTCAGATCGAATTGGAACTTAAAATAAACCCCAATTATTTATTCTCCTGGCAAACGAAAGTATACAATAAAATCAAGGCTATCGAACAATTAAAAGTCGATCAAATCAACTTAGAATTGCAACAAGACTTTAATGCAGCCAAATCTGAATACCGAAATAAAAAAGCGACCTTAGAAAGTAGTAACATCAATGATTTACTACAAGGAAAACAAGAAAGCTATAATGCCAAAATTATAGAAACAGAACTTAAGAAGCATTGTATTTCTTTTCTGGCGAAAGAATTCGATGCCACAGAATGGGATGATCGATTGCAAGAAGGGGCAATCAAAGAAAGTAGCCCTATCAACTTCAGCTATCCTAAGTTTAATCAAAATTCCGACAATTGTGGCTTCCAACAAGACGAAGTCTCCACAACCATTCCACTCATCCAACTCGATAGTTCCAGCAAACGCGGTTCTTTCGTTCAATTTATAGAACAAGCCTTTGAATGGGATAAATTATCTTATATTTTTTATTCTTATTTCTGGGCAGATCGACCAAAATGGTTAGAAATGCTTTATCGGGAAGACCGAACAGACAACAATATGACCGCATTCCTTCAAGCTGGATCAGCAAGAGTGTTGGTGGCAGTGCATCCTGCATATAATAATGCTGTTTTGCATTTCTTAGCCACAGGCCAAACCTGGGAAGGTGGAACATCTCCAGCCGTTGACGATCCCTTATTTATTCCGCTATTTGAAGAAATTAGAGACACCCAAGACAATATGCAAGATGCTATCCCGGAAGGTGAGCCATATCGATATACATTAGGCACTCAATTGGTATACTTACAGGATAGTAGTTCGGCACTTCCTCAAGATTTTGAATAGTCATGCTTCTCGATGAGATAGAGATAGATATCCTATCGCGTATTGATGATACGTACTTAAAACTACATCAAATTGCTAATGATCGTGGTTATAATGCCATATTGCCTACGAACACCTTATTCATACGTGATATCGTAAAAAAAGCGAATCTGTTCTATTTAAATCCAGCAGGAGAAATCAACGTAAATGGCTTATTGATGATCATTGAACAAATGAAGATTCGAGATCCTGACCTTCTTCGTTGGTTATTCATTCAAGCAAAAGGAAGTACTCCTTTACAGTTGGATTATAGAAGCTGGCTTATTCAGCATGGCATCAGCTTGAGCATGCTTCTACCCTATTTTGAAACTTCTGTTAAAGATAGAATAGATTTTGGAATAGGTATATTACTCGGCTGTTTTGACTCTCTAGCGGTAGAGAATATTCAAGGTTGGTTTGATCTTGCAGGACTAACAATAGATCTGGGCTCATTGTTAACGAACTATGAAAAGGAAAGATTAATTCGAATGATTCAATCTTTTAAAAATTCATTTGAGCACAGTGAAGAAAAACTGGAGAGCAGCATAGCTGAATTCAAAAATCAGTTTAATCCAAATCTAAAAGAGTTTGACCCTGGAGAAGCAATCAGCTCCATTGAAGATCTGAAAGAAAAAATTATTAGCATACTCTTGGCGTCCGTAAAGCAACCTATGGAAGAAATCCTAGAAGCCGATAAGAATGACCTGGATGTACTCTATACTAGTCTTCTTGAACTCGTAGGTCAAATAGATATAAGTATTTCTTCGATTTGGAATTATGCCGTTAAAAAATTGAAAACAGAAATCAAGGAAAAAGCCACTCAAGAAATTCTAAAATTTAATTTCACCAAAGCTGGATACATTTACGGAAGAGAATACACCAATATTGCGCAATTGTTGATTGGAATTGCAAAATTACTATACGAAGCTGGAAAAATAACGGTAAAAGGAACTAAATGGTTATCCAATGGTTTTAAACAATTAGGAGCAAATCAACGGTACGTCTTGGCATTACTATTAGCTTCAGTTACTTCACCAGGAAGCAAAATACACCTGCTCAAAGCTGAAAGAGCAGCAATTATTATGGCTGGAAAATCCAAAGCCGAAATCGCTAGTTTTAAAAAAGGCATACAAGGAATTTTAAGTAATGAAATAAAGCATTTTGAATCTGGACAAATTAAAGCTGTGGAAGGATCCTTAGCTGTTGAAATAGCACAACAAAATAATATAGTGCTGCCTGCCGGCTGTTCTTCAACTGCAGAAAATACCCATATTATTTTATCACTTTCTGTAACCTTGCACTTTTTAATCAAAGGTAGACGAAGAAGAAAGGGTGAGGAAGAAAAATCAGTCTTCAAAGACCCTAGTGAAGAAGGTATCAGCCCTGATAAATGGAATGGTAGTTTTAGGTCGTTTTCCCATCATCCCCTATTTAAAAAAATAGCTAGTCAGGTTGAAATGCCGTATGAAGAAAACCTGGACAAAAAAACAATCTTGAGCAAGTTTGTTGAGAAAATGCGTATTCAATTTGAAACTGAAATAATAACGAGTAAAAGAAAGTACAAGAGAAAGGGAATTTATACGCGCTTTAATTATTATTTAAGTAATCACTTGAAGCGCATACGAGCGGAAGCAGAAAAAGAAGGTTCAGAACTTATTCTGCTTATAGATGAACGTTTTGGAAAGCGATTAAATGTTCAATTAGATCCTAACCAATACGTTGTTTTCAATAAAAAACGCTTTACCATACAGGAAATTCACGACATGACTATCTTGGAGTTTTATGATAATTTTTTTGAAAATCACAAACTTTCTGAATTATATGGAAAATTTGCCAATCCTCTAAAGAATAATGAACCTGAACTTTATCATAAATGGCAATATTTGAGAGAACAATTACCTTTAGAAACCAATATCGAAGCCAAAGAAATTTTGATGAAAGAATTCGAAAAAACAGCCGAAAAGATGGCTTCAGTCATAAAGAAACAAAAAATCGACCAGCAATTATCGATGGAAGAAATTGAAGAATTGATCTACGGAAAGCTAAATCTAGATGGCTTATGTAAAAATGCAAGACCCGATTTTTCATTAATTAATAGCGATGGACCTGACATGACTTTCGATTTTATTCATCGTCGATTAGATTTTACAGATCCTAAACATTTTCTGGGAACAACTTTTTACAATGATTTCAATATGGTGATTTATGGTAAAGACTACGATGCGATAATTGAAGATATTCCTTACACCTTTAGTAAAGGTTTTCTAACTAAATTGATCGAGTAGCCTACCTACAGCAAATCATCCAAGGCAAGGAATAAATTCACCTAAAATCGGCAAGAATCTTTCATTCCTTAATCTTTTTTATCAGAATGTTGGAAGAAAGGTTAAATAAGAAAATCAACTCAGCCAATTAAACCGATTTGTATTCGTTTATTTATTTAACTTAGCAATTAAAAAAATGAGCGATAAATTAAGACAACATATTGAAAAAATAGTCCCATTGACGGACAGTGAATTTGATTTTTTCTTTTCTCATTTTAAATACAAAAAATGAAATAGAAAGAGCATTAATAATAAAATCAGAGTATGAAAACGACAAATAAAAACCTTACTTCATTAGATGATTTAATTACGCAAGAATATGGAAGTCTAGGAACTTCATTACGTGATGAGTTTGAAGCTGGTTTTAAAGATTTTAATATAGGTGTATTGATCCAACAAGCTAGGAAAGAAAAAGGTATGACACAGGAAGAATTAGCAAATAAGGTTGGTACAAGTAAAGGAAATATATCAAGAATTGAAAACAACGCAAAAGATGTACGTTTCTCTACTCTTCAAAAAATTATTGAAATAGGCTTAGGCGGTCATTTAGATTTATCGATTAAGTTTTAACGGTTATTATTTAATGGTATTTAGTTAGGGGCTTAATAAGCCCTTTTATTTATAAATGTATTCCTGATATTGAAGTCTTAAAGTATACTATTTTGTTAAGCACCTCCAAACAATCCGTAATAGCTATTTTTGTCATTGGGTTGATACTATTAATTAGAGCAGTATGATTATTCCGTTGAACTTTTAGTTGATAGTAGGAACAAAGTCATATTTGACCGATGTCCAATTGACTTGTTGCCTATCTTCATGTATTAGATCCAACAAGAAATATTCAATTACAATACGAAAAAACACAATCTTTACTTCCTAAAATTAACTTGTTTGTGTTTGTGCCTATTGAAGAGAAAGATATCATCCCAACACATCTGATTGAATATCCGAAACTTAGGAGAAAGGTTAATGATTTGCTGCTAGATTGGATTGATGACTTAGGAATTGAAACAATTGTAGTAAATGGTACATAATCAAACCGAAGAAATCAAGTACTCGCTAAAATATCACGCTAATAAACTTCTTCTAATTTCTCTAATAAGGCTTGATGATAATTTCTCATCAATTCCTTATTGCCATTAAAAAACAAATAGGGCTCTATTAGTTCTAATTCCATTAGCCTAAATGTATTTTGGATAATAACACCATCGACTCGAGCATACAACGGAACTTCCGGAAGAATACTTAAAAAACCTTGAAGCTTGTTCAATATATTCCCTATTTGCCTCAGGATAGCTTTCAAAACCTCCATGGGATTGTTGTACTCGAAAGTCATCCTTTTTAGGAGTTTTTAATACGCAATGACTATACTTCCCATTAAAGAACAAAAAAGACCATTCTCCATCTTTGATCTCTTCAATAAAGGGTTGAACTATAAAATCCTCAAGTTCTAGTAATTGATTAATTTGCGGTATATAATCTTGAGAATCTTCTTTATGAAGCAGAAAAGTATGCTGAGCACCTGCACTAATACATGGTTTGACAACAAGTTTAGCTGTATGGAACGTATCAAATAATTCCTTCTTAAAATTCGAACCTTTTAACAAATAAACACTTGAGATGACTGGCAATCCCTGAGCCTTAATTTCTTCCAAGTATTTCTTATTGCTATTCCATTTAATAAGTTCTACAGAATTCAAAACCTTAATCCCTAAGGAATGAATCTCCTCCAACCAATTAAGAAATTTAGAATGGTAATTATGATAATCCCAAGGTGATTTGATGATTAATAAATCAAACTGAGACCAATTCATATTTTCATCATTCCATATGACTTCTTGAATAGAAATATCCTGATCTCTTAAATAATTAAGAAGTTCTTGGTCTTCATCTAAGGTAGCACCTTGTGAATTTTTTTTATCCTTTTTATAACTGACTAAAGCAATGTTCATTCGATTCAAATATATTGGAATATAAGCAATATTTAAAGCTGAATTCAATCTAAATTTATTTCACTGTTATTGATTATTTTTTCTTTTCCATGCATCTCATACGCATCTCCTTCGGACCTTCATCGGATCAGCAACGAAAATTTCCAATGAAGATCCAATGAAGATCCGTATAAACTCCATGAAATGGACACAGCAATTGATTGCTACCCCTTGATTATTAAACTATCTTTTGAATTTTAAACTATGGTATTAGTCGATGGTTGTGAATGCAGTCAATAAAATTATCTCTGCATTATTTTCTACATTTATCCTTATAAAAGAATTTTAGATTTTATTATTAATTTAACCTCATGCGATCTTCACAAATCAATTTTCATCTTCATCATAATTTGAATATAGAAGAAATAATTTCCTAAAGAGTTCCTCTTCTTTATGCTCCTTGGAGCTGACATTATCCATGTCGTCGTTTCCCAATCTTTTCATCCTTCCAAAGAAATCATAACCTATTGGATTATTTCCTAATCTTTTTACTCTTCCTAGAATATCATATTCAATTTTGGCATTTCCTATACTTTTCACTCGACCTAGAAAATCATAACTTATCCTGTCGTTTCCAATCTGCTTTATCCTTCCCAACCAATTGTAAAACACTTCCTCCTGACCAATCTTCCTCATTCTTCCAAAAATATCGTAATCGATTTCAATATCTCCAATTCTTTTAATCCTGCCTAGATAATCATAATAGACATCGTCATTTCCAATATTTTTAACTCTTCCAATGAAATTGTATCGAATTTCCTCCTTATCTATACGCTGTACTCTCCCATTCTTAATCATCAATTCATAGTCCTCACCAATATTTCGTATTTGACCTTTTAAATCGTAATCGATATCCGCATCCTCAACTCTTCTAATACGTCCATCCATATCATAATCTATATCCTTGGTCCCGATGCTGCGAACACGTCCGTCCAAATCATAGTCAATACGCTCTTTTCCAATGCTGCGCACTCTATCATCCAAATCATAATCAATATTTGTATTGCCAATCTTTCGAACTTTTCCATCTAAATCGTAATCAATATGCTTTTTTCCGATGCTTCGAACTCTTCCATCTAAATCGTAATCAATATGCTCATTTCCGATGCTCCGAACTCTTCCATCCAAATCATAATCAATATTCGAATCTCCAATACTTCGGACTCTTCCATCTAAATCGTAATCAATATCGGTATCTCCAATACTTCTTACCCTTCCATCCAAATCGTAATCAAAATCAACAACTCCAATACTTCTAACTCGACCACTCAAATCATAATCAACATCGGAATTTCCAATGCTGCGTATGCGTCCATTCAAATCGTAGTCCACTTTATTAGAACCACTATTTGACCCATTTCTATTGGACAATACCAGTTTATTAACTTCAATATTTCCCTCTTTACTCAATAATATTTTTATTTGCTTTTCTTGAACAATAAATGATGGATTTCTCCCTCCTTCTGTGGGGTCTAGGGATATCTGTTGGGCAAATGAAAGTTGGGTGAAGGTTAACAGGTAGAAAACAATACAGCTAAGTCTCATAAAAATAAATTGAAGTTAATAATATGATGTATGACAATAGCTTGCGCAAATAGTTTAAATATTTGGGTTTTATACAAAAGATCACTGCAATTTGAAATAAAAGAGGAATTTGTTTAGGTTGTAATTTTTGTTATATCGGGTCTATTCACTGTTGGCTTTAACTATGCTAAAAACTAATCCTAGCTATCAGCTCAACCTTCGCAAACTAAGCCAGTTTCAATAGAATAAAGGTCTTTTTTCAGAAATGAATTTATACCTGCTAAACAAATCTTAAATAAAGGAATAAAATACACTATCGGATTAAGCAAAGAAGGTTATATTGTTTATATTGAAACGAATGATCCAAATTTTTTATTTAATAATAGAAAAATAATTGGAAAAGATTTCAGAGAATTTGCCAATGGAAATAAAATCAAAAAGTATCCAGGATGGGTTGAGTTTATACCATTAGAAAATGATTGGTATGCAGCTATTCACAATGGAAAAATATGGCAAGTATTTCGCTATATATTCTAAATGATAACACTAACGTTAGTTTGAGTGTGATACTTCAAAACAAGTCTTAGCTCCCTCCGGATCTGCATGGGGATTGGAAATAATTAATTTACCCTCATTCGCTAAAACACGTAATCTTTGATATAAAAATAAATCACCTATAATTCCATTGCCATAGGTATCCCATAAATAACATAGCGTATATGCAACAACTAAAGCAGATTTTTGAGGATGATCATGACAATAATTTAATAGGATTTCATCAAATATGGTCTCGTCGCCCTTTATTCTTATCCCTTTCCTATCGACAATTCGGATGAGAGCATCCTCCTTTTCTAAGGTAGTCCATAAGTTTTTATACCAATCAATATCTGTATGATTCAATAACTTAAAATTAGACATTGCATGAGCTACTTGGGTGGCTTTTAAAATTTTTAATGAGGTAAGATTTAATTTCTTATGCTCTTCATTTCTAAAATCCATAGCAGTAAAGTCCAATTTATATATAGGAATGTGGCAAGCAGTCAAGATATGAAGAATCGAAGAAGTTAGAATTAATTCATCTGACTCATCACCTAACAATAAAAATATGTTTTCATAGCTAAGAAAGGGATCTTTTAATTTAGATAACAATTTTAAGTCATTTTCTAATAGCTTATTTAATTCCTCTATGGGCCATAATTCCATGAAATTAACATGCCATTTTTTTCTTTTATTAATACTATCCTTATTTTCAACACTAAAAATAGGTCCAGTAGATTGTCCTACAAAAAATTGAAATATATCGTTAGAGGAAAAGTCAACTAATTGACTTTCCTTTAATATATTTAAACTTGGGTACCCATATATTATATGTAAATCCATCTTTATCAAACTGATACAATTGATTACTAAGGTTTAATTAAGTGAAATAATTTAATCAAACCTAGGTCCTTGTATTACTCCATCCAACCATACTATTCGTTTAGAAATAAAATTTCTGACAAAATCTACATAGCCTTGATGGGTGGTATGTGTAAACCAACTTTGATTGATGTTTTTACCTAACACATCCCATTTCTTAAAATTATACGGCTGACTATGCGATATTAATTTCGCTTGTTGATCGATATACTGAGGAAGGTTTTGAAGACTCGCTTTCACTTCAAGCCAACGGCTGCGAACCAATTTTTTAAATTCTGGGTCATTCATAAAAACATTTATCCAAGCTCTTGGGTTATGCGCATGCTGAAGCATCAGTTTCTCCTGATAATCATCCAATCGACGATCATTATTAAAACCTAGGTCAAAATCCCAAACAGGACCTACATATATTTTAGGATCTGCATTGCTCTTCTTGTACATACGCATACTCCAAAACATATCGGTATTACCACATATTTCATTGGCTAAGTAATAATTGACAAAACTCCTTAAATCAAAATAAGTTCTATAATCTGTATTTGCCTCATCACCTATTTTAAATAAGCTGTTTTCAAATTTCCCGACATGGTTTTTGATATATTCATATTGCTCTGTGGTAATTTCATCCTCATCAGGAAATTTCACCGTGATGGGAATGTTTTTTCCAGTAACAAAATGGACAGGTTCAGAATAAGCATAACCATCTTGTTCCAGGATAAACCCTCCGTTTTCTTCATCAATTGGAACACGATGAGCACCTTCTTTAATATGCTCTGTAATGGTGTAATTTCCCTGGTATTCCCCATTCAAGAAAAATTCTACATATTTCTGTTTAGGGGTATATTCCAATCCAACCCTTCTACTAACCTCGAATGCAATATCATTTCTCAAAAGGGATTGATCACCATAATTCGCCATTAATGCCCAGCTTTTATCCGATGGCATACCCAATAGCTCGGCTTTTTTATCCAATTTAATACGATACGGTTTTTTAGGCATCCCCCAAGTGGAGTTTCCCCGACCTTTTACTTCTGTTACTCCAGTATACAAAACCTTTCCTTCAAATCCACTGGTAATGGTTAAGGTTCCTTTCACATAATCTTCCTTATTTATAATCGGTTGCCCATTGGTAAATAAATAAACGGATGGCAAACCTGTATCTATGAACTTAACCACATACCTTTTCACCTCCCCATTTTCTGCTTCAATAGAATAGGTTATAGGTTTAGAAAAATCTAGCTTAGTAACCCCACTTTCTTGTTCTACATTATTTACTATGGCCTTAACACCATTATGTTTAAATTCTGGGATTAATGCTCCTACATAAGTATCTTTTAACGTTCGGGCATAGATGGTATCTCCAATAATTTCGGAGGCTATATCAAACCATAAATGAGGGTGATTATCTTTTTTGATAATAAAGTGGGTAAGTGAATTTTCTGCAGATAATACAGGGGCTGGAGCTTTTTCAGTTTTACAGGAAGTGGTAAACACTATTAAAATAAGAAATGTCCAATATCTTCTTAGGTTCAATTTTTTAGACATATAAAATGATCTAGTTAAGTTTAACGGTTATAATTTACAGGTAGAATAGCTACTAATAGCTTATTTAAAGAAAGATACCTAAATGGTTTTTTGTAATGAAATTAATCTTAAAAAATCAGCGAAATAATGTATAAAAATTTCAAAAATTAACTATTCAGAACAAGATAGTAATATTCAATATTTACGGAGATTGTAATAGCATATTCCCATTTATTTAGGCAATTCGATCACAAATACAGTTCCAAGACCAGTATTATTTTCAATCCAAATAGCACCAGCATGTTCCAAGACAATTTTTTTACAGATATACAAGCCTAATCCGAAGGATTGCTCTCCAGATGTTCCTTCTCTTCGATTCATGGGATCTATATCAAATATGGTTTCTCTCAATTCTTCTGGAATACCTATGCCTTGATCATAGATTTTAATACGTACTGCTTGGTTACTATAATCCAACAATTCTAAAGTAATTTCACTATCAATTGGGCTGAATTTAATGGCATTGCTAATTAAATTGTATAAAACCCGTCGAATTTTCTCCCGATTTAGAGGGATACAAACTGAATCAACCCTGCTAATCAATTGCTGTCCTTTCTCCTCAGCCTTGTAACGAAATAACTTAGCTGTGTCAGTAATGAGCTGATCCAATTGAATAAGATTCTTATTTAGAACATACTGATCTGTATTCAGATTGAGTAAATCCGATATGGTCTCCAAAGCATCGTGGTTTGCCGTGTCTAATAGTTTGAGCATCATTTTTTCTTCCGAACTCAAGTTATTGTTTTGGTTTAATATGGAATTTACGGTCATTGATCCCGCAATCGTTCCTCTTAAGTCATGCGCCAACACTTTCATGATCCATGAATTCTCACGCTGGCTTTTTTCTAATGCTTGTAAGGTTTCTTGAAGTTTGGAATTTTGACAAGAGATCTTTTGGTTTAGTGATTCTAGTTTGGTTCTACTGTAAATAACCCAGGCAAGTACTCCAATTAAAAACAGGGATATGATGACAATAAACATGATTTTACGCTCAGTTTGCAACATTTTCTGGAGTGTAACTTGAGGTAAAATGGATGTGATTTCAATTTTATGCAATTTGGAACCAAAGAAATTGGCATTGTCCATCGCTTGTTTGAGGAAGAAAAAAGCAGGATCTACATCACCTTCTTTAAATAGATGTTCACCAACTTTGATAATAGCAGGGGTTTCTTTGGTCGAATTGCGAACATCAAAAATCGAAGCGAGTAACAAGAAATTAAGTTTCCGTTCATCCTCATATAAATCACTATACATATAGGCCAATCTAGCTGCTCGTTGTGGATTTGTTTGGAAATAATTGCTAAGGAAGTCCAAATTTAGCTGGTAAACTCGATCGCTATTGATTTTTAAATCTTCAGAAAACATGCCTATTAATTCCAGATCATGCTGGGCTGTATTGGCATACAACACAGCGGAATCGCGATATAATTGCTCCTTTAGCATATATTGAGGCGCATACACCTGATCTCCAATGGATGTCTGCAAAGCCCAATTTAACCAAGTCAACAAATGGTAATACTCAAATTTATGATCTTGTTGTTCAAGCTTGACATCGATTAACGAAATACAATCGGATGCTTCCTTAAACATTCCAGAGGATATCAATATGGTCCCCATTCGTAAGCGAACTGCATTTATCATTCGCTGATCCGCTAACTCTTCAGCTATTGCAAGGAGTTGATGACTGACAATTAATGCAGAATCCCTTTGATAGGAAATATACTCATTTAACAAGGCTGATTTTAGTTGATATCTTTCTGTTAAATTATCATCTGGAATTTTAATTAAAGTCGTTTTTAATAATTCAATAGTCGCTTCCTTCTCTCTATCGTATTTCGCTTTATTATTTAATTCATTTTTCAAAACTTGTACAAGACTATCCCTCTCCCTATTTGCATAAGTATGCTTGGGTAGAACCATCATTACTAAATAAAATATGATTAGAATGTATTTAAAGGTAGATTTCTTGATTTGAGGAAACATGTTTCATAGTTGGTATAAATTAAATATAAGGTTTTTTAAATGATTACTAGTTGATATAAAATTACGCTCTCGAAAAAAAACGTTGGATTACTTAAAGTTTTCCCATTTTCATTCCATCATTTTGAATGGTTTTAAATTACTGAAACTTCCATAATAGTATTCAATAAAAAATATCTACAAGATTAGTAGACTTTATTAAAATTATTATATATTTGAAAAAAATTAATCAATCTATCTATCAAAAATGAATTACTATTTTTCAAAAGAAGGGTTTAGAAAACAACATCTTAAAGACTTCATCAGTCTTTATTGTCTCCATTACCGAATGCGAATGCACAGCTTAGAAATCCCTATATCCCTGAGATAAAAGAAATAAAAAAAGGGAAGAAAATCTTCCCCTAGCTTAATACATTAGGAAAGTTCTCAATTGGCGTTGTCACTTTCCATCATGTTTCACATTAAACTCAATAAATATATGAAAAATTATAGAGTATGGGTATACTCTAACCTTTTTGTGCTGTTTTTGATCACCTCAAACCCATTAGCTGCACAACAAACAGACCCCATTATTAACGCATCCCTACAGGGAAAAATCATTGATTCTAAATCTAAATATCCAATTGAAGGTGCCACGGTTCAATTACAAGCTGTAACCCATGCCGTAAAAACTGATCGGGATGGTCACTTTCAATTTGTTACTGGTCAAAAACTGCCTTTTGCCATTACAATTACCTTTGTTGGTTACCAAACCAAATCCTTAGTCGTGGAAACCTCCCCTATTACAATAGAGTTGGATGAAACTGCCGCAGACTTAGAAGAAGTGGTCGTAGTGGGTTATGGTCAACAAAAAAGAGCGAATTTAACTGGTTCGGTTGCTAGTTTAGATGGCAAAACCCTGGCTAATAGACCTATTACCAGTTCTACGCAAGCCTTACAGAATTTGCCGGGTGTGTATACCAATCAAACCAAAGGAAGACCTGGTGCCGACGGTGCCAATATTCGTATCCGCGGACTAGGAACACTTAATGACAACAATCCTTTAGTCTTGGTGGATGGAATAGAATATGACCTGAATAAAATAAACCCGAATGATATAGAATCTATTTCCGTACTCAAAGACGCAGCTTCTGCCTCAATCTACGGTAATCGCGCTGCCAATGGGGTAATTCTTGTGACGACTAAAAAAGGTGTAAAGGGAATTTCATCGGTAGATTATTCCGCTTATTTTGGCTCTCAATCAGCCACTCAATTTCCAGATGTAGTTACCAATACGGTTGATTACATGATCGGAAGAAACAGAGCTTTAGTAAATGAAGGGAAAGCCAAAGAATATACGGATGAGTTAATCGAAGAGTTTCGCAATAATCAGGACGATTACATTTATGCAAATACAGATTGGATGAAAGTCATGTTCCGAAATGCGCCTATTCAAGATCATAATCTACGCTTTTCAGGCGGATCGGAAAAGACTACTTATTCTGTTTCATTAGGCTACCTTAATCAAGAAGGAATTCTAATGGAAACATCCGGACAACGATATTCCATCAATTCCAATATCCAAAGTGAAATACGGGATTACTTAAAAATTGGAGCCTCGTTATTAGGAACTTATGGATATAATAAAGAGAGTGCCTACACGGCAGATGAGGGAAATGGTGAAGGTGGTATTTTAGGTCTTACCTACCGAGCATTACCTTTTCAAGTTCCATATGCACAAGATGGAAGCTATGCGGATCAATGGATTAGAGTTCCTGGACATAACTTTTTTAGAAATACGGTAGCTCTTTCCAAGGAAGGATTTCGAAAAAACAATACCTTGGGTCCCTTGGCAAACTTATTCCTAGAATTCAAACTTCCATTAAACATTACCTACAAAACGACCTTAGCTGCCAATCTTAATTATGGTATAGAAAAATACTCCTATCCTTCCATCAATTTGACAAACCCTAAAACTGGAGTTATCACTCCGATAGGAAATACTCCTATACGAGGAATCAGACAAATCAGTAATAACCGAATAAATTTAACCAACTTTCACACCTTAAACTGGGCTAAGACATTGGATAAACACGATTTCAACGTATTGGCCGGATTTAGTTGGGAGAAATTTGATAATGGAAACTTTTCTGCTTACAATCAAGGGTATTTAAGTAATGAATTGACGGAATTGAATGCCGGAAGTACTTCTCCCCAGGTGACAGGTACATCAAGTATCAACAAATTGCTTTCTTATTTTGGTCGTATCAATTACGCTTACCAAAACAAGTATTTATTGGAAACTAATTTTAGATACGATGGATCTTCCAAATTTGCTAAAAATAATCGTTGGGGCTTCTTTCCATCTGTTTCCGCAGGATATAGAATCAGTGAAGAAGAATTCTTTAAAAACATATCCGCCATTTCTAATTTAAAAATTAGAGCCTCCTACGGACGTTTAGGAAATCAGGCTATTCCAAACTTCAGTTTTGTAAATTCATTTGGATTAGGCGAAAACTATACTTTCAATGGAAATCTAGTTTCTGGAGCAGCTGTAAAGCAAATTGCCGATCCGAATATCACCTGGGAAACAACAGAAATCAGCAATATTGGATTTGAATCTGCATTCTTACAAAATATGTTTTCTTTAGAATTTGATTGGTTTACTAAAACTACTTCCAATATATTAAGACAAATCACGATTCCTAGTCAGGTTGGAAACCTAACGGGCCCTTATAAAAACATCGGAACTGTAAATAATAAAGGAGTTGAATTAATTCTAGGATTTAAGGATCAAATTGGGGATGTTCAAATCGCCGTTCAAGGTACGGGGTCTTGGATCAAAAATGAAGTGATCGATATAAAAGAGCAGGTTTACTATTCAGGGAATACAATCATTCAAGAGGGAAATTCCATCAATTCTTTCTATGGTTTGCAGACCATTGGAATCTTCCAGAATGAAGAAGAAATAGCTGCCCATGCATTTCAATCAACAGGTACTAAACCAGGTGACCTGAAATATGCAGATTTGGATGGCAATGATAAAATCGATAACAACGACCGAACAATCATTGGGAATAGTTTACCGAAATTAACTTACGGATTCAATCTAGGTGTTAGCTATAAAGGTTTTGATTTATCGACCATATTCCAAGGGGTTGGAAAAGTGGACACTTATTTAACAGGTAACCTTGCCTTTCCATTCAAAAATGGTGCTGGTGTAACCAAAGAATGGTTAACAAATTCATGGACTCCAGAAAACCCGAATGCCAGTTTTCCTCGATTGACTACTTCAAATGGTTATCCTTTAAACTTCCAAACATCAAGCTTTTGGATTAGAAATGCCGCTTACCTTCGGTTAAAAAACATTCAATTAACGTATCAATTTAATAAAGGACTTTTAGATCAAATAGGAATCAAAGGATTAAAAGTATTTGTCAACGCTCAGAATATCTTGACTTTCACAGACTTTAAATTCTCTGATCCTGAGCGCAATTTAACACGTGCTGACCTCATAGAATATCCGAATACGAAAACAGTATCCGCAGGTTTAAACTTATCCTTATAGACAATCACATGAAAAGAAATATATTTTTATTAAGTA
>DAIQBS010000050.1:0-24954 GCA_036781025.1 Sphingobacterium sp. | reverse complement strand
CAGGCGAAGCCTGAAAATGACAGGCGAAGCCTACCAAGTTCAACGTCTTTGCGATGAGGAACGAAGAAGCAATCTCTGAACTAAACAGGCAAATATTTTGAACCAAGAGTACCTGAGTGAACTGATTTTAATGAATGGAAAGAATATTTAACCTTACTCAGTTTTTTTCAGTAAAATCATTTCCTCAGTGGTTCAAAGCATCAGAAATCAATACTCTAAAATCTAATTTCTCATATCTCACATCTATATATAATTAATTAACTTTATAATAAATCGAGTTCCACATATGTTAAAACAATCCAACTCTCAAATAACTAATTGTAGTTTATATGAAAAGAATCCTCTGTACTATTTCTATCCTCTTTTTACAACTCATTATTTGTAGAAACACATTTGCCCAAAAGCTTCAAATACCTGTAGACGTAGATATTATACAAAAAAAATTAAACGCCAATTTCCCTTTCATCATCTATGATTGGGAGGTAGAAGAATTTGAAAAAAACTATTCTGCTGCGGTTGAAGTTCCATCTGCTTATAAGATGGATGAAAAGTTTGATCAGTTAAAAGAGGAATTGAATTTAAAATATCATACAGAGCAGATTGGCGATTACAGCTCTCCGCAAACCATGATTTTGCCTTTATTTATCAATAAAAATGGTCATTTAGGTACATTTGATTATATTTTTTATAGGAATTATTTTGATAAAAAAATAATGGAGGAGGTGATCAAAACAAGTGGAGATTGGATTGGCAAAGTAATCAGTGGTAGAAATCAAGCTTCCTTTATTAAATTAAAATTCTACTACGAAGGAATAAAAAGATATAATAATCAAGGAGAAAAAACAATTATACGAATTGATAGTATAAAATTGGTTGATCAAGATAGACGTTTAAAGACCGAATTTGAGGAATTTAATTTATACAATCCAGTTATTTTTAAAGAAGATCTTGACAACGATTTAAGTTTTTTAAATAAAAAAGGAGAAATTATACATAAAGATAGTTTGGGAAGAGAATTATATCGGTTAACTTCACAAACAGAATACCCAGAGTATGATGATCTTTATTCAACTTCATACTATCTAAAAGTTCAATTTAATGAAGATGGTTCTAAAGAGTTACTAAATATTAATGGTTATGATTTTAAGGAAAACTATCCTAAAAAAGCATATAGACACGTATTTATATCTCAATTTGAATCATTTTTACCAAGATTTAAAAACCCAAGCTATCAAGGTAAGTTAATCCCTTACCAATATAATTTTTTTATAAATCCGCATATAAATCAGAGTGGAAAAACTTTGTCTGTTTCTACATTTTTACCAAGTAGTTTATTAAATAGCCGTTTGCAAGCAAAAAATTCATCCGATTTTAAAATAATATCAAATACTACTTATATTGGTAATGATTCAGCAACTTTTAATTCAATTGAAAGAGAAGGCTACCAAATCTCTTATAAAAATGGATATAATCAATTGACACGTGACCTCAATAAACTATTAGAGAACCAAGAAATTAATTTAGAAAGTCCTAATAAAGATTCGTTAAACATCCGATTTGTCGTTCATTATGGTTTGTTTGGGTATATCAGCAATGATAAAGTGGTAAATTCGAATCATCAATTAATTCGAAATAGGTTAAAAAAATTAGGAAATAATTGGATTCCCGCGAATGTTAGTGGCTTTGGTGAAAAAGGTTATCAATCTATAGGCGAGATTGTTTGTAAATACCAGCTAGTGAAAAATCACGAAGGTAAAAGTAGAATTGTGGTATCCCATATTAAGCCCGTATGGACTAAACAGTATAAAATTCAAAAAGTAGTCAAGAAATAGTTTCATTAAGATATCTAAAAAAAATAAAGCCTTCTCATTTCCAGAAGGCTTTATTTTTTATTGACCTAACTATTTTTACCCAAAATAGTCTTTAGTTTAATATTCTTGATTATTAACAGATATTTATTAATAATTTAATAACACAAACTTTCAGGATAGCACAGGATAGTGCAATATTTATAATTAATTATATTTGTTATTGTGAAATAAAAACAAATATAATTTAATAATATAAAAACTTATTAACGATTAATATTTAATTTGTTTTATATTTCAATTATCAACCGTATAAACTTTCAAATTTCAATTGACAAGGATATTCTTTGTTAAACCCTTAAGTAAACATCAAAAGTTTAATTATCAAAACTCTTGACAATGAGTCTAAAAACTTTACAATAAAAACGTTTTCAATTAACGACTTAATTTATGAGAAATGTAAAAAACCTAAACTTTAAAAATGTATTCCTAGCTTCTTTTTTTTGTCTTGGCCCTTTAATAATATCTGCACAAGATTTACGACTCACTGGTAATGTGAAAGACAAGGATGGAAATCTTCCGGGTGTAACAGTTCAAGTTCAAGGAAAACAAAAACTTGGCACACAAACAGATCAAAACGGAAATTTTATACTTGATTTAGATTCGAGACCAAGTACCATTACATTCAGTAACATCGGATATTTAACCCAAGAAATCAAAATAAACGACGAAAAAGAAATAAATATTCAACTTGAAGTCGACTCTAGCACATTAGAAGAAGTAGTGGTAGTGGGTTTTGGTACACAAAGGAAAACGGAAGTTGTCGGCTCCGTTACTTCTGTAAGGCCTAAAGATTTGAAAATACCTGCAAGCAACCTTACAGCTGCATTTGCTGGAAATGTAGCCGGAATGATTGCTTATCAACGAAGTGGAGAACCAGGCGCAGACAATGCGGATTTTTTTGTTCGAGGCATCACTACTTTTGGAGCAAATACTAGCCCTTTAATACTTATCGATAACATTGAACTAACTACTACAGATCTAGCTAGGCTCCAACCAGATGATATTGAAAGTTTCTCCATAATGAAGGATGCCACCGCTACCGCTTTGTATGGTGCTCGAGGTGCAAACGGAGTCATTCTAGTTACTACTAAAAGAGGTGTTGAAGGCCCTGCAAAAATATCATTTAGAAGTGAGTATTCCGTAAATACCCCAAGCAGCAACATTGCACTCGCAGACCCAATTACCTATATGATTTTAGAAAATGAGTCCATTTTAACACGTAATCCGTTAGCTGAATTAAAATACACACAAGACAAAATTGAGAATACATTAAAAGCAGGTTCCAATCCATATATCTATCCAGCTAATGATTGGTATAATATGATGTTTAGTAATCAGGCAGCATCTCAACGCGGGAATCTTAGTGTTACAGGAGGAGGCAAAGTTGCACGGTACTTTGTTTCTTCAGCATTTATGAAAGATAATGGAAATTTAAAAGTAGAGAAAAGGAATAGTTTCAATAATAACATAGATTTTAAAAACTACAACTTGAGAGCCAATGTGGATATCAACATTACACCAATCACTCAATTGGCAGTGCGTCTAGCTGGAAATTTTGATGATTACACAGGTCCTCACAGTTCAGGTGAAGATATGTATGGTCTGGTTATGCATAGCAATCCAGTACAATTCGCACCATTTTATCCCATTGACGAAGATTTTGAACACACCAAACATATTATGTTTGGTAATGCTGAAAACAATTCATACCGGAATCCATATGCAGAAATGGTTCGGGGTTATAAAGATCGATCAAGATCTCAAATATTAGCTTCAGTTGAAGTCAACCAAGATTTAGCCTTTATTACTAAAGGTTTGAAATTAATGAGCATGCTGAATTTATCAAGGCTATCAGAATTCAGTGTATTTCGAATGTATAACCCTTATTTCTATCAGTTGAGGGAGGGGTATGATAGCTTTACTGGTGAATATCATTTAGAACGAACAAATGAAACTGGAGGGACAGAATATTTAGGCTATAGTGAAAGCGGGAAAGATGTAGAGGCAACTACCTATTCAGAAACTAGGCTTAATTACAACAATACGTTTAACAAACATGGTTTAAGCGCATTGGCCGTATTTACTACAAGACAATGGATTGCTGCAAATCAAGGTAATCTACAACTTTCATTACCCTCAAGAAATGTAGGGTTAGCAGGAAGGACTACCTATAATTACGATCAAAAGTATTTCTTTGAGTTCAATTTTGGTTATAATGGTTCGGAGCGTTTTGCTGCAAATAATCGGTGGGGATTTTTTCCATCTGCAGGTATAGCATGGACTATTTCTAATGAAAAATTTTGGGAAAATTATAGAAATACCATTAGCAATTTAAAGCTAAGATACACTTATGGCCTAGTAGGTAACGATTTAATTGGAGATCGAAACGATCGTTTTTTTTATTTATCCCAAGTCAATATGGATGATGCTGACAGAGGAGCAACATTTGGAGAAAATTTAGAAAACTGGAAAAATGGAATTCGTATAAATCGATATGCCAATGAAGCAATTACTTGGGAAACTTCTACAAAACAAAATTTTGCTTTAGACATTGGCTTATTCAATAAAGGAAAACTGACCTTAGAGTATTTTAATGAGTACCGAAAAAACATTTTAATGACTCGAGCTGCTATCCCTTCAACAATGGGATTGCAGGCATCTGTAAGAGCCAATATAGGTGAAGCTTCTGCTAAAGGTTTCGAATTACAGTCGGATTTTCAACACTCTTGGAACGAGCATTTATGGATTTCAGGAAGAGCAAACTTCACTTTTGCCTCAAGTGAATTTAAAGTATATGAAGAACCAGAATATCAAGAAAATTACAGAAGTCGGGTTGGATATTCTCTACAACAAAACTGGGGTTATATCGCTGAAAGATTATTTATGGACGATGCGGATGCAAATAATGCACCACCTCAACTATTTGGAAGTGAATACGGTGGGGGTGATATAAAATATCTCGATGTAAACCAAGATGGTCAAATCACAGCTGCAGATCAAGTACCAATAGGTAACCCTGTTTCACCAGAAATTATTTATGGCTTTGGTGTATCTGTTGGTTTTAAAGGATTTGACGGATCCGTATTTTTTCAAGGATTAGCTAATGAATCATTTTGGATAAATCCTACAGACACTTCACCTTTTCAAAACCAAACTCAGTTAATTGAAGCATATGCTAATAGTCATTGGTCTGAAAGCAACCAAAACATGTATGCACTGTGGCCAAGATTAAGTAATACGATTAATAATAATAACATCCAATCTAGCACTTGGTTCATGAGGGATGGTTCATTTTTACGTTTGAAACAAGCAGAACTTGGATACACCATACCAGGCAAGTGGAAAGAAAAATTCAAATTAAACAATTTAAGATTTTATTTGAGCGGCACTAACCTACTACTATGGAGCAATTTTAAACTATGGGATGTAGAAATGGGTGGAAATGGGTTAGGTTATCCTTTGCAAAAAGTATTTAATGTTGGTTTAAACATGTCCTTTAATTGATTTAGATAATTCAAAAATGAAATTATTATATAAAAATATTAGAAAGTTTTTAGTACTGATCTTCTTTACTTGTTTCTCATTGTCTTGCAACAAATATTTAGATATAGTTCCTGACGATGGCTTAGCCACCATAGAAAGTGCATTTAGCATGCGAGCCACTGCTATAAGATACTTGTATACCTGTTATGGTTTTTTAACATCTGAAGGAAATCTTGATGGTGATCATGGTTACATGGCAGGAGATGAATTATGGAGCATTTTAGATCGTAGAGAAAGTGGAGGAGTATGGGGAGGTGGTATATTTAATATCGCTCGAGGATTGCAAAACCCTTCGGGTCCTTATGGAGATGACTGGGGTGGTATATATGAGGGAATAAGAACTTGTAATATCCTTATCGATAATATTGATAAAGTTCCTGATCTACCTGAATGGGAAAAATTACAATGGATTTCAGAAGCAAAATTTCTGAAAGCATTCTATCACTTTCATCTCATGAAGAAATGGGGTCCAATTCCATTGATTAAAGAAAACTTAGACATTAATGCTAGTATTGAAGAGGTTAGAGTTTTTAGAGATCCAATGGATGAGTGTTTTGATTATGTCATTCAACTTTTGGATGAAGCCATGCCTGATTTACCCATTAAAGTACAATCAAGAGAAGAATTAGGCAGAATTACGAAACCAATTGCTGCTGCGATTAAAGCTAAAATTTCAGTATATGCTGCTAGCCCATTATTCAATAACAATCAAGATCAATCTACACTGATAGATAAAAGGGGAATACAATTATTTAAAACCGATAAAAGTCCTGAAGAAATCAAAAAACGATGGGAGAATGCGGTGATTGCCTGCAAAGAGGCAATAGATTTTGCCAAAGAAGCTGACCATGAGTTATACTATCATCAGAGTAGGGTCAATATAAGTGATACACTAATGAAGGAATTGGATCTCCGAAACTCTTTCACTGAAAAATGGAATCCAGAAATTATTTGGGCAAATACCCATACTAGTTTGGGAGCAAATCGAAATCTGCAAATGGCAGCATCCCCAAATTTACAATGGGTACAATATCCCGATATGGCAGGTTTATATAGTCACATTCAAGCTCCTTTGAAAGTTGCAGAAATGTTTTATACAAATAAAGGTTTACCAATAGAAAATGATAAATCATGGTCAGGTAAAAACTTATATGCTTTAAGAGCAGGTACAGATACAGAGAAATGGCATATTCGAAAAGATTACATTACTGTCGAAGTAAATTTTGAGCGAGAACCTCGATTTTACGCATTTCTTGGATTCGATGGTGGTCAATGGTACGGTCAAAAAGTGGAAACAAACAATCCATTGCCCGCTGATTTATTTTGGGTCGCATCTCGAATTGGAGGTAGTCAACAAAAAAAAGGTCATGACTGGGGGCCTGTGACAGGATATTTCCTCAAAAAGGTCATTCATTATCAAAGTAGGCAAACATCTGAATCTGAATATGACTCCATAACATACCCATGGCCTATGATGCGATTATCAGACCTTTTTCTACTATACGCGGAAGCGATCAATGAGGCAGAAGGACCAAGTGGGGCAAATAGTGCAGATATGTACTTCTATTTGAATGAAATCAGAACGAGAGCGGGGATCCCGGGAATAAAAGAGGCATGGGATTCTTACAGCAACAGTCCAGGAAAATACAATAATCAAGTTGGAATGCGTGACATTATTCATCGAGAAAGGTTAATTGAACTGTCTTTTGAAGGACAACGATTTTGGGATTTAAAAAGGTGGAAAAAATCATCGGTTGAATTCGAAAAAGGAATTTACGGATTTAAAGTTCTAGCCAGCAAACCTGAAGATTACTACCAAAAAGTTTTATTAGCAAATCAGCTATTCTCTCAAAAAGATTATTTCTGGCCTATTCGAATTTCCAACATAGAACAAAATCCTAATCTAATTCAAAATATTGGATGGTAATCTAAGCACTCATATGAAAAAATTAATTATCTATTTTACAGTCATTCTTTTTGTAGTATCCTGTAAAGAGTTGGGGAGACTAGACCACATTGACGAAAATGCCCCAAGCCCGAAACCTGTTGAAATTAAAGACGTCAAAAACACTTCTGGAGGTGCAATAATTTCATATAACATCCCAGATGACAAAAATTTATTAGGTGTTAAAGCAGTTTACACAAGAAATGGGAACTTAGTAGAAACCAAAGCCTCTCAATTCGTTGACACATTAGTTGTAGAAGGATTTGGTTCCACCAATGTTCAAGATATACAGTTGTACAGTATCGGTAGAAATGAAAAACTTTCAACCCCTGTAACTGTAAAAATAAACCCTTTACCCCCTCCAGTTCAAACCGTTAAATTTGACTTGGAATCTGGCTTTGGAGGTGTTAATGTTAATTTAAATGAAAATAATTCTGAAGCTGATCTCGCATTAGTTTTAATGGTAGATACACTTGGAAATGGAAGATTTTCAGATATTCAAACATTTCATACCAAATCGAAAAAAATCAAATTCCCTAGGCGAGGTTTAAAAATAAAACCGACAAAATTTGCATTGTATCTAAGAGACCGTTGGAATAATGTATCAGATACCATTTATAAAGAATTAACTCCTATTGAGGAATTGAAAATTCCAAGTGATCTATTTAGAAACGCAAACTTGCCAACTGATTATTTTACTCCAGCAAATGGATCAACTGGATATAGGCTAGAGCAAATTTGGTTAGGAGAAGATGCCTCAGATCAGAATTTTTATGCGAGTTCCCATTCAGCACCAGTTCCTCAATGGTTTACTATTGATTTAGGGCGTACAGTAAAAATTAGTCGTATTCAAAAATGGCCAAGACCTGATTACGAATTATTTACTGGACCAGCCCCTCGTATTATTGAATTTTGGGGAAGTACAAACCCAAATCCAACAGGGGAATGGGATGATTCATGGTTTTTAATAGGAGAATTTGAACAATTTAAACCATCTGGATATGGAGAAGGACGAGAGGTTGGACCTGTGACTGATGAAGACAAAGACTATTGGTATAATCGGACGGAATTTGATGTTATTCCTACAGAAGATGCACCAGACCCTTATCGACCAGCTTCACATATTAGAATTCGAGTCAAATCTACATTTCAAACTTATGGTACCGATACAAAAATGAGTCAGACGATTATAGGTCAATTAGTATTCTGGGGTCAAATGGCGGAATAATATTTATTAATAAAACTTATAAAATGAAAAAATACCTTTTTTATATATTTTTAACCCTCACTATTTGCTCATCTTGTAAAGATATGGATTCCCAATACAAGGACTTCATTGAATCAAATGGACATGTTTACCCACAAAGAGCAGACTCATTAAAAACTTATCCGGGATACAATAAACTAAGAATGAAATGGTTAAAACCCAAGTCTCCGAGGGTAATTTATTCTATGGTTTATTGGAATAATTATCAAGATTCTATGAAAGTTGAACTTAAAAGTTTTACAGATACAATTACAGTGGATATCCTAAATTTGAATGAATACACCTATACCTTTTATATAAAAAATTATGATGTAGAAGGTAATGTTTCTATTCCAACTGAAGCAGTAGGAACACCCTATGGAGAAAATTATTTAGTCACTGTCAATGATCGCACATACAGTTCTGCTACCAGAAGTTCAACTAATGAAGGTAATATTAACTGGGGACCAGTAACGAATGATTTAATCTATACCGAAATAAAATATCAAAATCTTGCTGGTAAAATTAGTACCATTAAAGTTAATGCAGATGACAACTTTACAAATATTCCAAATATAAAACCTGGAGTAAAATTTGAATATAGATCTGTATTTCTACCTATCAAAGGAATAGACACGATAAAACGTGATTGGAAAGAATCTGATATGCCTTTCATGTATATGTTTCCAAGATCCTCTTGGACTGCTGTAGCTAAAGGAGGAAATCATGAGTGGGGTGATGGTGGAGGTGGACAACCAAATTTAATATTTGATGGGGATCTCAATACTGGCTGGCATTCTCGTGTCGGAGAAGAATTACCACAGTGTGTTGTTATCGATATGAAATCTATAAATACAATAGACAATATTATTCTATATCCTCCTAGTACAACCAATTGGAGATACATTAAAGATGTAGAGATTTACATTTCTAATAACGAAATGGACCCAAATATACCAGATATTCCAACTTCAACTTGGGGTGAACCTGTGGCGGAAGTACAATATACTGGAGATGATTCTTTGAAAATAAATTTCTCCAAATCCTTTACAGGAAGATACATTGCCGTCATATTTAAAAATACTAGTAATTCAAACAAAAACATCAGTTTTATGGAGTTTGAAGCTTATAGCATGTAATTGCATTTTTTTTATTTAGAGTTTTTCAATCATTAATAGTAAATTATTTTATATACTTTCAATATTGATTTAGATAAAAAAATAAAGCCTTCTCATTTCCAGAAGGCTTTGTTTTATTTTGCAATTACAAATTGCTCCTTACAATTTAAAGATCTTAAACAACTTCTTACCAAAGTTTTTATCGATGGTCATATACGTTGGATAGTATAAATTTTGGCCTGCAATACGAATAGAAGGCTTAATTTTCAACACTAAAAATCCTTCCGTATCGCGATTAAATAATTCATCTAAGAATTTCTCCATGCCATTTTCTCTAGCTTTATTAAAAATATTAGCCTGAAACGTTAAAGGCACTATGGTACTCTGTCCTTGAGCAAGATTGACATTCTGATCTACCGTACCTTCAAACAAAGGAGTTCCTTGAATTTCAATCAAGTATTTGAAGGAATTGAAGGCTGCTTTTTTAGCTTCCGGATTTGTAATCTTTAAATTCACTTGCCCTTCTAAAGGAAGCTCCTTACTGAATAATGCCACGGCTAACCCTGCAAGAGTAGAAACCCTGAAATTACCATCAGCACCCTTATAGGACTCTATATTTTTACCGTTGAATTTCACTTTTTCTACGGACTCAACATCGTAATCACAATCCGCTAAAGCCTTTAATTGTGCTTTTTTATTCACCTGACATCCGGATAGCAATAAAATAAAACTTACTGCTAATACACCTACTATTTTTTTCATATCCTTATTTCTTTCTTCCAAAATTATAAATCAATCCTAATGTAAATACTGCATTTCCAGGTTTTAAATAGTCATTTTTCAAGAGACTAAAATTCCAACCATTCGTATATTGCAGTTGTAAGCCCTTATTCAATTGTAATCGAGTAAAAAACACAGGCTCAATAAAAACATTTTCTTCTAAAGGGCTTTCCATTCCATTGAGTAAGAAATTATCCATTTTCACTCGACTTAAACGAATGGCTGTTCCGTAATTTAAGGTACGCTTCTTTCCAAACAACTTCACATTATCCTTTTTGCTGGATGAAAAGTTCGTTTGAATGAACATCTTATTAAAATCTGTTTCACGACTTTCCACGGGATCTGAACCTGTAGTACTAGCTCTTTTATCGATATCCTTGCTGGAGCCCAAGCCATAGCCAGCATAAAATTCCAGTACTGTTTTCTTCTTTTTTCCAATGGCAGTGAAGTACCCTAAACCACCTTCATAGACGTATTGGTTGAAGTCATGATTGGTAGATTTATAATCAACGTAAGAACCATTGGCAATAATGGCAAAATGATCGGAAACCGCAACACCTGCATTGCCACTTACATTTCCTTTCGGGTTCACATGTGCCGCCAGATAGCCTTCTCCTTGCTGTTGAAACATAGGGGTTGCAGGCACATTCGGCAAATATACTGAACTACATGATGTCAACAGGGCTACTCCAATACCAATACCAATACCAATACCAAGAACAGGAAGTGTGAATCTTACTTTTTTCATATTAATTTTCAATCCTGCATATCTACAAATTATTATGCCAAACCTGAAAAATTTAACAAAAAGTAAGAATTTCTTTCATGCGGCATTAGATAATCCCATGAATTTCTAATTGTTGCTGCATTTCTTGTTGCAATTTCAAAGCCTCTTCCCTAGCCTTCTCCGCAAAATCTTTTCCAGAAGAAGCATACACGATACCGCGTGTACTATTCACCAATAAACCACAATCCTTATTCATACCGTATTGGCAAACATCTGCTAAAGAACCACCTTGAGCACCAACTCCTGGTACCAATAAGAAATGATCTGGGGCATGTTCGCGAATTTTAAGAAATGCTTCACCACGAGTAGCTCCTACCACATACATGATGTTTTCTGAAGTCCCCCAAGTATTCACTTTATCGATAACTTCTTCAAACAATTGTTTTCCCTCTGCATTCTTGAAATTTTGAAAATCCAAAGAACCTGCATTGGAGGTTAAAGCCAATACAATAGCCCATTTGCCTGGATACTCTAAAAATGGGGTTACCGAATCTTTCCCCATGTATGGGGCGATGGTAATGGAATCAAAATTTAATCCGGATACTTCAGGATTGAAAAATGCTTCCGCATAACGATTAGAAGTATTTCCAATATCACCCCGCTTAGCATCAGCTATACTAAAGCAATCTTTAGGTAGAATCTCGCTGGTCTTACGCAAAGCTTCCCAACCTTTTACACCGTAACTTTCAAAAAAAGCGATATTAGGCTTATAGGCCACACATAAATCTGCTGTAGCTTCTATAATCGCTTTATTAAAAGAAAATATGGGATCCTCATCATCCAATAGATGGGTAGGAATTTTGTTGATGTCGGTATCTAAACCAACACATAAAAAACTTTTTTTGGTTTTGATTAAGTCTATTAAACCTTGCTTGGTCATCGTTATTTATTAATTTGGGAGAGGATAAAATCTTCAAATTCTTGGGTAGAATAATCGGCCATACCTTTATGATCAAACACCCTATTTCCTTGCTTATCAAGCACGACGGTGCTTGGGATAGCTCCACTCATCCATTCTTCGGGAATTTCACTTTCAGGATAAAAGATTGGTAAGTCGAGTTTTTCCTTGGCTAAAAATTCCTTAGCTCCATCGGCATTATGCTCTATCTCTACCAATAGAAACTCGATTTGATCGTGATCTTTATATTTATCATATAGCTTTTGGATGGATGGCATTTCCGCTCGACATGGTCCACACCAGGTAGCCCAAAAGTTTAAAAACACAACCTTTCCTTTTAAATCTTGAGTACTAAATGATTTTCCTGAATCGTCTGAAAGCGTTGCAGCTTCTACCGCTAGTAACGGAGAAACAGGCATGGTGGAAGTGGATTTAGTTTGAGGAATGTTGGGTTTGAATAAGCCAATTTTCATCATTCCCTGTTGGATCCATATACGGCTTGAAGGAATGACCATTAGAAGGACTACAATTGCCAAAAGGACGTAATAAACAATATTTTTTGTAGAAATGGGTTTCTTGCTCATATCTTAGGTATCAAATTTTTCCAGTTGTTTTAACAAAGTAGCGAAATCTTTTGGATAATCAGCTTCAAAGGCATATTCGTGACCATTCAATTGAAAATTGACCGAGCGAGAATGCAAAGCGAAACGTTTCATGATCGGTTGTTCTTCCTGATCTTTGGACAGGGTATATCCACGCTTTTTGATTTGTGATAAGTAAACAGGTTTACCTTTATATAAGGTATCCCCTACGATGGCTGCATGTTGAGTAGCTAAATGAATCCGAATTTGGTGCATTCGTCCCGTAATGGGTTTGCATTCAACCAAGGTAAATTGTTTAAAATATCGTATGCTATTGAAAATCGTTTCGGATGGTTTTCCTAGATAACGATCGATAGTCACATTTTTATTCCCTTGATTTAAAATCGGTAAATCAACCTTTAGATTTTCGAAAATATGGGTTCCACCAATGATGGCATGATATATTTTTCCTACACGACGTTTTTCAAACTCAATGGACATTAAGCGATAGGTCTCCGGATTTTTGGCAATCAATAAAACACCTGAAGTATCTTTATCCAGACGATGACATACTTGGGCATCTGCATGATATTTTTTGGCTAAGCGTAAGATATTGATTTCTCCACCATCACGAGCATCCAAGGAAGCTATAAAAGGGGGTTTATTGATGACAATCAAGTTATCATCTTCATGGATGATCAGATCTTGAAATTTGGGAAATTTGAAGTGATTTTGTTCTTGTGAAACCATGTTGCAAAAATAAGAAATAAAGGCTAAATTTCTATTATTCAGCCGTTTTTAACCAATGAGCTAAGATTCAGGTGGATACTAGATTAAAAATGTCTATTTTAGCAGCAAAAAAGAAGTATCATGTCGGTAAATAAAGTAATTAAGCGAATCACCACATCGAGCATTCGCGATATGAAGAAAAGAGGCGAGAAAATCAGTATGCTGACAGCTTATGATTATTCTATAGCCCGTATATTGGACCAGGCAGGAGTCGAGGTTTTATTAATTGGTGATTCTGCAGCGAATGTATTTGCGGGTTATGAAACGACCTTACCAATCACATTAGACCAAATGATCTATCATGCGTCTTCCGTAGCACGTGCTGCACATCGCGCCATGGTTTTAGCAGACTTACCTTTTGGAACTTATCAAGGTGCTCCTGAAGATGCTTATAAAGCGGCAGTCCGTATGATGAAAGAATCTGGGGTGCACGCACTAAAACTAGAAGGTGGTATAGAAATTATAGATAATATTAAAAAAATCGTTCAGTCTGGTATTCCCGTTTGTGGACACCTGGGCTTAACGCCGCAATCGATTTATAAATTTGGGGATTTCGGTGTACGTGCGAAAGAAGATGCAGAGGCAGAAAAATTAAAATCTGATGCATTGGCACTACAAGAAGCAGGTTGTTTTGCTGTTGTATTAGAAAAAATACCTGCTGCATTGGCGGAAGAAGTTTCAAAATCTTTAGATATTCCGACCATTGGTATTGGTGCCGGAAATGGTTGTGATGGTCAAGTATTGGTAGTGAACGATATGTTAGGCATTACACAGGAATTTAAACCTAAGTTTTTAAGGCAATACTTAAACTTATTTGATGAAATCACAAATGCAGCTAGTCAGTATGTAGCTGATGTGAAAGCAGGCGACTATCCCAACGAAAAAGAACAGTACTAAACCATGCAAAAAGTCCTATTGATTGCCGCTCTGATCGGCATATTACTCTATTTTATTACTCGGAAAATAGTGATGAAAGGTAATGCTGTTGTGGCAGAACGTAAACAGCAACAAGGATATATTTGTATTGAAAGTGGTTCTCAAATCTTGAATAAAATCATCAAAAGTACCGTTTCAACAGCAGCATTTGGACTTATACTGTTTTTACTGATTCTTTTTTTAGCGATGAAAGTAAAAATTTTATTGATTTTACTCCCAATTAGCATTTACTTGATGAGTCAATTGTTGTTATTAAACAATCAATTGAAATATGCCAAAAATCAACAGGTTTGGTATAATCCATCCAATAATGAAGTAATTCTGGAATGGGCAAGTGGAAATAAGCTTCAATTTAATCTACTCAGAGATATCCAAGCCATTAAAGAGGTTAAAGCGGTGCAAAAAAACAAGGATATATTATTTGGTTATTATGCTTTAACAATACATAATAACCAAATTTATTTACCCTTAGTCTTGGAAGCCAACCCTTTAAATAAAGGATTTTTTAAAACATTAAAGGATAATTACGAAATCAAAAGTAATAGCTCCCTCTACCCGATCATTTAAATTTTAGGAATCTTATAGCCATTATTGTAAGAGGCAGCCAGCAACTTATTAGCTTCAGATTCCTGGAATGTTTGCGAATCCTTTTTCCAATAGATTTTCTTTCCAGTACGATAAGCTATATTACCCATTTGAGAGAATTTAGCGATATGAGCGCCTACTTCTAACGGAGCATTCAGCATACTTGGATTGTTTGCTTTGATGGCTTCGATGAAATTAACAGTATGTAAATCTAAACCATTATCCACTCTTTTTTGTAACGGTACGGCCTGCATTTTATCACCTTCAGGAATGACTTCCCATCCGTTACGATCCAACACTAACGTTCCATTATTACCAATAAATGCGATACCATGTTCTCGTTGATAAGGCCCCCCACTAATGCTCGTGGCATGTTCCCATTGTATATTGAACCCATCAAATTCATACACGGTTGTCAAGGTATCGGGGGTATCACCAGCATCATCCGGATAAGCGAACTTTCCTCCTGCAGCCATAATGGATTTAGGATCTGAGGTTTTCATTCCTAATAATGCATAATCTAGTAAATGTACTCCCCAGTCTGTCATTAATCCACCGGCATAATCCCAATACCAACGGAAGTTATAGTGAAATCGGTTTGCATTGAAAGGTCTAGTTTTGGCAGGTCCAGTCCACAATTTATAATCTACACCTGCTGGAATGGCGCCGTCAGCAACGACAGGAACCCTCTTTTTCCAGCCTAGATAGGCCCAGGATTTTACTAATCTAATTTTTCCTAATTTTCCGGAATGAACAAATTCAATGGCATCTTTAAAATGTTTCTGAGAACGCTGCCACTGCCCTACTTGCACTAGTTTTTGGTATTTGTTTTTAGCTGCTAACATGGTATTGCATTCGACAATGGAATTGCCTATAGGTTTTTCAACATAGACGTGTTTTCCTGCTTTTACTGCATCAACCATCATTAAACAATGCCAATGATCTGGAGTACCTATCATGACAGCATCTACCTGTGCATCTTGAAGTAAATCTTGATAATTTTTATAGACAGTAGGACTTTGTCCCAGTTCTTTTAATTGTTTTAACCGATCTGCAATGACCGTTTCATCAATATCACAAATAGCAGTACAAATAACATCCGGATGTTTAAGCATGGAGGTGATATTCGACCACCCCATACCTTTAATTCCAATTGCTCCAATTTTGATTTTAGCATTTGTGCCTGCTTTCGCATATAATTGGGATAGTTGCAAGGCAGGAATCAGCATGGCAGACTTATAAAGAAAATCTCTACGGTTTATTGACATATTATTAGGTTTTGTACTAAAATAGTAAAGTATTTATGCAAAGCCAATAATTTTATAAGATATTATGGAAATTGTATAACAAAGGGTATAACCTTTATAACGAACTTTGTGTTATAAATTAAAAAAGTAAATCATGCACAAACATATAACCTATAAAGTCTCTGGCATGACCTGCGGGGGCTGTAGAAACATGGTGGAAAAGAAATTGAATGAGCTGGAGGGAATTGAAGCGAAGGTAAATTTAGAACGTGGAGAAGTAGCTATTCATGCGCATGTTCCGGTGCAATTATCCGAACTACAAGATAAATTGAATGATTTAGGCGGTCAATATCAATTGCAAGATCCTCATTCCGACCATCAACCAAAAAATCATCATCATCAACCTGAAATATCTGAAAGTAATCAATATATCTGTCCGATGTTTTGTGAAGGAAAAGATAAGGTCTATTCAGAACCGGGAAATTGTCCTGTTTGCCACATGCACTTGCGTCCGATAGAAAAAGTAGATTTTTCTGCTGAATCCCATCAACATAAAACTCATAACACTCCCAATCGATCAGCGCAAGCAGGAAAATACTATTGTCCGATGATGTGTGAGGGGGATAAAGTGTATGATGAATTTGGTTATTGCCCCGTATGTGGGATGAATTTGGAGAAAATTCCCGATACAAGCTTACAAGTGACCTTTAGCTGTCCCATGCATCCTGAAATTGTACAAGACCATCCAGGTCAGTGTCCTATTTGCGGGATGGATTTGCAGGCTAACCAAGGGAATGCGGAAGAAGATAAACATTATCAGGACTTATTAAAAAAGTTCTGGATTAGCTTAGCCTGTACCATTCCTGTATTTATTATTTCCATGGGCGATATGTTACCTGGACAACCTATTAGTCAATTTATGCCTTACAAGGTTCAAGCCTGGATCCAATTGTTACTAAGTATTCCTGTGGTATTCTATACTTGCTGGATGTTTTTTGAGCGAGCATGGACTTCGTTCAAAACCTGGAATTTAAATATGTTTAGTCTGATCGGTCTTGGTTCTGCTGCTGCCTTTGTTTTCAGTCTATTCGCTTTGTTCTTTCCACAATGGTTTCCATCAGAATTAAAAGGGCATCATGGGGAAGTTCATTTATATTTTGAATCAGTATGTGTGATTTTAACGCTGGTGCTTTTAGGACAATTGATGGAAGCCAAAGCTCATTCACGTACAAACGCAGCCATCAAAGAATTAATTAAACTAAGTCCTGCTGAGGCTATATTAGTTCGTGATGGAAAAGAAACAAAGGTTTCTATTCATCAAGTTCAACAAGGCGATGTATTGAAAGTTCGGGCAGGAGATAAAATTCCTGTGGATGGAATAGTGCATGAAGGAATGAGCTCTATTGATGAATCGATGATAACCGGTGAACCTATTCCTGTTGAAAAATCAGTGGGCGATTCAGTGATCGCTGGTACCATCAATGGGAATCATGAACTATTGATGGAAGCAAAGCGCGTAGGAACAGAAACATTATTGGCCCAAATAATTCAGTTAGTGAATGATGCTAGCCGAAGCCAACCTCCTATTCAAAAATTAACGGACAAAGTGTCTAAAATATTTGTACCTACCGTCATCGTCATTTCCTTGTTGACGTTTATTGTTTGGTTGTTTCTTCCAGTAGAAAACAATGTAGCATTGGCTTTTTCCAATATGTTGGCTGTATTAATCGTGGCCTGCCCTTGTGCTTTAGGGTTGGCAACTCCAATGTCTGTCATGGTGGGAATAGGTAAAGGCGCAAAAAATGGTATTTTAATAAAACATGCCGAAGCTTTGGAAAAGATGGCAAAAGCGGATGTTCTTGTAGTGGATAAAACAGGTACCATTACAGCTGGTAAGCCTGTTGTATCGACTGTATTGTCTTGGAATAAGCAGTTTAAAGAGCAAGATATTTTACAAATTGCTTCCTCCGTAAATAAAAATAGTACGCATCCTTTAGCTCAGGCGATGTTGGATCGAGTGAAGGAACTTCAAATTCAACTCTTGGATGTGACTCAATTTGAAAATTTAAGTGGACGTGGGGTTCAAGGCAAAATATATCACATGCAGGTGTTATTAGGAACAACGAGGCTGATGAAAGAACAAGGCGTTGAATTAAGTCAAGAACAAGAACAACAGATTAAACAATTGCAAACTGAAGGAAATTCTGTTTCTATATTGGCTATTGATCATCAGGTCGCAGGAATACTCGCTGCATTCGATGATTTGAAAGAAAATAGTGTGGAGGTGATTCAGAAATTTCAACAGGAAGGATTGACGGTATATATGTTTACAGGAGATAATCAGCAAACAGCAGAGTTAATAGCCAAAAAAGCAAATATTCAACATGTAAAAGGAAATCTTCTTCCTGCAGATAAATTAAATGGCATAAAAAAACTTCAAGAGGAGGGTAAAACAGTGATTATGATGGGTGATGGAATTAACGACGCTCCTGCCCTCACCAAAGCAGATATTGGTATTGCAATGGGCAACGGAACGGATGTAGCCATTCAAAGTTCGGAAATAACTTTAGTGAAAGGTGATTTAACAGCAGTACACAAAGCTTATGAATTGAGCAAAGCGATGATCAGCAACATTAAACAGAATTTAGGATTTGCCTTTTTATACAATGTTATTGGCATACCTGTCGCTGCAGGTCTATTATATTTTAATTTTGGAATCTTAATGTCTCCTATGATTGCTGCTGCTGCAATGAGTTTGAGCTCCGTTTCGGTCATCCTTAATTCCTTAAGGTTGAATAATCGTACATTGAATTAATCATGAGCAAAAATTAACTTTCAGAAAGCAGTTTAACTGACATAACAAGAATTTAAACTGACTGTTTGTCTAAAATTCTATAATATCAAACAATTTGTCATATTGTAGCGTCAATAGCATTTGTAAGCGCATTGTCATTAACCAATATGACACAAACTTTACAATAATCAGAATACACTTGCTATCAGTAAATTAGAACAAATTCACAATTATTTATCGATGCGCGACAAAGATCCTAATTATGTTTTGGCATAGAGATTGAATAACTGACTATACATGACGATAAAGTCAATAATTAAAATTTATAACATGAAAAAATTATTACTTACATTAACAGCTGTATCTGCTATTACATTCGCTACTCAAGCACAAACTGAAAAAGGTAAATTTATAGTAGGTGGTTCGGTTTCTTATGATGGTAAATCAGTTAAAGATTCAGATGCGAAATCAAATTCTTTTGGTATCGTTCCTTCTGTAGGTTATTTTGTAGCAGATAATATTGCTGTAGGTACTGGAGTTGGTTATAACTGGAAAGAAAACAAAGTTAATGCTGATAACAAATCAACTGCTGATGCGATCGTTTTAGCACCTTTCGGAAGATTATACAGTGCGAATCAAGGTCCTGTAAAATTCTTTGGACAATTATCTGTACCAATGGCTTGGGGAACTGAGAAAGCAAACGGTACAAAAACTGGTACTACAGAAAGTTACGGTGTAGAATTAGCACCTGGTATCGCTTTCTTCCCAACTAGCAATATCGGTATTGATTTTAAAGTAAGAGGCTTATACTTCGAAAGCAATACTTCTAAAGCAGAAGGAACAGATGTAAAAAATACCGTGAGCAACTATGGTTTAAATGCTAGTTCTTTTGCTCCATCTGTAGGTGTAACATTCCATTTTTAATAGATATAATAAAATAAATTTAAAAAGCTGCTTCGGTGAGAAGCAGCTTTTTTTGTGTCTATAATTTTCTAAAAGAGTCCATTTTCTTTGCCTAATGCATTGAATAATTCCTAACTGATAATATTAATATTACAACTGACGAACTGACATGAAACGCATGTAAAACAATTTAACCAATACTTTTTTTATTATATTTAATATTAAATAAACATTATTATTTAGAATAATAAATTATAAATAAAACACAAATAGCTAATAAACAGAAAATTACAAGTCGTTAAAGAATATAAAATTCCTTTATAATTAAATTCAGCGTATTTTCGGCATATATTGAGGTGTTCACCTCTATTATAATAATGTTCAACTATTAAATTAATTTATGAAAAAACTAATTTTTATCCTAATATCTATAACAGGTATTATTTATTGTGCAAATGCGCAAACGGAAAGAGGAAAATTCATGTTAGGCGGTGAAATTTCTTTTGATAAAACATCACAAAAAGATTCAAAAAATTCTTTGGAAACCCTCAAATTAAAACCTTCTCTTGGCTATTTTATAAGTAATAATGTGGCAGTAGGCTTAGGGCTCTTTTACGAAAACAAAAAAAACAGTTATGTTTTTGAAATGATTATGATGAATAAACCTGAACCGATGGAAGTCCAAGTTAAAATATGGCATTAACCCATTTGGGAGAATTTATAGCTCAAATAAAGGCCCTGTTAAATTCTTTGGTCAAGCTTCTTTTTTAAAAGGTTGGGGAACCAGCGAACATTCAAAAACAACACCTTATAACTATCAAATTCTTTCAGCAGAATTATCACCAGGAATCGTGTATTTTCCGACTAAAAATATTGGAATTGAACTAAAAGTAAGAGGTTTATATATCGAAAATTTTAAAAGGGAAACTAGCATTCGTGAAATTAAATTAGACAATTCTGAAACCAATTATGGATTTAATGCCAGTTCATTACAACCTAGTGTAGGAATATGGTTTCATTTGTAATCTAATTTCCCTCAATAGATTTAAAACTGTCATCCTATTGGCAGTTTTAAATTCATTCTAACTATTCAATTTATTCCTCCAACCAAATAGGTAAGGCAAACTGCTTTAACAGATTTGCTAATTTCACATCCTCTATTGCTGTTTTATCTAACCAAAGTAATTCTTTTAATTCCGCTTGAACTTTCAAATCACTGAACTCTTCTTTTAAGTTGATTTTAAAAATAAAACCTCTCACCGTTTTTCCTTGTTCATTGACCGCTTGCGCTTCATGAACTGCCATAAATTGGCAATCATCTTCTTGCAATACTAAATTTAATTCTTCTTGAAGTTCTCTTAATAAAGATTCAATCGGTTTTTCATTTGCCTCTATTTTCCCTCCGGGTAATTGGTAATAAGTAGAGCCAAATTTTTGAACGGTTAAGAGCTGATTCTTATCATTAATAATGATTGCAACAGCGATTTTTATAAACGGATTTACCTGCATCTTGTTAATAATTGAATTTAAAATTTAAGATAATAAAATTATGGAATGATTTTTAAGATAATTATTGTAGCTTCATAAGTAACATGAAAATTCATAAAAAACGTTAGTAAAACCAGAAAATACCAAAATAATTGATGAGAAATTATGTTTTAAGCTCACTTGTGTTAGTTTTAATAGCTATCACAGCCTGTAATAACCCTACGTCAAAACCCTTAGATCAGGAAGATAAGCGAAAAAAAGACTCTTTAGAACAAATAAAAAAAGCGGAAGAAGTAGAGCGATTAAGACCTAGGACAGCCAATGATATCCATTTGGATATAGAATTGACCTATGACAAACATACACTACAAGAGACCTATCCTTATAAAGATACCAGCAGGTATTTTCAACTTGATAAAATCAAAGAATTTCTAGCGAAGGTTGAGAATTTTCAACGTGAACCTCATCACTATGCGGTATTGCAGAACTATAAGAACAGAAATAAGGAAGCCCCCGTTGTAGAACATTATGTAAGGAATGCTTACAAAAGGGTTTCAGACACCTTAGGAACAGAACGTTACCAATCAGCACCACTATATAGTATTGAAGATGCGGAAAAACCAAGCATATATGGCCGCGATGGATCTGTTGTTAGTATCTTAGGCAGTGACACAACAGATATGATTAAAATCAAAGGCATATCCTTCGAAGGAGAATGGTTTGTTCCGAAAAGATATGTCAAATCATTAAGTGAGGAAATCAATATCAATCACATTGCGTTCGTTGATGTTACAAACCAAAACATCTGTTTATTAGAAAGAACCGATAATCTTACCTGGAAAATCCGAAGCATGAATCCGGCAACTTCGGGTCAACATAAACCTCCACATGCGATGGAAACACCTGTGGGAATTTTCTTTATCCAAGAACAAAAAGCTAAAATGTTCTATTACAAGGACGGTACAACCAATATTGAAGGTTTCGCACCGTATGCCAGCCGATTTACCAACGGAGCTTATATACATGGTGTCCCTGTCAATAATCCAAAAGGAGCAATTGTAGAATACAGTTGGTCATTAGGTACGATTCCTCGATCGCACATGTGTGTCAGAAACGCGTCATCTCATGCTAAATTTGTATATGATATGTCAAAACCCTTTGAATCACTTGTCATTGTCATTGATTAAGAGAGTTTTAACATTTTAATTATTAATTTTTTCCTAATTTTGTTGTTCATCAAAAAGGATATAGTGCTTATGAATAAATTAAAATTGTTAACATTAGGATTAATAGCAAGTTCTGTTCTTACTTCCAGCCTAAGCTCTAAACCAACTGAAACCATCATTCCCGTAGCAAAAACACACAAGGAAATTATTAAAACAAATCCTGTTCAAGAGTTATATGAATCCTTGAATGTGGGGCATATTATTAAATGGGAGGCTTTTGATGAAGCCATGCAAGGTTATCAGCAATTAAACCCCAAGAACAAAAACATCATCACGATAATAGACTTTACGCTTCCATCGACAGACAAACGCATGTATGTCATCGATTTAAAAGCAAAAAAACTATTATACCATACCATTGTATCCCACGGGCGCAACAGCGGAGAAAAATACGCCACAAGCTTTTCCAATAGACATGGCTCCTTTCAAAGTTCATTAGGATTTTACGTAACTGAAGGTACTTATATGGGCGGAAATGGTTATTCCTTACGATTGGATGGTTTGGAAAAAGGCATCAATGATCAAGCGAAACCACGTGCTATTGTTATTCATGGCGCTGATTATTGCAGTCAGGATGTCATCCGAAGTACTGGTCGCTTGGGTAGAAGTTATGGATGCCCTGCATTACCTAGAGAATTAAATAAACCGATCATCAACACCATTAAGGATGGCTCTTTGGTGTATATCTATGCAAATAACAAGCAATATTTAGCTTCTACAAAAATGGTTAAGAAATCTTCAGTTGACAGCAACCATATGTTAATTGCAAAACAACCAGTTGATGTAGAAGATGATAACAAAACCATCTTGAATTAAATAAGCTTTGAAAGCTTCATAAAATACAAAAAAGAATGGCTTAGGAATTCCCTAAGCCATTCTTTTTTATGTATCAACTTATCTTAATATCTTAACTACTAAAATAAGCGCGAACATTTTTACCTTCCATCCAGTTCATAAATGCTTTATTTACGACTTTATTCCCTCCAGGAGTAGGATAATTTCCTGAGAAATACCAATCACCTTTATGATTAGGACAAGCTACATGAAGGTTTTCCAAGTTTTGGAATATCACCTCTAATTCAGCTTTTAAATTATGTGGTCTAATGATGCGACCAATCTCTTCTGATATCTGCTCTGTTGTAAAAGGCTCGTAAATTGCTTTCACGTAATTCTCCACTTTATCTTTCGGTAAATTAACGGATGCCAAACACTTTTGATATACCTCTTCAATGATATGAGCTAATCCATTTTTACGAAGCAAGGAGATTGCAGCCTCAAAAGCTACGAACTCACCCATACGAGACATATCAATACCGTAACAATCCGGATAACGGATTTGCGGAGCTGAAGACACAATAACTATTTTCTTCGGATTTAAACGATCTAAAATTGTCAGAATACTTTGTTTCAACGTCGTTCCACGAACAATAGAGTCATCAATTGCTACAATCGTATCTGTATGATCTTTCACAATCCCATAAGTCGTATCGTAAACGTGTTGCACCATATCTTGACGATCGGCATCCTGAGTGATGAATGTCCTAAGTTTTGCATCCTTTACATTCAATTTCTCAAAACGTGGTGTAATACTTAGCATCTCATCCAATTCCTCATCAGATATTTTGTCCGAACGTTTAAGAAGCACTTCTTTCTGATAATTACGAACGTAATTATTAATTCCTTCCATCATTCCGTAATACGATACCTCAGCAGTATTAGGAATAAAGGAAAATACCGTGTTTTTAATATCGTTATTAATACTTTTCAATACTTGAGGACATAACAGATGACCTAAAGACTTACGTTCTTTGTAGATATCGGCATCAGAACCTCTTGAGAAATATATTCTTTCGAAAGAACAAGACATTTGTTCTACCGGTTGTCTGAACATTTCCTCTGAAACAGTACCATCTTTTTTAGCGATCAATGCATGTCCAGGTTTAATTTCTTTAACAGAATTTAAAGGAATATTGAAAGCTGTTTGAATTACCGGTCTCTCCGAAGCCACCACTAATACTTCATCATCTTGATAGTAGAAGGCTGGTCTGATACCTGCCGGGTCTCTCATCACAAAGGCATCTCCATGACCAAAAATACCAGCGATGGTATAACCACCATCCCAAGTCTTTGCTGAACGCTTTAATATCTTATTAACATCTAAGTTTTTAGCAATTTGAGCACTTATCTCGATGTTTGAAAGATTATCTTGTTTAAAAT
>DAIQBS010000049.1:0-25235 GCA_036781025.1 Sphingobacterium sp. | reverse complement strand
CCTGTTTAGATTATCTAAATTATTTGCTTAGTCCACAGGTTTTGAATTTGATCCATTTTATATTAATAATTAAGTTAATATTTAATATCTTTACCACTGCTTATGAAAATCTTTTCAATGATCATGGCCATTTATATGTTGGTATTATTTTTAATACCCTGCAATGATACGTATGAAAAAGATGAACAAACCAATCCTAACATAGCTTTAAGCGATTCCCATTCAGATACCCAAGAACAACACAAAGAACATTCCGACAATTGTTCCCCATTTTGTTTATGCGGATGCAGTGGAGTTGTAATAAAAGTTATAAATCCTTGGAATTTTAATTCATTTAGTTTTCATTCCAAATCCTTTGAATTAGCCAAGACAGAAACGACTTATCGTTTTCAATACATTCCATCCTACATCGCTGAGATTTGGCAACCGCCCCAGCTTAACGTCTAATCACCTATTTACATACACTGAATGGTATTTATAGCCTTGGCTATGAATAGAATTTTTTGTATAGCAATCTTTCTGTAGCTATGCTATAGCAAAGGTTCATGGAGTTGAAATTAGTTTCCAATTAATTTTCTACATACTGTGTTAGATCAAATCATCAAATTTTCTGTAAAGAATAAATTCATTATCGGATTAATGACTTTATTACTCATCATCTGGGGTCTATGGAGTGCCAGTAAAATTCCCATAGATGCCCAACCCGATATCACCAATAATCAAGTTCAAATCATTACCCTTTGCCCAACCTTGGCAGGCCAGGAGGTCGAGCAATTGGTTACTTTTCCGGTGGAGCAAAGCATTGTCAATCTTCCAAAAGTAGAAGAGATTCGAAGCATCTCCCGGTTTGGATTATCGGTAGTCACCGTCGTCTTCGAAGATGCGGTAGACATATATTTCGCTAGACAACTCGTCAACGAAAAACTGAAAGAAGCCGAGGAACAAATCCCAGATGGGATTGGTACCCCCGAATTAGCCCCTGTTAGTACCGGTTTGGGCGAAGTATACCAATACATCTTGCATCCAAAAAAAGGAAGTGAAAGCAAATATTCCGCGATGGATTTACGAACCATGCAAGATTGGATTGTCGCCAGACAACTCTACGGAACTCCAGGAGTAGCGGAGGTGAATAGTTTTGGGGGCTTATTAAAGCAATACGAGGTCTCTGTGGACCCCGAAAGGCTTAAGGCAATGAATATATCCATCGCAGAATTATTTTCCGCCCTGGAGGCTAATAATCAAAATACAGGCGGAGCCTATATCGATAAAAAGCCAAATGCCTATTTCATTCGTGGGGTGGGTTTGGTGAGCAGTTTGGAAGATGTTGGCAATATCGTCATCAAACAACTTGGAAACGTACCTGTCTATGTCAAAGATGTTGCTATCGTACAGTTCGGCAATGCCACGCGTTATGGCGCGATTACTTACAATGGAGAAGTGGACGCCGTAGGAGGAATTGTGATGATGTTGAAGGGCGAAAACAGTGCTGCAGTAGTCAACAGGATTAAAGAGAAGATACCAATCATGCAGCAATCCCTTCCAGAAGATGTGATTATTGAACCTTTTTTAGACCGAACAGACCTAGTCGGCAGAGCCATCAGTACCGTACAGCGAAACTTGATTGAAGGGGCATTGATAGTCATTTTCGTGTTGATCTTGTTTTTAGGAAATATTCGTGCCGGACTTATTGTTGCTTCAGCAATCCCACTATCTCTACTTTTTGCACTCGCGATGATGCGTTTGTTTGGTGTTAGTGCCAATTTGATGAGTTTAGGAGCGATAGATTTCGGATTGATAGTCGATGGTTCATTGATTGTCGTTGAAGCGACTATGCATCATTTAGGCTTACGAAAAAGCACGCATAAACTGACTCAGCAGGAAATGGATGAAGAGGTTTTTGAGTCGGCAAGAAAGATCCGGAATAGTGCTGCCTTTGGCGAAATCATTATACTTATCGTTTATATACCGATTTTAACCCTGGTCGGTATCGAAGGAAAGATGTTTGCACCCATGGCGCAAACCGTGGGTTTTGCTATCCTCGGCGCATTAATTCTTTCCTTTACCTACATTCCCATGATGAGTGCCTTATGTCTTTCTAAGAAGCCCATCCTCAAAAAGAGTTTTTCCGATAAGATGATGGAGAGATTGCAAAAAATCTATCAACCCATGTTATCCAAAGCCATCCGGTTCAAATATTGGGTTATCGGATTATCCTTAGCCTTGTTTGCGCTCAGTCTTGTCGTTTTTAATCGTATGGGAGGGGAATTTCTTCCGAAACTTGGAGAAGGGGATTTTGCCTTTCATTGTATTTTACCACAAGGAACCTCATTAAGTCAAAGCATAGAAACATCCATGCAAGCTTCTAAAATATTGAAACAGTTTGACGAGGTGAAGATGGTGATTGGAAAAACGGGCGCTGCCGAAGTCCCTACCGACCCAATGCCACCCGAAGCGACAGATATGATGATTATTTTGAAACCTCAAGACGAATGGAAAACAAAGAAAAGTTACGATGAATTATCTGCCGAGATGATGGAAAAATTGGAAGTCATTCCAGGCGTATTTTTTGAAGCCAATCAACCTATTCAAATGCGGTTTAATGAGTTGATGACAGGAATACGGCAGGATGTGGCGGTTAAAATATTCGGAGAAAATTTAGACTCCCTATTACAATATGCCAATCAGACACAGGCCGTAATTCAACAAATAGCCGGAGCGTCAAGCCCACAAGTAGAACGTGTGGCAGGTCTCCCTCAAATCAATATTGAGTATGATCGAGTTCGCTTAGCCAATTACGGACTTACCGTCAATCAAGTTAACGATATTGTCAGTACCGCTTTTGCAGGAAAAAAAGCAGGTGTAGTCTATGAAAATGAACGAAAGTTCGATTTAGTCGTACGCTTGGATGAAGCCTATCGAAGTTCGATTGACGATGTGAGTAATTTGTTTATCAGTTTAGCTTCAGGAGAACAAATCCCCTTATCACAAGTGGCGAATATTGACTTTAAACTAGGTCCGGCGCAAATCAGTAGAGAGGGAGGCAAGCGCCGTATTTATGTAGGATTTAATGTGCAGGGGAGAGATGTGGCGAGTGTAGTAGCGGAAATCCAGGATAAATTAGCTCAACAAGTGAAACTGCCAAATGGCTATTACTATACCTATGGTGGCCAATTTGAAAACCTTCAAAAAGCTTCCAATCGATTGCTAATCGCAGTACCTATTGCTTTGCTGTTAATCTTTATTCTATTGTATTTCACATTTCATTCCTTCAAAGAAGCGATTCTTGTTTTTACAGCCATTCCTATGAGTGCCATCGGAGGGGTATTCTCGTTAATACTCCGCGATATGCCTTTCAGTATCTCTGCCGGAGTCGGTTTTATTGCTTTGTTTGGGGTAGCAGTATTGAACGGAATTGTATTGATTGCAACATTCAACCGATTGGAAAAAGAAGGATGGGATGACATCATTCCAAGGATTATGGAAGGGGCGAAATTAAGGCTTCGTCCTGTGCTTATGACTGCTGCGGTGGCTTCTTTAGGATTTTTGCCTATGGCATTAAGTAATTCGGCAGGTGCAGAGGTGCAAAAACCTTTGGCTACCGTAGTCATTGGTGGCTTAATATCGGCCACAGCCTTAACGCTATTTGTTTTACCCTTATTATATCTGGTATTTATGAAAGCTAAAAAGATCAATACTTTTAGCGGGTCTAGCAAACTATTGCTTTGCTTCTTTCTGAGTATAGGCTTGTCTATGTTTGCACCTGTTCAAGCCCAAGAAATCACCTTGAATCAGGCGATCGATAGTGCCTTGAAAAATAATCTCGACTTAAAATCCAAGTCTTTGGACATCCTAGCTTCAGATAGATTAATCTCCTCAGGTTTTGAATTACCAAAAACCGAAGTTCAATTTCAATATGGAAATACCGATGGTTTTGAAAAGAATGATGGGATTCAGTTATCTCAAAATATTCCGTTTCCTGGATTGTTTTCAGCTAAAAAGAAACTTTTTAGGGAAGAAGTAAAGAGTAAGGAACAAATCAAAAACCTATCAACGAATGAACTCAAAAAGCAAGTGCGATCTACCTATTACGAATTAGCTTATTACCAGTACAATGAGCAAGTATTAAAGCAATTGCAAGAGATCTATGCTGATTTCATTCGGATCGCAGAGCTTCGTTTTAAAACCGGTGATATTGCCAAGTTGGATGTGAATACAGCCATCACGAAGAGTGGAGAAATCAATTTATTAGTACAACAAAATACCGTGTTGGAACAAAATGCTTTTCAAGAATTAAGTTTGTTGACAGGCATAGGATCCGATTTTCGAATAGCACAGGATAGTAGTTTTGATCCCATGTTATTGTCAGAAGGTATTCAAGAGAGTGAAGTCTCCAATCATCCAAGTATACAGCTGATTTTGCAAGAAGCTAAGGTTTTGGAACAACAAAAGCAGGTGGAGCGACAATCGGGACTTCCGGATATCACGCTGGGCTATAACAATATTTCCTTGATTGGCAATCATATTAAAAATGGCGTAGAGCAATTCTATGGTAGGGGACAGCGTTTTAGTTCTTTTCAAATTGGCGTATCCATTCCGTTGACTTACGGAGCTACGAAATCACGGATGAAATCATTGGATCTTCAAAAACAATCCTTGGAAAGTAATGCCCAATGGCAGCAACAGCAATTAGCAACTTCCCTTAAGAATGCATTGAAACAATACGAACATAATTTAACGCAATACCGTTATTTTAAAGAGCAAGCTTTGCCAAATGCTGAAGAGATGATAAAAGCTGCACAATTGGGTTATCGTACTGGAGAAATAACCTATGTTACCTACTTGTACAGCTTACAAACCAGCACAGATATTCAATTGAATTATTTAAAAAGTATTCAGCAGATTAATGAATCTGTTGCTTTAATCCAATCCATCATTAACAAATAATACCATGAGAATTCAAAATAACTATAAAAATCTCGTTGCCTACTTCGCTTTTCTGCTTATGGTAGTCTTTAGTTCTTGTCAGTCAGGAACAAAGGATGAAAAAGCTGAAGGTAAAGAGCAAAGCCAGAAAGAACAAGGTCATGAAGAGGAGGGACATCAAGAAGAAGGAGTAGCTAGCTTAACTAGTGAGCAGATGAAATCGGTAGGAATAGTCTTAGGACCTATAGAACAAAAGCAATTGGCTGGTAACCTCAAAGTTAATGGGGTATTGACCGTTCCAAATACCAATAAAGCCAATGCTACCTCATTATTCTCGGGTGTCATTCAAACCTTGAAGGTTCAATTGGGCGATCATGTCAAAAAAGGTCAGGTGATTGCTACTATTGCAAATTCAGCATTCATTCAATTACAAGAGGAATATTTAACCATAGATACCCGATTAGCATTAGCTGAGCAAGAGCGATTGAGGCAACAAGAATTATTTGAAGGAAATGTTGGGGCGCAAAAGAACCTGCAAGCTGCTATGACCGAATTGAATGCGTTGAAAGCTAGAAAATCCTCACTAAGTAGGCAAATACAGATGATGGGTATATCCACAAACAGCATTTCTAATTCCAATTTACAATCGACCATTGTGGTGAAAAGTCCCATCAATGGCGTAGTAAGTCAAGTTTTTGCAAAAATTGGAAGCTATGTGGATGTTTCTTCGGCTATTGTAGAAGTAATTGAGAATACCGCTTTGCATCTCGATTTACAGGTTTTTGAAAAGGATCTCCCTAGCATCAAGATTGGTCAGCGACTAGAATTTGTTATTACGAATAATCCGTCAAAGACCTATGCAGCCGAGCTGTATAACATTGGAGCTTCTTTTGATGGAAACAATAAAACCATTGCCGTTCATTGCCGAATTCAAGGTGATAAAACAGGATTGATTGACGGTATGAATGTGACGGGTATATTGCATCAGGATAATCAATGGACTCAAGCGGTTCCAAATGATGCCATCGTCAATGCGGATGGTAAGTATTATATATTCTTAGTCAAGGAGCAAGAAGAACATAAACATACAGATGAAAGTTCCGCTGAACATACACATGATCATGCTAATGAAGATGGAACGCACTTTGAACGGATTGAAGTTCAAAAAGGAGCTTCTGAATTAGGGTATACGGCGATCACGGCAGTTAAAGAAATTCCAAGCCAAGCGAAGATTGCGACGAAGGGAGCTTTTTTTGTCAATGCTAAAATGAGTTCTGGAGGACATGAGCATGCACATTAATAACTGTTTGCGCTAAAAATCAATGTGAAATTTGTAATTTCAGTTTTAAAAAGCACTAAGGTTCAGAAAATTATAAAAATTAAAACATTTTCATGGAACATAAACATAGATACGATGAAGCTGGGAATCAACTCTGTTGTACCCAGGAAAAGAAAATATATCAACAAGCAGGAGCTTCAACCATAGCCGATGATCATTGTTGTCAGTCAACTAATCGGTCGCAACAAGTTCATGATCATTCGGATGACCATGATGGTCATCAGCACGATGAAGTCAACAAAACGACCTTTCAACTTTTTTTGCCTGCAATCTTATCTCTAACATTGTTGCTCGTAGGATTATTATTTGACCATTATGTCGCTGTTTCCTGGTTTCAAGGATGGGTACGGATTATTTGGTATGTGCTAGCCTATGTTCCTGTCGGAATCCCTGTAATTAAAGATGCCTGGTACAGTATCCTCAAAGGGGAATTCTTCTCGGAGTTCTTCTTAATGAGCATTGCTACTTTTGGAGCATTTGCTATTGCTGAATATCCTGAAGCCGTAGCCGTCATGTTATTTTATGCAGTAGGTGAGGTGTTTCAAACGCTGGCGGTCTCCAGAGCCAAGTCCAATATCAAAGCCTTGCTCGATGAACGCCCGGATGAAGTGACCTTAGTCCATGGCGAAGACACAGAAAAAGTCAGGGCAGCAACAGTTAGTGTCGGATCTGTTATCCGATTGAAACCAGGTGAAAAGCTTGCTTTAGACGGAGAGTTGTTGACAAACACAGGTTCTTTTAACACCGCTGCGCTAACAGGTGAAAGTAAACCTGATACGAAGCAACAGGGAGACCAGGTTTTGGCAGGGATGATTAATTTACAGAAGGTAGTTGAAGTTAAAGTAACAACAGCCTACGAAGACAGTAAGTTAAGTAAAATTCTAGAGCTAGTTCAAAATGCCAGTGCACAAAAAGCTCCAACAGAACTTTTTATCCGCAAGTTTGCAAAAATTTATACACCCATAGTTGTTGTACTCGCGATACTAATTTGTTTAATCCCTTATTTCTTGGTTGCCGAATATCAATTCAACGAATGGTTATATCGCGCTTTGGTATTTTTGGTTATTTCCTGTCCTTGTGCTTTAGTCATATCTATTCCATTAGGATATTTTGGAGGAATAGGAGCAGCTTCTCGGAAAGGAATCTTATTCAAGGGAAGCAACTTTTTAGATGCTATGGCAAAGGTAAACCATGTCGTGATGGATAAAACAGGTACCATGACCGAAGGGGTATTTAAGGTACAAGACTTGTATATAAATTCGAGTGTTAATCAGCAGGAAATATTGGCATTGGTAAACGCCATTGAGGTGCATAGTACGCATCCAGTTGCCACTGCTATTCATGATTATGTGGGTGCTGTAGATACCACGATTAAACTAACAGAGGTGGAGGAAATTCCAGGATTAGGATTAAAAGCCAGGGTCAATCAACAGGATTTACTGGTCGGTAATTTTAAATTAATGGATCGGTTCGGAATCTCCTATGATATTGATCCAAGTAGTATCGTATATACCAGTATTGCGATTGCCTTAGGAGGTCAATTCGCTGGCTATTTAACCATTGCGGATCAAATTAAAACGGATGCATTAGAAACCATTAAAAGCTTGCATGCATTAGGCGTGCAAGCGACCATGTTGAGTGGCGATAAATCTTCGGTGGTGCAATTCGTAGCAAAAGAATTGGGTATTGATCAAGCGTATGGGGATTTATTGCCTGAAGATAAAGTAACTCGATTGAAAGAAATTAAAGCTAGAGATAAGGTTGTGGCATTTGTTGGAGATGGTGTAAACGATGCTCCCGTAGTAGCAATTAGTGATGTGGGGATGGCAATGGGTGGATTAGGAAGTGATGCTACTATAGAGACTGCAGATGTAGTGATTCAAGATGACAGACCTCTTAAAATTTCTTTGGCAATAAAAATCGGTAAAGAAACAAAAAAGATTGTCTGGCAAAATATAGGTTTAGCTTTTGGAGTTAAAGCTATCGTGTTGATCCTGGGAGCGGGAGGTTTAGCAACCATGTGGGAAGCAGTCTTTGCTGATGTAGGTGTTGCTTTGCTAGCGATTTTAAATGCCATTCGAATTCAACGAATGAAATTCGATTAACAGCATAAACAGTTGGGCAATCATTTTACCAATGGCAAGCATTTTTTATTAATTTGCTTGCCTTTTTTTATGTCCAATTTTTATTTTAAAATTTTGGATTTTGCATGCTCTAGCTTTAGTATGTTTCCATTTGTCTGCTATAAAATTAAATCAGAAAAATTTATTCCCTTCGAAAGAAATAAGATCTGAAATGATACAGATTTTGTGATTCTTATTGGACCTTCCAGATTGTATGGAAAGAATTTATAATATGAAAAGAGGTTGGTGGAATGTATGGTTTTTCTGCTGTTGTACAGGCTTAGTCGGTACTATTATGTTATTCAATAATCCATTTGGTTTTATCAATTCTGAGGAGACATAGCCGCAATTGATTATTTCAAATAAATACCCATTATTTAATGTTGTTAAACTTTCCTAAGTTCATGATGGAATGTCTATTATAGATAGTTATATAGGTATATATTTAATTATATACTAATTTGCTATTTACTTATAAAAACTTTGTTGACTAATAACTGAATTGTTCTTTTACTGACAATTAATTGGCTGTTTATTCTTATGAAATATTATTATAGGTGAAATTGATTTCTCATTAATTATCAATTGGTTGTTTGGTTAATTAATGTGTTTAAAATTGTGTAAAAACGCTATAAATTTAATTAAGTAATTTCTGAATGATGTAAGTAAAAGTGATTCTACAGGCTAATATTATGTAATCAATCTGTCAAAATTCAAACTTTAATTTTCTATTCTATAAATTCTGCTGAATAAGCTTCAAAAATCACATTTAGTCAAAATAAGTTTAGGTTTTTTGTTGTTTTAAAGCAAAAAAATTAAATTTTAGATTACTAGAAAGAAAATTTTGTCATTAATCAGAATTTTAAGAATGCAATTTTATAACAGTTTTAGGATGGCGTAGTTAATTCTTATTTGAAAATTATAAACAATTAGGACAATTCCCATGTGCCTGTATTTGGTTATTAATTAAAGTGAATTTTGACTTAATTAAGATGATTTAAGGATTTAGCTAAGCACGGGACAGTACAGGATAGTTTGGTTTTTTCAATCTATGATATTTGAGAATCAACAACTATTTTTTAATAACAATTATGTTCAAATTTAAATTAGGAAGGAATAATTCTTTCTTACTGGGAATGTTGTTTGTCTTAATGACAAATATTGCCATTGCCCAGTCAGATCGTATTGTTCGAGGTACTGTTGTACATGCTACAACAGGTGCGCCGATCGGGGGGGTGTCGATTTCCGATTCTGCTACAAAGAATGCAGTAGCAACAGCAAATGATGGGTCATTTGAGATTGGCTCAAAAACAAATTCCACCTTAACATTTAGGTTTATGGGTTTTCTTAGCAAAACAGTTGTCGTTGGAGCAAGCAACGATATTCGTGTGGAGCTAACGGAGGACGAATCTGAATTGGAAGAGGTAGTAGTCGTAGCTTATGGTACGGCTAGAAAGAAAGACTTAACTGGCTCTGTATCTACAGTAGATAACAAAGTGTTAAGTTTACAATCAAACTCTACGGTGAGTAGAGCATTAGAAGGTGCAGCTCCGGGTATTCAAGTTGCTGCAGTAGATGGTCAACCAGGAGTGGATATGGGTATCCGTGTTCGTGGTTTAGGTTCTGCAAACCAAAACACTTCCAATGCCCTAGTAGTTATTGATGGAGTTCCAGCTCAAAATGAGAACCCATTATCTTCTATTAGTCCTAAAGACATCGAAAGTGTAACCATTTTAAAAGATGCAGCTTCAACAGCACTTTATGGTTCTCGTGGTGCGAATGGGGTTGTTTTAGTAACGACTAAAAAAGGAGCTAGAGGAACTTCCCGTGTTGGATTTGAAGCGAAAGCTGGTGTAAATCAAGTAGGACCTTATCAATTTGATAAGATTTCAGATCCGAAAGATGTGTATGAATTTGCATGGCAGTCTATTTACAATTCTGTGCGTTATGGAAATAACGGTAATGGTGGATCGAAAGATTACACAACGAATGTAAATAATCCAAACATGTCTCATGAAGATGCAGCAAAATTCGCCTCTGAACATTTATTTAATTATACTGGAAATACCAATGGAGGTTTTGCAGTAAACAAATTAGGTAACTGGATGTTATATGATGTTCCAGGAGCAATTTATACACCTACAGGATCAGGATCTAATGCTTCTGCAACGATGACTGGAGCTTACCTGGTGAATACCGATGGTAAATTGAATCCAAATGCACGATTATTATATAGCGATCGTTACGATGATTATTTATTGGAAAACCGCTTGAGACAAGAGTACAATGTATCTGTAGCAGGTGGTACTGATAAAGTTGATTACTTCGTATCAGGTGGTTATTTAGAAGATCCATCTTACATCCGTGGTTCTGCATTCAAAAGATACAATGGACGTGCTAATGTAAACGCGCAAGTGTATGACTGGTTAAAGTTAGGAACAAACGTTGCTTACGCAAACCGTAATACGCAATCACCAGCAACTCGTTTTGGTCGTAATGCAGGAAGTGCCGTTGCTAATGTTTTCCGTTTTATCAATGGTCAAAGTCCATTAGTACAATTATATGCTCGTGATAAAGATGGTAACATCATTCAAGAGAATGGACAAAACAAAGTTCATGTGGCAGCTGGTGATACGTACTCTCCACTAGGATTAACTTCTGGATCATTAAGTTCTGCAAATATCTTAACCATCTTGGATAACGATATGGATACACGTGTGGCAGATGACTTAAGTACAAGAACTTACGGTACTGTTAAATTCTTAAATGATTTCACATTCACAGCTAATTTTTCATTGGATAAATTTATCGATTGGAGAACACGTTACTGGAATAGTGAATCAGGCCAATCAGCAGGCGTAGGTGCATTCGGTAAAGTTTCTACCATGACGACCATCATGAATGCTCAACAATTGTTGAACTACAATAAGTCTATTAATAAACACAGTATCGAAGGTTTATTGGGTCATGAGTACGATTCTTTCGATTTTGAAGGATTAAATTACAATTCATCACATGCATTAATTGATAATTTCCCTGCTTATGCGAACTATGTAGGTCGCTATAATGGTGGTACATTTGCAAACCCAGGTGGTAGCTTAGATACCCGTCGTATGGAAAGTTATTTTGCTCGTGCGAACTATAATTATGCAGATAAATACTTTGGTCAAGCATCTGTACGTCGTGATGGATCCTCTAAATTTAAATTAGCGGACAAACGTTGGGGTACATTCTGGTCAGTAGGTGGAGGTTGGAGAATCAATGCTGAAGAATTTATGGCGAATACTTCCTCTTGGTTAGATAACTTAAAAGTTCGTGCTAGTTACGGTGTTATTGGTAATCAAAACGGGGTATCAAATTATTCAGGTTACCAAACTTGGGGATATTCCGCAATTTACCAATCAACTACTGCAGGAAACGGAATCCCAGCATCTTATGTGTTAAATCAAAATGCCTTTGTAAATGATCAATTGACTTGGGAAAAAATCAACACGTTTGATGCAGGTATCGATTTTGGATTTTTGAATCGCGTAAGAGGTTCATTTGATTATTACAACAGAACAACAACCAATGCTATCTGGAGTCAGCCAATGGCATTCTCCAAAGGTCAAGGTTCAATCTCTGCGAACTCTGCTCGTTTGAACAATTACGGTTTTGAAGTAGAATTAACAGTTGATTTAATCAAACGTGAAGATTTAAACTGGTCAGTTTCTACCAATGGAACACATTACAGAACAACCTTGAAAGAAGTGCCTAAAGGTGTAGGATCTGCTGCATTGGATGGCAACTGGACTGGTGGTGTTGATGGATGGAGTGCAGCTGGAACTAGTTCTACAGGTAACATTGCTTACTTAAGAGGTATTGGTAAAGATTACTACAACATGTACTTATTTAAGTATGCTGGTGTAGATCAAAATTCTGGTTTGCCAATGTTCTACCGTAAAGTTACTGAATCTGATGTTACTCAAGGATTATATAATGGAGCTAAGGTAGGTGATGATGTTGCTGTAACAGATCATACCAAAGCTAGTCGTTATGAAATGGGTTCTGCTGTTCCAAATTGGATTGGAGGATTTAGTACATCTTTACGTTATAAAAACTTCGATTTATACGCATCATTTGCATACCAATTGGGTGGTAAATTCTTAAGCATCGAATATGCAAATAACTTATACGTAACTGATTCTCCTGCAAAAGCATTATCTGAAGAATTAATTGGAAATACTTGGACTCCGGAGAATACTGGAGCGAAATTCCCAATGGCATTCTACAATGGTTCTTACAACAATGGTGCAACGACTGGTAGTTGGCAATACTCAGATTTAGCGATGTTCTCTGCTTCTTATTTGAACTTTAAAAACATCACTTTAGGATATACCTTACCTGAGCAAATCTTATCAAAAACTAAGTTCAAGCGTTTAAGAGTGTATGCTTCAGGAGATAACTTATTCATGATGACTTCCCACAGCGGAATTGATCCAAGAATGTCTCTAGTAGGTGGTTGGGAAGTTGGTGCTTATAGCTACCCTTCTATGCGTACGTTCTCAGCGGGTATTAATTTAGATTTTTAAAAAGGGGACGAAATTTTATGAAAAAGATATTTTTATTCTTAATAGGTGGAACATTGTTTTTCTCGTGTAACAAGAAATTAGATGTTGCTCCACCAAATAATATTACCGACGAGCAAATTCAAGAATTGCTTAAGAATGGTGATGAGGCTACGATCAACTTGATCTTAGGTAGTATGGCGAATAACATGCCGAGAATGCTGAATTTTAGCGGTGTAAACGGTGTTGGTTCTGCAGATTTACGTTACGCTGATGCGCAAGGTTTACTTGTTGTTAGAAACATAGAAGGTAATGATATTGTTTATGGAGATCAGGCCATTACTGGATTTGGAGGAGCTGAATATCGCTTAGAAGATTTTATTTCTGAGCCTTCCGATCGTAACAGTCCATATTGGTTCTATGCTTGGAATGCTATTACAACAGCAAACAAGATGTTGAATTTCTTGGATGATGCTACTGTAGGAAGCAATGTAAAATTAAAAGAGTTCAAAGCGAGAGGTTTAATTCTAAGAGGTTATGCTTATAACTATTTAATGGAAAACTACCAAGATGCTTATACCCAAGGAGGTAAGAGTAAATTGGGAATGCCATTGTATGATAAATATTTGCCAGTTCAAGAAAGTAAAGCTCGCTCAACTGCAGACGAAACATACGCTTTTATCAAAAATGATTTAGAAACTGCAGTTCAATTATTGAAAGATGCAGGTATTGGATACACCAGTAACCTTTCAGATTTTGATTTAGGTGTTGCAAATTTCGTTTTATCTAGAGTTTATTTATGGACAGGTGATTGGGCTAAGGTTATTTCTACTACAAACGATATCTTGGCAAATTACCCAACATTAATGGGCCAAGCCGTATACGGTGCGACCAATGATGGAACTCAAGCTAATCCAGTGATGAGACCTGAAAAGAATGGTTTCTTAAATAATGCGGTGAATCCTGAGGTTATCTTTGGTTTCCCATTAGGTGAAGCGTTAATAACGCACAATTTATGGATGAATCCTTTTGCTGAAAGTTTAGGTGGACTATCCCGTGGTTTCCAGCGTATAGATAATAGATTATACGATGCTATTGCTTCAACGGATTTCCGTAAAAATAGTTTCATGGCTAGTGAATGGGGTGATTATACCTACCCTACGAATGGAGAAATTCGTTTAATTCCTTCTTACACCAATTTAAAATTTGCAGCTACGCATGGTTTAGGTTCTGATGATAAGAAGAATGTGGGCAGAACATCCGCGTATTATTTCCGTGCGGCGGAAGCTTTATTGATGAAAGCTGAAGCACAGGCTCAAAATAATGATGGAGATGGTGCAAAAGCTACATTAAATCAATTATTAGCAGCTAGAACAAAAGCTGGTTCAGCAACTTTAACTTGCGATAATTATCCTGGAATGGCGGGTTTAACGCCACTTCAAATGGTTCAATTGCAAACACGTATCGAGTTATGGGGAGAAGGTGGACGTGAGTTCTTTAACAACAAGCGTTGGAATATCCCGGTAAATCGTGCTACATCTACGAACCATGTAGATAAATCACAATATCCTGTTTCCAAAATGACGCTACAAATCCCATTAGATGAGATTATGTATAACGATAAAATGGAACAAAACTAACACAACTATAAGCAGGGTTGAAAGACCCTGCTTTTTTACTATCTATTGAACGTATATAATGAAGTACCTAGTAAATTCCGAGCAAATTGCCTTTTACCGTGAAAATGGATATTTAGTCATTGAAGATTTTCTTTCTCCTCAGGAATTAGAAAATTGGAGAACCATTGTATTTAATGCTGTTGAAAATCGTGCAGGTCAAAAAATGCCAGGAAAGAAAACGCAAGTTGGGGAAGAAGACGGCATCAATAAAGATGCTGATTACTTTGGAAAAGTTTTCGATCAATTATTAAATCTTTGGCAGACCGATGAGGGAGTGAAAGAATTAATGCTGGATAAGCGCATTGGTGAGCTCCTTGCCAATTTAGCCCAAGCAGATGGAATACGGATTTGGCATGATCAAGCCTTATTTAAAAGACCTTTCGCCAATCCTACCGCTTGGCATTTAGATACACCATTTTGGTCATTTTCAGATAGAGAAGCACTATCAATTTGGATTGCTTTAGATGATGCTACATTAGAAAATGGCTGTATGTATTTTATACCGGGCTCATTTAAATCAACCGATTTTACCAATATTGGAATAGGTAAAAATATGAATGGGATATTTGAAGTGTATCCTGAATTAGCCCAAATAAATCCTGTTGCTGTTCCATTGAAAGCAGGAAGTTGTTCTATCCATAATGGATTAACGATTCATGGGGCAGGACCAAATATGACCAATGGTTATCGCCGAGCAATGACTTGTGCCTATATGCCAGATGGCAATGTATTTAATGGTCAAGCCAATATATTACCTGAAGAATACTTGTCGACCTTAAATGTCGGTGACCTATTAAATAATGATAGTCAAAATCCATTGATTTATCATAAAGAATGGTAGATGTTCAATTCATGTACCCACGCTGGGGAGCTGAACATATTTCTTGGAATGATTTTTTAGACCGTGTTTTACTAGAAGGTTATCAAGGAATAGAATGGTATCCTTATGGTGAAAAAGAGGTACTAAATTTTTCCAACATATTTCAGGCGTTAACCGATCGTGATTTACAATACAGTATTGTATTTGCTGTATTTGGGGATACTCCTTCATTTGAATCCTACCTTATTGCATTGGAAGAACAACTAGTAGAGATGGCTCAATTGGGTCAATATGGTTTAGCTCCAAGATTTATTAGTGCTCAGGTAGGAAGGGAATATTACAGTCAAGAACAGATACTAGCTTGTTTAACCGTTTGTGAAAAAGTAGAACAATTAACAGGAATCCCCATTTATCAAGAAACTCATCGCAATAAATGGACTTATGCTGTTCATCGGATTCCTTCGATCAAGAAAGCTTTTCCAGCATTAAAATTAACCCTAGACATTTCACATTGGTATTGTGTTTCCGAAAGTTATCTGGAGGATCAGCAAGATCAAGTTTTTGATTTACTTCCGCAGGTATATCATGTACATACCCGTGTTGGGCATACCCAAGGTTCTCAAATCTCCGATGTTTCTAATCCTAGAAACGAATTGGCACTAAGAAAACATCTGGAAGTATGGCAACAGTATGTAAATTTACAACTAAGCAATGGTCGTAGGCGTTTTACCTTTACGACAGAATTTGGTCCTCCACCTTATTTAATAAGCTCTGGAAATGCAGAGCAGGATTATGAAGAACAATGGAGGCAGAATAAATGGATCAAAAATTACTTAATGAGCCATTTGATATTTAAAATTTCATGAATAGAAGATCATTTATAAAAAATTCCTCTTTATTAGGAACGGGTTTACTGTTTGCTAATTTGACGGAATCATTTGCCTATACCAATAGTTTTAACAATAAAGAAGATTGGTATAGTATATTTAAAAATCCAAGTAGTCAGTATCGCCCTTTTGTTCGTTGGTGGTGGAATGGAGATAAAGTACAAGCGAAGGAGCTTTCAAGACAATTGAGGTTATTGAAAGATGCCGGTATCGGAGGTGTAGAAATCAATCCAATTGCGTTTCCTAAACGTGCCGATGATATGGGTATTCCTTCCGTGAAATGGTTAAGTGAAGAGTGGATAGATTTAGTGAAGCATGCAGCGAATGATGCTAAATCATTGGATATGACGAGTGACTTAATCGTAGGTTCTGGTTGGCCATTCGGATCAGAGGATTTAAAGGAAGAAGAGCGCGCGCAGGTAGTTGTCTTGTATGCTGAAAAAGTTAAAGGACCGATTTCATTTGAAACATCACAATTACATATTTTTAATGCTGTAGATCCAGGGGTAACGGATAAAAACCCTATGCGTACCGCAGAAATTATGTCCATTCATTTGGCCAAAGATCCAATGGATAATTTAGGAAGTGCGATAGATCTGTCGAGTAAAAAGAATGATTCCAGTATCCATGTGGATGTACCTGCAGGTGATCATGTTTTCTATGCGGTAGTAAAATTCAATTCCTTTGCACAAGTGATCAATGGAGCACCAGGAGCATCAGGTTCTATTTTGAACCACATGGACAAAAAAGCTGTTGAAAGCTATTTGAATCGCATGTCTAATACCATGGAAAACCGAATAGGTGCGCTAAAGAGTTATTTTAGAGCTTTCTTTACGGATAGTATGGAATTGGAAGGCTGTAATTGGACACATGATTTTGCAGAGGAATTTGAGAAAAGATGCGGTTACAGTTTAATGCCTTACCTGCCTTTTATCATGTTCAAAGTAGGACGTTTAGGGGCTGTGGTCGATGAAAATTACGGAGCGATTAAATCCCCTGCATTTAAAGAGGAATTAAATCGTATACGCTTTGATTTTGAATATGTGAAAGCCTGCTTATTACGTGAGCGATTTACAGAAACATACCTTGCATGGTGTAAAAAGCAAGACGTCAAATCTAGAGCGCAAGCTTATGGAAGAGGCTTTTTCCCATTAGAAACTTCTTTAGGTTACGATATTCCAGAGGGCGAATCCTGGACAACGAATTACCTGCGCCATAAATTAGGCGAGGAAATGTCAGATGAGGATTATAGACGAGGAAGAGGCTATACGATGATTAACAAATATGTTTCGTCCGCGGCACATCTTACTGGGAAAAGACTGGTAAGTTGTGAAGAAATGACCAATACATACCTGGTGTTTAATGCAACATTGGAATTGTTAAAATTGGGTTCTGATCAAAGTTTATTATCAGGTATTACCCATTCCATTTGGCATGGATTTAATTATTCACCGAAGGAAGCTCCATTTCCAGGATGGATTCAATACGGATCTTATTATTCGGAGAAAAATAACTGGTGGCCTTATTTTAAATACCTGAATGATTATAAAGCTCGTTTATCTTCTCAACTTCAACATGCCGATGTCTATACGGATATGGCGATTTTGCCAGCCAATTATGATTTATGGGCTGAACATGGAGTTCAAACAGATCCTTTCCCTGAGAAATTAAATGTGCCGTATACCTCCCTATTGTGGGAAGCGATCCATAAAACAGGTGGAGGTGTAGATTATATCACCGAATTAATTTTAAAAGACGCTCAAATTGAATCCGGTAAAATTAAATTCGGTAAGAAGTCTTATGGAGTTTTATTTCTACCTGGTGTAAAGAGTCTAGGAATTGATTCTGTAAAAAAACTATATGATTTTGTCCTGCATGGAGGTAAATTAATCTGTATAGAACATATACCTAGCAAAAGTTTAGGATATAAAGACATGAAATTGCGTGACCAGGAAATTCAATCTTGGATGCAAAAGATAAAAGATTTAGGGGCTAATTTTATGTATGTTAATAAGCCTGAAGGAAATAAGTTTTTAGAATGGTATCAGGATTTTCATCAGCAACAAGGGCTTCCAACTTATGTGAAAATTGAGAACCCTAATCGCTTCTTTATGCAAAATCGCTACATCCGAGATGATCAAAGTGAATTTGTGTTTTTTCAAAATGCCCATCGATTTAACTCGTACAAGACCTACCTTAAATTTGATTCAAAAATAACCAAAGGCAAACAAGCTTGGATTTGGGATGCTGATACTGGCGCTCGTTGGATGCTGAAATTGGATGCACAAAATGGGTTTTCCTATGATTTTGGACCAACAGAATCCTTATTAGTTGTATTTGATAAAAATAAAAAAGGGGAGTGGTTCAAGCCTTTGAGAACTTCAGGAACCAACAGCATTCCATTGAATGAAGGTTGGAATTTGGAGCTTAATCATGCTCAGGAAGGAAAGACCAGCTCCTATTTATTGAATCGTTTGGTAGATATGAAGGATGATGAAGCATTACGTGATTTTTCGGGAACAGTCATTTACCGCAAAACCATTAGTATAGATAATACAAAAGACTTTTTATTAAACCTTGGTCAAGTCTATGGAATAACAGATTTGTACATCAATAAAAAATCCGTAGGAGTTAAGTGGTTTGGTAGAAGAATTTATGATGTTGGTTCGCTTTTGAAACCAGGTCAGAACGAAATCGAAATACATGTAACAACGACCATGGGTAATTACTTAAAAACCTTAAAAAATAATGAGAATGTTCAAAACTGGGTCAACAGACCAGGTAGAGAACAAGAAATTCAATCCATGGGAATTGTTGGTCCCGTAGAATTATATAGCAAATAAAACCGTTTAAAATGAAAAAAATAGCAACCCTTTTTCTTTGTTTCTGGAGTGTTCTTAGCTATGCGAAAGATTATCCAGTAAAAGATTTTGGAATAGAAGGTAATGGAATCACCTTAAATACAAAGTCCATTCAGGCAGCAATAGATTTTGTGACGGAAAAAGGCGGAGGACGTTTGGTCTTTCCTGCCGGAGAATATGTGACTGGCACGATTTACCTGAAATCAAATGTCACTTTGCACTTAGAGCAAGGGGCAAGTATCGTTGCCTCCTTAAACCCATTTGATTTTGATAAAGATCCTTACATCAATTGGAAGTCATTGATTTATGCGATAAAACAAGAAAATATAGCGATTACTGGACAAGGCACCATTAATGGCAGGGGATTTACCAATGCGATAAATACCTTAAATCTGGTGCACAGAGGATTAATCGAAGATGAGTTAAAATACGACCGTGTCAGGGAGTGGAATCGTCCAGAAAACATTTACTTCCGTGAATGTAAAAACATCAAAATTATTGGTATTACCTTGAAAGATCCGGCAAGCTGGAATCAAACTTACGATCAATGTGAAAACTTATTGGTGGATAGCATTACAGTTGACAGTAAAGCCTATTGGAATAACGATGGGATTGATATTGTAGATTGTAAAGATGTGATTATACGTAATTCGCATTTTGATGCTGCTGATGATGCCATTTGTTTTAAATCACATGATGTAAATTCCATTTGTGAAAATATCTTGGTAGAGAATTGTACTGCTCGCTCTAGCGCAAGTGGTTTAAAATTCGGAACAGTTTCTAGAGGAGGGTTCCGCAATTTTGTTATTAAGAATTTAACGGTATATGATACCTATAGATCGGCAATAACTTTTGCTGCGGTTGACGGAGCGATTGTAGAAAATATTCTGGTGGATGGTGTTCGTTCAATCAATACAGGTAATGTAATTTATTTACGTATAGGAGACCGTTGGAGTAAAGGGAAACGTCCTATTATGCGCGATATAACCATCAAGAATGTATATGCAGAAATTCCAATGACTAAACCAGATAAGGGCTACAACTATGAAGGTCCTATAGAGGATATGCCTCGTAATATCTCTCCAGCTAGTATCGTAGGTTTACCGAATCATTTGATTGAAAATGTGACTTTAGAAAACATAGAATTTGTGTATCCAGGTGCTGGAAATCCATTTTATGCAAAGCGAGGATTAACTCCAGCAGACCTAGATTCAATTCCTAATATGGAAGTTGCATATCCAGAATTTTCACAATTTAAGGAACTACCAGCTTGGGCATTTTACATTCGCCATGCAAAAAACATTCACTTCAAAAATGTAAAATTCGTAGCGAAAAAACCTGACTACCGCCCGGCAGTTGTTGCAGATAATTTAGATACTGGATCATTTAATAACATGGTATTTGAAGAAGATCAAGCAAACGATAAAAAGCAGATCTTCTTGCATAATAGCAAAAATGTTTCCATTCAACCATAATTAGACCCATGAAAAAAATTCAAATCATATTTCTATTTTTTATGTTCATCGCCAGCAGATCTTTTGCGGTAGATTATAATGCATCAGCTTTTGGATGTGTATCCGATGGACAAACGAATAATACCCGATCCATTCAAGCAGCTATTGATTTAATCTCATCAAAAGGTGGAGGCACATTAAATTTTTATGTGGGAAGGTATTTAACAGGAGGCCTGGAATTAAAATCGAATGTAACGATTCAATTGCATGAAGGTGCGATTCTTGTGGCCAACCCTTCTTTTTATGATTTTATTGAAAAGAATGGTAAACGTTATTTTATCTACGCAGAAAACCAATCCAATATAAAAATAGTAGGTAAAGGAGTTATTTTAGGTCAAGCGGCAGCTACCATAAAACAATTAGCTAAGCTTCAACAAAATGCAGTATTACCTAAAGAAAGCAAGAATCCAATTTTAATTGGTATAAAAGATTGTAAACAAGTTACTGTAGAAGGTCTTCATGTAGAAGATGCAGCCTCGGATGTGTATGTTATAGAAAATTCCTCTGAAATTTCAATAAGCAATCAAATTATTCAAAGCTTAAGCGTACCAAACTCTAATGCTTTTGTTTTATCGAATGTTCAAGATTTGAATATGGATAAGATTTATATTGATGTGACTGGAAAGTCATTCATTAAAGATCATAATAGCAAGACTATTGTTATCAAAAACAGTGTGAATAAGGAAGGTAAGTCCATAAAATAGAAAATAACAATGATTAAATTAAAACATTATATAGGATTGGGACTTGCTATGGTTGTAGGTCTGAGTCCATTATCGGCAAAGGATTATAATGCATCATTTTTTGGTATCAAATCCAATGGAACCACATTAAATACGACTTCAATTCAGCGAGCAATAGATTTTATCAGTGCTAATGGAGGTGGGAAATTAAATTTTTATGTTGGTCGATACCTTACTGGTACCATTCATTTAAAATCCAATGTTACGATACATTTGGAAGAAGGAGCGGTTTTAGTAGGCTCCACGAATATCAATGATTATAATGTAGGTACGCCAAATAATGCCCTAATCTATGCTAAAGGAGTAGAAAATGTGGCTATTACCGGAAAGGGAGTCATCGATGGTCAAGGCAAGGCAGTTGCTTACAGTTTGATGGATCTTATCCATAAGGGAATCATTAAAGATCCATTGGATTACGATAGACCAAGGAATAATCGTCCTAAAGCCATCTATTTAAGAGAATGTAAAAACGTATTGATTAAAAAAATTACCGTAAAAGATGCTGCGGATTGGGTAACAGTATATGATCAATGTGAAGATGTATTGGTAGATAGTATTAGTATCGATAGCAAAGCCTTCTGGAATAATGATGGAATCGATATCGTAGACTGCAAAAACTTTGTGTTAAGCAATTCATTTATTGATGCTGCCGATGATGCGATTTGTTTAAAGTCTCACGACCGTACGAAAAGAAATGAAAACATTGTGATTCGCAATAACGTCGCTCGTTCCAGTGCCAATGGAATAAAATTTGGAACTGTATCCGCAGGAGGTTATAAGAATGTAAAAATCGTTAATAATAAAGTGTATGACACTTTCCGTTCTGCTTTTACCATTGCAACTCCTGATGGAGGACGTGTGGAACAAATATTAGTGGATAGCTTATATGCTTATAATACAGGAAATGCTATTTATTTACGTATAGGAAGTCGTAGCAATAAAGATCGTATTGGAAGTATTGAGGATGTGACGATTCAAAACGTTTACATTGAAGTTCCAGCACATAAGCCAGATGCAGGATATTCCTATGAAGGACCTATTGAAGATCATCCTCGGAATATTTCACCGGCAAGTATCGTAGGATTAAAAAATCAACCGGTTAAAAACGTCGTTTTAAAAAATATCGAAATTGTATATCCTGGGGCATCCAATCCACATTATGCCTTTCGTGGTGTTAGTGCTAAGGAATTGGATAGCATTCCGGAAATGGAAACTGCTTATCCTGAATTTTCCCAATTCAAAGAATTACCGGCATGGGGTTTCTACTTAAGACATGTGGACGGGGTAACTTTTGAACAGGTAAAATTAACAGCGAAAGCGGCGGATTATCGTCCTGCTATCGTAATGGATCAAGTTAAAGATGCCAATATGATTAACAATACATTTGTTGAACCTGGTAAAAAGAGTAAAAAACAAGTTGTTTTGCATCGATCTACGCTTAACAAATAATTATTTAGCTTATGAAGTACGGTTTATTGCTGTTGTTGATTAGTTGTTTTCAGTTGCTTTTCGCTCAGAGTCCAGAAGATGCTGCCTATATTAAAGAGCACTATACCAAGCGAGAAGTTTATATTCCAATGCGAGATGGTATACGCTTATATACCGCTATTTATGAGCCGAAGGATCAGTCTAAATCCTATCCAATCATGATGATTCGTACACCTTATAGTATTGCGCCTTATGGACAGGATAAATATAGACCTACCTTGGGGCCAAGTATGGATTTTGCTAAGGATGGCTATATATTCGTCTATCAGGATGTGCGAGGGAAATATAAGTCGGAAGGAACTTTTATTGCGAATCGACCTTATCAGAAAGGAAAAAGAAAACTTGTTTCCGATGAATCTTCAGATGCTTATGACAGCATAGATTGGTTAATAAAAAATATAAAATCGAATAAAAAGGTAGGAATCTGGGGAGTGTCTTCCCCAGGTTTTTACGCCTCGATGTCCTTAATCGATGCCCATCCAAATTTGTTAGCTGTTTCTCCTCAAGCGCCAGTTACCGATTGGTTTATGGGAGATGATCGGCACCATAATGGAGCATTCATGCTCATGGGAACCTTTTCATTTCTTTCCTCTTTTGGTAAAATGAGGGATTCGATAGGAACCACCCATCCAGGAGGTTTTGGAAATTACAATACGACAGATGGCTATCAGTTTTACCTGAAATCTGGTCCTTTGAAAAACTTTAATGAAAAGTATCTCCATGGTAAAAGCGTACTCTGGAATGAAATGATGGAGAATCCAGATTATAATGCTTATTGGAAGGAAAGAAGCTATACCAAGTTTTTGAATCAGGTGAAGCCCCATGTATTGGTCGTGGGAGGATGGTATGATCAGGAAGATTTGTATGGTCCGCTAAAGACCTATGAAGCTTTAGTGAAATCAGGCAAAAATAAGGTTTCATTTGTTATGGGACCTTGGTATCATGGTTCCTGGACTAGAGGAGACGGGAAGAATTTGGGCAACCTGGATTTTGGTTCTGAAGTGAATCCCTATTATCGTAAAGATATAGAATTAGCATTTTTTAATAAGCACCTGAAAGGCGATAAAAATAAACTTGTAAAGCCTGTTAATATATTTGTTACGGGAGCTAATGAGTGGAATTACCTGGATATTTGGCCGAAAAAGGATATAACCTATCAATCTCTATATTTAAGAGAGGGCAATTCCTTATCCTTTAAAGCTCCGACACAAGAAAAGGAAGCTTTTGAAGAATATACTTCCGACCCTAATAAACCTGTTCCCTATACTGCAGAGAAAACCCTAATGCGTGGATTTCAATATATGTTCGAAGATCAATCATTCGCTGGAAAAAGACCGGATGTGTTGGTTTTTGAATCGGAGGTTTTGCAAGAAGATGTGAAGATAATGGGTAATATCCAGGCTAATTTATTTGTAAGTAGTACCGGAACGGATGCAGATTACATCGTGAAATTGATTGATGTTCATCCTTACCAAAAAGATCATGTCTTATCAGATTGCCAATGCTTAGTCAGGGGAGAGGTGATGCGAGCAAAATATAGAAACAGTTTTTCAAAGCCAGAGGCACTTACACCTCATGAAGTGACCCAAGTAAAATTTGATATGCAGGATGCTGCTCATGTTTTTAAAAAGGGACATAAAATCATGATTCAAATTCAAAGTTCTTGGTTTCCATTGGTGGATAGAAATCCTCAGAAATTTGTGAATATTTATCAAGCAAATGAGGAAGATTTTGAAGTGCATAAACAGCGTATTTATTTCTCTAAAGAATTTCCTTCGAGCGTGATTCTGCCGATAAGTAACTAGTAAAAGTGTAAAAGCCGTTAGGAAACTGACGGCTTTTTTAATTCCTATTTATTATTCAACCTAATAATACCTTTAACAGCTTTTTAAGGTTCTAATTCCATGCTACTGTTTTAGATCTAGAAAGGAACAAATTCGGATCTTGTTCGCTTGAACTCATAGTTGATGCATTTAATTTCCGATGAAGATCCGAAGGAGATCCTTGGAAGAGTAGAGTTTTGATGTTATCGAACTAATTTGATAATAATAGAATAGTTGAATCAGATGAGGAGGAAAAAGAAAAATGATTAAAAAACGAAATTTCAAAGAAATGGCTTTTGATACAAAAAAATAAAATGAAAGATAAACTCTTTAAAATGATGTTCTTGCGGATAAAAGCCCATTTAATTGATATTTTTTCAAGAAAATGTTTGCGACTTAATTTCAAAAAGCGTATTTTTGTACCACTTTAAGAATAACACGATGTTATTTCTAATAAATTCCTGAATAGCTCAGCAGGTTAGAGCATC
>DAIQBS010000048.1:0-26600 GCA_036781025.1 Sphingobacterium sp. | reverse complement strand
ATATTGGTGATGCGCTAAAACGTGTTCCAGGCATTACTATGCAGAATGACCAAGGTGAAGCCAGAAATATCATAATCCGCGGTTTAGCACCTGAACTTAATTCGGTGACTTTGAATGGAGATCGCATACCTTCTGCAGAAGGAGATAATAGAAATGTTCAGATGGATTTAATTCCTTCGGACATGATTTCTAATATAGAGGTCAATAAGACCTTATTACCCGATATGGATGCCGATGCGATTGGTGGTAGTGTCAATTTGGTGACTAGAGCCGTTCCCAATAAACAACGTTTATCAGCTACCTTGGGTGCAGGTTATGCACCTATTCGTGAAAAAACACTTTATAATGGATCTGTCATTTATGGTAACCGATTTCTAGAGAATAAAATGGGTTTGGTATTGAGTGGAACGATGCAAACACAGCATTTTGGTTCTAACAATATTGAAGGAGTATGGAAAAAGAACGATGATCAATTGTTTCTTAAGGATATGGATATCAGAAAGTATGATGTAAGTCGAGTAAGAAGAAGTGTGTCTGCAGGCTGGGATTTCGATATCAATGATCGTAATCGTATAGCTTTAAATGCAATTTATAACTGGAGAGATGATTTGGAAAACCGTTATAGATTACGTTATAAGGATATGAAATGGGATGATGCAAAAAAATCTTATATAGGAGAAGTTAATAGAGAAACGAAAGGTGGAATTGATAATAAAGCGAATGATAATAGTCGCTTGGAAAAGCAATCGGTATTCAATTTATCCATGCAAGGAGAACATTTAATTACACCTAAGTTAGATTTAAATTGGTCATTATCCTATTCAAAAGCAGATGAAGATCGTCCAAATGAGCGATATATTAATTTTAGAATGAAGAATGTATCTGTTCAACAAGATTTGTCTGACTTAAACCTACCCTTTATTAACGATGGTATTACCGATCTTTCGAAGTTTGGCTTTAATAAAATTACTGAAAATCATAATTATACATCAGAAGATGAATTTGGTGCAAAAGTAAATCTACGTATACCATTAAGCTTTGTAGATGGTCAAAAAGGAAGATTGCGTTTTGGATCTAGAGTTCGGTTAAAAACAAAAAATCGAGACAATATATTTTACAAATATACTCCTAATACAAAAATTAATAACTTATTAGATGTGCCAAATCAAATTTGGGATGCCAGAACATGGGAACAAGGTGATCGTTATGCTGCTGGAACCTTTGCTTCTAATAGTTACTTAGGAGGATTAAACCTCTTAGATAAAAACCAATTCAAGGAAGAGGAAGATCCTTCAGAGTATTTATCAAAAAATTACCGGGCAAAAGAAAAAATTTATGCTGCCTATTTTCGTTTTGATCAAAATTTAACTGAAGCAACTAGCATCATTTTAGGAGCTCGTGTAGAGCATACGAGAATAAACTATACTGGGAATAATGTTAAGGATGAAAAAGAATTAATAGGGAAGTTAAAAAACAAAAACAACTATACTCATATTCTTCCAAACGTTACGTTAAAACATAATTTTAATGATCAATTTATTTTACGTGCTGCATTCAGTACAGGTCTAGCTAGACCAAATTATTATGCTTTAGCTCCATACATCAGTTCTGTTGCTGATGAAAGTGAATTAGAAGCGGGTAACCCCAATTTAAAAGCAACCTATGCCTATAACGGTGATCTTATGGTAGAACGGTATTTTCAGAATATTGGTTTAATTTCTGGAGGTGTCTTTTATAAAAACCTGAAAAATTTTATCTATATGTATAGTGACGCTAGTTTTACTGCTTCTAAATTTAATGAATTGTTTCCTGGCCAAGCAAATCCAATTGAAGCAGGTCAAACCTGGACTTTTAAACAATATAGAAATGGTGAACAAGTAAATGTGTATGGTCTAGAGGTTGCATTTCAACGTCAGTTGGACTTCTTACCAGGTCAATTTTTAAAGGGTTTTGGGATTTATACCAATTATACCTATACAGCTTCTAAAGCAAAGGGGATAGCAGGTGAAGATGGTGTATTTCGTACTAATTTAGGTTTACCAGGTACAGCACCTCATATGTTCAATGCTTCTTTATCTTGGGAAAATGCTAAATTCTCTGCTAGACTTTCAGGAAATTATACGGCAGATTATTTAGATGGTATAGGTGAAGACGCATTTAAAGATGAATATTATGATAAACAATTCTTTTTAGATGCGAATGCATCCTATAAGGTGACACGTCAGTTTAGAATTTTTGCAGAGGCCAACAATTTGACAAATCAACCTTTACGTTATTATCAAGGAGCGCAAGAACGCATGAAGCAATTAGAGTATTATAAACCTAGATACACCTTGGGTGTAAAATTTGACCTTTAATTCTTAAAAATTAAGCAATGAAAAAATTACTAATCATTCCTACAGTGTTAACCTTAGCATTGACATCCTGTCAAAGTAAATTAGCACCAGTTGCTAAAGATGCTATTAAACCTAGTATCGTAACGGAACAAGTTCCCAATGATACGGATGATCCTGCTATTTGGGTTAATCCGAAGGATAGTACAGAAGTCATCGTAATTGGTACAGATAAGCATGAAAAAACTGGAGGCTTGTATGCTTACGATATGGAAGGTAAAATTATCGATAAGGTGACGCCACTAGATCGTCCAAATAATGTAGATATAGCTTATGGTTTCCAAATGGGAGATCAACTGGTTGATATCGCTGTTTTGACAGAAAGAGGGACTAATAAAATACGGGTATTCAGTTTACCTGATTTAAAACCTTTAGACCAAGGTGGAATTGCTGTATTTGAAGGCGAAGAAGAAAAGTCTCCAATGGGTATTTCATTGTACACGCAAAAGGATTCGGTAGGTAATAGGATATTTGCTGTTGTGGGTAGAAAAAGCGGACCAACTGGTCGATACTTATTTCAATATGAATTGTCCTGGAATGGACAAGCTGTTGAAGGGGAAAAAGTAAGGGAATTTGGTGCATATGCTGGAGGAAAAGAGATTGAAGCAATTGCAGTGGATAATGAGTTAGGCTATATTTATTATTCTGATGAAGGTTACGGCATTCATAAATATTATGCAGACCCTTTAAAAGGTAATGAAGAACTCTCATTATTTGGTCAGCAAGATTTTAAATCCGATCATGAAGGGATAGCAATCTACAAACAATCCGATAGTACAGGATATATTTTAGTTTCCAATCAGCAAAATAACTCCTTTAACATTTATCCTAGGGAGGGTGTTGCAGGTAATATTCATGAGCATCAACTAATCAAAGAAATTCCTGTTTCAGCGATTGAATGTGATGGGGCAGAAGCAGTATCTATTCCAATTGGTTCTAAGTTTCCAAAAGGCATGTTAGTAGCCATGTCTAATGGAAGAGTATTTCATTATTACGATTGGCAAATTATAGAAGACTTACTAAAAAATAAATAAACTATTTAGTTTTTCAAGTAATAAGGGGCGTCTTAAACAAGACGCCCCTTATATTTTTATTTATTTTCTTACACATCGAATCATTGTTCTTCGTGTGCCAATAAAATTTTCTACGTCCAAACCCAATTCTTTATTTGTATTTGAAGTTCGAAAATAAAGTGTGAAATACTCATTAGCTGTTTTAGTTCGAAAATAACCTTTGTCACCATAATTTGTACTCGTGTTTTCAGTACTTCCAACTGCATAATTAAAATCAGTAATATTATTAGCAGAATTATAATAACCTAATGCTGTAAAAATAAGGTGCCCATGAGGATGTCCTGAGATATGAGCTGTGGCGTTGTCCCAAGTTACATACCAACCTTCGTTATTAAATTGGTTTCTACGTGTTGCCTTAATAGCTGTATAATCTATTAAATTATAATATTGCGTCGTAGTTGGAAGAGTCCATTTTCCCTTTGGAAATATTTCAGCGCAAGGGTCTGCTCCTGAACTGCTACTTTCTGTAGGTTTCAGTCCCGTGGACCAGTAATCCGTGTCTTTAATGTTACTTATTCCTCCATTAAAATTTCTAAAATGTGGATTATCATAACGTATCCTATATTCATTTCCAGCGGTATTTTTTTCATAATATAAATTTCCTCTAGCCCATTTAGAACCAGCTATGGATATGGCTGATTCTACGATTTGGATGGATGCTAAGTACCTGCGACCTTCTCTCAATGTAATGCTTGGGAATTCAAAATTATTGACATAAAAAATACGGTTTCTGGTCGAACTTGTATTTGGGCTATTATCATTTATTCGGGTAGTAGTCAATTTTACACTATCCAGATTCACTGTAAATTTAGTAGCTGCAACTTGAGGAACGGTATAAAATCCTTTTTGTTTAACCCAATTGGCTGGAGCATTGGAGTTCTCTGGGTTTATCCAACTGGTATTGATGATGGTAGCGGCATTAGAAATACTACTATAATTACCATTGATGATATGAAATGTACCATCTTTAAAGCCTGTTGCAGAACTTGGGATTTTAATGTGTCCAGCAGTAATAGGTCCAAATATGCCTCTGGCATTTAATTCTAAATTCACTAAGGCGGTTTTGCGAAGAAAAGTAATTGGGACGGGGTTTTCTATTTGGTAGTTTGCATTTGTTTTAACAGTCCCTGTGGCATAAAGAAAATCGGAGTTTTGGTTATCAGGATCTGCAGAAGCTTTTACTGCAACGTTTGGATTTGAAGGATTAAAGTTGGAAATCTCTTTGCTGTTATTAAAGGAATAAGCGAACCATCTATAATGGGTATTACTTTGGACTTTAATTATCAATTTACTCCCAACTTTTCCTTTTCCTTGTGCCAAATAGGATGTTGGATTTCCTTGGTCATCAGCTTCATAAAGGACAACCATATAGGTCTTATTTGGCCCCATAGCTGTACTTGCAGCCTTTAGATTAGATGTCGAAGGAGTACTGTTTGATTTTAATAGTTTCTTAGAAGAATTGTTTAAGGTTGGTTTTTCCTCTTCCTTTAATACCATCATGGCATCAAATTCATCGAAACTCATTAATTCACTTTCATAGTTCTCAGTAGTTTTCTTTACAGTAGAAACCGCTTTTCTTTCATAATTTCCTTTTTGTTGATTAGCCTGTTCATCCTCGTTTATTACTTCTTCTTGATCAGATGTGTCAAATCCACTGATTTCAAAAGCAATACCATCGTTAAGAATCTTGGTCTCCAATTCTGAATTTATAACTTTCTTACAAGATGATATGGAAATGAAAATTAGGGGTATGAATACTATGTATACTTGGTATGCTCTTTTATTATAAGAATTCATGATCTTTAAAATTTAATTCTATTAAGATTTGTTTGTAGATGATATAGTTGAATTAAAAGTCAATATCATAAGTTGATTTAGTATCATCTGTCCAGTTTTCAATTTGAGGTTCATAATTGGAACCACCAGTGCTAAAGTTTGCTGACCCAACAGCAATACTTTGTTCCATTTCAATAAAATAGAGTGTTATTAAAGGTGGGATGTATTTCTTTGACTTCCAACAAAGTTGGGATGTAAAAGCATTAACAGCAGCTTTCATTGCACGGTATTTTTTTTAGTGTGAATTTATCTTTTTCCCTCTGATTTCAATGTCTCATTTGGATCCTCTAAAGTACTAAGAACCATGAGCTTTGAATTAAAATCGTGCAATTATATGAATTAATATAACATCATTATTGATTAATTTAATTTCTTATATATTAGTTTTATAATGTGTGTAAGTTATATTTAATAAAATATTTTATAAACTATTTTATAGTTACTTGTATAGTTTAATTAAGTATGTATTATAAAAGTAAATATTTAAATAAATGGCTATTAGTTATTTAAACAAGTGTATATGCTGGGTTGTAGATTTTAAATTTATCTTATAAAGTAAGCTAAATTTATTTTTGGGGAAATTGTAGTATTTTTTAATCTAAAGTAGATGTTTAGCCACTTTATTTAGTGGAAATGTAACAGATGTTTACATGATATTTCATTCATCCTCAGTTGTATAAAGTAGCTAATTTGAGGTTGTCGGTTTAGGGCATAGGAGTGATGACTTTCTGGCTATGCTGAAATAGTTAAAAACCGTAAACACAAAAGGGATTGGATATTTACGTTTGTATGGTATCCAATCCTTTTTATTTGTATAAAGCTAAATAGGAGATACCATTTGCATTAGAATCGCTGTTAACCAGCCAGCATAAGTACCTATTGCATATCCAAAGACGGCCAAAATAACACCTACTGAAATTAATGACGGGTGAAAAGCGGCTGAGGTTACCGATGCGGAAGCTACTCCTCCGACATTAGCCATACTGCCTACTGCAAAATAGAAGAAAGGAACTTTGAATATTTTTCCTACGATAAGTAATAAAAGCGCATGGAAAGACATCCAAATAATTCCAACGACAAATAATCCAGGATTACTCAAGATGGCGGTGATGTCCATTTGCATACCTATGGTAATGATGAGCATGTATAATAAGACGGAACCAATCTTTGAAGCGCCAGCATATTCTAATTTTTTAGCTGGAGTAAAAGATAAGGCAATCCCAATGATGGTGGCAAAAAAGATAATCCAAAAGAATTCATTGGTTAAGGAGAACTTTGCTAATTCCGGATAGTTAGTACCCATATACTTTGCAAAAGGTTCTGCTAAAAAGCTCGCTAATCCAGTACCTACAAAGGCTAAGGATAACATAAACATGAAATCTTTTGTCTCTGGTATTTTATTGTTTTCTAAAGCTTTCTTTTGCATTTTCTCTTGTAAGGCGTCTACATCTCTGGCATCTGCACGAAAGAATGCATTGAATTTTTGCACTTTCGCTGCTCCATATAATAAAAAGGCCATCCATAAATAAGCTACAAAAGTATCTACTGCAATAATTGAGGAAAATAATTCCGGAGAAGGTTGTAATATTTCTTTTAAGGCCACTTGATTGGCGCTTCCACCTATCCAAGATCCTGCTAATGTTCCTAAACCTTTCCATACCTCATTAGGGCCTACACCACCGACTACTTCTGGAGCTACCAAGGAGGTAAGCCATACTGCGAGTGGCCCCCCAATAACAATTCCCACCGTACCCGTAATAAACATTAAGCCAGCACGTTTCCTTAACGCCCACATTTCCTTTAAATCTAAGCTGATGACAAATAGAATCAAACAAGCTGGTAAAAAATAGCGACTTCCTATTGATGCCAAGGGCGAATTTACTCCATCAATAATGTGGAAAGTGTTTAGCAATCCTGGAAGAAAATAACAAAGAAGAAGAGGCGGAATGATGTTGTAAAACCCTTTAACATACTTGTTCGATAAACTGGAGGTATAGAAAACTAAACCCAAAATAAGCATTAAGAGACCAAATACAACAGAAGTGTTACTAATTAACGGCAGGTTTTCGGTAGAGGTAATTTGCATAAACTTTTAATAATTGCTAATTTGCTGTGAAAATAACTAATTCTATTGATAAAATGATAAATCTACCAGTAGGACAGTAATCAAATTTTAAATCTAATCCAAAAATAACAAATACGAAATGGACCGTAGAAATTTTATTAAGAGTAGTGGTATCATTCTTGGAGCAACATCGTTAGAAATGCCAAATCCATTAATTGAGGTAAAGAAAAAAATCAAAGTTGGTTTGGTTGGTTGCGGTGGTCGTGGTACGGGAGCAGCATTTCAGGCTCTTTCTGCAGATCCTGATGTGGAGATTGTGGCCTTAGCGGATATCTTCCAAGCACAATTAGATACTGCATTATCCTCTTTGCAAGAAGCTGATAAGGATCGTGTAAAAGTAGCAGATAAAAGGAAATACATTGGCTTTGATGCTTATAAAAAGCTTATTGATAGTGATGTCGATGTCGTTCTTTTATGTTCTCCTCCTTCCTTCAGACCTGATCATTTAGCGGAAGCTGTAAAAAAAGGTAAACATGTTTTCTGTGAAAAACCTATGGCTGTGGATGTTCCTGGAGTTCATAAAGTGCGTGAAGCAGTAAAATTAGCTAAAGAGAAAAAATTAAATATTGTATCTGGATTTTGTTTTAGGTACACCACACCTAATCGTGAATTAGCACAGTTGATACACGCCGGAAATATAGGTGATATTTATGCTATTTCTACATTTAGATTAGGAGGTGAGCTGACCGAAAAACCTAAACAGGCGGGATGGTCAGATCTGCAATACCAACTATACAATTGGTTTTTTTACCAACGTTATTCAGGAGATATCATTGTAGAACAAACTGTGCATAGTATTGACTTTATGAACTGGATGTTGAATAGAGGATTGCCAAAATTCGTGTCCGGTACTGGAGGTCGTCAAAGTAAACCTTGGGATAAGTTTGGAAATGTATTTGATCATTTTGCTATCGAATTTGATTACGGAGAAGGTGTAAAAGGCTTTCACTTCGGAAGACAACAAAATGGTACACAACCACGAAATTCAGTAGAAGCGAAAGGTACTAAAGGTGGTATGAACGTAAGTATCTTAAGCTCTTACGAAATCTATGGTGAGAATCCTTGGAAATTTTCTGGTAAAACAGATAATATGTATCAAACCCAGCATAACGAATTATTTGCTGCAATTAAAAACAAGCAAGTTATCAATGATGGTGATTTTATGGCTGATTCTACTTTATTAGCAATTTGGGCTAGAGAAGCAGCATATACCGGTAAAATAATAAGTTTGGACGAAATACAAAATTCTACAAAAACCTATGGACCTTCTTCCGAGGAATATTCTTGGGAAATGGAGGGTGATAAAGCTTTAATTCCTAGACCAGGATTAGCAATTTAGGAAATAAAAATATACGATGAGTCAGAAAATAAGGATACTTGTGGTTGGTTGCGGTAATATGGGAGCATCCCATGCGCAAGCCTACCATGATATGGAGGAGTTTGAAATTGTTGGATTGGTTTCAAGAGGAGACAGTAAGGTTAAATTAAATGAAACTTTAGGAGGGCAATATGCTTTATTCGATGAGTATGATGAAGCATTACAGTCTACTAAAGCGGAAGCAGTTTGCATTTCTACTTATCCAGATACCCACGAAGAGTATGCTATTAAAGCGTTTGAAGCGGGGGCACATGTATTTATTGAGAAACCTTTAGCAGATACCGTATTAGGTGCTCAACGAGTAATCGATGCGGCGAATGCCTCGGGTAAAAAGTTAGTAGTTGGTTATATCCTTAGGCATCACCCATCTTGGATTAAATTTATTGAAGTTGGAAAAACCATGGGCTATCCATTAGTCATGCGGATGAATTTGAATCAGCAAAGTCACGGTTACATGTGGGATGTACATAAAAACCTCATGAAAAGTTTGAGCCCAATCGTTGATTGTGGAGTACACTATATTGATGTTATGTGTCAAATGACCAACGCTAAGCCGATCTCAGTTTCCGCAATTGGTGCTAGATTGATTGAAGAAATCCCTTCAGACAACTATAATTATGGGCAACTCCAAATACGTTTTGATGATGGGAGTGTGGGCTGGTATGAAGCCGGTTGGGGACCCATGATAAGTGAAACGGCATTCTTTATTAAAGATGTTATAGGTCCGAAAGGCTGTGTTTCTATTGTTGCAAATGATGCAGCTAAAGCTGGTAAATCTGATTCAGTAGCTGACCATACTAAAACGGAATCCTTAAAAGTACATTATGCTGATATCGATACTTCAAATGCCTTTACAAAAGCTGATGAATGGATAGATCTTACTGATGAACCAGATCATCAAGAGTTATGTAATAGAGAGCAACGTTTCTTTTTACAGGCTATTGTAGAGAATTTGGATTTAAATAAATCCATGCAAGATGCCATCAATAGTTTGCAAATAGCTATTGCATGTGATGAGTCTGTGAAAACAGGTGAGATTGTCAGGTTATAATATCAATTAAATATCGATATTGAGGCTTCTGGTTTTCCAGAAGCCTTTTTTTGTAATAAAGATTTTTCAATAAGAACTCTTTGTCTAACCATCTTTACTGCATTATTATTTGTATGTTTATTTTACATCTAAATCTAACCTATATTATGTTTTCAAATTTCATTGTCAATCTTAAGATGATAATTGCTTCAATAGCAATCATGTTATTATGTTCCTTTACTGTTTATGGTTTCCCTAATAGGAATGAAAAGCTTCCTAATAATGAGCAAGTTTATAATGTCAAAGACTTTGGTGCTAAAGGAGACGGGAAAACAGATGATGTTCCAGCTATTCAGAAAGCATTGGATTATATTGTGGATCATGGTGGAGGAACATTGTATTTTCCTAATGGACATTATCGATTAGTTACTCTTCAGGAAAAATACGAAGTAAAAGCTCATTTAATCATAAAACCCAAATCTACTCCAGGAAGAACCTATGTCATGGTCAAACTATTGGGACAGAACTCCGTAAATACCGCCAGTTCATATGCTAATCATACAGGAGTCGATAAGTCAGATGTTTGGATGAATGGAACCGTGCTCTTTTCGGATGTTTTAGGAGAAAAGCATACTGATCCTAAAAAGGAGGCCACTTTTTTATTAGCAGCGGGTTCTGGAGGAGGGATTTATAAACTGAATCAGTCGTTGATGCGGATTCAAGACTTAGCCTTTCAATTAAAGGCTCAATCAGGTAAATACCCAAACCTTTCAGGTCTTCATATGGCGTATGCTGCCTCCCTATATACCGATAATGTACTCATCTATTCTTCTGTCAAGAGTGTGGAATTAACTGCACCTACAGATGATGGCCATTATTCAGCAGGATTGGTAGCCCCTCGCTTATGGTGTAATCCTGAACAAGATTTTAGAAATATTTATGTAAAAACAGCATTCCGATACGGAATGATATTTTCAGAACATGCCAATGGGAATAACCTTTCTGTATGGAATTGCGATCAAGCATTTGTGTTTTCCAAAATGGATCATTCCAGTTGGTTTGGGAGATTGCATGCACAAAATTGTAAGAATATCTTAAACGCCTTAGAAGTTGATTTTTCTGGACATGTAGTGGGCACTTCCTTTTTCAAAATTGAACAAGTCGGGATTGAAGTTAATACCGGACAAATTCCTCTTTCATTTAATTATAGTCATTTTATTCAAGATCCAGAAAATAGATTGTTTGGTAAACTGGATTACCATATCGTGAAATCCAATGTGGGAGCAGATAATTCTAATTTCAAAAAGAACGGTGGGTTAAATGTTCACGCCAGTCCAACATTTTAAGAAAATCCAATTTACAATATTCGAAAGCTTGTTCTTCGATTGGCTTGTTTACCTGATTCTGTATCGTTGCGGTCTATAGGTTTTGTATCGCCGTAGCCGTGAGTTTGAATTCGTTCTTTTGTTACTCCTTTTTCAATTAGATACTTAGCTACTTCGGAAGCTCTGTTTTCCGAAAGTAGTTGATTATTTTGAGGATTTCCGCTGTTGTCCGTATGGCCTTCTATGACTATTCTTATTTTGGAGTTTAACCTTAAAAATTCCAATAACTGATTTAAATCGGCCTCTGAGTCTGGAAGAATTTGAAACTCATTGCTGTTAAAATAGATGTTTCTCAAAATACTGACCGATCCTGACTGAATAGGAGCTAGAAAGATGCTATCTTGAAAAGTTGTTGCTGATGAAGAATTGTTCATCAGATCATATTGCTTTGAATGAAATAAATATCCTTCTTTTTGTACATGTAGGGCATAATTACCACCTACAGGCAATACCACTAAAAATTCTCCCTCATGACGATCACTTAAGGCTTCAAAAACTTGGTTGTTATTTTTAGTTTCAGTAACTCGAACCGAAGCACTTAGCGGAATGTTGGTGTTTTGTTCTAATATGGTGCCTTCTAGGAATGCAACAGGAGAAGCAGTTAATTCCTGTGGAAGGTGAGCAGTATATATATCCCAATTTCTAAGACTATCCTGACTCGCTAAATATCCTATCTTACCATCCAAATTGATATTGAAGGAACGCTGATCTAAATGATCATTTATGGGTCTACCTAAGTTTTTAGCTTTACTCCATTGACCAGATTCTAATTGTTCACTTTTAAAAATATCATTCTTCCCAAAACCCGGCCATCCATTTGATGAAAAATACAATGTTTTATTATCTCCATGTATATAAGGGGCTCCTTCATCGTAAGGACTGTTGACCTGATCACCAAGGTTTACAGCCTTAGCCCATGTACCATCGGTATTTCGTGTGCTCATCCAGATATCATTTGCACCAAAACCACCAGCACGATTGCTTACGAAATAGAGTGTATTGCCATCGGCAGAAATTGCCGGTTGAGCTTCCCAACCTTTGCTATTGATGGAGGAACCCAAATTTATGGGTTTTGTCCATTGGCCTGAGACATTATTAGAAACATACAAATCACAGCTGCCCATGCCGTCAGGTCTATTACAACCTGTAAAATACAATTGTTTTCCGTCCAAGGAGATGCAATGTGCCCCTTCATTATATGCAGTACTGTTTATAGGTTCAGGAAGTTTTTCAGCGATAGACCATTCCTGATCCACTTTTTTACTGGAATAGAAATTCTCTTGATTATTTTCCTTTCTAGTAAAGATGATCATTTGATTATTAGCGGTCAATTTCGGAAAGTATTCATCGTGAGAACTGTTAATGGCAGAAGAAAGACGGGTCAGTTGAACTCCCTTGTTTTTCTCAGGATGAGCTAAAGCAAATTCACAATCTGCTATGTATTTGTTGACGGATTGAATGGAAGAGGAATTCGGTTTTAATGATTTTTTATAAGTTGTGAAATGATTTAATGCATCATTATACTGACCTGTAAATAAATAGGAGGAACCTAAGCCAAAATGAGTTAATGAAGTAAGGCCTGGGTCCAATTCCAAAACTTTTTGATAGTATGGAATGGCAGTCGCGAACTCTTCTTCTTTTCTCAGTATATCTGCAAGTTGTTGATAGGCAGTAGCAAATTTAGGATCCTCTTGAATCGCTATTTGTAACAAATCTTTCGCTTCTGAGAGCTTATTCGAAGCTAATGCACTATTTGCTTGATCATAGGCTTTTTGCGCCTTTTTAACTGCTGAACCTGGTTGCGCAAAACTTACCGCAATAACTAAGCATAAACCTATGGTTAGCAGCAGTTTGATGATGTGAATGCTTCTCATTTAAGTATTAAACTTAAGCATTCTTTCGAGAAGATTAAGGGATATTTAAGTATTTGTGCGTTTGTAATGAAATTTCCCATTTAGGATTATCCTTCACATAATCAATAATCAATGGAATCATTTCTGCTGCTTTTGACCATTCTGGTTGTAAATATAATTTACAATTAGCGCCAACAAATTTTGCATGTTCCTCAGCCCATTCAAAATCGCTTTTATTGAAAACGATTACTTTCAATTCGCCTGCTGCACTTAAAACATCCGGGCGAGGACCTTTAAATTTTTTAGGAGACAAACAAATCCAATCCCAATATCCTGATAAAGGATAAGCACCTGAAGTTTCTAAAAAAGTTTGTATTCCAGCTTCCTTCAGCTTTAAGGTAAGGTAGGTCAGGTTGTAAATCAAAGGCTCACCACCAGTTATCACCACTGTTTTTGCAGGAAATTTGGAAGCATTTTCTACAATGGTATCTGCTGCTGTTAGCGGATGTAAATCGGCATTCCAACTTTCTTTTACATCACACCAATGGCAACCTACATCACAACCTCCCAATCTAATAAAATATGCTGCTTTTCCTGTATGGTAACCTTCCCCTTGAATGGTGTAAAATTCTTCCATTAATGGGAGTAAGGTGCCGTCTTCTGGAACTTGATTTGACATAACGCTTTAAAATAGAGCCGCAAAATTAGGAAAAAGAATTGAGAGATGTTAAATACCACTCAAAATGTTGTCAGTTCAAAGCAATATTGTTTTGGAATGAACTAAGAATTGATTTCTAAATGTAATGCCAATATTTATAGTCTTTAGAACCATTCATCCTACTGAAGAGAATGATATAATCCTTTTTATAGCCGTTTGAAATCGATTCTAATTTCATTTTACTCAAAAAAAAGCCTAATTTTGTATCTTGAATTATTTAAGGGCGTCTTAATAATCCAATGTAATTGTACACATTGAAATAAGACGATCAATTTTTAACAAACAATAAATCATATTTGTAAATGATTAATATTACACTACCTGATGGCTCCGTCCGTCAGTATGAACAAGGCACATCTGCCATGGGCGTAGCACTTTCCATTTCTGAAGGACTTGCTAGAAATGTATTAGCAGCTGAAGTTAATGGAGAAGTATGGGATGCTTCTAGACCAATCGAACAAGATTCAACTATCAAATTATTAACATGGAATGATGACAAAGGGAAATCTACCTTTTGGCACTCTTCTGCGCACTTATTAGCAGAGGCTTTGGAAGCCTTATATCCTGGAATTAAATTCGGGATAGGACCATCCATTGAAACTGGCTTCTATTATGATGTTGATTTCGGAGATCGCGAATTCTCTTCTGATGAGTTTAAGCAAATCGAAGATAAAATGCTGGAACTAGCGAAGCAAAAAGAAATTTTTGATCGTAAAGCCGTGAGCAAAGCTGATGCTTTAGCTTATTTTGAAGATAAAGGCGACGAGTATAAATTAGACCTGATAAAAGATTTGGAAGATGGGAAGATTACCTTTTATTCCCAAGGGAATTTTACAGATTTATGTAGAGGACCGCATATTCCGCATACTGGTTTTATAAAAGCAGTTAAATTAACCAACGTCGCAGGGGCGTATTGGAGAGGGGATGAAACTCGTAAGCAGTTAACTCGTATCTATGGGGTTACTTTTCCGAAAGCTTCTGAACTAACTGAATATTTAAAGTTCATTGAAGAAGCGAAGAAAAGAGATCATAGAAAGTTAGGAAAAGAGTTGGAGCTATTTGCATTTTCTGAGAAAGTAGGTATGGGTTTACCTCTATGGTTACCTAAGGGTACTGCTTTGAGACAGAAATTGCAAGATTTCTTGCAAAAAGCACAAATTCAATCAGGTTATGAGCCTGTGATCACTCCTCATATTGGACATAAGCAATTGTACGTTACTTCTGGACATTATGAAAAATATGGCGCAGATTCATTTCAACCTATTAAGACTCCTGTAGAAGGAGAAGAATTCTTGCTTAAACCAATGAATTGCCCTCATCACTGTGAGATATATAAAACAAAACCAAGATCTTATAAGGAACTTCCGGTTCGCTTTGCAGAATTTGGAACAGTTTATCGTTATGAGCAATCAGGTGAATTGCATGGTTTAACACGTGTTCGTGGGTTTACCCAAGATGATGCCCATTTATTCTGTCGTCCAGATCAGGTTAAAGAGGAGTTCAAAAAAGTGATTGATTTAGTATTGTATGTATTTGGAGCGCTAGGTTTTTCAGAATATACAGCACAAATTTCCTTACGTGATCCAGAAAATAAAACTAAATACATTGGTTCCGATGAAAACTGGGCATTAGCGGAAGCTGCAATCATTGAATCGGCTGCAGAAAAGGGATTGCCAACAGTCATTGAATACGGGGAAGCCGCATTTTATGGTCCTAAGTTAGACTTTATGGTCAAAGACGCTTTGGGTAGAAAATGGCAATTGGGAACTATTCAGGTAGATTATAATTTACCAGAACGTTTTGAACTGGAGTATACAGGAAGTGACAATATGAAACATCGTCCGGTGATGATTCATCGAGCACCATTCGGATCCATGGAGAGATTTGTAGCCGTTTTAATTGAACATTGTGCTGGTCAGTTTCCATTATGGCTTGCTCCTGAGCAATTTATCGTCTTGCCAGTGTCAGAAAAATACGAAGAATATGCTCAAAAACTTTTAGAATCTCTAAATAATTCCGATATTCGCGGTCTGATTGATTTGCGTGACGAGAAGGTCGGTAGAAAAATACGAGATGCAGAGGTTAAAAAATTGCCGTATATGTTGATCGTAGGGGAGAAGGAAGTTGAAAGTGGCACGGTATCCGTACGTAAACATGGAGGTGTAGATTTAGGATCTATCACTGCAACAGAGTTTAAAGAATTATTAATAAAAGAAATAACTGTTTAATTTAAAAGCATTTGGCAAAAAGTAACAATTTCGGCAATAGAGGCCCCATCAGAAAAAAAGAACCTGAGCATCGTATAAATGAATTTATCCGTGTTCCTGAGGTCAGATTGGTTGGGGATAATGTAGAAACAGGAGTTTATTCCACTAGACAAGCTTTACAACTGGCAGATGAGTTGGAGCTAGATTTAGTTGAAATTTCCCCGAATGCTACTCCTCCTGTTTGTAAAATTATAGATTACAGTAAATTTATTTACGAACAAAAGAAAAAACAAAAGGAAATTAAAGCCAATGCGAAACAAACTGTTATTAAAGAGATTCGTTTCGGGCCGAACACCAGCGAACATGATTTCGATTTCAAATTGAAACATGCGATGCGCTTCTTGGAAGCAGGTGAGAAGGTACGTGCTTATGTACACTTTAAAGGTCGTGCAATTGTGTTTAAAGAACAAGGTGAAATCTTATTATTACGTTTCGCCCAAGCGCTTGAAGATTATGGTAAAGTAGAGTTATTACCAAAATTAGAAGGTAAACGCATGTTCTTAACCTTAGCACCCAAAGCAGCAAAAAAATAGTAAAGTATCTAACAGATTGATATAAAATTTATAGTATTATGCCAAAGATTAAAACCAATTCCAGCGCGAAAAAACGCTTTAAATTGACTGGAACAGGTAAAATAGCAAGAAAAAACGCTTTCAAAAGCCACATCTTGACTAAGAAAACTACTAAACAAAAACGTAACTTAACTACTACTAGTTATGTGAGTGATGCTGATACAGGCAACGTAAAACGTATGCTAGCTATCGGTAAATAAGTTTAGAAAACATTTTATAACAATATTTTTTTAACCGGGTATAGGGTCGTAAGATTGCTGAAAAACGCAACGCCTTTTACCAAATTAAATTTTAAAAATTATGCCACGTTCGGTTAACGCAGTTGCTTCTAGAAGAAGAAGTAAAAGAATCCTTAAATTAGCTAAAGGCTATTATGGATCTCGTAGCAAAGTATATACTATTGCTAAAAATACAGTAGAAAAAGGTTTACAGTACGCTTACCGCGACCGTAAAACCAAAAAACGCGAGTTTAGAGCTTTATGGATACAACGTATTAACGCTGGAGCTCGTCAACACGGAATTTCTTATTCTCAGTTGATTGGTAAATTGAATGCTAAAAACATTGGTTTAAACCGTAAGGTATTAGCTGATTTAGCATTAAATAATCCAGATGCTTTCAAAGCAGTTGTAGACGCAGTAAAATAGAGTATTTAACCGCTATCAATTTGTTAGATATTTAAAGCCATCCCTAAAGGATGGCTTTTTTTATGTCGTCTATTTTTATTGGCTTTCAAGACACTTTCGACTTAGCAAGAGTACTTATAGGTTAATAATCACAATAATGCTTTAAATCTAAGCTTAGGTGCTCAGATGTACATCAATTATAAGCATGTTCTTTTATTTCGTTTTAACTTGTTGGGTTGAAGCAGTACAGGTGTTATGTCCTCATTTTTGAGCCTAAGGATGTTGACTACGATAATGACTGCATTTATTCTACAGGTTTGTTTTTAAGCGATAATCATTTTGATACCGAGATCTTCTATTTCTTTAACCATATCTTCTGATATCTTATTGTCAGTGATGATATAATCGACATCGATTAGATCACACAATTTTCCTAAGCCTCTTTTCCCAAATTTGGTGCTATCCGCTAATATCACCACTTTTTGTGCGGTGTTTAACATTGCTTGGTTGAGTGCAGCTTCCTGAAGATTGCTTATGGATATGCCGAATTCTGGATCTATACCATCTACTCCCAGAAATAAAATACCACAACTTATTTCCTTCAATATTTGCATAGCATAGTTTCCTGCTACGGATGAAGAATTTGGTCTAATCATCCCACCCAATTGTAAAACCTCGATATTAGCCTTTGAACTTAATTCTAAACTCACTTTTAGAGCAGGAGTAATCACCGTTAGATTTTGCGAACTTTCCAATTTTTTTGCAAGCGCAAATACCGTTGTGCCTGAACCTATCATAATGGAGTCATTGTTCTTAATTAGTTGGAGTGCTTCCTTTGCAATTCGTTGCTTTTCATCATTCTTTATTAACTCCTTAACGATAATTGGACGATCAATGGCATAAGGATTGGAATTTGAAGCACCTCCTTTAATTCTAAAGAGAAGATTTTTTTCTTCCAATACTTTTAAATCTTTGCGTATGGTGACACTGGAAACTTTCATAACCTCGCATATGGAATCGATGCTAATTTTTCCTTTTTCTTTTAAGCATTTTAGAATGAATTCATGCCTTTCTGTAATATTCATCATCATTCATTTATTAGTTAATGTCATGCAAATATACTTTACTTTTTTAAGTAATATATAATGTTTTGTTGTTTATAGCTAATTTTGTTATTTTTTTTGTAAAAATTTGTTTTTTAGGGAGGAAAATGGAAATAAATTCAAATGAAGGATATAGTGTAGCGTGGTTAATTTGTACCGTACCTGTCCTTGAGTAATGGAAAGAAAGCTGGTTAAATCAAGTATAACCTATTTTTAAATGTCAAATGATCAATTATTAAACAGGTCATTTCTATAAATTAAAAGAGAATGCTTATTTTCGAATTCAACTTAATCTACATGAAATATTTAGTCCAATCCTTATTAGTTCTTATCGGAATATCAATCAATGTAACTAGTTATGCTCAAAAATTGCATAAACTCAATTTCAATTCCATAGAAGAGATGTACAGTTATTTTTCCTTTTCTTCTGGGAATAAAATTATTTCTGGACATCGAGGAACTATAGAGCATCAGATGCCTGAGAATTCTATTCCCTCGTTGAGAGAAGTTTTAAAATATACTGAAGCTATTTTTGAAGTAGACCCAAGGTTAACGAAAGATGGAATAGCAGTGATGGTACACGATGAAACTTTAGATCGTACGACCACAGGAAAGGGAAAGGTGAAAGACTATACCTGGAAAGAATTAAAAAAACTGTATTTAAAAGATCATCAAGGAAACCCAACTCCTTATAGAATCAATACCTTAGAAGAGATGATAAAATGGGCAAAAGGAAAAACAATATTGAATTTAGATAAGAAAGATTTGCCGCTAGAACAAACTGCTGAAATTATTCGTAAACACAATGCTTATGCTTGGGTTTGGGTGACGGTGCACAATGTAGAGCAAGCTAAGTTTTTTCTTGAGAAAAATCCGAAACAATACATGTCTATGCACATCCGAACCAAAAAGGACCTGGAAGCTTTTAAAGCATCAGGCTTACCTTATGACCGAATGATTGTATATATAGGTCCAGAGATTAAAGATTCAAATCAAGATATGTATCGCTTCTTTAACGAAAAAAACGTGATTTGTATGATTTCTACTGCTCCAACTTACGATAAGTTACCAGATTCGCAATCCAGAGCCCTGAAATATAAAGCGGTATTTGCAGATGGTGCTCGTGTTTTAGAGTCAGACCTTCCAATTGAAGTAAGTAAGAGTATAAAATAACCTGATTTAAAAGATCAATAATCCACTGGACAAGGCGGTTAACTTGTCCAGTTGACACATAATCTGTTATTAAATAAGCAAAAGACCTGTCGCCCACTACTTTGCTGCTAATTTTCCCATAAATTTTCGTATATTTGTAATTAACTACAAAATAGGCTATTTCTTATTCATTGCCTCTCCGCTCTCCTTAAGAATCATACCTTATATTTTTTATCGCATAAATTTTATTAATGTCAAGAAATCAACTCACATTTAGAAAAAAAGAACTTGCAAAGAAAAAGCAACAAAAACAACAAGAAAAGTCTGACCGAAGAGAACAAAATAAAGCTTCAAATAATAAGGGTAAAGCATTAGAAGAGATGTTTGCCTATGTGGATGAATTTGGAAATATTTCAGATACTCCACCTACCACTACCTACAAATTTAAACCGGAAGATTTGGAAAAACCAAAAGATCAGGAAGATGAATTTGTGGAAGGTACTGTTTCCTATTACAACGAAGTAGGACATTATGGCTTTATTAGAGAGCATATTTCTAGAGAAAGCATATATTTTAACGATACCCTAGCAGGAAAAGTTTTGAAACTAAACCAAGTGGTTAAGTTTAAATATATTCGTGGTAAACAAGGTTATCAGTTGTCCGAAATCCAAGGTTAAGAAAAGTTCTAGTCCATAGGGAACTTAATTTATCTGAATCCTATATATTATTTGATATTTTATACTGGAGGTTAGTATTTAAATAAACCTCCAATATGAAATTCAATTCCTTCTCCATTATCTTCCCATCAATCCCATATAAGCTGCATTTTTAATGCATAACTACTGATGATTTATTTGTGTTAATATTTCATATATTAGGTACAAATATTAACCTTCATGAAATTAAAGAACTGTTTTTTAATTATGGTCCTATGGCTTTGCCATGTTGTCCTATTAGCCAAGCCTGCTCCACGTATTACCCAAACAGAAAAACCTACTTGGTTACGTCCAATCACAAAATCCCCACAAAAAATAAATGCCGATGATATCAGCATGGGCTACTATTTTGATTTAATAGAAAGCCAATATCATTTAGGATTAGAAACCTATTACTCTAAAACCATTAAAGTTTTATTTGATGATAATGGAATAGAAAATGCTGGACAGGAATACATTTCTTTTGATCCAGAATATCGAAAATTAGTAATCCATGAATTTTATTTAGAACGAGATGGCAAAAAACTAAATCGTTTAGATTTAACCAAGTTTTCGGTTTTAGCTACAGAAAACGACTTGTCCAGATCAATATACAATGGACAATATACGGCACATACTGTCATAGATGATTTAAGAAAAGGAGATAAAGTTGTTTTAGCTTATTCCATTATAGGATTTAATCCAGTATTTGAGGGGAAATTTGCAAACAGTTATTTCTTACAGTCTGGAGAACCCATAGGTCTGGTTCATTTAAACTATGTCGTTCCAGATGGACGAAATATTTTATTTAAGACGCATGCTGGTGCAAAGGTTGGGAAACAGGAAAAAATAAAGGGCCATACCCAATATGTCTGGGAGGAACCAACAGAGGGGGGTTCGGAATATGAGGAATGGGTTCCAAGTTGGTTTCAAAAAAATGCATGGGTAGAATGTTCTGAATTTTCTACCTGGAGGCAGGTGTCCGAATGGGCAATGCGCGTAAATCCTACGCCTACATTATCTAATACGAGTGACATTAGGAAATTTACCACGGCTATTTGGAACGAGGTATCTGGTGAAAAATATAAGTTTATCGAACGCTGTGTCAATTTTGTTCAAAATGAGGTTCGATATATGGGGATAGAAATGGGACAACATTCTCATCGCGCCCATCATCCAGATAAAGTTTTTAAACAGCGCTATGGCGATTGTAAGGATAAATCTGTCTTGTTAGCAGCTATGTTAGAGGATAAAGGAATAGAAACATCCATTGTATTGGCCAACACGTATCAATACCGTGGCCTTGATGATCAGTTGCCTAGTCCATTCTCCTTCAATCACATGGTTTTGATGATTAAATTGGATCATGAGTTAAAATTGATTGATCCTACTATTACCAATCAAGGAGGTCCTGTAGACCTACGTTATTTCCCTTATTATGGAGAAGTGTTAATTTGTACACAAGGAACCAAATTAACTGCGGTGGAGAAACCAGCTTTGAACAAAGTTTTCGAAGAAAATATCATTGTTTTAGGAGAAGATGGTAGTGCCACATTATCGGTGAATACCAGGTTTGAAGGAGGAGAGGCAGATTTAACGCGATCTATGATCAAAGAGACTGGTAAAACGCAATTATACAAAGATTATGAAGCATTTTATACCAAACTATTTGATCATGCTGAACGGAAAAACAATTTAATTATAGAGGATGATTTAGTGAATAATACCATTACGATTAAAGAATCCTATTTTATAAAAAAAATCGTTTTTACCGAAGATGATGGTCAACTTTCAATACCGGCTTTTAGCTCAGCTTCGTCTGATTTATTACCTAAAATTAATGAAAATCGAGTTTCTCCAATTGCATTAAATTACCCAACAGATCGTTCTCACATTATAAAAATTGTGAATAAGGATAATAAACCTGTCGGAAATTATCATTTTAATAAATTCTTTGACAGAAAAGCCTATCGAATAGCTCAAAATGTATTTACTAATAAAGATACCTTAATTGTTGATTTAGCGGTAGAGTTTCATGAACCGTTTATTGACAGTGGAGATATCAAAGAATATTTATCGGATATTAGTCAAAGGGACATTATGTTCTTTTATTCATATTTCTTGAATAAGGACGGTTATCTAAGTTTAGGGGATTTTTCGAATTTTCAACTTAGTATTGTGCCATTCACTTATTGCCTCCTGATTGTAATTCTGAGTAGTTTACTATGGCTATTTAAAATACAAAAAATAAAACCTAAAGCGCTATCTGCTGAAATGCCAATACAGCAATATTCAGAAGTTGGGGGATGGATGATCTTATTTTTAATTGGATTGTGCATAAGTGTTTTAAGAAGTATATATGAGCTATTTAGCTCTGAATCATTTTTAAATGCACATTTTTTAGAAATGGTATCTTCAGGAATAGAAAATAAATCTTTATTGCAATTTTTTATTGTTTTTATTTTAACGTATTTACCCATAGAAATAACGAGTTCGGTTTTCATCATTTATTATTTTTTAAAGAGAAGAGATTTTATTCCGCTTGTTATTGTCTTATTTTTGATTTTCAATTTGTCAGTTCAATTAATCACTGTTTTGATTTTAGAAAAATTAAATGCGGATGCCACAGAGTTAAGGACAATGTATTCAGACGTGTTTAGAATTTTGTTTAGTTTTATAATTTGGGGAACTTATTTCTATCGATCAAAACGAGTAAAAGGCACTTTTACAGTCTCATATACTAATCAATATATAAACAAAGTTCTTCCGGAAGAGCCAACAGAGTCAATAGGTTAATCTGCTGTAGATGACTACAAAACCAGGCTGTATTTTTGGAATACAGCCTGGTTCTATTTATTAAAGATTACTTTCTTTCTTAATTTTTCGTTTAGGTGCCAGTTGCTTTGCGGCCTGTTTGGCTTCATACTCTACTTCTAAATATTTGATGATCTCCACCGCGATATCCTTTCCTGTTGCATTTTCTATCCCTTCTAGACCCGGCGATGAATTGACTTCGAGAATCAATGGACCACGCGCAGAAGGAAGTAAATCAACACCTGCTACTGTAAGGCCCATAGCACGTGCAGCGGCAATGGCGGTCTCTTTTTCCTTACGTGTTAACTTCACCACTTCGGCAGTACCTCCACGGTGTAGATTGGACCTAAACTCTCCTTCCTTTGCTGTTCTTTTCATAGCTCCAACTACTTTTCCATCCACGACGAAAGCACGGATATCTGTACCTTTAGCCTCTTTGATATATTCTTGAATCAAGATATTATTTCCCAATCCATAAAAAGCTTCAATCACTGATGAAGCTGCTTTTTTAGTTTCTGCAAGAACAACTCCAATTCCTTGAGTACCTTCCAATAGTTTGATTACCAAAGGAGCTCCTCCCACCATATTAATTAAATCGTCTACATTGGAGGCCGTTCTGGCAAATCCCGTTATGGGAAGACCTAAACCTGCTCCTGAAAGGATTTGCATACAACGTAGTTTATCCCTCGAACGAGTAATCGCTTGGCTTGGATTGGCAGAAATCACACCCATCACCTCAAATTGACGAACAATCGCGGAACCATAGAAAGTTACTGAAGATCCAATTCTGGGTATGATCGCATCGATATCTGCGATATCTAGACCTTTGTAATGTATAGAAGGTTTTCCTTGTTGTATACCTACATAACATTTACTGTGGTCAATAACTTCGCATTGATGCCCTCTTTTTACGGCAGCTTCAACAAAGCGGCGCGTAGAATATAATGACTTGTTAGTCGAGAGTACGGCTATTTTCACTTTTTTAGAAATAAAACAATTAAAGGGATGTTCTAGTTTTTTTTATATCAAATTGGATGCTAGATTTTTTTTAGACACATCGACCAAGAATTTTCCAGTAATAAAGTTCCTGCCTAATAACATGGGATAAGACATGGCAGAACGGTCACGGAAGGATAACTTGATGTCATAAAGCTCATTAAACATACGGATTTTTGTTAAAAAAATATAGCGTATTTCGGATTGACCGAATGAGCTCTTGACTGTTCTTTCCCGATGTACAGGGAAAGTAAGTTTGATGGTCTTTTCGCTGTGCATGTTTGGACGAATATGTCCTACGATATAGAGGTGTCCTTTCCTTTTTACCACCTCCATTTGTTCACAATGAAGAACAGATGTTTCTGCTCCTGTATCGGTTTTTGCTTCTATGTTATAAAGCCCGAGTTCAGGTAAATCAATAACTTCTATTCTTCCTATGATCTTTTTACCTTTCACAGATTAAAAGATTTACATGTATTTAAACTCTCCAAATGGAGATCTTATAGTCACTTGTTTATGGTCAGACTCTTCTACGCGACCTATGATTTTCGCTGGAATACCAAAAGATTCCGAAATTTGAATGATTTCATCAGCGATATCTTCAGAAACATACAGTTCCATACGATGTCCCATATTAAAGACCTTGTACATTTCTTCCCAATCGGTATTAGATTCTTTTTGAATCAATTCAAATAGGGGAGGTACAGGGAACAAATTGTCTTTGATGATATGTACTTGATCCACAAAATGCAACACTTTTGTTTGAGCACCACCTGAACAATGAACCATTCCGTCTATTTTTGAACGGAATTTATCCAAAATTTGTTTGATGACAGGAGCGTAAGTACGTGTAGGAGAAAGAACCAATTTTCCAACCGTAATTTCTTCTCCTGATTCCACAGTGATGGTATCTGTTAATTTTTTTGATCCTGAAAAGACTAAGTCTTTAGGAACTGCCGGGTCAAAACTCTCCGGGAATTTTTCTGCAATGTATTTGTTGAATACATCGTGTCTTGCAGAGGTAAGACCATTCGATCCCATACCTCCGTTATATTCTTTCTCATAACTTGCTTGACCATTGGATGCAAGACCTACGATTACGTTCCCCGCTTGAATACGGTGATTGGAAATAACATCGGCTCTTTTCATTCGACACGTTACCGTACTATCTACAATAATAGTACGAACCAGGTCACCTACATCTGCGGTTTCACCACCAGTAGAGTAAATTCCTATGCCCATCTCCCTTAGTTCCGCTAGTATTTCTTCCGTTCCATTAATGATTTCGGCAATTACCTCACCAGGAATGACATTTTTATTTCTTCCAATGGTAGAGGAAAGTAAGATGTTATCGATTGCTCCAACACAAAGAAGGTCATCTAGATTCATAATGATGGCGTCTTGTGCGATACCGCGCCAAACTGAAGCATCACCGGTTTCTTTCCAATAGATGTACGCTAATGATGATTTCGTGCCAGCACCATCCGCATGCATGATATTGCACCATTCTTCATCAGATCCCAATATATCTGGAATAATTTTACAGAAGGCTTTTGGGTACAAACCCTTATCAATATTTTTTATCGCATTATGTACATCCTCTTTTCCAGCGGATACACCTCGTTGGTTGTATTTTAAATCTGACATCTTAGGTGCAAAAATAAACAAACCTATGGATTTAAGCGAAACTTTTTATTTGCAATAAAGGAATCGAAAAAAACATCATTTTAAATCACGCTAATTTGTAAAAGGGCTGTATGGTGTAAGTTTTAGGAACGTGGATGTTGGTGCCTACATTGCTGAAATAATTCTTGAATATGATTTGATTTAAATGGATAAAGCGTCTTCCCATGCTGTGCACAATTTTTCAAAATTCCAGGATGCATTTGCTGGACTGGTACTGGGAAGTGTTTTATATTGTATGGTCTCTAAGCGTTCAAAGTGTTTATCATACAATTGTTGCGCTTTTTTTCCATTAAATATTATTTTTTGAATGTTTGGAAATTCTAAGAGCAATCCGTGAATGGCATTGGCTTCTACATGTTGAATATCGGTGTCCATACTGCCTATTCGAAATGCGGTTGCACAAATATCCCATAAGGCTATATGATTTTGGGAAAGCAATTGTTTTTTTATTTCATACGATGCCGAGAAGTTTACTTGATGCACTTGGAATAATACTTTCCAGAACCTGTTTTGAGGATGTGCATAGTATTCTTGTTTAATTAGGGATAAATCTCCAGGTAGTGAACCCAAAATGAGGATTTGAGCATTAGCATTTACCAGCGGAGCAAAGGATGATTTCAGAGTCATAAATATGTCGCGATTTCCACTTAAACAAGAAAGGTAATAAAAAATCATTTTTTATCATAGCATTATCAAGCGAATCTTTCTGTATCAAACATGAAAATAAAGGGTAGGCGAATTCTTTGTTATCCTTTTTAGTTTCTCCTAGTTAAATTTTGGAATTGCAATGGACCTTCATCGGATCTTATTCGCAAATTTTCATCAAAGATCCGATGAAGGTCCGAAGGAGATCCGTCTAAGAAGCTTAAAAGAATCAAAATGATGTTTATTGTTCTATTT
>DAIQBS010000047.1:0-28226 GCA_036781025.1 Sphingobacterium sp. | reverse complement strand
TTCAGCAAATTTGTATATGATAATAACATCAATATTCAATATACACGTAAAATTGTAGATGATGCGTTTGAAGCATTTTTCAACAACCTAGTAAGCAAATACCCAGATTATCAAAGCTATACTTTCAATTGCATTGGTTCTGTAGGTTATAACTTTAGAAACGTTTTGGAAGATAAAGCAACTCAATACGGTATGAAAGTTGGAAAAATCTTAAGATCGCCAATAGACGATTTAGTTCAATTTCATATCAATAGATCTAAAAGTACTGTTGAGTAATTCAACCTATTCTAATAATTAACAAAAAGTCCTTTAAAATTTAAAGGACTTTTTTTATTTCAAAACATAATCACCAAGATTCTTGAATTTTATGTATCTGAATGAGTTATAAAGTATAAGTTTCTCCGATTTTAGGTAACAACAAATTCAAACCAGCTTCTGAAAACATCACTTCTGTTTTATCTTCATCAATAGCGATTGGTGGAAAAGAGTTAAAATGTACCCCAACAATGTTAGCGCATTGAATGAAATCTGCCGCTATGATAGCATCTTCAGCATCCATGGTATAATGCCCTCCTACAGGCAAAAAGGCCCAATCGATCGCGTATCTTTCTAACAATTTCATTTCCATTGTTAATGCCGTATCTCCCGCTAAGTACAATGTTTTGCCATTCACAAAGAATAAATATCCAACCGGAAAGCCACCATAACTTCCATCAGGAAGACTATTGGAATGTACAGCATAGACCATTTTCACTTTTCCGAAAGGAAGACTTAAGGTACCTCCTACATTAAATTCGATCACCTGTTCATCAGGAATTCCTAATTTTCTGGCCCAAGCTGCAATTTCAAAAATGCCAGCAACTGTAGCTCCACTTTGCGCTTGAATCTGTTTTAAATCAGCTACATGATCCTGATGTCCATGAGTAATAAAAATATAATCCGGCGATATTTTATCTACAGCAACCTCCGAAGCTAAGCTATTATACGTTATAAATGGATCTAATAATACTTTGACACCTTCAAAATCTAATTCAAAACAGGAATGTCCGTAATAAGTAAACTTCATCCTCAGTTATTTTTTATTTACCAAATAAATTTCCTAGTCCTCCTAAACCTCCCAAAAGACTTTGAGAAGCAGCTTGCATCTCCGAGTTGTTAATTTGTTCCGCCTGTGTTAATGCTTTATTTATAGCCACAATCAACAATTCTTCCAAATCTTCTTTTTCTAACTCCTTATAAAAATCAGGATCTATGTGAATTTCTTTAATCTCCCTGTTCGCACTGGAAACAACCCTGATTTTACCACCTTCAACATCACCCGAAACGGATACATGATCCAATCTAGTTTTAATCTCTTGTGCCTTCTGCTGCGCTTCTAATAACTTATCAAACATAATTCTTCAATTTTATACCATTCCAAAATACAAATTATTTACTAATCTCCCCTATTATTTAGGTTCTTTTACAAAGCTTAGTTACCTTTGTAAATTACAAAATCTGCATAATGAATCCTTTTCAACATTATCATGCTTTCGCTAACGAGCTTATGGTACAAAATCCAGAAGCTTACGAAACACTGGACGAAGAAATAAACATCATCATTCATAAGCTCAAGTTTATACCTAAAGAAAGTCGACCAAAAGTAAAAATCATTCAATCAGGTTCAAGCCCTATTGACCCAGATTATTTATCAGAATTAATTGATTTGGCAGGTGCCCAGGAACAAATATTTGATTTACAAGACAATTCGGAAGACATCTTGATTTTCATCCATGAACATCCTTCCTTTATCAGTGAAATTCCTAACCTTTTAACAAATCAGGAAAAACCATCCAAAGCCATAGGTTGGAACAAAATATATTTGATTCAAAAAACAGCTTTTGCAAACAACATTGAAGATTATTTAGAGGATACCGAAATTCTAGCTGAAATTATCCAATCTAAGTACTTTCATTATGGTCATGAAGGAACACATTGGATCAAGTTTGATGTACAATAATAAGAAAATTTAAATCAGCATGTTGAGAAACTCTCAATAACATATTAAAAAGAAATGCGCCAAAATTATCATATCTTGGCGCATTTCTCTTTTTATTATTCGGAGAAGTTTATCCAAACTTCTTTCTTAATATGCCGTACAATTTATCTACCGTTTGTGGCTTTGCAGACCAATTATTTTTCAAAGCGTAATTCGATTGAAGGAAGGCATCCGCCTCAGCAAAATTATCATAGCGATTCAACAATTCGATAGCCTCACTATAAGCCAAACTATAACCATTAAATAAATCTTTTATAAACAACAGTTTATCATTCAGACTAACACCGGTTTTCAAGTCTAATATTCCTTCTGTCGATTTACTAGCATGGGTCACAAATTGTTGAGCATTTGTCACTCCAGCTTGTTTCTGTTGTTGAATTAATTCATTTAGCGTCAAAGGTCTATTCGGGCGAACTTCAGCCTGCTTTGCCAAATCATTTAACGTTACTTCATCCTTAACAGGTTCTGTAAAACTCACCTGTTTTTCTTCAATCACAACCTCTTTTGATTGAACGGACTCATTTGCATCTTGCTCTGTTGACCAATTATTCGGTGTATGAGAAACTGGAGTTGGTTTATCCTCAGCAGCATGTATCCTTTCCTCATTTGTATTCTCTATTTCCTCTTCAGGACTTGCACTTACATCAGTATAGTTCGAGCTTGCTGTATGTACAGGACTAGGGATATTCCAATCACTTGAGCTTGTAGCTTTTGATTCTTGTATTGATTCCTCCACTACGGTTGTTGTATCAGGTTCTACAACAGGATCAACTTCCTCTACCTGGCTTGTGAATGTTTCTTCTACTTCAGCTTCGGAAGGGATATTTTCTGTTATCTCCGGAGTAACGGTTTCAATTTCCATAACCACCTCTTCATCTATACCTTCCTCAATTAATGGCTCATGCTCTTGAATCTCCTCCAGCACAGGTTGATTATCAGCCTCCTTACTATCTATGGCTATAGCTGGAGTAAAGATTTCAGCATTTGAACTTTCATTACTCGTTACATTCTTCGTATTAACCAATGATGACCATAAATCCATATGGGCAGCCAGAAATTTCACTTTAGCAGTCAAAAAATTCACTTCCTCAACAGGAATCGATGGACTGTCTTTTTCTAACGCTGCGTAATGTTCGTTCACATCGACCAATAAGTCTCCAATTTTTCCTAAAATATCTTGTTCCGTATAAGCCATAGCTTTAATCTATATTTTTCAATTTATGTTTGTGTAGCTTGCTGATGTCCTAAAAACAAATAGGCTGATAGTTAAACGCTTTGAGTATTTATTTGTTCTAGTACAATCAAAAATAAGATTAAATTTCGATATTCGTACCCAACTAACGACAACAATTTTAGTTAAATATTAACATTGATCTGTTGATTTGTCGATAAAAAATAAATTCCATGATGCTATTTTCAGAACATAATTTCATAGAGAGGCGAGACCGTGTAGGGAGTATAGAGGTTATTTGTGGATCCATGTTTTCTGGAAAAACAGAAGAGTTAATCCGCAGGCTAAAACGAGCACAATTTGCCAAATTAGCTGTAGAAATTTTTAAACCTTCCATCGATGTTAGGTATGCTGTACATGAGGTTGTCTCTCACGATAGCAATTCGATTCCATCCACACCCGTATCAAATTCCTCATCCATATTATTATTGAGTGCAGACACCAAAGTTGTTGGTATCGATGAGGCTCAGTTTTTTGATGATGGTTTACCCGATGTATGTATCGAATTAGCAAACAAAGGAATTCGTGTTATAGTTGCTGGTTTAGACATGGATTACTTAGGTCAACCATTTGGACCAATGCCCAATATGATGGCCATAGCAGAAGAAGTCACCAAAGTGCATGCAGTATGTGTACAATGTGGGGCACCAGCAAATTATTCTTACCGCACACAAACTGACGAGTCCAGGGTTTTACTTGGTGAAAAAGAAAGTTATGAACCGCGATGCCGAAGTTGCTATTATTTATTAAATACAAACTCTTAAAAAAAAGCCCCATTTTATTTGAAAATGGGGCTTTTTATTCGTTATTTCTTTAGATTTTGTGTTAATTCTTTCGACAATGGTGTCACTTTTGAGCGATATCGATGTGCTAATTTTCCATCTTTACCGATCAAAAACTTTTCAAAGTTCCAATTAATATCACCTACAAAATCAGGGTTTTTTGCCGTGGTTAAATATTTGAATAAAGGGTCTATTTCCTCCCCTTTCACATTCGTTTTCTCTGCCAACAAAAACGTTACTCCATAGTTCTTTTCACAAAATTCAGCAATCTCGGTATTATTATCATATTCCTGACCTCCAAAATTATCCGAAGGAAAACCGATAATGACCAACTGTTTACCATAAGTTTCGTGCAATTCTTGCAACTCCTTATATTGCTTGGTAAAACCACATTTAGATGCTGTGTTTATGATCAACACTTGTTTTCCTTTAAATTGAGAAAAAGAAACCTTCTTTCCATCGATAGTCTTAAAACTATACTCGTAAATGTTTGCTGGATTCAACAGCATATTGAAAATCAATAACATCGAATAAATCATATCTTCCTGTTTTTAAATTACATAACTACTTTTAGCTCCCTATTCACAATATAATGGAATAAAGATTCAATAGGACTTTTTAATATCACCCCAACTTTAACCCCATGTAAAGCACAAATTTCCCGTAAATGAATATCAAAATGATAGGCAATACGTCCTACGAAGTGACAAGGATAATCCCAAAAGTTGGGATAAGTCATAATATTCGTCCGAACAAATTCATCAAAACCGTTTCTCAGTAAGGTATCAATGTATGGATGTGAACGATTTTCACCCATAAACGATGCAAAACTCGCTAAATATGCATTAGGACGATCCTTCTGATATACATTTTGAATTATTACATCCTTATTTATTGGATGTGACTCTTTAAATTTTCGCATTAAATCCCTAGGCATTGTCTCATACAGATAGGCCGTGATTAGCTGTTTTCCAAACCAAGCACCAGAACCCTCATCTCCTAATACATAGCCTATGCCATGTATACTGGAAGACAAAACTTCTCCATCATAGAAACTAATATCAGAACCAGTACCAATATTGGCTATAAGACCTTTCTCTTCACCAAAGGTCGCATAAGCAGAGCCCAATAAATCACTTTCTACGGCTATAAAAGAATTAGGAAATATTTGAGACAAGGCATTAGACACCAGCTCTCTGCGGTCAGGGGTCGAACATCCAGCTCCAAAAAAATAGACTTCTTGAATTTCTGAGATGTAGGGAATAATTTCCTGAACCTCGGATAAGGTGGATGCAATTTCCTTTTCACTAACAAAAAATGGGTTTAATCCTTTGGTACTAAAACTTAATGGTTTGCTATCTGGAAGGTGAAGCATCCAATCTGACCTAGACGAACCACTATCTGCAACTAATATCATAATTTACTGTTATCATCCTTATCAAATATACGAAATAACCTAGTAACCAAAAATTATGGACTCGCTACTAAACTCTCTTTTTAATCTTCAAAAACTCACTGTAATAGCGAAAAATTCAAATTAAAAACTTAAAAAAATCAATTTTACTCAATAAATCCTAATAATTATTAACAAATCCACAATAATTTCAAATAAAAGGGATAAAATTGAAATTACTTATGCGTTTTATTTATATTTAACAAAGAAATCCAACCATATCTAAACATGAAACGCACATTTATTCTCCTCAGCGTAATGTTTTGCTTAATTGTATTCATAAAAAACAGTTTTGCACAACACATTACTAGCCCAAAAACTCATTTTGGTTTTGAAATTGGTGAAGATTACCAGTTAAGTAATTTTTCACAAACCGAAGCTTACTTCAAAAAATTAGATCAAGAGTCACCCCGTGTGCATTATGTTCAAATCGGAAAAACTGAAGAAGGCCGAAATCAGCCTATGTTAATCATCAGTTCGGAAGAAAATTTAAAAAAATTAGATCATTACAAACAAATTTCGCGCAGTTTAGCTCGCGCAAAGATGCGTGTAGAAGAAGCCAAAGCCCTTGCAAACGAAGGCAAAAGTGTCGTTTGGATTGACGGTGGTTTACATGCCAATGAAGTCGTAGCTACCAATCAATTAATCCAGACTGCCTACTCCCTCGCTTCCTCCAACGATGCTGAAACCTTAAGTATTTTGGACAATTGTATCATTTTGCTGGTGCATGCCAATCCAGATGGCCACGAAATGATGGGTAATTGGTACATGCGTGAGCAAGATCCGCTGAAACGCACGACTAACTTTCTTCCCTTTTTATATCAAAAATATGCCGGCCACGACAATAACAGGGATTTCTTTATGTTGAATTTAAAGGAAAGCCAAAACCTGGCCAAGCAGCTATTTATTGAATGGGTTCCCCAAATCATGTATAACCATCACCAAACAGCTCCCGCAGGTGCTGTGGTAGCTGGAGCACCTTACCGTGATCCATTCAACTATGTATTTGACCCCCTATTAATGTCAGGCATCGATGCTTTAGGTGCCGCCATGTCATCTAGGTTGAATGCTGAGAACAAACCTGGATATACCGCAAAAAATGGATCTGTGTTCTCCACATGGTATAATGGAGGTTTACGAACCACCACCTACTTTCATAATGTTATCGGCTTATTAACTGAAATTATCGGAAATCCAACTCCCTTTGAAATCCCCGTGGTTCCAAGTCGCTTAATCCCTTCAAGCAACACACAAAATCCGGTACTTCCTCAAAAATGGCATTTTAAACAATCCATAGACTATTCTGTATCGCTCAATTATGCCGTGATGGGTTATGCTAGCAGGTATAAAAATGAAGTGTTGTTCAACATTTTTAGAATGGGAAAAAACTCCATTGAACGAGGATCAACAGATTATTGGCCATTGTCTCCTTCTAAAGTTGCCCTGATAGACTCTGCACTCAAAAGAGAAAGCAAAGCAAATCCCAACCTTTCCTCCAACAGAGCCGAAGAACGCAAAGTGTTAAATGATTTGTATGGTAATCCAGAGTTAAGAGATCCAAGAGGGTACATTATCAGTCCAGATCAACCAGATTTCCCAAAAGCGATAAAATTCTTAAATGCACTAATTCAAAATGGTATCGAAGTAAATCACGCCAGCGCTGATTTCCAAGTGAATGGAAAAAACTACATAAAAGGAAGCTATATCGTCAAAACCAATCAAGCTTTCCGTCCGCATATATTGGATATGTTCGAGCCACAAGATCATCCGGACGATTTTGAATACCCTGGAGGCCCTCCTATTCCACCTTACGATGCTGCAGGTTGGACCTTAGCTTATATTATGGATGTAAAATTTGATCGTATATTATCCGATTTCGAAGGTCCATTTGAAACCTTGGCTTATGGAGAACAAATTATTCCTGAATCAATCAATCTACCTAAATCGAAATACATTAAATTATCCGCAGCAGTCAATGAAACGTTTGCAGAGATTAATGATTTAATGGGTAAAAAAGAAACCGTATGGAGAGATCAAAGCAATGGAGATTTTTATATAGCTCGAAAATCTGTTACGAAATTACAAATTCCAGGAGAAGCGGCTAGCAAGCTACCAAAATCCGCAACAAAAATTCAAAAACTGCGTATCGGCTTATGGGATACCTATGGTGGAAGTATGCCTTCCGGATGGTTAAGGTTAATCCTTGAACAACATCACTATGATTTCACAGTAATTTATCCTCCAGATATAGATAAAGGAGACCTTAATAAGCAATTTGACTTAATTATTTTCCCGGGAAATGCAATTCCACGATTAGCAGGAACAACTGCAACAACGAGTTCCTATCGACCAAATTTAGCAATGCCAGATAATATTCCAAGTCCATATAAAGAGCGAATTGGTCGACTAAGTGCAGAAAAGTCGATACCAGTTTTAAAATCCTTTTTAGAAAATGGTGGAAGAATCGTCACCTTAGGCAATAGCTCAGACTTAGCACAACATTTGGGCTTGGAGGTGAAAAGTGCACTGATCAATGAAAATGGACAAGCGCTAAAACGCACTGAATTTTATACGCCTGGATCGGTATTAACGGCTAAAGTAAGTCAAGAATCACCTAGCACTTGGGGATATGGCCAAACAATTGATGTCTATTATAACAATGACAATGTTTTTAAACTTTTAAATCCAGAAATAAAGCCATTATTATGGTTTGAACGAGGTGAGGTATTAAAAAGTGGCTGGTCGTGGGGCGAAAAATACCTTCAAGAAACAGTTCTTGCCTTTGAAGCTCCGGTAGGCAAAGGTAAACTGGTGACTTTTGCCAACGATATCACTTTCAGAGCGCAAACTCAAGGAACATTTAAGTTATTGTTTAACCAACTTCAATAACGTTTTTAAATTAATTTAACAGGTATCAGCGGTAAAGATTCTAGGAGATTCTTCAAACTGCAGATACCTGTTTTTTTTTACCGCATAATTTGATCTCCTTCGGAGATCGTTTGGATCTGATGCGGATGTTCCTTGCACATTTATCGAACCGTAGCGAAGCAGATTCAAAGGATATGCGAACCTGATTTACTAATGTGGAAGCAAAATTCCAAAATTGCTTTAGACTTGATTAAAGCCCAAAAACAAACTATTAAAAAAAATAAATTTGAAATACCTTTTTAATATCGTAATATTGCAATATTAAATTATTATAAATGGGAATTACTAAAACCGACATTTACGCTGAGGAACACAATAAATTATCTTCCCTTTTTAAAGTTTTGGGTCATCCTGCTCGTATTGCTATTCTGCAATTTATCATCAATCAGAAAACATGCATATGTAATGATTTAGTAGAAGAATTAGGATTAGCACAAGCAACTATTTCTCAGCATTTAAATGAATTAAAGAATATTGGTATAATCAAGGGATCGATAGATGGAAAATCCATTTGTTATTGTATAGAAGAAAAGGTCTGGCAGGAAATTCAAAATAAATTCAATAACTTTTTTAACCAAGATGTACAAGTAAAAGAATGCTGTTAAATGCATTTTTTTACCTAATCACATCGGTATATTGCTATATAACATTAATAAATAAACCTATAAATTTTCAACAAATGAAATTATCAGAAATAAAAGAAATCTTACCTACTTTGGAGCGATTAGATTTTCAACTAGAAGATGGTTCGGCAGTTCCAGCACATTTCCACATCACTGAAGTGGGAGAAATCAACAAAAAATTTATCGATTGTGGAGGTGTCATCCGGAATGAAAAAGTAGTCAACTTTCAACTTTGGAATGCTAATGATTACGAACATCGTTTAAAGCCCATCAAATTATTACACATTATCCATTTGTCGGAAGAAAAGCTACATATAGAAGATGCTGCTATAGAGGTTGAATACCAGCATGGGACCATTGGAAAATATGATTTAGAATTTAATGACGGGAAATTTATCTTAAAAAACAAGACTACCGCTTGTTTGGCAGAAGACGCTTGTGGTATACCTGCAAAAAAAGAAAAAATAAATCTTGCGGATCTTACATCAAAACAAGTGTCCTGTTGTGGTCCTAATTCCAATTGCTGTTAATATTAAATTGGTAAGATCATGTATGCAGCAATAGCAGACAGCATCCGAATGGATATTATTGGGAAGAGCCTTACTCCTTTGCGTCAAAAGTTAGTGGAGCCTTTGAACACATACATACAACAAAAAATACAGCGTAAGGAAGTTGTGGCTATCCAATTCATTTGCACCCATAATTCGCGTCGAAGTCATCTTGCGCAAATTTGGGCACAAATAGCTGCTCATTATTACGATATCCCTTATGCCCATTGCTATTCCGGAGGAACCGAAGAAACAGCCTTATTCCCTCAGGTGATTGAAACGTTAAACAAACAGGGTTTAGTTATTTTAAAACTTTCTGAATCGTCAAATCCAGTCTATGCGATTAAATTTAGCGATACTGCCTCTCCTATTATGGCATTTTCAAAAAAGCATGATCACCCGTTTAATCCAAGTTCAGGCTTTGCGGCTGTTTTAACCTGCTCTCAAGCTGACGAAGGATGTCCTTTTATTCCTGGTGCAGAACAAAGAATTCCGATGACTTACGATGACCCAAAATTATCTGACAATTCAGACGAACAGGCTCAAGTATATACTGAAAGAAGTTTAGAGATTGCCAAAGAAATGTTTTACATATTTTCTAGGATCAAGCTGTAGTCGTAAAAAAAAGCCTCAAAACTTTTCATATAAGTTTTGAGGCTCTAGACCATCCTTTCAATAGTCAGATGTCATGGGACATGTTATATTATTCCACAATTAAGGCAGCTTCAATCAGTTCACCATAAAAATCTGTTTCATTTCTTCCAGAAGCTCTGACTTGTTGAGGTATAAAACTTTGAGCTGTTTGACCAGGAATGGTATTGATCTCAATAAAATAAAATTTATCGGTATTATTTTCTAAAAAGAAATCCACACGAACCATTCCTTTACAATTTAAACGCACATAAATCTCTTTAAGGATTGCATCTGCTCTATTTTTTTGCTCTTCATTTAAATCAGCAGGAGTAATTTCTTCCGTTAAGCCCGGAGTATATTTGGCTTCAAAGTCAAAAAATTCACGTGTCGTTTTCACTTCCGTTGCTGGCAATAGTTGTAATTCACCAGTTGCATCCCTATAAATGCCTTGGGAAAATTCCCGTCCACTCACAAACTCTTCCACCAACACTTGAGATCCTGTATTCTCTGCATCATAGGCATTATTCAATGCTTGTGCTAAATCCTCCCAAGCAGATACTTTGCTCATTCCAATACTACTTCCTCCCGCATTGGGTTTCACGAATAGAGGAAGCGCAAGTTTATCTTTCACGATTTGATAGGCTTCTGATCTGTTTTCTTGAAATAACAAGACAGATTGGGCAACATGTAAATTCGTTAAATCTTGAATAATCGCTTTCGTATATCCTTTATTCATCGTCAAAGCGGATGTTAAGGCATTACAAGAGGTATAAGGTAGTCCAATCATATCAAAATAGCCTTGTAATCTACCATCTTCTCCCGGAGAACCATGAAGGATAATAAAAGCTACATCAAATATTATTTTTCCTAAATCTGTTGTTAAGGAGAAATCCTGGCGATTAATTTCATGTTTTACCCCTTTCATATCTTCATAAAACCAACTGTCTATGTTAATGTTAATGACATAGACATCATACTTATCCTGGTCTATTTTGGAATAGACAAAGGCTGAACTTTTAAGAGATACTTCAGCCTCTCCAGTATATCCGCCTGTGATTAATGCTACTTTCGTTTTCATGTGTATTGATCAAGTAGCAAATATAATTTGCGATACGAGGAAAAACGAATATTTTTGCTTATTATTTATAGTTCCACACAAGTATTATAAAAGTGGAATTAATATTGTTAGAGGATATACCAAAAAAAGCAAGATATCAATGTCTAAATTCTTTTTATACTTACAAACCGCAGTTTTCAGAAAAAACTTAATCGGCGGATTAATTTTCTTTGTCATACTTTTCATCGTCATATATTTTGGTTTAAAAATGTATACCAAGCATGGAGACTCTCAGGAAGTACCTGTATTAAAAGGACTTCACATTAGTCAAGCCCTAGATATTCTGAATCAGGCAGGGTTAGAATATGAGATAGACTCGGTATATCAAATGGATGCCAAACCAGGAATTGTTATCGATCAAGATCCAGATCCTAAATCTCATGTAAAAAGTGGACGTACCATATATTTAACCATAATCACTCAAAGTGCTCCGGAAATAGCTTTTCCAGAAATTGTTGACAAGACCTTTATTGAGGCATCTGCTATTTTAAAAAATCACTCCTTAAAGATTGCAGACACTTCCTATATCAATGATATTGCGAAAGATGTTGTTTTGGATGTAAAATTTTCTGGTCAACCGTTAAAAGCAGGCCGATTAGTTCCCAAAGGATCAAACATCAGTTTAATTCTAGGAAATGGTCGAGGTGACAGTGAAGTAGAAATTCCTAATCTGGTTGGCTTCTCGCTGAGTGAAGCTAAATTTGCTTTAGCCGGAGTTGGTTTAACGTTAGGATCAGTTAGTTTTTCTGATGGCATTAAGGATAGCATCAATTCCATTATCGTTCGTCAAAATCCAGACACCAGCGCACGAATTATATCCATCGGCAGTGCGGTTCATGTTACTTTAGCTAAACCAACTACTACGCCAACTATCGAACCTCAAACACCATAACATGCCAGAGAATAAGAAAAATAACAAAGGGATACTCGTATTAGGGATTATTATTTTCCTCGTAGGTGTTAGTATAGCAGCCTTAGCCTATTATACCTTTTTAGCTCCAAGCATAGCTACAAAAGAAAAATATTTTTATGTCCATAGTGATGAGTCTTATGAACAAACATTAGATCGTATTCAAAAAGAAGGTATAGTTAAATCTTTCAGTCTATTTAAATACGCGAGTCAATTTATGGATTTAAAAGAGAGCGGTATAAAACCTGGTCGTTACCGATTATCGAATGATTTAGGGAACCGCAGGTTTATTGGTAATTTACGTGCAGGCTATCAGGAAGCTGTTGCTTTCCGTTTTCAAAACATTCGTTTAAAAGAAAATTTCGCAGGATTATTAGGAAAGGCCTTTGAAGCAGATTCAACGTCTTTTATAGACCTCCTTAATAATTCGACAATAGCCGCACAATATGGCTTTACAAAAGATAACTTCTTCTCCATGTTTATTCCGAATACCTATGAGATATATTGGAATACTAAACCTGAAGAGATTATTAAAAGATTTGCTAGTGAATACGATAAATTTTGGAACGATGAACGAAAAGCAAAAGCAGCTGCGTTAAACTTATCGACACAAGAAGTTAGTACCTTAGCATCAATTGTAAAAGGAGAAGCTTTGCATGTGAATGAAATGCCTAAAATTGCCGGTTTATACTTAAATCGATTAAAAAAAGGAATGCTATTACAGGCAGATCCTACCGTAATATTTGCGAATAATGATTTCAGTATTCGTCGGGTATTGAATAAACATTTAACAATAGATAATCCGTATAACACTTATCGTTTTAAAGGTTTGCCTCCAGGGCCTATTATGATGCCTAGTATTGCCTCTATCGATGCGGTCTTAAATTATGAACATCATAATTATATATACATGTGTGCGAAGGATGATTTTTCAGGATATCATTTATTTGCAGACAATATGGCTGATCACCAGCTCAATGCACGAAAATTTCAAAAAGCATTAGACGAAAGAAATATTAAGAAATAACCATTATGTTCTCCTTCCAACATCAAATACGTGTCCGTTATGCAGAAACAGATCAAATGGGTTATGTTTATTACGGAAATTATGCGACTTATTATGAGGAAGCAAGAACTGAAATGTTGCGTAGTACAGGGATATCTTATAAAGAGCTTGAAGACATGGGAGTCATGCTTCCTGTGGTTGAATTACTATGTAATTTTATAAAACCAGGAAAATATGATGATTTAATTACCATTAATATCTATATTCGACAAAAACCGAGCATTCGAATTAAATTTGAATATGAGCTATCTAACCAGCATGGAGAATTATTAAATACTGGTTCTACTCAGTTAGTTTTTGTGGATATGATTAAAAACAGACCCTGTAGACCCCCAAAAATATTTGAAGAGAAGATGGCTCCATACTTTGGAGAATAAATGAAAAAAATACACCAGCGGCTATTGTATGTAAAACCATACGATCAATTGATCGAATGGACCAAGGGAGCAACGTTGCCAGGATTTGGCAAATTGCCCTTATACACAGTCATGGTTTTCTTTTTTCAGGAGATAGCACGAGAGTCTATCATTAATAAAGCGTCTTCTTTGGCTTATAATTTCATGTTAGCTGTATTTCCGGGCATCATATTCCTATTTACGCTAATTCCTTATATTCCAGTAGATAACTTTCAAGAACGTCTCCTCGATTTAATTCAACTTGCCTTACCAAATAATGCTTTTGAGATTTTACAAGCAACATTAGAAGATATCATAAAAAGGCAAAATGGAGAATTACTTTCTGCAGGTTTTATCCTATGCACATTTTTTGCCACCAATGGAATGACCACCCTGATGATGACGTTTAACAAATCATCCTTATCTAAAGAGTCAAGAACCTGGGGACAAAGACGAATTATCGCTCTTGGTCTTTCTATCGCGATAGTTTTAGCATTGGCTGTAGGTATTGCTCTGTACGCAGGGTCAAATTATTTAATTAATTATTTAAAAAATCATATTGAGTACGATTTGAAATGGTTTTGGGCTATGTTAATTAAACTAGCTCAATGGCTAATCTTATTCAGCATCTATTTTTTCACGGTAAGTTTAATATACAAGTTTGGACCAAGCTCGAGTAAAAAGTGGAAATTATTTACTCCTGGCGCAACATTGGCAACCATACTTGCGATGATATCTTTTTCCTTTTTCACATTCTATATCAATAACTTTGGTGCATACAATAAACTGTATGGCTCCATAGGCACCTTAATCGTGGTGATGATTTGGATGTATATAAATGCCCTGATCTTAATTATTGGATTTGAACTAAACGCCAGCATTGCTCTATCAAAGCAAAGCATAAAAATTGTAAAACCTAGAGTATATAATTCTTTTAAACCTTAAAATAATTAACCTGAAAAGGCCAGTTGTTTTATTTGAAATCTACAATCATCATCAATGGAAGACAAAGAATTGCTTAATAACAGTAAGCGCAACAAAAAGGTTAGAAATGTATTGCTCATTTCTATCTTAATACTATTTGTAACTTTCCTAATAGTATTCATTTTTTCTTACATACAATATAAATCGATTCATACTCGAATTCAGAACATCTATCATGCTATTAACAATGACAAGAATGATTTTAGCGAATTGTTAAACTTATTTAACGAGACTGAAAATCATTTCCGTGTATTCTCTATTACGTATGATCATGAAGATTATTTGTCTTATCGAGATCATTTAATTAAACTAAAGGCTTCTGTAGATTCTTTAAGCCAACATCGAAATGACCTGGATGGAAAACAAAACTATACCAATGAGCAACAATTAAAATTTAATGAATTATTACCTAAATATCAATCCTTAAACAGCAAACTTGACTCCATGTTAAGTGCGTCTGAACAATTAAAAGATTTTCATTTACAAAGTACAGATAAAAAACTTTTTCAAGTACCCGGCACACAAACTACGGTTAAAAACGTTCAGGTTCAACCAAAAACTACTGAGGTCGTCATTGAACGAAAACCTTTCTTAAAGCGTGTATTTCAAAAGAAAAAAGACACCATACGTATAGACAATAGTTATACCTACGAAACACAACAGACTCAAGTAAAACAATCGTATCAAAACACGATTACAAAGAATAATGCATTGACTAAGGCGAAGTTAAATGAACTTCAATCAACGCTATCCGCCTTAAGGAAAAATGAGCGTTCTTTGTTAGCAGATAACTTCACCTTATTACGTAGTGCGAACCAACTCATTCGAGTGATTCATGATGTAAGAATTCAAATACAACGAGAAAATACAGACAAAGAACTTAATACATTAATCACAAATACTGACACCTTCAAATGGCAGATTATCATCTCCCTGACGTTTGTTTTTATTATGATTTGTATTTTGGTTTACTATCAATTTTTCTCTGCTTATTACGAAAGAAAGTTAATGGAAGAACGTATTTATGCGTCCAAACTTGCAGAGCAAAAAACAGATATTTTGGCGGAGATAACCCATGAAATTCGTACACCATTAAATTCATTGATTGGAATTGTTGATCTTTTAAAAAGTCGTAAGGACTTGTATGAAGCAAAAGATATCTTATTATTGGATTCGGCCTATTCGAATATCGTATCCACATCGAAAACCATCAATGATATCTTAAACCTGAGTAAGATTGATCAACACGATAGTATAGAAGCTAATTATTTTGATATCAATGATTTATTTTCAGAAATTATTGAAAGTCATCAAAATCAAGCAGAACAGAAAAATATAAAGCTAGCTTATGAGATCGATGCGCATAGTCCTTCTATCATCTTTAGTGATGAGATAAAAATTCGGCAAATTGTCAGCAATCTAATCAGTAATGCCATTAAATATTCAGCAAAAGGAACTGTGAACTGTACTATACACATTACAGATAGTCATATTTTAACGATAGTCGTTTCGGATGAAGGACAAGGTATCCCTGATAATCTTAAGAAAAATATATTCAAAAAATATTATACAGTAAATAAATCTACAAAAATCGAAAGTGGTGTAGGTTTGGGATTATACATTACCAAGAACATTGTAAATATGTTAAACGGTAAAATCACTTTTAAATCTACCTATGGATCAGGTACCACATTTACAGTGGAGCTGCCTATTCCGGAGCCTAAATTCAGACGTAAAACAACCCTAAATATTCATAAGATAAATGATCTTCCGAAAGATATTCAATGGTTAATTGTAGATGACAATGCATTGAATCTACTTTATTTAAAGCAATTTTTCTCTGCACATGAGCATGTATTTACGGCGACCAATGGTAAAATAGCTTTAGATATTATCGAGAAAGAGAATATCGATGTAGTAGTTACCGATATCAATATGCCGATTATGCGAGGAGATGAATTACTTTGGAATATTCGGAATAACCCTATTCATAACCAACTAAAAATAATTGCCACTTCTTCTGATAATGAACAGGTTAAAACATTAGAAAAAGAACGAAAAGTAAAATTTGACGGAATACTCATCAAACCATTTAATGAGCGAAAATTAACGGAGATTATTTTGAAGACGATCTATCCTATATTCGAAGATTCTAAGGAGGTTCCAGACAGTAAAGGGGTTAAATAATTTTTTTTTCATCTAAACTCTTGTAAATAAAAGTTTTTCGTATCTTTGCAGTCCCTACACAGTAGGGAAAAGGAGATTATTAATTAATGGCAAAAAAACAAGAAGCAGAAAAAGAGTTAGCGGCGAAAAACGCAGAGCTACAAGGTGCTGACACAAAAGTTGTGAAGGACACTGAAAAGATTGAGTCTGAGGCAGATTCAAATTTAATCGATGAGATTAAATCAAACACTTGGAGTACTCCATCAGGAGACTTCGACTGGGATCTTGATGAAAAAGCTTTTGGTAACTACAGTGATGCAGAACGTACTAAACTAGAAGAGCAGTACGCTGGCACATTCAACCAAATCAATCAAGGTGAGATTATTGAAGGTATCGTTGTATCGATCAATAACAAAGATGTTGTTTTAAACATCGGTTTCAAATCAGACGGTCTAGTAGCATTATCTGAGTTCCGTGACTTACCTGACTTAAAAATCGGTGATACGGTAGACGTATTTGTAGAATCGCAAGAGGATGCAAATGGTCAATTAGTATTATCACGCAAACGTGCTAAAACACAAAAATCTTGGGAAGAAATCAACGAGGCTTTGGAAAATGACAAAGTTATTGATGGTTTCGTTAAATCACGTACAAAAGGTGGTTTAATTGTAGACATCAAAGGTGTTGAGGCATTCTTACCAGGATCTCAAATTGATATCAAACCTATCCGTGACTATGATGTTTACGTAGGTAAAACTATGGAATTCAAAGTTGTTAAGATCAACCATGAGTTCAAAAACGTAGTTGTATCACACAAAGTATTGATCGAAGACGATTTGGAAAACCAAAAATCAGAGATCGTTGCGAAATTGGAAAAAGGACAAGTATTGGAAGGTACTGTTAAAAATATCACTGACTTCGGTGTGTTCATCGACTTGGGTGGTGTTGACGGATTACTTCACATTACAGATATCTCTTGGGGCCGTATCGAGCATCCAAAAGAGGTATTGGCATTAGACCAAACAATCAACGTTGTTGTTCTTGACTTTGATGATGAGAAAAAACGTATTGCATTAGGTTTGAAACAACTTTCAGAGCACCCTTGGGAATCTTTAGACAAGAACTTAGAAATCGGTTCTAAAGTTAAAGGTAAGATCGTTACTGTAGCTGACTACGGTGCATTCTTAGAAATCATCCCAGGAGTAGAAGGATTAATCCACGTTTCTGAAATGTCTTGGTCTCAAAACTTACGTTCTCCACAAGAGTTCTTGAAAGTAGGTGACGAAATCGAAGCTGAAATCTTAACATTAGATCGTGAAGAGCGCAAAATGAGCTTAGGTATCAAACAATTGACTCCAGATCCTTGGCAAAACATCACTGAACGTTACCCAGTTGGTTCAAAACAATCAGCAGTTGTTAAGAACATGACTAACTTCGGTGTATTCGTTGAGTTAGAAGACGGAATCGACGGTTTAATTCACATTTCTGACCTTTCATGGTCTAAGAAAGTTAACCACCCTAACGAATTCACTAAAGTTGGTGAAAGATTAGACGTTGTGGTATTAGAATTAGACGAAGAAAACCGCAAGCTTTCTTTAGGTCACAAACAATTAGAGGAAAACCCTTGGGATACTTTCGAAACTATCTTCACTGAAGGTTCAGTTCACGAAGGTACTGTAATCAAAGTTGGTGACAAAGGTGATATCGTTGCTTTACAATACGGTGTTGAAGGATTCTGCCCTAACAAACACTCTGTAAAAGAAGACGGATCAGCATTGAAAGTAGACGAAGTTGCTGAGTTCAAAATCATCGAATTCAACAAAGAAAACAAACGTCTAGTGATTTCTCACTCTCGTATTTGGGAAGATGCTAAAGCTGAAGCTCGTATCGAAGAGTTCAACGCTCGCAAGAAAGAAGCTAAAGCAGCTAACTCTGCAGTGAAGAAAGTGAAAGATTCTGTAGAGAAATCTACTTTAGGAGATCTTGACGTTCTTGCTCAATTAAAAGAGCAAATGGAAGATGATGAAAAAAAATCTAAATAATTAATTAGATTTTCAAATATTCCTAAAGCCCCGATCAAATAGATCGGGGCTTTTTTATTGTTATAAGAAATCCTTAGCTTTATAACATATCCAGATATAATCATGAATAATTCACCCTTAATTACCGTTTCAGAGGCGCTAGAACTCCTCAAGGATGGAGCAATTGTATTCGACGCGAGTATTGATAAAGTCAATCAGAAGTTGGATACTAACCATATCGAATTGATTCCGAAATCTCTTTTTTTTGATATAGAAGGAGAATTGTCTGACCATGAATCTGGATTACCCCATACCATGGTTGATGCAGCAGTATTTACGCAAGCCATGCGAAAACTAGGTTTGAATCAAGATTCCAACGTTATTATTTATGATCGTTGGGGAATGTACTCCAGTCCTCGCGCCTGGTGGATGTTAAGGTATATGGGCTTTAAGGAAGTATATGTCCTTAAAGGTGGTCTACCTGCATGGAAAGCTCAAGGTCAACCAATTACTCATCAACATATTCATGCAGATCATTCTGGGAATTTTACAGCTGAAGTACAAAAAGAATGGTTTAAAAGCAAGGAGGATATCAAATCCCTATTGGGCAACCCTGATTACCAAATCGTCGATGCAAGAAGTCAAGGTCGATTTGATGGGACTTCGCCAGAGCCTAGAGCAGGGTTATCATCGGGACATATTCCTGGTTCCAATAATCTTCCCTTTGATCAAGTCATAAACGACATATATTTTAAGGAGGATGCAATTTTAAAGAAAATATACGAAGAGCACATTCCATTTGATAAACCAGCAGTATTCACTTGCGGTTCTGGAATTACTGCTTCTATTATCGCTTTAGGCGCCTATCATTTGGGGCACAGACAGGTTTCTGTTTATGATGGTTCTTGGACAGAATGGGCTTCAGACCCTAATTCCCCTATAGAGAAAAGTATTGCACAATAGCATAAAATAACAAAGGAGCATTTATTTAAAAATGCTCCTTTGTTATTTATGCTGTAGCCTTACCTTAACCTGGCAATGGTACATAACCATCATCATCAGGAATGGTAGGAAAATCGTGATTTCTCCAATTTTCTTTTGCGATTTCAATTGTTTCTTTACTAGTGGCTACAAAATTCCAATATATAAATCTTTCTTCCGGGAAAGGTTCTCCACCAAACAAATATACGCTTGAACCCGCCTTAAGTGTAAATGAACATAAATGTGCATCCAAAGTAATAAGAATCTGTTTGGCACCATAACTGATATCATTCTGTACTATTTCACCCTCCAAAATGTAAAGACCACTTTCGCCATACAATTCATTCTTAATATCAATAAATGTATCTTCCTGCACTTTAATTTCAATCATATATAATTTACTATACACAGGCACTGGTGATTTTCTTCCGAATGCCTCTCCAGCGATCAACTTGTACTGAACTCCATCTTCAGTCCAAGATGGAATAGCGGAAGCTTCAATATGATGAAATTCAGGATCCATAAACTCCAAGTCCTTGGGAAGAGCGACCCAAATTTGTAACCCGTGAAGGAATTTATCTTTCGTTCTTAAGTATTCCGGTGTACGTTCTGAATGAACAACCCCCTTCCCTGCTGTCATCCAATTCACGGAACCTGGTTGTATTTCTACAGCAGTGCCTAAGCTATCTCGATGAAATATGGCGCCATCAAATAAATAGGTTAATGTAGACAAACCGATATGTGGATGAGGGCCAACATCTAAATTCTCATGATCGGCAAGACATGCAGGGCCCATATGATCGATAAAAACAAAAGGACCAATGGATCTTTTCTGGCGGAAAGGAAGTAATCTACCTACCATAAAATTCCCAATGTTAGCAGCAGTTTCTTCTCGTATGAAATCAATATTTGACATATCCTATTAAATTAGTGTGAACGTTCCTTAAAGTTATCAAAAACTTAGCGTTTTTGAACAATTTTAAATAGGAGGTCTGCCGCTAATTTAGCTGTTCGATGATCTATATCCATGAGCGGATTAAGTTCTGCAACATCTACGGACACTAAATTTGGGAGATCCAGAATGGTGTTAAACAGCTTTTGGAAGCTATGATCAGGGAAAATACCATTGAATGCTAAAGCACTTACCCCAGGGGCAACTGCGGCATTAAAAACATCCAAATCTATCGTCAAATACAGCTGATCTACTTGCTGTGCAAATCTCAGAATTTGAACTAATACATTTTTCAGATTTTCAGCATGTATATCGGAGGCTTTAATGATTTGAACCGATTTACTTGCAGCATAATTGAAGAGTGCCATGCTGTTGGAAATATCTTGAACACCAATAGCTAAATAATGAAATTCTTCTTGTTGCTGTTCAGCTTCTTCAGCAATTTGATAAAAACTAGTGCCAGAATTACCTTGATTATTGCTAAGAGCACGCATATCTAAGTGAGCATCCAAATTAATGATACCTGTTTTTCCTGATCTTGCCTTTTGAATACCTTTAAAATGTCCGTAGGTTATTTCATGACCTCCACCTATTACTATTGGAAAAGCTTGAGATCGAATCAGGAACTCTACACATTGAGAGAGCATACTTTGAGCCGATTCCATAGCCTCTTGCTGACAAATGATGTTTCCAGCATCCACTAGTTTTACAGTGGAAGGGAAATGTACTGGAAGACCTGCCAATACTGACCTCAAATAATCCGGAGCGTCTTTGGCACCGCATCTTCCTTGGTTTCTACGAACACCCTCATCACAACAAAAGCCTAAGAACACGACCGCCCCTTGCAATTCGGCAGTTCTTCTAATATCCAATAATTTGATTACTTGATGCCATCGCAGCAAATCAGCAGTGTCGCCATCCCATCGTCCTTGCCAGATTTCAGGATTTGTAGGTTGATAATTTATATCATGTTCTTCAAGCATTCGTTATATCGTTAAATAAATGTTCAATTACCTGATTTTGTACTTTCACAGCAGGTGTAACTTTAAAATTTGGGCTTCTTTGCAATTCCGTAGCAATGGCTTCCTGAGCTTCTTTATTTCTAGCCCAAGCACGTCTAGCTATTCCATTATTAACATCGAAAAACAACATTTTCCGGAGCTTTTCGGAACATTCCAAACTTCCATCTAGTAATAGTCCAAATCCACCATTTATTACTTCACCCCAGCCAACGCCTCCACCATTGTGGATTGAAACCCAGGTAGCACCTCGGAAACTATCTCCTATAACATTATGAATAGCCATATCTGCCGTGAATCGACTTCCATCGTATATATTACTCGTTTCGCGGTAAGGAGAATCTGTACCACTCACATCATGGTGATCTCTTCCTAAAACAACAGGCGCTTTGAGCATACCACTTCGAACAGCATCATTAAAAGCCTCTGCAATTTTCATTCTGCCCAGTGCATCTGCATACAAAATACGGGCTTGAGATCCAACTACTAGCTGATTCTCTTCCGCCTCCTCTATCCAACGTATATTATCGGCCATTTGTTGTTTAATCGAATCAGAAGACTTTGCTTGTAGCTCTTTCAATATTTTTAATGCTATTTGATCGGTGGTTTTTAAATCTTTGGGATCTCCCGAAGTACAGACCCATCGAAATGGACCAAATCCATAGTCAAAACACATGGGACCTAGGATATCTTGTACATAGGAAGGATATTTAAAATTGCTAGCATCTTCTGCAAATATGGCTGCACCTGCACGACCAGATTCCAATAGAAATGCATTACCATAATCAAAGAAATACGTACCTCTTGCGACATGTTTGTTGATCGCATCCACTTGCCTAACGAGGCTCTTTTGAACGGCTATTCTGAAGCTTTCAGGATCATTGGCCATCATCTGATTCGCTTCTTCATAAGTCAAGCCCACAGGATAATATCCACCGGACCATGGGTTGTGTAAGGAAGTTTGATCAGATCCTAAAGTCACCTGAATTTGAGATTCATAAAAACCTTCCCATACCGCTACAATATTTCCAATATAAGCTATGGAAACAACTTCTTTTTTATCTATTGCTAATTGAACACGTTGTACTAACTCTTCAAAATCCTCTATTAATTCATCAACCCAACCTTGGTCATATCTTTTATGAGCAGCTTGAGGATTAACTTCTGCACATACGGTAATACAACCTGTTATATTTCCTGCTTTGGGCTGGGCACCACTCATGCCTCCTAATCCAGAAGTTAGAAATACTTTTCCAGCACTGGATTCTGTTTGATTCAATACTTTACGAAATGCATTCATCACCGTAATAGTCGTACCGTGTACAATTCCCTGAGGTCCAATATACATGTAAGATCCTGCGGTCATTTGACCATATTGAGTGACACCAAGGGCATTGTATTTTTCCCAATCGTCTGGTTTCGAATAGTTCGGAATCATCATGCCATTGGTCACCACCACCCGGGGAGCTTGCTCTGAGGATGGAAATAACCCCATGGGATGCCCACTATACATATGCAAAGTTTGCTCATCCGACATGATGGATAAATACTGCATGGTCAGCAGGTACTGTGCCCAGTTTTGAAATACGGCACCATTTCCACCATAGGTAATCAATTCATGCGGATGCTGAGCGACCTTTGGATCCAGGTTATTTTGAATCATCAGCATAATCGCTGCAGCTTGACGACTTTTGGCAGGATAATCTGTAATCGGTCTAGCGTACATGGCATACGTTGGTCTAAACCGATACACATATATTCTACCATACGTTCTTAATTCTTCTAAAAATTCTAGCGCCAACTCTGAATGCCAGGATTCCGGAAAATACCGTAATGCATTGCGTATTGCTAATTTTTCTTCCTCCAAATCCAATATAGCCTTTCGCTTAGGAGCATGGCTTACAGTGACATCCAAGGACACTTTAGGGGGTAATTCTGCTGGTATTCCTTGTTTTATGAGATCTTTAAAGGTGAGTTCTTTCATGAATTGATGTTTTTTTGGGAATAGATACATTGACCGTTTTTCCACACTTGTTCAGGCTGTAAGCTGCCCTGCAAATAGGTAATGTTTTGATAATTGGATGTTTTATAAAGAATAAAATCTGCCAATAATCCAGGTTTAAGTATACCTCGGTCTGCTAACTTTAAAGCTTTTGCCGCGCGATTGGTAATAGCGGAAAAAAGTTCTGCATTCGATAATTTTTGATGGGTAGCCAAAATACTTGCACTAGCTATCAGACTTCCCATTGGTGCCGAACCTGGATTCCAATCAGTAGCAATCGCTAAACAAGCACCGGCATCAAGTAATTCTCTAGCTGGTGTAAAGGCACATCCTAATCCTAATGAAGCTGCCGGCAATGCTACTGCAACCACCTCGGAATTGGCTAATTGTTTAATCTCCATATCCGTAGATGCCTCTAAGTGATCCGCAGAAACCGCCTGCAATTCCACCGCTAAGGCAGAGCCTGAGGTAGAAAATTGATCTGCATGGATGGTAATATCAAAACCTAGCTGCTTTGCTTGTTTTAAATAGGGTCTCGCTTGTTCTGCAGTAAAAGCAGATTGCTCTATAAATGCATCGACTCGAGAAGTTAGATCTTCTTGGACTAAGATTGGAAAAAGTTCATTGGCCATTTCCTGAAGATAGGCTTCTGCAGTACCTTCAAAATCCTTAGGTTTCATGTGCGCCGCTAAACAAGTACTGATTAAATCAACTTTACTGATTTTCTTGGCTTCTTTGATACTTCTTAAGGTCTTTAATTCTTCGTTTATGGATAATCCATATCCACTTTTTACCTCAATTGTTGTGATGCCTTGTTTCATCAATACATGAGCACGTTGAACCGTTAAATCCCGTAATTCAGTTGCTGTGCATGCACGAGTATGCTTTACTGTGCTCCAAATTCCACCACCAGCTTCTGCAATTTCCAGGTAGGTACTTCCTGCATTGCGCATGGCGAAATCTTGAGCTCGATCACCAGCAAATGCGATATGTGTATGACAGTCTATATATCCAGGTAAGGCGATATAGTCATCCTCCAAATAAATTACTTCTGATTGATTAGCCCATTTATCCATAAGCACACTGAAATCAGCTATTTCGATGATTTTTCCATCTTGCATACAGATCCCACTGTTACTCATAATTTCAAGTTCGGCATCCTGAATAGCTCCTTTCTCAGGAAGATGATCCATGGTTAATAACTGTCTAAATGGACCAATCAGTATCATTTGTTTTCCCATCATTAATAGTTTTCAAAAGTGGAAACTTCGTCGAGATTTAATACTTGAATTTGTTTCTGCTGTATGTCCATCGAAGTTTCAATAATTATTCCTGATTTTATCAAATGCAATGCCTCATCCAATAGTTCTTGCATAGGTTGGTCTTCTTCTATATGTGCAATAGTTTGCCGTATTTTCGTGTGAATGGCTTCAATGATAGCCGTAGATTTCAAAGGTTGGTGGTAATCTTTCGCTTGTGCCGCACAAAGTAACTCGATACTTAAGATTTTATCTACGTTGTCAATTACCTGCAACAATTTTCTACCAGCGATGGATCCCATACTTACATGATCTTCTTGCCCTAAGGAAGTAGGAATACTATCGGCACTTGCCGGAAAGCATAAACCTTTATTTTCACTTGCGATCGCCGCCGTGCTGTATTGCAAAATCATAAATCCAGAGTTAAGCCCTGTACTCTTCATTAATAATTTCGGAACCCCATTGGTCTCCCCTTCTAAAGATAAATAGACCCTTCGATCGGAGATATTACCCATTTCGGAAACAGCAAGTGTTGCATAATCCATGACCATCGCAATGGGCTGACCATGAAAAGATCCTCCGCTTATGGTCAATTCATCATTAATAATAATTGGATTATCAGTTACGGAATTAATTTCGATCTCTATAGTTTCTTTTAAATGCAGCCAGGCATTTCTACTCGCACCATGTACCTGCGGGATACAGCGCAACGAATATGGATCTTGTACCCGCGAACAATGTTTATGGGAGGCCAGCACTTCAGAACCCACTAAAAGTTGGTAAATATGGGAAGCTACATATCGATTTCCTTTAAAAGGTCTTAATTCATGTAATTGGGAAAAGAATGGTTTGATGGATCCATTAAGTCCTTCGATCATCAGGGTAGCAATTAGATCAGCGTTATGCATCAATCGTTTCATTTCAGCCACTGCTTTCACGCCATGGGCTGCCATAAATTGCGTACCATTGATGAGAGCCAAGCCTTCCTTAGGGCCTAATGTAATGGCTTGCAAGGCATGTTCAGAAAGGGAAATTTGAGTAGGCTGGGTTTCCTGATCTTTCCATACTCTACCTAATCCGATTAATGGAAGAAATAAATGTGAAAGGGGGGCTAAATCTCCTGATGCACCTACAGAACCTTGTTTAGGTACAACAGGTATCACATCTTGATCGATATGCCAAATGATGCGTTCCAATGTTTGTTCTTGTATACCAGAATTTCCTTTGGCTAAGGCATGAACCTTGAGAATCAGCATTAATTTGCTCAATTCTTTACTGATAGGTTCACCAACACCAACAGCATGGCTTTTTAAGATGTTTTCTTGTAGTTTCTTGCTGTCTTGAGCATCAATAAGAGTGGTACATAAAGGTCCAAAACCGGTATTGATACCATACACGACTTGGCCAGCATCGACAATCTGTTGCACATGGGCTGCGCTTTGTTGAACTCGTGCTCTTGTTTGTTCTGTTAAAATACCTTGGACTTGACCTGATGCAATTTCCAAAGCGATAGAACTAGTTAAATGGTCTTCACCATATTTAAATATTTTCATTATCACGTAAGTATATGTCAAAATTAGCTCCTATATTTGATAATAAATAATACCATTTTTATCATTAATTGATAACCATGAATTATCAAATAGAATTAAGACACCTACATTATTTTTCGATTTTAGCAGAGGAATTGCATTTCAGAAAGGCTGCTGAGCGCCTATTTATTTCCCAACCTGGCTTATCCCGGCAAATCAAAGAACTGGAACAGTATTACCAGACTCCATTATTTATCAGAGATAATCGAAACGTTGCACTAACGGATGCCGGATTGTATTTAAAAAACAATCTTGAACAGCTTTTTCTGGATCTTGCGATTATTAAAAATCAAATTGGGAAAATTCAATCAGGGATCATTAAATCGCTTCAATTAGGCTTTATAGGTTCTGCAGTACAGGTAATTTTACCCGAACTAATGGTCGCCATCAAAAAAGAACATCCGGAGGTGGAAATCTCTTTGAATGAACTTACCAATGAACAACAATTGGATATGCTTATGCGGAAGGAATTAGATTTTGGGTTTGTGCGCACGAAGGATTGTCCGGAACCTCTAAAAGCGATTCCAATCATGACAGATCCATTTGCTTTAGTCGTACCTAAAGGCTTTAAAAACAAACAAAACAAGCAAGTAGACTTGCGGGACTTCAAACAAGAGTCCTTTATTCTTTTTTCGAAGGACTATAGCAACTCCTACTATGATTTAGTGATGAGTATTTTTGAAGATCATGGCTTTGAACCTCATGTATCTTTAAAAACGGTCAATGCATTAAGTATCTTTAATTTGGTGAGTCAAGGATTAGGGGTGGCCATCGTACCTACTTCCTTGAAAAAAGGATATTATACCCATGTGGATTTTATTGAATTAAATCATATACCGCAACGAACTACCTTATACTTGATTTGGAACAGTGAAAACCTTAATCCAGCTGTTCCTTTTGTACTCAACACCGTCAAAAAAATAAAATCCAATATCGAAAAATAGGGCAATTATCTTAGGTTGAAAAAAGATAGAAGAATCAGTAATGAATTCTTTTTAATAGCTCATTCATTGGTTTTTTTCAAAATAATCAAGCTCTAAATTCATTTGAACATCCTTAATAAACATTCGAGCTAAGTCCTTAAAAATCTTCATTCTAAAGGTGTGTTATTGATAAAAAATTTAATACCTTTAACAGTAACCAAATAAACTTTCTATGGAACAATTTATTATCTATTTACCGGCTACGCTTGCGGTTTTAGGCTTACTTTTCATGCTATCAAAAGCAAGTTGGGTAAGAAAACAAGATTCAGGTGATGGTCGAATGCAAACTATTTCCAAAAGTATTCAGGATGGCGCTTTAGCCTTTTTAAAAGCGGAATACCGTATTTTATTAATTTTTGTTGTTATCGCTTCGGTAGCCCTATTCGTTGTATCTACATTGGTAGAAACGACTCACTGGATTATCGTTGTGGCCTTTATTTTCGGAGCCTTCTTCTCTGCCCTAGCCGGGAACATAGGCATGCGCATTGCTACCAATGCCAATGTAAGAACAACACAAGCAGCGCGAACAAGTTTACCTCAGGC
>DAIQBS010000046.1:0-29040 GCA_036781025.1 Sphingobacterium sp. | reverse complement strand
CTCGCTTTACTAGTACCTTGAAGTGAACTTGCCGTGGAATGTTTTAATTTGAAATTGACATCATTTGGGTATAACTCGATAGCTGCGGTGCTATGCTGAAGCATTTTGTCTAATAATTTTAATTGATAGGAGAGGTTAATAGCATACATCAACGCATCCTTATTTTGTGGATGAGCAGTTAGCCAACGTTCCGCATGGGATAATGCTAAAGGATAGTCACTAGATTCATTGGAATTTTTTACCGCGAATGCCATTAATTCATCGTATCCGTTAAGAAATTGATCATATTGATCATCATTAGAATTGAATTTTAGTAATGACTCATACTCCTCCATAGCTAAATCAATTTGTCCTAAGGATTTTTTGAGTTGGATAGATTTGATTTTCAGATTTAAGTTTTCAGGATCATTATTCATTAATTGCTCTAATACCAAGTAAGCATTATTGTAATTTCCCGATAAATTATAAGCTGTAAATAATCCGTTTTGAGCAAAAACTTGTTGGTCTTGGTCTCCCAATTCTTGAAGTGTTAATAATTTAGGGATTACTTCAAAATAATTTTGGCTAGTCAATAAATCTTTAATGTCTTCTTGTAAATTATTAGCGTATAAGTATTTTAAATCATCATCTTCTGGATAGCTGAGGTAAAGGTTGTTACTGAGTTGTTTAACTTTTTTTTCGTCCCCTTTTAATCTGTAAATAGCTAATTCTTTAAGGGCTAGCTCTTTATTGGTTCCATTAAGATTTATATAAGAGGATAAAGTGTTTAAAGCCTGATCGTATTGTTGATTTGCAATTTCATCGTTTAATACTACATGGAATGCTTCTTCATTAGCTGGGTTTTGTGTTAATATTTTCCCATAAAGTACCGCAGGATCTTGATCTTTTGCTGCCCGAGCAGCCTCAGTTAAATAATAAGAATAAAGATTGGGAAAACGTGTTTTATTTGGACCCTGGAGTATAAGTAATATTTCATCATATTGCTTATGATGGTCTAGGATTGCTATTTTCTTCTCTATTAGATTGTAATGATTGGGGAACCTATTGAGTCCACGTTCTGTGGTGGATAGTGCTTCGTCGTAGTTACCAACTTTTATATAATTATTTATTAGCTCTAAATAGTAGGCTATTTGGTTAGGTTTATCTTTAATCAGTAATTCGTTCAATTCATTGGATTCATCAATCTTTCCTTCTTTTTTTAAGTGAAGTATTTGTTCTTCCATTTGATAAGAGATATCTTCTTTTAATTCCACATCATTCGGAAATATTTGGGCTAAGCGTTTTAATAAGCGATTAGCTTCAACACTATTTCCAAGTAGTCGATATAATTCTATTTTTTTTCTCCAAAGTACTTTCCAATAAGGGTTTACTTCCAATAATTCGTTTACATAACAAATGGCACTTGAGTATCGTTTAGTTTCTGTTTCTACGGTAATTAATAGATTTTTTACGTCTACATTTTTATTGTTGAATTCTAATGCCTTATTTAATTCAAACCTTGCTTTATCATATTGTTTCTTTAATACATGGTATTTTCCCATCAACATCTTTATATCGGCATCGTAAGGATAACTTGACGAGTTAGCATCTAATAGTTCACGCCCCTTTTCAAGTTCTCCTTTATTTAGATGAGTGTTTATTACTTGAATAAGTTCATCCTTATCATTGAATTTTAATGCTACCTGACTAAATAAAAAAGCGGGATATAACAGGATGATACATAGCAGTAATATTTTGCCTGATTTTCTTTGAAATTGATTAAGCATGTCGTTGGTTAAAAATTTCATAGGAATTATGCAGCTTTATGGTTGTTGGATTGAGGGTTTGTAGGTGTACTGAAACCTCTTCTTGTCATTTTTCCCCATTTGTAGTTCTTTTTCGTGAAAAACTGAAAATATCCTCTCAGCGTAAAAAGGATCACAAATGGATGGTACAATAGCGCTTCAAATGCAGCAAATAGAATGAGGCGAAGGTATTCTTTAAATGTTTGATATTGTTTTTTTAAGGATATGTCAAATAATATGGTAATCGTGGAAACACTAATTCCAATCATGTAAACGTATGCTAGCATAATCCAGAATGTCGTGAAATTTACATGTTGGGAAAACAATTGAAATAATAGAAATAGAAATCCGAATGTTTCAATAATGGGAGCCAGTAATTCAAAAAATAACGCGTATGGCATGATGATAAAGCCCATTTTTCCATATTTTCTATTGAAAAGAAATTTTCGGTGGTTAAAAAATATCTGCATAAGCCCTCTTCCCCATCGGGTTCTTTGTCTCGCTAGGACTTTGAGGTTAGGAGGGCCTTCCGTCCAACAGCATGAATGAGGTGATTGAATAATTCGATACGGTTCTTTCCTTTCCATTTTGTAAGCAATCATACGAAGGGTCATGTCCATATCCTCAGCGTGGGAGTTTGGATTATACCCTCCACATGCTATCACTGTTAATCGATTGAATAGACCAAAACCTCCGGATACATTTGGAATAGCATTGAAGGCTGACCAGCCCATTTTTGCAACTAAATAGGAGCGTAAATACTCGGTCTCTTGAAAGGTTGGTATGATTTCTTTTGGTGGCCTAACTCTTGTAATCCTACCTTCCGAAAAGTCACAACCATTGGCCATGCGCATAGTAGCTCCAACGGCTATTACCGTAATTTCGGAATCTAATACTGGGAGAATTATTTTTTTAAGAGTATCAGGTGCAAGAATACAATCTACATCGGTATTTATAAAGTAATCATACTTCGCAACATTAACACCCGCATTCATTGCATCTGCCTTTGTTCCTCCATTCACTTTGTCTACGATAATTAATTGTTTGAATCTACTCTCGGTAGATTTGAAAATTCTCTTATAAGGTTTACAGGCAACTTTTTCTATATAGGCATACGGAACCTCGATTAATGAAAATTTATCAATCATTAATTGAAGCGTTTTATCTGTACTTCCGTCGTTTACGATAATAATTTCAAATGTTGGATATTCTAAACTGAGTAAGGATTTAATACTGTCGACTATAATAATCTCTTCATTAAAAGCGCCAGCAATAATGGAAATTCCCGGTGCTGATTCAGGGTACTGAATCAGCATATTTTCTTCCCTTTTGGTATATCGAACTCTATTTCTATAAATATTGAAATAGCCTATGACTGCTAGTGTCAGGTAAATAAGTGTTATGGATGTCGCATAAATGAATATGACATATCCATAGATTGAATAGAAATAAGGTAACATAGAGAATGTTATTTGGTTAATTGATTTGGTAGTTTACTTGTTGGATTATTTTCTTTTCAAATTCATTGGATTTATTAAATAAATTGGACATTTCTTCTGAACCTTTTTTGCCATAAAGTTTAAGCGCATAGGCCAATGCTACTTTTTGTTCATTATCTGTAGCTTTATTGAATTGTTTACTTAGAAAATCTAAACCTCTATCAGATCCAAACTGTGCAATAGTTTGGATAGACATCAATTGTACGTTACTGAATGAGTCAAAATAGTTTTCAATTAAGTAATCTTCAACTTCTTGGTAGTTTAATTTACCAAGGGTTTCAATGATAGCAGATTTTATTCCGATGTTTTCTTCAGTGATTAAAATCTGAAATAACCCTTCTGCACATTCCTTCTGCCTAAGCAAGCCAATCTCTCTAATCATAAATATTTTGAATTTGATTTGATTGCTGTTCTTAACCCATCTTGTTAATAATGGTAGCTCACCAGACTCTAATCGACTGATTAAAAAATGATGTATTCTTAATTCATCAAAAGTGGTGAAATGATGGTCAAAATTTTCATCCAGAAATTTAAAAGGCATGTGATCATCGTATCTTAATACAGCAGCTCTGGCATGTTTCCTCAAATCATTATCCTTATCGTAGGCAGATTTTAACAATATTGGACCTGAGAATCCACTACCCAATTCGTCCAATCGTCTTAATGCTTCATGACGTTTATTGGATTTATTTGAATTTAATTCCTTCTCCCAAAATTCAGGAAGTTCATAAACATATAACGTGTTTTTGTAATTAATTTCATTTATAACTTGATTCGATTCTATTAGCTCTTTAACGTATTCTATGATAAGTTGAGTTAGGGCTATTTTATGAGTCGATTTATTGGAGTTATTTAATTTCTTGTCCAGGATCTTTTGGATTTCTATTTCGGACAATTCTTTTTCACAAGTGAATATAGATTTGATGCTTTCTTGTATTAATCTAGAAATCTTATCTTTTTGTTTTTCTTCTCTTGTGATTGTTCTGTTGACTACTATACATCGAATGATACAGACAGTATAAATAGAAATAAGAACCATTAAAATGAATACAGTAATCCTCATTATCAGAGGGAATTCCAAGAAAGAACTTTCGAGATAGTATAGATAGTATTTAATATTTAGTATAGTTTCCATATGAAAATAAATATTATTTAAAGTCAACTAGGTTTACCTAAGTCAGTTTAAATGGTAGATGAATGAATAATTGAGTTTGGTTTTATAAATTGTTCATGTTAACACATGAGTAAGCTTTTTTGCGGTCACCTCCTATTCTGTTTTTATTTTCAAGACTAATCAAACATTAGTTGTATAGATTAACGGCGTCTCATAATTACAGTCACATAACTTCAAGTTTACCCTATACTGAAGTAATAAAAAAATAATAAAAAGTTAATTATTATTGTTAATCGGTAAATATTATAATGTTTTAAGCGCTATGACTTACTTGGGTTTTAATTATTTCCCCTTAGGGTTAAGACTTCTTTTCTAATAAATTTTAATGCTCTTGTCAGGTGAGCTTCCACCGTTTTTTCTGAAATACTTAACTGTTTTGCAATATCTTTTTGATGAAAGCCTTTTTCACGGCTTAAAAGAAATACAGTTTTGCATTTTTCTGGTAATTTTTCAATACTAAATTTGACCTGATTTATGAGTTCGTGGAATTGTAAATCTTGTTCTAATGAATAATGAGTTTCATCTTTGCTTCGATGATATTCAAGGTATTTTTGTTCTATAAGGTATTTTCTCTTTAGGTTTAATAGCTTGTATTTCAAAGCTTTTATTAAATATTTTAATAAGTGCTCAGTTATACAAATGGATTTTCTGCGTTCCCAAATATTTAGAAATAATTCTTGAACGAATTCTTGAGCCATCGACTGATCGCGTAATTTAAAAGTAGCTATAGCAAATATTTTAGTTGAATACCGATTGTAGATTTCGGTAAAAGCTCTTGCATTGCTATTTTTCAATTCATTTAACAAATGTTCATCGGTAAATTTTTTCAAAATATTAAAGTTATGAGGTTTAGATGTTTTAATACAAAGGTTTAAGCACCCTGATTAGGTAGAGGGCTGTTAAATATTGAGAAAAATTATAAAATTTAATCTAAAACAATATTTCTCAAATTTGATTATTATTTAAATTGACGACATTCCTCTACTTTTAAGAACAGTTTTATACATATAAGGCAAATTTCCGTCTATAAAAATTGGTTGATATGGAGCATACTCCGCCAGCTATTCTAATTATGACAGTTCCTGAAATAAGGCTAAAACTTAGAATAGGTATTTTTATTTAATAGCTAATGTTAAATGAATAAGGGGGAGGTTTTTCTCAAGAAGTAATACTATTTGATTTTATAAAATGTTTTAAGTTTATTTTTGCATAATTTTAACCTTGATTTAAATAACCAAGGAGAATTTATGTGTGCAGTGACTTTAAAAGATTTAGCAGATCAATTGAAGCTTTCCGTTTCAACAGTTTCAAGGGCTTTAAGTGATAGTCATGAAATCAGTGAAAAGACCAAAGAACTGGTTAGAAAAACTGCCCTTCAGTTAAACTATAGTCCCAATTTAGTAGCCCAGAGTCTAAAATTGGGAAGAAGTAATATTATCGGATTAATCATTCCAAACCTCATCAGTTCCTTTCAAATGCAATTGCTGGAAGGAGTTCAACAAGGAGCTATATTGCACAATAAAAGTTTAATTTGCATGCAGAGTAGAGAAAATCCAAAAGAAGAACAAAAATGCATCAATACACTTTTACAACAGAACGTAGATGGTATCATTATCGCGCCATGCGCAAACAGCAATATCAAATTTCTAGCTAAAACAAACCAACAAATTCCCTTCGTACTCATTGATCGAATAGATTTTGAACTTCCTGCTCATCGTGTAGGTGTAGATAGTGAACATGGGGCCTATGAAGCTACCAAGCACTTGTTAACTCTTGGGAGGGAAAGCATACTGGTGTTGACTGGTAAAAATATTGGCGTAAATGCCAAGCGATTGGCTGGTTATAAAAAAGCATTCAAGGAATTTGGAATAGCCTACAATCCAGAAAACATATTACAAGTGGATTATGAGCTCAATCCATCAGATTTTCAATCGCAATTAAAATCCATCTTACTCAAAAAATTAAATCAATTAAATTTCCCCTGTGCTATTTTATCTCTTACAGACAATTTAACGGTATACACCCTAGAAATATTATTAAAATCGGGATTTCAAATTCCCGATCAAATTAGGTTAATAGGATTTTCTAATCTCTCTTATGCGGAGTCTTTTAATCCTACACTCTCTAGTATTGTACAACCTGCTATTGATATGGGTTTGTCTGCAGTAAAACATTTGATAGATTCTATTACCAATAAGGATTTCCCACCTATAGATCCTAAAACAACGATTTTATCCCCTAAAGTTATCTTTCGAAACTCTTAATTAAACTTTCCATACTATTTTTAATTCTCTTAATATGCTGAGTTAAATTTCATGTAATCGAATGAATTGTAATTATTACGAAAACGTTTCCGTTAATTACACAAACGTTTGATTTTACTGCCAATAAATTTCTCTGAAAAATAATTGATAACATTGATTTCTTTCCTCTGGAGAGAAAATTATAACTATCTAAATTATTCTTCATGAAATTATTGTACAAAATTATTGATCCTCCTGTACTATTGTCCTGCATCATGAGCCATAAGAAACAATCTCTTTTAGGGCAGATGAAAGACAATAACTATGGAAGAATTTGCCAAATGACATTTTCAATACTACTCTTGTTGATGTTAATTTTCTTCAGTTTAAACTCAGTTTACGCTCAACAACTGAATACAAAATCCTCAGATTCCCCAATTAAAGTTTCAGGTTCTGTTAAAGACAGTACTGGAAATATATTGGCTGGTGTTTCTGTTTTATTGAAAGAGAAACAAAGTACAGGAACTACGACTGATCTGAATGGTCTTTATGTCCTGAATGTACCATCTACTGGGGTTCTCTTATTTCGTATGTCCGGATATCAAACGCAGGAAATTTCTATTGCTGGTCGTGAAAGTATAGATGTTGTATTACAAGAAAGTAACGATGTAATCGATGAAGTGGTGGTGACTGCATTTGGTCAACGGGCTAAGAAAAGTGACTTGATTGGATCGGTCACAAGTTTGAGTCCAAAAGAACTTCGGGCACCTGTAAGTAATTTAACAGCTGCAATACAAGGAAAAGTGGCAGGGGGGGTTGCATTTCAAAGGAGTGGGGAACCTGGAAATGATAATGCTGATTTCTTTATTCGTGGGGTTGGAACTTTTGGAACCAATAACAGACCACTTATTCTGGTAGATAATATGGAAGTAACTGCTGATGATTTGGCACGTATACCCGTGGATGATATTGAGAGCTTCTCGATTTTACGAGATGCTACTGCTTCCGCAGTATACGGATCCAGAGGGGCAAATGGGGTGGTATTAGTCACCACAAAAGTTGGAAAAGAAGGGCCTGCATCTATCAATTTTAGAGCAGAGCAGCGCGTTTCTTCGGCAACGCAGAAGATTCAATTTGCAAATCCTGTTACTTGGATGAAAATGTATAATGAAGCTGTTGTGACACGCGATCCTTTAGGATCTGAACCCTATGATCAATATAAAATCGAACGTACTGAGGCAGGCGATGATCCTATTGGATTTCCAGCGGTAGATTGGCTTGGTAGTCTTACAAACCCGACAACGACCACTCAAAATTACAATCTAAGTGTATCAGGTGGAGGGCAAATTGCTACTTACAATGTAAGTGGAAACTTCAGCAATGATAATGGTTTATTGAAAATGGATAAGTTGAATAACTTCAATAATAACGTAAACTTCAAAGTGATGAATTTGCGTAGTAACATAGGAGTTAATTTAACAAGATCCACTTTTGCCATGGTCCGAACTGTTGCAAACCTGCAGAATTATACAGGTCCTCCAACTAGTGGAAGTGAAGCTTATAACCTGGCGCTACGCGCAAATCCGGTGTTGTTCCTTCCAGTTTATCAAGCAGGTCCTAGTCAATCATATATTAATCATCCACTATTTGGTAATTCCAAAAATGGCCAATATTTGAACCCATATGCGCAGATCATGCGTGGATATTCTGAACGTAGAAGAAGCGATATTCAGGTGCAATTGGAATTAAAACAGGATTTATCCGAGCTTTTACTCATGGGATTAAGCTATAGAGGTTTGGTCAATTTGACTAGAAATTCTTTTTTCGCCCAGTCTAGACAATATAGACCTTTTTATTACGAACCTATTGGTAGATCAGAGCTTGATAATTCCTTGTTTTTTAGAGAGATTAATCCGGAGGAGGGAACCGAATATCTAGACTTTGTTCCTGGAAGTAGAACTCAATCTGCTATATTCTATTTAGAAAATCAACTTTCCTACCAACGCACATTTAATGATAAACATCAGTTATCAGGTATGTTGATAAATACCATTAGAGATAATGTGAATACACCAGTGGATAATAATATTTCGTTGATTAATAGTTTGCCTAATCGAAATGTCTCGCTATCAGGGAGTTTTACTTATGGCTACGATAGTCGCTATCACCTCCAATTCACTTTTGGATACAATGGCTCTGAGAAATTTTCCGAAAAATTCAGATGGGGATTTTTCCCTTCTTTTGGAGCAGCATGGAATGTATCTAACGAGAAATTTTTTGAACCCCTAAAACCTATCGTAAGTAATTTCAAATTGCGTTTTACCCATGGAACATTGGGGAACGATAATATATTAAATACCAGGTTCTTTTATTTGTCTGAAGTAAATTTAAATAATGGAGGTACTGGATATTCGTTTGGCCTGCCTGCAGAAGATGGTGGACGATCAGTAAATGGTGTTCTTGTAAATCGCTATGCCAATCCAGATATACACTGGGAAATATCTAAACAAACCAATTTGGGAATTGACTTAAGCTTCTTGAATGGTGCCTTTACCTTCACGGGAGATTTTTATCGGCAAATGCGTGATAACATTGTTCAAGCAAGATCTTTATCTTCTATAAATGGGTTAACAGCATCAGTCTTTGCTAACGTAGGTCAATATAAAAGTCAAGGATTCGATGGAGAATTAGTGTTCAATAAAAACTTCAACAGTCATTTTTGGTTGCAAGGTAGAGGAACATTCACCTTTTCCACTGGTGAATACCTGTTTTATGAAGAGCCAACCTATCAAAACGAATATAGAAATCGCCTTGGTAAATCCGTAAGTCACCAATTTGGTTACATCGCAGAGCGATTATTTATTGATGATAATGAAGTTTATAATAGCCCTGCACAAGAATTTGGTTCTGTAGTACGTGGAGGAGATATAAAATATTTGGATGTAAATCGTGATGGTAAAGTAAACGACGATGATCGTATGCCTATAGGTCATCCAACTACTCCAGAAGTAAACTATGGATTTGGATTAAGTGCGGGTTTTAAAGGGGTTGACTTTTCTTTCTTCTTTAGTGGTGTAGATAGGACTTCCTTATTCATTAACCCGACCACATCAAATAGTTCAACAAGTAGAGGTATCGCACCATTTGGTAATGAGTTTTCTCCAAATTCAGTTTTTCAAGCTTGGTCAGATAATTATTGGACAGAAGATAATAAAAACATCTATGCTGTCTGGCCAAGATTAAGTGTATCTCCCATGGCAAATAATACGGTACAAAGTACTTTTTGGATGAGAAATGGAAATTTAATTCGATTGAAACAAGTGGAATTAGGCTATACCCTGAATAAAAAGTTCACAGAAAGATTCCTTTTTAAAAGTTTCAGAGTGTATGCTAGCGCAACAAATTTATGGAAGTGGAGTTCCTTTAAGTTATGGGATCCAGAAATGGGTGGTAATGCTATGAATTATCCCCTACAGAAGGTGTTCAACTTTGGTGTAACTGCAAATTTATAAAACCACTTATGCTAATTGAAAATTAGCTGAGCCTTTAAGATGATAAAAATGAAAATTTATAAAAAAATATTGCTGCTGGGTGTCCTTGTAGGATTAACTCAATCTTGCAACAAATTTCTAGACGTAGTACCTGATAATGCTCCGGTTTTAGATCAGGCATTCGCCATGCGAACCATGGCTGAGCGTTATTTAGTGACTTGCTATAGTTCATTGCCACAGAGTTTTTCCATGACTGGTAATGCGGGATTACTTTCAGGAGATGAGTTTTGGCTGAATTCAGAATCTATCTATTCCGGTTATTCCAATTGGCGTATTGCATTGGGTAGTCAAAATGGGGATAGTCCATACCTTAATGCCTGGGATGGAAATAATGGTTCCAATAGTTATTGGATTGGAATTACAAATTGCAATACTTTCTTAGAGAACATCATGAAAGTGCCTGATATGAATGAGGAGGAGAAGTTGATGTGGAGTGCTGAAGTGAAGTTTTTAAAAGCATACTACTATTTTCTATTGGTAAAACAATATGGACCACTTCCCATTCGAGATGAAAATATTCCAATCTTCAGTGAGCCAGGAACTTCCCAGCTGGCCAGAAACTCTGTTGATGAATGTTTTGAATACATCATCAAGTTAGTAGATGAATCCATGGAGTATTTGATGGAAGATGTAACTTCCATCAATACAGAAACAGGAAGAATTACCAAAATTGTAGCAAAATCGATGAAAGCTGAAATGTTAATGTATGCTGCAAGTCCTTTGTTTAATGGTAATAATGGGGAAGAAGCATCCATTCAAAATAAGGATGGAAAGGCATTGTTTAACCATACTTTCCAAGTGGAAAAATGGAAAGCGGCGGCAGATGCTTGTAAAGAAGCTATTGACTTTGCTCATCAATTTGGCAAGAAATTACATACCTGGAAGGGAATTGTTAATACCAATCCACAGTTAAGTACAAAAAATCAAATGAACTTAAGAGAAGCTTATAGTGAGAATACAGATAATCCTGAACTCCTATGGCTAGACACGAGGTCAAGAGCAAACTCCACTATTCAGGGTTATTTTATGTTACCTCGATATACTGCTCAAGCTTCTTCTGGTACTTTATTAGGATTTATGTCTGTTCCATTAAATATTGTCGAGAAGTTTTATTCTAAAAATGGTGTTCCTATAGATGAAGATATCAGCTATCCTTACCATTCTAGGTTCAGTTTAACAACTGTACCCAATACGGATGAATATAAATTTGACTTAGTGGCAGGCAAAGAAACTGCTTGGATAAATTTAGACCGTGAAGATCGTTTTTATGCAACATTATTATTTGACGCTGGAAGAGTTTACATGGAACAGTCCGGCTCGGATGCGAATTCTTATAATATCGATCTAAAATATTCTGGTTCTTCTGGCAAAGTGGATCCAAACCGTTTTAACATTACCGGTTATGCCTCTAAAAAACATTACAATTTCAGAAGTACGGTAGGTGCATCTAACGCTTACACTGTAAGGCAATATGGACATTCCATCATGAGGCTGGCAAACCTGTATTTATATTATGCTGAGGCATTAAATGAATTAAATGGCCCTAGCGATGAGGTGTACTCTTACATTGATTTGGTTAGAGCAAGAAGCGGATTGAATGGAGTTGTTGATTCATGGAAAACATATTCCTCTAATCCCAATAAACCGAAGACGAAAGAAGGATTAAGGGAAATTATCAAACAAGAAAGAACCAGTGAGTTTGCCTTAGAAGGTATACGTTTTTGGGATTTGAGACGTTGGAGAGATGCTGTCAAAGAATTAAATAACCCTATCCTTGGTTGGGATATTAACCAATCCTCAGTAAACTCTTATTACAGAACTACCATTCTTTATACCCGTTCTTTTATGGAACGAGATTACTTCTGGCCTATAAGTATTAATGAACGAAGGAGAAACCCTAATGTTGTTCAAAGTGCTGGTTGGTAATTGAAAATTTAACTGAAAAGATGATGAAAACACGATATAATTATTTAAAGTCAGCAGCAATATGCATAGGTTTATTATTCCTACTTTTTACAGGTTCTTGTAAAGAGGATCTTGGTATTGAGGCTGCTAGAATTGGAGAAAAACCTGAAGCCTTGAAAAATGTTTCTTTCAAGGAAGCTCCAGGAGGAGCAATAATAGCTTATGATTTACCTTCAACAGAAGATCTAAGATATGTAAAAGCTGAATATACACTGGAAAATGGAAGAAAAATGGTAAGTAAAGCTAGTTTATATACCAATGAAGTTTTGGTGGAAGGTTATGCTAAAATTGGAGAACATGATATCAAATTAGTAGCTGTAAGTGTAGGTGATGTAGAATCTGAACCTGTAACTATTAAAGTTAAAACTGGGAAACCGAATTACATAAAACTGGCAGAATCTTTTAAAACCGATGATTTCTTTTATAGTACGTTTGGTGGTGTGAATGTGCAATACCTGAATGAAGATGCTTCCAATTTGATACTTACGGTGTTGAAATATGACTTGGATACAACAGCTAATAAAATGGCTTGGAATATTTTAAATCAAACGTATACTAAAGCAAAAGAGGGAGTAATTAGAGTTAGAGGTGAAAAACCTATCCCATTAAAATTCGCTGTTGTCGTAAGGGATCAATGGGGGAATTTGTCAGATACTATTGCCAGAACATTGACCCCTGAAGAAGAATTTGAATTAAAGGATTTATCAATTTTCAAAGGTATCCAAGTATACTCCGATATGAATAGAAATGGAGATTATACAGCAAATCATAATCCTCAAGGTAATACAGCGGAAATGCAGACTTCCTTATTCGATGGCGATAAGCAGACTTCAATTCCTCAAGCAAAGCAATGGTGGGGTAAAGGAGCTCCAGTTCCTTTTCAATTTACGCTCGACACCAAGCGATCTGTGCAGGTAAGTAGGGTGAAAATATGGGGAAGAAATGACAACAATTCCTTATTATTTCAAGCAACCCATCCTAAAGAATTTGAACTTTTTGGTAGTAATGACCCTGCTGCTGATGGTTCCTGGGAATCATGGACTTCTTTAGGCGTTTTTGAAGGGGTTCGTCCTTCGGGCTTAGCTTTTGGTACCAATGCAAATAATGAAGATGTTACCTATGCAAGAAATGGAGAAGATTTCGAAGTGAATTGGACTCACCAAGGTGGCTTTAGATACTTCCGCATAAAAATAAATTGCACTTGGAATGGAGTAAGGGAGCAACCTTTAGGTAATGCCTTGACTGTAGCTATTGCTGAATTGAAATTGTTTGGAAAATATTTAGATTAAAAATTATGACTAAATCAATATTTTATCTGATGCTCGTAGGCCTTATTGCGCTTATGATTTATAGCTGTAAACCATCAGATTATTATTATGGAGAATATTTAGATAAAGGGGAAGTATATTACCCTGGACGGATTGACTCCCTTTCGCTGATACCGGGAAATTTAAGAGCAAAAATACGGTTCCGTGTGACAACAGATCCCAAGGTGAATCGAGTAAAAGTGCATTTGAGAAATAGTTTAGCTCCTACAGTCACGGTGGAAACATATCCTATTGCAACGGGTGAACATGGTAAATTTAAAATAATAGACCTCGAAAACTTAGCTGAAGCAACCTATACAGCTCAGGTTTATTCTTTCGACGCAAAAGGCGATAGTTCCCGATTAGTTTCTACCAATCAATTCGTTTATGGAAATAGCTACATTAGAACATTAGTAAATCGTTCTTCTTTAAAATTTGACGCTTCAGAACCTGGAAAAATTTATCTGGTCTTTGCAAGAGAAAACAACTTGCCTAAAGAAGGAAATTTTTATCCTATGCAGTATACGGAAATTAAATATAGCGCTACCAATGGTGAAGCAAAATCAATACAACTAACTCCTTATAAAGACTTCGCTGATGTATCCGATATCCAAACAGGAACAACGGTACAATTCCGAACGGTTTATAAACCTATTCATAATTCGCTAGACTATTTTTATACGGAATACAGAACATTGGAATATAAAAAATAATAGAATTACTAAATAAAAATCGAATTCAACTATCATGCTGTTTAAAGTTATAATTACTGTTGTTGTTCAAGTATCTATCCTTTTATTACAAGGATTGGCTCAATCCAGAACTGTTCAATCTTTCAATGAAGGTTGGCAATTTTATAAGGCAAACAACAGTACATTTTTTACTGATTTTGCTAATGGTGCCAAATACATAGAAGGGCAAGGGCAATGGACGAGATTAGAGGTATGGGAAGATATTCAATTGCCGCATACTTACAATAAAGTAGATATGCAATTGGATCGTAATTTCTTCGAAGGCAAAGCGGTCTATCAAAAAGTATTTAAACTAAAACCAGAAGATAGAAACAGAAGAACTTTTCTCCAATTTGAAGGAGTAGGAGCTGTCGCTCAATTGTTTATCAATGGAAATTACATTGCTGAACATAAGGGAGCTTACAGCATGTTTACCTTTGAGATTAGCAATTCTGTGGATTATGAGAAAGAAAATAAGTTAGTCGTTGTGACCGATAATAAATCCCGTAAAGACGTTATTCCAACCAATCAATTTTTATTTCCTGTTTATGGTGGTTTGTACAGGCCTGTTCACCTCATACAAACCGCTAAAACAGGTTTTGTTGTTACGGATCAAGCATCATCCGGGATTTATATTCGCCAACAGGATGTTTCAGAAAAATCCGCAACCATTAAGATTGCTGCTAAATTAGAAACCAAAGAAAAGCAAGCGCAACAAGCAGAGCTCATCCTAGAAGTACAGAATCATGAAGGTAAAGTTGTCAGAACTGAAAAAAAATCAGTTAGTATAAGTCCTCAGGGAGTGACTTATGTCAACCATGAATTCTTGTTAAAATCACCAAGGTTATGGGACGGGATTAGAGATCCATATTTATATGCACTTCGTGCAAAATTGCTAGTTGCAGGCAAAGAGGTTGATGTCATCAGGCAACCTTTAGGTATTAGAAAAGTGGAGATTGTAGCTGGTAAAGGAGTTATGCTCAATGGAAAACCCTATCCCATGTATGGAGTTTGCAGGCATCAGGATCGGGAAGGATTTGGTTCAGCACTAAGTTTTGCGCAGCATAAGGAAGATTTCATGTTGATGAAAGAAATGGGAGTCACTACGATTCGTCTGGCACATTATCAGCAATCTCCGCAAGTGTATGCGCTAGCAGATACCCTAGGCTTCTTAACCTGGGCGGAAGTTCCATTTGTTAATTCGGTAAGTTATTATGAAAATGACAATGCAAAGCAACAGATAACTGAATTGGTAAAGCAAAATTTCAATCATCCATCCATTTACATTTGGGGAGTTCATAACGAAGTGTATTCTAAAACAGCAGATGAACAGGTTCCTGTGTTATCGAGAGAAATGAATGATATCATCAAAACATTAGACCCTGACCGGTATTCCGTTTCGGTTACTGGGTATAATGTAGTAGATCGTCAAGAAAATTTAAATACCGATGTGCAAGGAATCAACCATTATTTCGGTTGGTATGGAGGTAAAATCGAAGATTTAGATCCTTGGGCTAAAAAGATTCAACAAGAATTTCCGGAATATAAAATTATGCTTTCTGAATACGGTGCGGATGGAAATATCGATATAGGACAAGAATCTACAGAGAAGCCTAAAGATGTTGTTACTGGCAAATCCTTTCAAGAAAACTACCAAACTGAAACACATATTAAACAATGGGCCGCCATTCAGAATAACCCCATCATTGTTGCTTCTTATGTATGGAATATGTTTGAATTTGCTGTGCCGGCTTGGAATAGGGGCGGAGTGAATGCACGTAACCTTAAAGGATTAATAACTTTTGATAGAAAGAGAAAGAAAGATGCTTTTTATTGGTATAAGGCCAATTGGAATCCCGAACCAATGATTTATCTGGCAAATCGACGAGATAAGCAACGTACAAAGTCTGATACAAAGATTCAAGTTTTTTCTAACTTAGAAGATATAAACATTAGCGTCAATGGTAAAGCTTACCAGGCTATAAAAGGCGAAAATGACAAACACTGGCTAGTAGAACATGCTATTTTACAAAAAGGAGATAATAAAATTGTGGCAACCGGCAAACGCGATGGCAAGCAATTTTCCGATGAAATGATATGGATTTTAAACTAATCTACAAGGGTATGAAAAACAATTGGATAAAACTATTGAGTTTGTGTTTGTTATTACAAACGAATCAGGTAGCTGCTCAATGGACGGGGCCTAAATCAAAACCCCAAGAACAAAAAGAATTAAAGTATGGGCCTATAACTCCGGCGCATCGTACTGATGCTGCTATGGAAGCATTTCGCAATTATGGATTAGGTCAATTTATTCATTGGGGATTATACGCTATTCCTGGAAATGAATGGGAAGGGGTCAGCGCTAGAAAGGGTGCGGCAGCATCCGAATGGATTAGAACCTGGTCTGGACCTACTGCTCCGAAAGATTGGAAGAACACCTATGATAATTTATATAAACAATTTAATCCGAAAGATTTTGATGCAAAGAAGTGGGCTAAACAGGCTAAGGCAATGGGGGCCAAATACCTGATTTTTACTACCAAGCATCACGACGGTTTTGCATTATGGCCTACGAAATATTCCCCTTATAACATTACCAAATCACCCTACAAAAAAGATATAGTGAAAGAAGTGGTTGATGCTTATCAAGCCGAAGGTATTGACGTCTATCTTTATTTTTCTATTTTGGAATGGAACAATCCAGACTACCTTTCTAAAGCTCCTCAAACGTCTGAAGAAAAAGCTAAATATCAAAAATTTTTAGACTATACCCGAAATCAACTCTTAGAATTACTTAAAAACTATCCAACGATTAAAGGCTTTTGGTTCGATGGTACCTGGGATCAGTCTTGGGTTCAAGCTTATGATTTTACGTATAAACTGGAAAAGGAACTTAGAGATTTGCATCCAGGATTAATTATCGGTTCCCGTTTTAGAAATGATGAATTTGGAAAAAGGCATTTTGATAGTAATGGTCAACTATTAGGTGATTACGAACAAGGTTGGGAACGAAAAATGCCACAAGCTTACGAATGGTTAACAGGAAACGATTGGGATGCGGTGATGACAATTCCTCCAAATGGATGGGGATATATGAAAGATTGGTCCGGTTTATATACTAAGACAACAAATGATATTTTGGATTTGCTGCTTCAATCTGTTTCTATGAATGGAAATTTTGTGTTAAACTTTGGCCCCGATGGTCAAGGAAATATGCATCCTGGAGAAGATAAGATTGCTGCGGAACTGGAAGAATGGATGAACATTAATTCAGAAGCAATTTATGGAGTGAGACATGCGGATTTCCCATTATCTAAATTGGGCTATTATACCCAAAAGGATAGTACACTTTACTTAACCGTATTTAATCGTCCAGTTAACAACATTGCTAGAATTGCAGTTCCTAAAAATGGAAAAGCAGTTCCTTTGGAAGCGCAAATAGTAGGGCTTAAACAGCCTTTAATGGTAAAACATGCAGACATTGGCTTCGATTTAGATAAAAACACCTATTATGATGTGTATTTACCTGCGGATTATTTACCAAAAAGTGCTTTCGTGATTAAAATGAAATTAGGTAATCCTAAAAATGTGAGTCAGCAATTAATGGACGCTAAAATGTAAATTCATCATATTTCCTATATATTTTTCAATTAACTATATAGAGTTTGTTTAATTAGCAGGTTTTTACTGCAAAATTGGGTAACGGGTAGAATCTCCAAAAATTCTACCCGTTTTTAGTATAGTAAAATCTCCTTTTGTAGACTAGTTTTTTTATGCTTTGCAAAGGATATACTTCATATTATGATGGATCTGGAATGGATTTTATCTGGATCTTGTTCGGATTTCTTGCTATAATAACCGAGTAATCTCTGAGGGAGATCCGATGGAGATCCGAAGGAGATCAAAATTAATCTATAAATAGCGCATAAAATTTTGAGGAATAATGACATGCTATAATAATTGTAATATAGCATAAGGAGATATTGCTCGATTTAATTAACAATGTTGCTTTTTGAGCGTTTTAAGAAAGGGGAATTGAGGAAATTTAAAAAGGAATATTTTTGATTATTTCAGGAAGTACCTCTAAACTATCCTGAACGACGAGGAACGTGTATTTTAGAGAGTTAGGGATTATTCCAAAGTACTTTTTGAATGCGGTGGTGAAATGAGTGGAATGTTTATAGCCAGTCATCCTAGCTACATCGGATACCCTGTATTTTCCAAGTAAGATCAACTTTTTGGCTTGTTCCATCTTCATTTCAGTAATGTAGGCCATGATGGTTTTGCCGTATTGTTGTTTAAAATATTTTTTAAGGTATTGCTCGTTTGTGCCTACTAATTTTGCTAATTCTGCTATGGTAAAATTTTTCGCGAAATCTTCATCAATTATTTTTTTCGCTAATTGGATCTTCTCGAAGTGGTTTTTGTTGATAATCAATTCCTTTTGCGGGTTTTCTGCAAAAACACCTTCTACTTGGTGTATAAATAATTCGATAAATAACGATTGAATTTTTAAGGTGTGAAGAAATGAATCTTGCTGATGAAGTTCAATAACTTGTTCAATAGTTAGTGCAATCCGATTATCAGATTTCGTAATTAAGCCATTTCTAAAACGATCACTTTGATCCATATATTTCTGATGAAAACTAGTCAGATAGTTTTTTGGATATAAAATAAATAGAATGATGTTTTCAGGATTTGAACTTTTGAGATTGAAAATGTCTGATTCATCGACGTACCTTAGCAGGTTTTCACCAGCTCCAATAGTAAATAGTTGTTCTTGAATGCTGTATGTACAATTGCTGGAAGTTTCATAAACCAGCACATTTAAATAACCACTTATTGGGAACGCAAATTTAATATGTTGCTCTCCAAAAGCCAGAAAATAATAGACTACAGTGCCCAATTCCAAAAAGGAATGACCATTTTGGATAGGTGAAATGTTGTTAATTTCTGATTCTGTAATATTTTTTTCTGATTGCGTCATTTACTTATTTAGAATAATTCTATTTTTGCGACATATTAATTTAGACTTGTTCTAAAGAAAGACCAAATCTAATGTATTTAGCTGAAAAAATGAAACAATTCTATATATCTATCATCTTATTACTCTTATCTCAATCGCTGCTTGCTCAGATGGCAGTAATTAAAGGTAAGGTACACTTGTTAGATGGTACTCCTGTAGCAAATGCAACTATACGACTGGAAGGTACTTCCATCGTTTCTATGTCTAATGAGCAGGGTTTATATGATTTAAAAGAGGTGCCTTATGGTGATCAAGCTATTCTAGTAACTTCGCTTGAAATAAAAGCAAAAAGATTAGCGCTAAAAGTTAATAAACCTTTATATGACTTACACATACATATTGATCCTAAGGGAGAGGTAAGTTTGGATGAGATTCGTGTAGTAGTTGATAATGTAAAGCGAAAAATTGAAACTAGCGGTTTTGCGGTGAATGTCATTGAAACAAAGGAAGCTGCGACGAGAAACATTCAAACAAATGAACTATTAGACCGTACAGTAGGTGTTCGTGTACGTCAAAGTGGAGGATTAGGATCAGAAGTTCAATATAATTTAAATGGGATGACTGGCAGGTCGGTTGGAATATTTATCGACGGGATTGAAATATCAACCTATGGATCTTCCTTTAATTTGAACAACATTCCTCCAGCTATGATTGAACGAATCGAAGTGTATAAAGGGGTGTTACCAGCGCATTTAACAGGCGATTTCTTAGGAGGAGCAATTAATATTGTTATGAAAAAAGGAATTTCCAACAATAATATTTCCGCATCAGTAAGTTATGGATCTTTTAACACCTTGCAATCTGATATTTCAGCATTATATCGCCATGCTAAAAGTGGTTTTACAACACGCATTTCAGGAACATATTTAAATTCTGATAATGACTATGAAATTTGGGGAAAGTTCTCAAAATATATTGAACCAAACGGTGTAATCCGTAGAAACTTTAGAACCAAACGTTTTTTCGATGGATATAGATCGCTTTCAGGACGGTTTGAATTTGGATTTACCAATGTAAAATGGGCAGATTCCTTTTTCTTAGGCTATAATAAATCCGATTCTTATAAGGAAATTCAACATGGTCAAACGATGGGTACTCCGTATATGGGAAGAACTTCAGATGCTAGCGCAGACGTACTCAGCCTAACTTATAATAAACGAGATTTACTTATTTCAGGGCTTAATTTGACCGTTAATGGTGTCTATAGTTTCCGTAATACCTATATCCAAGATACTATTCCTTGGGCTTATAATTGGGATGGTAAAATACAATTGGATTTGTACGGAAATCCCCTAAAAACTTTAAATGGGGCTCAACAAGGGAAACCTACTATGACGGAAGTAGATAGGCAAATTGCTAATATCAGATCGAATTTAAGCTATGATATCATTTCTGGTCATCGTCTTTCCGTGAATCATGCTTTCTATACTGTAGATAGAAAGGATGCTAACCTGTTGAATCCTATACCTAATGTTGGTTTAAATAGCAGTAATGCATTAGCAAAAAATGTGTTTTCATTTAACTATGAGGCTCAAACGATAAATAATAAATTAACGACAAACCTGTTTTATAAGCTTTACCAACAAAACATTGGTAATACTTCCTATACAACAACGATAAACAATGGTAACTCAACTGTTGTAAAAAATGAGACGAAAGATAACAGAACAAATGCTGGGTATGGTTTAGCGGCATCTTATAAGCTACTACCTCAAGTTATACTATTAACTTCTGCGGAAAAGGCAATTCGAATGCCTGATGACAATGAAACTTTTGGTAGTATAGAAGATAATATTCTCCCTAATAATGGAATTTCTCCGGAGGTGAGCAACAACTATAATCTAGGATTTAGATTAGGTACTTTCAATAAGAATGATCATAAATTTTCCGTTTCTGGAAATACGTTTTGGAGAAACACCAAAGATCGAATTATGCCTAAAGCGAACGAATTATTAAGTAGTCAAGAGATTGAACTTACGCAATATATCAATTTAGGAGTATCGCAGTCGGTGGGTTTTGAAGGTGAGTTTTTATATGCGTATAAGGATAAACTAACATTCAATTTTAACTTTTCTAAGTTTAACTCCTTATTTAAACAAGAATTTGACCCTAAAACGGGTCAAAAAATGACCTATTATAATCAGCAAATTCCTAATGAGCCTTTCTTTACCATCAATAGTAATATTCATTATCGTTGGGCGAATTTTATTCAAAAGAGCGCGGATTTGAATTTGTTTTATTCATTAGGTTATGTTGCTCCATTCCGTACAATTTGGCCAGAATCGGAATGGTTTATTACACCAAAACAATATGCACAAAATGTGGGCGCAAGTTATGTGTTTCCTAAACGTGATATCATATTAAGTTTTGACGTGAAAAATATTTTGAATGCAGAACTGTACGATAACTTCGGTGTTCAAAAACCTGGCAGAGGATTTTATTTGAAAATAAATTATACAATAAATAAGTTTTAATATGAAAAATTATATGCTAAAGTCTAATATTTTAGGTGCTGTAGCACTATGTTTAGCTTTTGGAAGTTGTACTAAAGATAACAATGGTCCAGGTATAGATCCCAATGATAATACCAGATGGATTACAGTTTCTGGTTCTTTAATGAAAGATGAACCTGGTGATGGCGATGCAGGTACGATGGTATTTAGTTTAACACCGGAGCAAGCTAAGGATCCAAATTTTTCAGTTAACGTTTTTGATCAAGGAGCGCATGTGAAATCTGAACGTACGGCTAGATTGCAAGCTTCTGCAGATGGAAAATATTTGTATAATATTCAATACACTGGGGATGATGGTGGCGTTTTTCAAAAATACCGTGTTACTGGTGGTAAAAACATCGTTCCTGAAGGTTTACAAGTTGCTACTGCAAATTATGTAACTACATCTCCTAGATGGTTGAAAGCTGCTGAAGGTGTTGGTGTTGCGGTACGTGCGGCTGCTAAAGATGTAAAATTTACAGGTACAGCTCCTAATTTTGTGTATCAAGAGCGTACTGCTGATGTAAATGTGATTACGTTGGATTTAAATGATCCTAAAATTTCTGCTACAGGTAGTTTTGAATTACGTTTAACTGATGAAGAAATTGGTCAAGGATACTATGTAAGTCGTATAGATGTTCCTGTAATTAATAAAGCAGGTAATAAAGTTTTCATAGGTGCAGCGGTTTCAAAACATAATACCACTTCATTCACCATCGGAGATACTGGTTTACCAACATTTGCAGCTGATTCAAAAGGAGCTAAAAGTTGGGCTAAAACCTTGGTGTTGGATTACCCAAGTTTAAAAAATCCTAAAATCATTACTTCTAATAAAACGAGAGCAAATACGAATGGCTATAGAAGTACTCAACAATATGTAGGTACAGATGGTCATGTTTATCAATCGACTTCTGGCGAAGCTGCTGGTACAGGCGGTTCTAAAATCCTAAGAATTAATTCGGCTACTAATGATTATGATAATGACTATGTATTCAGTTTGGATGAAGTTTTAGGTGTGACTGATTCTTACTTAGAAACATGGAAATATGTAGGTGATGGAATTGGCTATGTCGTTTATGCGTTAGGTGGCACAGGTAAAGGCGGATATATTGCTCGTGTTGATTTAAATAATAAGACAGCAGTAAAATTTAATGTTCCTAATGGAGATAAATTGAACTTCCGTCAGATTCAAAATATAGCACAGGTAGGTGATGAAGTTTTCATTTCAATTGCTGAAGTTGGTAAAGATGGAAATATCTATGTTTTCAACAAAAAAACTGGTACTATGGCTGTAGGAGCTAAATTGATTAATAAAACAGGTAATCAATACATAGGTGCTTATTAATTGGAAATAAAGTAAATAAAATAATAGTTTTTACAAACTATTTTGCGCTCAGGCAAAGGCTGAAAAGCTTTGCCTGAGTTTTATATTATTGGGGATAATTTATCAAACTAATGAACAAACCTAAAAAAACACAAACAAGCACTTGGATCAAAGTCAGAAAATTTCTGAATGATATTCATTTATGGGGAGGATTAATTTCAGGTATTGTCGTATTTATCGTATGCTTGACCGGTACTATTTATGTGTATAATACAGAAATCAGGGCATGGGCCTTATCGGAATATTATTCGGTAAAACCTGCAGGAGAGAAACTGAATCCTGATGAACTAATTGCGAAAGTTAAGCCTGAGATTAAAGGTAAAGTGGTTGGGATTAAAATTCCTAATGCTGCGGATGAAGCGACTAGCGTTTTATACGCTAAAAAAGAAGAGGGTAAGGGAAGGGAACGTTCTGGATCTGCTCAACCGGAAGGGAGAGGAGAAAAGAAATCGGAGCATAACCATGCAGTACATAATCATTCGAATCACGAAGGGCACAATCATGATAAAGGTGCTCAAAAAGAAGGTAAAGATGCTGTACAAGCTGCAGCTAGTGGATCTTTAGAACAAATAGCAAAGGGTGAGCAGAAGGAACCTAAAGGTTCAAAAGCTGCTGCTGGAGAAGGAGAGAAAAAAGAAGTTGCTGCTGGTCCTAAACGAGAAGGTGCTCCAAATGCACCTGCTGCTGGAGGTGGACCAGGCGGACGTGGCCCACGTTCAAACCAAATGTCTGTCAATCCCTATACAGGTGAAGTCATTGGTGATGCTGCTGAAGTAAAAACAAAGACAGCGGAGTTTATGCAAAAGATGTTTGGATTACACCGTTGGTTATTATTAAATGAAGTAGAGAAACCTATTATTGAAGGTGTTGAAAATCGTAAATTAGGATCATGGATATCTGGTACAGCGACTCTATTGTTTTTGTTGGGTGTGATAACGGGTATGGTCATTTGGTTTCCAAATAAAATTAGATCTTGGAAAAATGGCTTGAATATTCGATGGTCTGCAAATTGGAAAAGAGTGAATCATGATTTGCACAATACATTAGGTTTCTATAGTTGTATTCTATTGTTTTTAATGTCAGTAACAGGTCCTTTTTGGTCTTTTGACTGGTACCGCGCAGGATGGCAAAAAACATGGGGTACTTATCAAGCAGCAGATGCTCCTAAGGTGGAAAAGAAAGTGCTTACTTCAACTATCCTTACAGCAGAAGCGAAAACTATCAGTATAGAAGAAACTATAGCTAAAGTGAATGAAGTTTTGCCTTATGCTGGAGATATCACCATTAATTTTGCTAGAGATAGTACAGGAACGATCTCTGTAAGTAAAAACAGAGTTGGATTCTTTGCGCCATCTGCTGGGGATAAATTGACACTTGATCAATATTCTGGTGAAGTATTAGAAAAAGATATTTTTAGGGAAAAACCATTTAATGAGCGTGCTTCAGCATCGATTAAAGCATTACATATAGGTGATATATATGGGCCATTTAGCAAGTTACTCTACTTTATTGCTTGTTTAATTGCTACTTCATTGCCTGTAACTGGTGTGATGATCTGGATCAATAAAATGAAAAAGAAACCTAAAACAGCTAAATAGCTTCTTATTTAGGCAATTGTTAATTTATTAAGTAAAAAAGAGGGCTTGAAATTTTTCAAACCCTCTTTCTGTTTTTCATGTTGCACCATTTCCAATATCCCAAACTTGGAAATGTAGGTACTTATTTCTCGTCTGATCTTAGTTTACCAATAATCATTTCGATGATGGCAACAATAATCGCAAATAGACAGGCTTGCCAGAAACCATCTACTTCAAATTTACTTCCCATTAATTTATCGGATAGCATAATCATTAGGACAGTAATGATAAAAGAAACTAATCCAAAAGTTAGCCAGTTTAATGGAAAAGTGAATAACCGCAAAATACCCCCTACCACTGCATTTACAAATCCTATTACCAAACCTGTGATAATAGCCCACCAAAAATTGCTTACTTGTACTCCGGGTAATAATCCTGCTGCGATAGCAACTACTAATCCAGTGATTAAAAGGCTAATAATGAATCTCATAACTTAATTTTTTTGACTGGAAGAAATTGTTCAAAATTGATGCCAATACCAATACTTTTATTGATTAAGGTTAATAAGTAACAAAAATAATATTATGCTAACATAGAAAATTGTTAGTATATTCACTTAACAATTTTAAACAACGTGGTTATGAGACAATTTATTTTAACATTATGTGCCTTAATGGTTACAGTAACATTATTTGCACAAACAGATCCGATTGTAGGGAAGTGGGAAAACCCAAGTGGGGAGGGAAGAATAGATATTTATAAAAAAGGAGATAAATTTTTTGGTAAATTATATTGGATTAAAGATTCTGAAAAAAAGGACACGAAGAATCCAGATCCTAAATTGAGAGAAAGACTAATTCAAGGCACCGAAATATTAACTAATTTTTCTAAAAAAGGATCTGCTTATGAAGGTGGTGAAATCTATGATCCTAAATCTGGGAAGACGTATAGCTGTAAAATGACCTTAAAAGGTACTGATAAATTAGATATTCGTGGGTTTCTTGGAGTGAGTATCTTAGGAAGGACTGAAACCTGGAAAAAGATAAAATAAGTTGATGATTACAAATAAGGTTATTTAGAGGGAATCGAGGAATCGATTCCTTTTTTGTCGCCAAAGATAATCGTATAATTAGAATGATATTGAACGTTTAATTTACCGCATTTCTATAGTAATAATTAAAACATTGTTGTGCTAGCTTGAAAATAAAAATGAAGCAACCGTTTTCGTAGAATGGTATTCTAAAAATAAACTATCTTTATCGCAGAAAAATAAACGTATTATGTACAAAACCTTAAAGCCCGCTTTAGAAAAAGAATTAGCAGCTATTAAAGATGCTGGTTTGTATAAACAAGAACGAATTATTGTTACTCCTCAAGGTGCTGATATCAAAGTTAGTACGGGACAGGAAGTTGTCAATTTCTGCGCAAATAACTATTTAGGCTTATCATCACATCCTAAAGTAATTGAAGCTGCAAAAGCGGTAATAGATACGCATGGATATGGCATGTCTTCAGTACGTTTCATCTGTGGAACGCAAGATGTTCATAAAGAATTAGAAGCTAAAATTTCAAAATTCTTGGGAACTGAGGATACTATTTTATATGCTGCAGCTTTTGATGCGAATGGTGGTGTCTTTGAACCATTATTAGGTGCGGAAGATGCAATCATCTCGGATGAGTTGAATCATGCTTCCATTATTGATGGCGTTCGTTTGTGTAAAGCACAACGCTTTCGTTATAAGAATTGTGATATGGAAGATTTAGAAGCGCAATTAAAAGCGGCTTCTTCTGCTAGGCATAAAATCATTGTTACGGATGGTGCTTTCTCTATGGATGGTTCTGTCGCTCCTTTAGATAAAATTTGTGATCTAGCTGATAAATATGAAGCATTGGTGATGATTGATGAGTCGCATTGTACTGGTTTTATCGGTAAAACTGGTCGTGGTACGCATGAGTTGTTCAATGTTATTGATCGTGTGGATATTATAACCGGTACCTTAGGAAAAGCACTTGGTGGTGCATCCGGTGGGTTTACTTCGGGTAAAAAGGAAATTATCGATATGTTGCGCCAACGCTCTCGTCCTTACTTATTCTCTAATACCTTAGCTCCTTCTATTGCAGGTGCTTCTGTTGCGGTGATTGATATGTTAAGCGAAACAACATCCTTAAGAGATAAGTTGGAAAGCAATACAAAATATTTCCGCGAGAAAATGACAGAGGCTGGTTTTGATATTAAACCAGGATTTCATCCTATCGTACCGGTGATGTTATACGATGCTAAATTAGCGCAAGAGTTCGCTGCCCAGATGCTGGAAGAGGGTATTTACGTCATTGGATTTTATTATCCTGTGGTACCTCAAGGAAAAGCAAGGATCCGTGTTCAGATCTCCGCAGGTCATGAATTAAGTCATTTAGACAAAGCAATTGCCGCTTTTACTAAAGTTGGTAAGTCTTTGGGAGTGATTAAATAAGCCTTTAAACAGCTCTTTAAGCTGTTTATATAAAAGCTAATAAAATAATAACAGTAAAAAGTTAAAATTGAGGTGCAAAATATTTATCTTTGCACCTCTTATTTTTATATAACACATTATTGCTCAATGCAGAACATCAGAAACATTGCGATTATAGCGCACGTTGACCACGGTAAAACTACCCTTGTAGATAAAATCTTGTACTTTACAAATCAGTTTAGAAACAATGAGGAAGCGGGAGAATTAATCCTGGATAACAATGACTTGGAGCGTGAACGTGGAATTACCATCGTATCGAAAAACGTATCAGTAAAATATCAAGACACAAAAATCAATATTATAGATACACCAGGTCACGCCGATTTCGGAGGTGAGGTAGAACGTGTATTGAAAATGGCTGATGGTGTGGTTCTTCTAGTGGATGCTTTTGAAGGCCCTATGCCTCAGACTCGTTTCGTGACTGGTAAAGCATTGGCATTAGGAATTAAACCTATTGTTGTTGTTAATAAAGTCGATAAAGAAAACTGTCGCCCGGATGAGGTTTATGAGAACGTATTTGATTTGTTCTTTAACTTAGGTGCTACAGAAGACCAATTAGACTTCCCGGTATTATACGGTTCATCTAAACAAGGATGGATGTCTACTGATTGGAAAAAACCTACAACAGATTTTACTGATTTATTAGAAGCGATTATTAAATATATTCCTGCGCCAGCGGTATCTGAGGGTACTTTGCAAATGCAAGTTACTTCCCTAGATTATTCGACTTTTGTAGGTCGTATCGCTATTGGTCGTGTGGCTCGTGGTACTATCAAAGAAAATCAGCCTGTTTCTTTAGTGAAACGTGATGGTAAAGTGGTTAAATCACGTGTTAAAGAGCTTCAAATATTTGAAGGCTTAGGTCGCGTGAAGGTTTCTGAAGTTCATGCTGGTGATATCTGTGCTGTTGTTGGAATTGATGGTTTTGAGATTGGTGATACGATTGCGGATTTCGAAAACCCTGAGCAATTAGAAGTAATGCAAATCGATGAGCCTACCATGAATATGTTGTTTACGATTAACAACTCTCCATTCTTCGGTAAAGAAGGTAAATTCGTTACTTCTCGTCATATTTATGATCGTTTGCAAAAAGAATTAGAGAAAAACTTAGCATTACGTGTTGTTCCTACGGAATCTCCTGATGCTTGGTTAGTATACGGTCGTGGTATTCTGCATTTGTCTGTATTAATTGAAACGATGCGTCGTGAGGGTTATGAATTGCAAGTAGGACAACCTCAAGTTATCGTGAAAGAAATCAACGGTCAAAAGAACGAGCCTATTGAAGAATTAGTAGTGGATGTTCCTGCTGAGGTTTCTGGAAAAGTTATTGAATTGGTAACTCAACGTAAAGGAGAATTATTGGTGATGGAATCTAAAGGTGATATGCAACACTTAGAATTCTCTATTCCTTCTCGTGGTATTATTGGTTTACGTAATAACGTGTTGACAGCAACTGCGGGTGAAGCAGTTATGGCGCACCGCTTGAAAGGATATGAGCCTTGGAAAGGAAATATCCCAGGACGTTTAGCAGGGGTGTTAATTTCATTAGATACAGGTTCAACGACTGCTTATTCTATTGATAAATTACAAGATCGTGGACGTTTCTTCGTAGATCCAGGTGTTGATATTTATGAAGGACAAGTATTAGGTGAACATATTCGCGATAATGATTTAACAATTAACGTAACTAAAGGAAAACAATTGACGAACATGCGTGCTTCAGGTTCTGATGATAACGTTCGTATTGCTCCAGCAATTAAATTCTCTTTAGAAGAATGTATGGAGTATATCCAA
>DAIQBS010000045.1:0-30154 GCA_036781025.1 Sphingobacterium sp. | reverse complement strand
CCTGTTTAGATTATCTAAATTATTTGCTTAGTCCACAGGTTTTGAATTTGATCCGTAAAGAATAATAGATATCTTATATATGAGAAAAATATCCGTCTCCAACAACATTGGAACTTTCTTTCATTACACATTAAATATAATTTTAAATTTATTATTTTTAATATTTAGGTATTTACCTCCAAAAATAACTTCTTTAAATTACTGAAATTGAAACTTAGATATAATGATTTTAGTAATCATTCTAATTTATCCCCTACCTCCCCAATTTATAAAACCCACAATATTCTCCAAACACCAAAATAATCCAAAATACTAAAACTCCCTAATAATCCCCCCTACTTCTTTTTCAATTTTTGCAAGCGATCTTTAACCGCAGGTAATACATCATCATCTTCCGTATAATTCTCGAGTACACTTTCCAAAGTACTTTTTGCCTGAACAACATCACCTTTACGAGCATAAGTATCCGCTAGCAAAATAAAACTTTTAGCTACCCAATAATCATGATCATCCATATTTTCAATCACATCAAAAGCAGACTTTTCTGCTTTGCCATACTCTTTATTCTCATATTGAAGTAGCCCTACCTGATACCTTGCCTCCGCACTAGCAGCCGATTTACTTTTCAAAGCAGCCAGATTCAATTCCTTAAGTGCAGATTCCTTACTACCTTTTTGTAAAAATGCTTTTGCAGAATACAAATGTGCAGTAGCTATCTCTTCTTCCGTCGATCCATCATAATTTTTAATCAAATCTACGTAATTATTCATCTGCTCATAATCCGCAATTTCATAATAGCATTTCATCAAGTTGCCGATCGCGTATCCATAATTATCCTTATAATTATCATTAAGCTCTAGTTTTTTCAGGTGTACAATAGCCTCATTATATTCCTTCAATTTCAAGTATAATGCAGCCACAGTCAACAACGTCCTTTCAGTATACTCACTCGTCCAGGTGTTTAAAATCATATTCAAATCATGCAGCGCTTCTTCCGGACGATCCACATGATATAAGCTCACACCTCGAATAAAACGAGCATGTTTCTCTTGTCTAGGTTTAGGAAACTTATCAAAATAAGCATTAACAGCCTCCACTGCCGGACCATACTGTCCCCTAGCAAACAAAGTTTTACAAGCCTGAAAAGCTAAATTATCCTGCTCTGCAGGACTTAACTCACTAATATTATTACTCGTCGCGTATTGAATATAACTGGTCGCATCACCTTGATCCAAGTAGATATTTTCTATAGAAAGCATCGCTTGCGCTGCCTCACTTGTTTTTGGATATTCACTAACAATCTTTTGGAAAGTCGCTAAAGCAGTTTCGCTATCATTTTTATTATACTGAACTAATCCTATAGTCATCATCGCTCGTGGCACATAACTACTCCGAGGATAACGTTGGATCATTTCTTGTAATCCTGCTATAGCAACATCGTAATCACCCGTGGTGAACGATATATATGGAATTTCAAAAGCTACATCATCGGCATAATTGGATCCAGGAAATTTCTCTACTACGGCTTTTAATGTATTTAGCTTCCCCTCATTATCGCCTTGTAAACCTTGAATAATTCCCTGTTGAAATAAAGCATAATCCTGATTTGGAGCTTTATGGCTAATTAATTGATTGTAATAGGATTTTGCTTTCTCATAGTTTCGAATAGAAAGATACGAATCGCCTAACCTGGCCATCACATCATATTGTATATTTTTATCCAATGAACTCTCCTTTGAAGCTAAAAAACGTTCAAAATAATTGGCTGCCAAACTATATTTATTAATTCGAAACGCAGCATAAGCTAAAGCATAATTTGCATAATTATAAACTTTTATGTTTTTGGCTACAGGCAAGTCCAAAAACTTCGAGAAATTATCCACTGCTTCACTGAATTTACGAACCTCATACATCGCCTCAGCCTTCCAATAAGTAGCCAATGCTGCCATTTCCGGGTCAAAATCATATTTTTCAGAGCGCATGAACATCGATATACTATTCTCAAAGGCACGTTCATTATAAAATTCCAAGCCTCGGTAATAAGTAATCTTCTGATAAACTTCATCCTCCTTTTGTTGCCTATTTTTAAAAGATTCCAATAGATAAACTCCGACTTCAAAATTGGTACTTCCCAATAAAATTTTAGTCATCCTTGATTCTGTAGTCTCTGGCTTATTCGCATCAGAAGCATGGTCTTTATAATTGTAGGCGATATATTGCTCTAAAGGTTTTATGGAACCTTTTACAGAATCCAACTCGTATAAGACTTTTGCGTAATTGTAAAGCGCGTCCGATTTCAAATCCGGATCATAACTCAACTGGGATGCTTTTGCAAAAGCATTTCTAGCACTATTTTTATCGCCATTTGCTAAAGATATTTGCCCCAACGCAATTAATGAACTTTGGTAAAAGGCATCTTTAGGTTCTACTTTTCCCAAAATCGATATTGCCCTATCGTATTGACCAGCTCGATAAGCTAAAATGCCTATTCTATTATTATCAATATTGTCCCGTAATGCGCTGGGATATTTTTCATTCAACGGACTATGATAGGCATCTTTATAAGGATTCTTAGATAAGTAAAGTCCAGCAGCTGTTTCTCTCAATTCAACTTCCAGGGCTTTTCGGTCAATGTTCATATCTGGACTACGCCTAACCTTGACCGCATCAGCTAACATTGGACGATAATCTCGAACAACCTCAATAGAATCTACAACAGATGATTCTTTCTCCTCCTGAGCAAAACTACATTGTATCATTCCTGATAAAAAAACAACGAGTATATATTTCAAATAATTACTATTCATCCTATTTTCAATAACATTATTCCAAAATTTTTCTAAGCTTATTTCAATGTTCATCCAATCTAAAACATACAAATCAATAATTATTAACTTAAATAAGCAACAATCAAAATAAATAAAACCAATTACAACTAGCTGAATTACTAAATTAATAGATATAACAATTCACAAGCAATCAAGAATCAAATATGTTGCCATTATGCTAAAATCATTCTAATAACGCTGTTGATAATTATTTATTCTCTAATCGGCTATACCCAACCTATTTTGATTACAGAAACATGCGTATAGATATTATTTGAATTTTTAAAATCAATCAAGTTAATCCATCAAGACAGTTGTTAATCTCTTCAGAACGCACAAAAAGAGTCGTTTTCTTAAAAAAACGACTCTTTTCCTAAATTAAATCAGAATATATTTTCTATTAGATTGTATTACTATAAACCCATAAGAATCAACTTATTTTCCTGAAGTAAACTCATATCCAATTCCAATAGATGTTACACGGTTGAAATACTTACCTTGACCTTGATTAGAAATATTAACCAAACCTCCAGAATTAGAAACTCGTGCAGTTAAACCACTATTAAACCTATACCCCATCATAAATCCTAGACCTGCATCTATCGGACGCAATTGGTTAAATCCATTACCCCATTCCAATACTTCCGACAGCCTTCCATTTGAAACTCTAGCATCGATTCCATAAGCAAAATATGGACCGGCCCCTACAAATATATCGCCAGATCGAGTAGGAACTCGGCCTATAAAATTGATAGGTACTTCCAGATAAAGAAGCTTATCAGTTAAGGATGCTCCATCTACTTTACTTACCCCTCCTTTGCCTTCTAGAGAAATGCCAGGTTGAATGGAAAAATTGGGTGAAGTGGCAATATCATAATAACCAGATAAATGGAAACTCGTAGCAATATGCGTTTTCGCTCGTTGATTATCAACACTAATAAACTCACTCGCGAGATTAAGGCCTCCACGAATACCTATTTTGTTCTGCGCAAATAATCCACTTATCGAAGTGCCGACAAGGATAATAATTAAGTAAATGTTTTTCATAAAAGGTTTGTAATGGTATTAAATTCATAATTTATTCCATGCATTGGAACGTTATGTAAATTAATAATAAAACATCATAAAAAAAGAAGAAATACACCAATTTAAAAAACGACTTAGTAATAAGAGATAAATCACTAAAATCAACTAAATATTTATAAAAGTTATTTATTGATTCAATTTATTTTAATTCGACATCATACTAATTAGTAAACTATTAGTTATACAATTTGAATAAATTCACAAATTAATGGTCTTTACTCTCCTCAAAAACCCACTGAAACTCCACATAAACAATTAATTTTGAGCAATACGATCCATATAAATCAATGCAAGTGGACCATCTTCTTTAACTAAAGTTGACCATCCTGGACAAGCCCCTTCCTTAAGTCTAACGAGTAAAGCATCTACTAAATAAATCTCTGCAAAGACAATATTATTATCAACACCCCAACTTACATTGATTTGAGAAGATTGATTAAATGGCATAATATTTATTTTCACAAAATTGTTAGGATTAGCAAAAGGTAAATCTTCCTTATTTCTCCAATCTACAATATCTACTGTTTCTACACTATTATAAATCCAAACATCGCCAACTATTTTATGGTTATGGTATAAGTAAGCATAGCAAACTTTATCGTCATCTTCAATAACAATTGAAAATGAAGGATTCTTCTGGTTGAAAAATTGATCAAAATAAGCCATAATAAACATTAAAATGATTTACCCACGATAAAATTGATGGTATGCCTTTATAAAATTAAACTATTTCAAGCTTTGAAGCTAATAAATGCAAACTTCCAATAATTATACACCTAAATAATTTAAAAATGCGTTCTACATGATTCATTCTTTTTCTTTCTTCTGCTTAATTCAGTGGTTCAAAATCAATTTAATCCAACCTCATTTTAAAACAACCACCACTTGAAACAGTAACACTACCATTCCAGGTATACTTAGAACATTTCGCACTATAATTATAAGTTCCTGCAGCCAGTTGAAAGTTTGCACTCCCCCCAGCTCCACAACTTGGAGTAGAGCTACTATAATATTGAGAAATAGTTCCAGAACTTCCATTCAAGGTCACCGAAATATTTCCACAACCATGATCTTGATTGCACCAAAAGATGACATTACCTAGAGTCGAACTTCCTCCTCTTCCATTATTACCTCCAGCTGAAAGAGATCCACAATAGTTGGACCATGCACCTGGATTATATAAAGTTGGCAGGGAACCACTTACCGATGGATAATAGAATTCCAACTGAGAACCTTTCAATTTGGCTGAAGATTTTGGCAAGCCATACATGCTGTCCCAAGTTATCGTATTTCCCTCAATATACCCTTTATACAAGCCAACATTCCCCTTATACTCACACATATACACCCTATTTTCAGACTCGTTTGCTATTCCACCAATAGCGATAGTCGTTTGATCCCCACTAGCACCCAATGTCCGAACCCAAACGCCTCTAATAGCACCATTTCCACCTTCATCATCCAATGGATCTTCCTCAGTCTCACAAGCAAAAACTGATAAGCTAAGCATGAGCATAATAGCCATGCGAAATCTAGAAATTAATAATTTTTTCATGGTTTTGTATTTAATGTTATTTCATTTAGATTAAAATCTGTTTTCAATTCTGAAACATTACTGATTTTCAGAAATTCAACATGGACGTAAAAGTCCAGATTTGAAACAACCCGTACAATACCGCAAAAGGAGTATTTTTATAGTTAATAAATAATCAACTACACAACATTACTTATCATATTAACCTATCATCGACAATAGATTTAATAATTTTCCTATTAAACAGCTTAACCCTAATTCCTAAAATAGCTCAAAAAAAACTTTCTAATTTGGCATCCTTGTATCATGCTATACAACTCAATAGGATTTCTTACGGATCTCCTTCGTAAAATTTCGGGTAAAGTCCACACAATTTCCGATGCGTCTCCGAAGGAGATCCGAAGAAGAACAAATTGAAAATCAAAAAAAACCTGAAAGAAGGTCAATTTCTTTCAGGTTTTCCAGCGCTTTTTTGCGCTTATGGTTTTAATTAAAAATTAGCTATAATTAAAACGGAGCAGGACTTACAGCCGTCCATCCACCATCCACTACTAAAGCTTGTCCTGTAATATGTTTAGCTTCATCACTCACCAAAAACAGCGCAGCATTTGCTATATCAGGTGTTTGAGCTGGAGCCCCTATAGGGGTAATCTTGGACCAAGCACTGATATATTCCGGATCCTCTAACGTTCTTTCAGTTAAAGTTGCTCCCGGTGCAACCGCATTGACATTGATTCCATAAGGAGACAGTTCTAAAACCAAGTGTTTTGCAAGCATTTCTACGGCAACTTTAGTCATCCCATAGGCAGCCAAATCTTTATGCGCTTGGTGACCAATCACCGAAGAGGTAAATAAAATAGATCCTCTTTTCTTATTCGCAATAAAGTATTTTCCGGCAGCTTGCGCTAAGAAAAATGCACCGCCCATATTGACATGCAATACTCGATAAAAATCCGCAGGGGAATATTCCAAAAAGCTGCCAAAAAGTGTAATACCGGCATTAGCCATAATGATATCCAGAGAATTTGTTTGAGCAACAGCAAATTCCACCATGCTTTTATTGAATTCAGGATCAGCCACATCACCAGCATACGGCAAACAAAGTCCAAACTGCGCCAGTTCCTGAGCGGATTTTTCTGTTAACTCAGTATCTACATCATTCAGAATGACTGATGCCCCTTCTACCAACAATCCTTTCGCCATTTCATAACCTATACCTTTTCCAGCTCCGGTAACTATCGCTGTCTTATTCGCAAATCTTTTTCTTTCCATAATAATCTAAATTTATTAATGTGAATCTCGCAACACTTCGCTTCCAGACCCACCTTTTAAGAAGTCCAGATCTGCTCCTAAATGCGATTGCTCCACATGATCCACATAGAGTTTACAATACCCTCTAGTATATTTATTCAAGTTTAATGTCAATTGTTGCTTACGTCGATTGATTTCTTCTTCTTCTACTAAAAGATTTAATCGTCGGGATTCCACATCCAATTCAATAAGATCTCCTTGTTGCACAAATGCCAATAATCCACCTACTGCAGATTCAGGAGAAATGTGTAAGACCACCGTTCCAAATCCTGTACCGCTCATGCGACCGTCTGAAATCCTAACCATGTCTACCACACCTTTGTTGAGTAGTTTTTTCGGTATTCCCATATTACCAACCTCAGGCATTCCGGGATAGCCTTTAGGTCCTACGTTCTTTAACACAAGCACACTGTTTTCATCCACCTCTAAATCTGGGTCATCGATCTTCGCTTTATAGTCTTCAATATCTTCAAATACGACTGCCTTACCGGTATGCTTCATTAAAGCTGGACTTGCAGCAGATGGTTTGATAACTGCACCATTTTCGCATAAATTTCCTTTTAATACCACTATACCAGACAATGGATTGAAAGGTTCTTCCATGGTCGATATTACAGCAGGATTCATACTCAACGTTTTTTCGCAGTTTTCTCCAACAGTTTTACCATTAACGGTAAGTGCATCCGTATTCATAACCGATTTGATGCTATTCATCACAGCTGGGATACCACCAGCGTAGTATAAATCCTCCATGAAATACTTACCAGATGGTTGCAAATTTGCTACTAATGGCACACCTTTCGAAAATTGATCAAAATCTTCTAAGGAAAGATCCACTCCTATCCTACCCGCAATGGCCATAAGGTGTATTGCAAAATTGGTAGATCCTCCTATAGCAGCATTCACACGTATCGCATTTTCAAAGGCTTCTCTTTTCAATATTTTAGACATGGTCAACTCTTCCTTAATCATTTCTACCATTCTTCTGCCCGACATGCGCGCTAATACTTTACGGCTCGCATCAACTGCAGGAATAGCCGCATTCCCTGGCAAAGTAAGCCCTAAAGCCTCCACCATACTTGCCATGGATGATGCCGTACCCATTACAGCACAATGTCCGGCACTTCTACACATACCTGCTTCTGCCAGATTCATTTCCTCTTCGGTAATCGTTCCTTGTTTGGAAGCATCTGCGAAACGCCATAAATCACTCGTTCCTACATCTTTTCCTTGAAATTTACCCGTGAGCATTGCACCACCTGAAACAACTAAAGTTGGCAAGTCTACGCTACACGCACCCATCACTAAGGATGGTGTGGTTTTGTCGCATCCGCATAATAACACCACGCCGTCTATTGGGTTCGCACGAATGGATTCCTCCACATCCATACTTGCCAAATTTCTAAACAGCATAGCCGTAGGTTTCATCAACGTTTCTCCTAATGACATGACCGGAAATTCAACTGGAAACCCTCCTGCTTCCAACACGCCTTTCTTTACTGCTTCTGCAAGTTCACGGAAATGTCCATTACAAGGGGTCAATTCCGACCAGGTATTACAAATACCAACTACAGGTTTTCCTTCAAACATATCGGCTGGAATACCTTGGTTCTTCATCCAAGCCCGATAAATAAATCCATCTTTACCATCCCGACCAAACCAATCTCTACTTCTTAATTTCATAAAATAAGCTGATTAAAATTTCTTTTTAAATGCGTTTACGGGGACACCTGCGGCATCCATTTGTACTATAAATATATTTCCACTTTGAGGGTACTTTGCTAATTGTTCTGCTGATAAATCTTTTCGGGAAGTTGTAATAATGAGCTGATTTAGCTTTGTCCCCACAAAGGCACAGGATGACACATGGGGGGCTGGAATATCAATTTTATACGTTAATTCCCCAGTAGTAGTATCAAATCCTGCTACAGCATGTCCGCCCCAAATAGCCACCCATAAAATACCGTTTTGATCCATCGCCATGCCATCGGGATATCCGAACTCTTCTCCTATTTTGATAGTTGCTTCTGCCTCCGATAGTCTTGATTCTTCCAGCGTATAGCTTTTTATAACTCGGCTACCACTATCCGTATGGAACATCAATTTTCCATCTAAGGTCCAACAAGGTCCATTGGAAATGCTTACGCTAGGCAACATCTTTTCCAACTCTCCGAAAGCATTGAACCGGTATAAGTCGCCTTCACCTTCCAAATGATCCATATGGGTGCTACTTAACCATATATTACCCTTAGGATCTACAGCACCATCATTACCACGATGATTTTCCCATTGGATGTTTAGATCATTAATGATTTGGTAAGTCTTATTAGGAAGGTTATATAAAGCTATTCCACCTTGGACAACGGCAATCAAATGATCAGAATCACCTTCTATTTCATATAAAGTAGATACTAGTTTTGTTTGGGGATATTTTATGAGCTCATTATTTTCTAAATGATATTCATAAAATGAATGGGAAAGGATATCTACCCAAAACACAGTCTGTCGTCCCTGATGCCAGATTGGGCCTTCTCCATGTTGGGTAAAAGGTGAATTAACGATTTTATTCGCTATGAATGATTGCATAGGTTGGCTTATAAGGTTATTAAGCACTTAAATTATGGATTTTTTTTCAAATCCTTATTAAATTTACTATTAAGAATGCTAGAATTATTTTACCTAAAGCTAGAATATTTGAAATGATTTACTTTTAAAATCAATATAATAACATCAACTAGTAGCGTTGTTCACGCCATTAATATCGGTACTAACTAAAATTTACCGCTTATCAATAAATAATATCCGTCAAAACACTTATGATTTTTTTCTTAATAAGCATATATATTAAATAATACCAATCAAATGTAGTCTTTACAAAAAGAGATTTAACATATTTTGGCATATGATTTGAAAATGACGCATGTATAAGTAAACCAAAATTACTATGAAAAGCATTATTGTATTCGGAACCGCATTTGCTTTATTATTTTCTTCATGTGCCAATGATCAAGCTTCAGAAATTGGTAAAACTCCAATTCAAATTAAGATGACTGATGCACCAGGCCCCTATGAATCTATATTTCTAAATATTGATGCCCTAGAAATAATAACTTCTGCGGGTCGTCAGTTAATTGACCTAGATGATCGGGATCCCTTCGACATTTTGAAGTTTACCATGGGTAGAGATACCCTATTAGCAACTGATGAAGTCGCATCTGGTGTCTTACAAGAAGTCAGATTAATTTTAGAAGATGAGGGAAACGAAGTCATCATAGACGGAATCTCCTACCCATTAACGACCCCAAGCGGTCAAAGTTCAGGAGTCAAGATTAAAGTTCAGGAACAATTGATTCCTAATGTAGCTTATACCTTATTACTGGATTTTGATGCTGCAAGTTCCATCCACAGCACAGGTAGCGGGAAATACATGTTAAAACCAGTGATTAGAGCTATACCCAATGCTGTTTCAGGCGTGATAAGGGGTATCATTTTACCAATTGAGTCAGCAGCTAAAGTTTATGCAATTCAAGGAACGGAAGACCCTATAGGCGCAATAATCAATGAAGATGGTGAATTTTATTTTCCAGGAATTGAAAATGGCACTTATACCATTTCTATTGAACCTGAAAATGAAGCCTATGCAGATCATATCATCGAAAATGTGTTGGTAGAAAATGGAGCAGCTAAAGATTTAGGTAGTATTACTTTAGTATTAAAACCTTAAAAATTCCAAATAGCACCATAATAAGTCCTTTGATCTTCGGGTCAAGGGATTTTTTTATGCTAAAACCAGAATTATTTCTTTCTAATAGTTCATAAACATGATTTTTCCTTAGAAAATATAGCATTTTTAAAAACCTTTTGTTTAAACAACTGTTCAAATTATACTACACTTAACTAAACCAGCTTTTTTTAAAGCGGAAAAGGATTCACCAGAATGATGTATAAAAAAAGAACAATAATAATATCCAATCGTTTACCCGTAAGAATTGAAAGAAATGACGAAGAATTAAAAATTATCCCAAGTGAAGGAGGATTAGCTACTGGTCTAGGATCTATCTATCAGGATGAAGGGAATATATGGATTGGCTGGCCAGGATTTGTTCCAGCTAATGAATCAGAACAACTGGAAATCACCGAAAAATTGAGGATATACAACCTCATACCAATTTTTTTAACAGAAGATGAGTTAGAAAAGTTTTATGAAGGATTTTCCAATGAAATTTTATGGCCACTATTTCATTATCACCCTTCTTATGCTGTATACGAAGAAGACTATTGGGAAATGTATGTATCTGTGAACAATAAGTTTGCAAATAAAGTGATGGAGCAACAACTGCTCCCTACCGATGAAATCTGGATCCACGATTATCAATTGATGTTATTACCAAAACTCCTTCGGAATTTTAATAAAAATATATCAATCGGTTATTTTCAACACATCCCCTTTCCACCTGACGAGATGTTTCGAAATATACCCTGGCGTGATGAATTGATTAATGGTTTATTAGGTGCTGATTTAATAGCTTTCCATACATTTAATGATACTCAACATTTCCTCAATGCTTGTTCCCATATTTTGAATATTCCTGTACAGCATAACAGCTTACGAACTAATGGAAGAAGTGTTTTTGTGGAAGTTTTTCCCATGGGTATAGACTTTGAAAAATTCAGCACCTTAGCCAATTCACCTGACATACAGCATAGGGCGAATGAAATAAAGGCCAATTTTAATCATAGAAAGTTTATTTTAAGCATAGACCGACTTGATTATAGCAAAGGAATTTTAGAACGTATACGAGGATTTGAAAATTTATTGATCAATTATCCGGATTTCCAAAACAAGGTAATCTTATACATGCTCATAGTTCCTTCTCGAGACACTGTACAGAAATACAAGGAACTGCATGATGAAATTAATAGATTAGTAGGTCAAATAAATGCGGTTTATGGCACCAACGAATGGACTCCTATACAGTACTTTTACAATTCTTATACGTTAGAAGAATTATCTGCTCTTTATGTTGCTGCTGACATTTGCTTAGTCACTTCCCTTCGAGATGGAATGAATTTAGTATGCAAAGAATTCCTTGCCAGTAAAGAAAAGGAAAATGGAGTCCTCATATTAAGCGAAATGGCCGGTGCTAGTAAAGAATTAATTGGTCCTATATTAATTAATCCGAATTCAATTAAACAGATTACCGAAGCTATGCATCTAGGACTGTTGATGCCAACAGCAGAACAAAGAAAACGTTTGGATGAAAGTATTGAAATCATCAAAAAATTTAATATCAGGCATTGGGTTAAGTTATTTTTTATTAGACTACGAGAAATTAAAGCTTTACAGAATACAGAGAATGCAAAAAAACTGAATAATGAGATTATTGAAGAAATTTTAAGCAATTTTAATCAGAGCAAAAAAAATCTATTTTTCCTAGATTACGATGGGACATTAATTGGGTTTAATAATAACCCAAATGAAGCCATACCTACTCAGAGTTTATATACCGTTTTGGACCAGCTACAGGAAAACATAAACAATCAGGTGGTTATCATAAGCGGAAGACCTCATGAAACATTATCAAAATGGTTTTCAGGTAAGCCTTATTATTTGGTAGCCGAACATGGGGCATGGAATAATTACCCCGATTATGAGTGGCATGCCAAATCTCACATCTCTACCCGATGGAAATTTCCGATAAAACATATCATGACCAAGTTTACAAATATGACTGCAGGATCGTATATGGAGGAAAAAAATTATTCATTAGCTTGGCATTACCGTAAAGTGCAAAGTGGATTAGGAAATTTACGAGCTCAAGAATTGGTAGACCATTTACGTTATTTATTACCACAATACGGCCTTCAATTGTTGATGGGAAATAAAGTGATAGAAGTAAAAAACAACGAACTAAACAAAGGAAGAGCAGCTATGGAAATAGTTAAAGATTACCAACCTGATTTTATTTTTGCTATTGGTGATGATGCAACGGATGAAGATATGTTTTTAGAATTACCTGAAACCTCGTTTACCATCAAAGTCGGGAATCGAAAAACCGCAGCTAAACACTATATAGAAACCCAGGAAGAGGTTTTAAATCTTATAGAAAAATTTACTTCGAACAATTTTACCACAGCAAAACAATAACAACAATAATATGGAAAGAGGAAAACATCAGTATCGTAGTGGAATTATAGGTAATTGTTCTTATGTGGCTCATGTAGATTTAAATTCAAACATCTCCTGGTTATGTTGGCCAAGTTTTGAAGATTCTTTTGTTTTTGGCAGTTTACTGGATGAAGAAAAAGGAGGACGATTTGATATTTTGCCAATCAGCGAAACCTATAAAAGCAAACAAGCTTATATTGAAAACAGCAATATATTATGCACAACCATAGAAAATGAGGAAGGAGCATATAAAATCACCGATTTTGCGCCTCGTTTTCAACAGTATGAACGGTATTTTAAACCGTTGATACTCATCAGAAAAATAGAGCCCATACAAGGTAGGCCGCGAATCAAAGTTCGTTGTGAACCTGTATACCAATATGGTGAAAAGAGGTTTAAGAAATTCAGAGGGAGTAATCATATTCAATTTCAACATGGGGATGTGCAATTACGTTTAGCTACAGATATGCCCATCAGTCACTTTTATGAAGATATGCCTTATGTACTCAACAAACCCGTATACCTTATTCTTACTTTTGGAAGTCCATTTGAAGCGGCAATAGAGCGAACATCAGAAGACTTTCTTCGACGAACAAAATTATATTGGCAAGACTGGGTAAAAAATGCATCCATACCTGCCTTTTATCAACAAGAGGTTATACGTTCTGCGTTATCCTTAAAACTACACCAGTATGAAGATACAGGTGCAATCATAGCCTCCAGCACAACGAGTTTGCCGGAGTTTCCTGGATCTGGTAGAAATTGGGATTACCGTTTCTGCTGGTTAAGAGATAGTTTTTACGTGTTGACAGCCTTAAGTCATATAGGTCATTTCCAAGAAATGGAAAAATATGCCTCGTATATTGCTAATATCACACAATCAGATGCAGGTCGTCTTCAACCCTTATATGGAATACTCGGTAGAGCTAATTTATATGAAAGCCAACTGGATCACTTAACTGGATATTTGAATAATAAACCTATCCGAGTGGGAAATCAAGCCTATGAACATATTCAAAACGACGTTTACGGACAGGCGATGATAGCCCTATTGCCATTATTTACTGATCATCGATTTAAATATCAAAACGAAATCATTGCAGAGCAATGGACAAATTATATTCTCCAAAAAATAGAAAAAACCATTGATGAAACGGATGCTGGAATTTGGGAGTTCCGCAATTTTCAACAAAGACATTGTTATTCCAATCTATTTCAATGGGCCGGAGCAACTGCAGCCATAAAAATTGCGAAAGAAAATGGATTTGTTGAAATAGAACTTAAAGCCCGACAACTTCAAGAAAAAGCGAAGGAATATATTGAATCTTGTTATGATGCTGAACGACAAGTTTACTGCAACTCAACTGATTCTAAAAACTTGGATGCCTCCACCTTACAGCTCATCTTAATGGGATACCTAAATCCACAATCTGAAAAAGCAAAAAACCACCTAATAGGACTGGAAAAAGAACTAAAAGGCAAGGATGGACTATTTTACAGGTACCTGCATAAGGATGATTTTGGGAAACCAAAATCTACATTTTTGGTATGTGCTTTTTGGTATGTGGAAGCGCTAGCATGCGTGGGCAGATTAGAAGAAGCACAACAAGTTTTTGAACAATTATTAGGATATGGCAATCACCTGATGTTATTTAGTGAAGACATCAATGAAGAGGATGGCAGCCAATGGGGAAATTTCCCACAAGCTTATAGCCATGTAGGACTAATGAATGCCGCGTATCGTATAGCAATAAAATTAGATAAGCCTAGTTTTTTTTAATTATTAATTGAGAACAAAATGTTTAACCAGTTCAACTAAACTATTTAAACACAAGATGTTAAATTGTGTTAATCATTAATAGAGACAGGTAGCTTGTCAAAAATATTTTTAACTTTTGTTAAACTTAACTAACCAATTTACCTGTCTACAATGAGAACAGCGCTATGTCTCCTTTTTATTATTTGGGCTTCATTTGTTTGGGCACAAAATAATGCTAATATTCATGGAAAAGTATTTAGTTCTGAAAGAAAGCCCTTAGATAAAGCGACAGTTTCCATCGTATCTATGAAAGATTCTTTAGTGATTACCTATGCGCTAACCAATCTGGAAGGAAAGTTCGATTTGGGTAAAATTCCTTCCAACATGGATTTACGCTTATTTATTTCGCATGTAGGGCATGCTGATTATGAGAAAGAATTGAATTTAAAACCTCAGGAATCGTTAACATTAGATAGCGTAATTTTATCCTCCAATACGATTGAAGAAGTATTCATCCAAGCCGTCGCCCCTATCCGCCTAAATGGGGATACCTTGGAATATAAAGCCGATTATTTTAAAACTAGACCTAATGCTAATGTAGAGGAGTTATTGCAATTATTACCAGGTTTACAAGTTAACTTAGATGGCAGTATCTTATACCAAGGTAGAGCAGTTTCTTCTATTCGTGTGAATAACAAAGATTTCTTTGCCCACGATTTTAAAATTGCAACGAAAAACTTAGATGCTTCATTAATTGATGTGGTTCAAGTAATCAAGGATAAAGGAGAATCGAATCGCATCATTATTGATGACAACGACCTACCAATTGTTATTAATCTTAAGATGAAAAAAGAGTTTCTTAAAGCCAATTTTGGAAAACTATATGCAGGTGCTGCCACGAGGGAACGCTATGAATCTGGAGTCTTAATTAATGCGTTCAGAGATACCCTACAGGTTAGTTTTATAGGATTTGCTAATAATATAGGAAGATCGGGATTTGATTACTCAGAATTGAATCAATATGGAGGTGGGAATAGACAGGAAGGAGGAAGTGTGACAATTTATGGAGCAGGTCTTGGTTTATTCAATCAAAATTCTGCAGGATTAAATGTCAATTATGATATCGGGAAGAAATTAAAGATGAATTTAACCTATAATTTTCTTAAACATAATTTTCTTAACGAGAATACCAATAGCAGCAATAGCTTTTACAATGAAATCAATGAAGCTTCCATAGGTAATTCCGTTTCTGATATTAGCAATTACAGTCATACGTTTCGCACATTTACCAGGTATAGATTTAATGACACCACTCAAATCAGCGCAGATATCAGTATAGAAAAAAGATTGAACCAAGTAGAAGGTTTGGGAAATAATTCAAGATGGCGAAATTTGCAAGATTCTGTTTTAAATTCTAATTATACGAATCTAAGTGATGGCAATCAATTTTTTTTCAATTACAACCTCTATTTTGAAAAGAAACTACCTAATCGATGGATTATCTCCTTAAGAAATACCTTAGCAGCAAGTACTCGAAACCATGAAAGGACTACGGAAAATTCCAGCAAATTTCACCTTTTTCAAGACAGCTTAGTCAATCAGGGAATGATCACGAACAATAATTATCATAACAACAATTTGAATAATATAGCGAATCTACAAATCCCCATAACAAAAAAAATAAACACCGACTTATTTGCCAATTACCAGGTATCTAATATTCAAGAAGTAGAAGATATTTTAAATCGAATAAATAGCCCAGATTACGTAAATAGAAATGATGTGGCTAATAATAAAGGACTGCTCAGAAAGGATTTAATCTTCGGAACAAAATGGAGTTTTCGTTTAATTAATCAGCTTAACTTTAGTTTAGGTTTAAAATGGTTAAATACGTACAATGAGTTCGAGTATTTTGATAAATTAGACAAAAAGCTTGTGAGAGAAAATTATTGGTTACCAGAATCAATGATTTCCTATAAGGGAATCACTTTACGCTATAATCAAGAATTTCAAGCAGCCTCCTTTGAAAATATTGTAGTAGTAAACAATACCCTGGCTCCTACTGTCATTCAATATGCGAGTCCATTCTTTAACAATGTTTTAAGAGAAAATATATCGGTTTATTACAATAAATACTTCAACAAATCTAAACTTAACTTTTCCATAAGCTTCAATCACAATTCATTAGATAAGGGTATAGGTTTTGAACGGACTTATAATGTAGAAAATGGGTTTTCAACTTCAAAAACTTATCAATCAGGCGGTACAAAAAACATTTTTTCATTTTCCAATCTTTCGAAAACAATATTCCAAAAGAATGATTTGAAGCTGGATTACTCACTACAAAATTTTATTTCTAAAAATCAAACCTATAGTAAAATTAATGATGAAGAAAATTTAGGAAGTCGTCTGTCAAGTTCATTTACGAATAAAATTGACTTTAGGTTTAACAAGAAATACAGCATTTCTCCATTTTATGAATGGAGTCTACAGCGTACCAATTTTAAAATTCCTTCCGATAATTTCAAAAATGTAAACAACAATTTTCATTCCCTAGGTGCTTCGTTATTGATAGACCATATAAAGAGCCTTAAAATCGAATCTACCTATAAATTAGTTAATCAGGTGGCAGGCATCGATAATAGTCGTAAAAATTTACACCTCATTAATTTATCCTGTTATTACCCTGTAATGAAAAAAGGAGAATTAAAACTATCTGTATACGATTTATTGAATCAAAGTATTAGCAATTCCTACAGATCGAATGAAAATACCATAACCTTCAATCAAAGTTTAGTACTTAGACAGTATTTTATGTTGAGTATGGTTTACAAATTCTTGGAGACCGGTAAAAAATAAAAATTTAATCAACCACTTGCCTAAATTCACCTAAATAGCGAAAATTTTTAATTACAAAAAATGCTTTCTCAAACGTTTCCGTAATTAAATCAAACGATTGCTTTGTTTCTTCATTCTTAAAAATCAAGAACTACTGCTTACTATTATTGTTGAAATAGCCAATAAAACTGCTAACTATTGATTTTATAATTAAATGAGCAAACAACATTACTTTAAAAAAGTCTGTTGGAAGAAATTAGTTATCTATATAACTATTCCTTCTACCCTACCTTTCATTAGCCCATCGTTGTATGGATATGAGGTAAAAACATCGATTAACACGGCTCTGATTACGAATAAAGGAGTTCTGTTACAGGATGAAATTTCTGGTATCGTACGCTCCACGGACGGGCAAGCATTAGCTGGAGTTACTGTAACAGTAAAAGATGGAGGAACTTCTACCTCTACCGATCAGGATGGTAAATTTAGTATTCAGGTTTCCAATTCATCCTCTGTACTGATATTTAGTTTTTTAGGATTTAAAAAACTAGAAGTTCAAGCTTCTCAGGCTAAAAGCGTCAGTATGGAACCTTTACTAGATGAAATTGACGAGATTGTTGTGGTAGGATATGGTACTCAAAAGAAAACCAACCTTACGAGTGCAGTATCTCAGGTTGATGCCAAAGTTTTACAGAATAGACCCTCACCAACTGTTGCAAATATGTTGCAGGGAGCTGCACCTGGTTTAGTAGTTACTAGAAATTCTGGTAGACCGGGAGCACAAGGATTAAACATTACGGTACGTGGAGAAACTTCGGCCAATGGTTCTGTAGCACCATTAATCGTCATTGATGGGGTTATCAGTTCAGAGGAGACTTTTGTGGCATTAAATCCAGCGGATATTGAAAACATGAGTATTCTTAAGGATGGTGGTGCCACCGCGATTTATGGAGCACAATCTGCAGGAGGTGTTGTTCTTGTGACGACGAAAAGAGGGAAGTCTGGAGTAGGTCAAATAAGCTTTTCGAGTAACCTGGGTATTCAAAGACCAGGAGCCATACCCAATCGATTATCCCTTATTGACGAGATGAACTATGTAAATCTTGCACGTAAAAATGCAGGGATTGCTGAAGAGTATACCGAGGAGGATCGTAAATATGCCGTTGAAGGACCGACCTTTGTATTAGGATCCAATGGGCAATGGAGGACTTACAATCAAGAGAATATCATCGATCAGGTTATTCAGAAAAAATATAATATCTACAACAACAATTTACAATTTTCTGGTGGCTCAGAAAAAATCACTTACATGGCTTCCTTGGGAAATATGACTCAAAACGGAATGTTTAAAGTAGGTAATGATAAGTTTTCAAGAATCAATGCCCGAGCCAATATTACAGCACAAGTAAATGATTATTTGAAGCTTGATTTAGGAAATGCATTCATCAATCAACAGACGGATAATCCACAGGACGGAGGTTATTCTATAGACGGTGGTGGTAATTCCTTGTTAAGGCAATTTTACTCGTCTAGAATGCGGTTCCCAATCTTTAATGAAGATGGATCGTATTATAGATCCGGAACATCATCTGCATTTGGATATGCATTAATGAAAGATGGTGGTTTCAATAAAGACGTAAAAAGGACTTACTTCAATAATGCCACAGCGACTATTCATAATTTCGTCAAAGGACTGGAAATAAAACTGATGTATAGTCGTGAACATATTGAGTTGCAAAACAGAAATTTCAGAAGAACAGTAGATTATTATTCTGGACCTACTCCAAATACCAAATCGCAATTAAATAATCCAAATAATTATAGCATATCCAATTATAAAACTTTAAAGCAAAATGTTCAAGCCTTAGTAGATTATAACTTAACCATTGCAGAAAATCACAACTTTCATTTGATGGGTGGTTATCAATTTTATGATCACGACTATCAAATTGTAACTGCATCCACCAGGAACTTGTATGTGAATGATAATCCAAGTTTAAATTTCACTTCAGATCCTTTGAATAAATCACATAATCAATATGCTGAGCAAGAGAAATTGCAATCCTACTTTGGCAGATTCAATTATAATTATAAAGAAAAGTACCTCTTTGAAGCGACAGTACGAAGTGATGAAAGTTCCAGGCTTTCTCCTGATTTACGGGTTAAAGTTTTCCCATCTTTTTCTATTGGATGGAATATGATGAAAGAAGATTGGACACAACCAATTTCGCATATCGTTGATGAGTTTAAACCGAGAATATCCTGGGGTAAAGTAGGTTCAAAGATAGGTATAGGATATTACGACTATATCGCCCTTTTAAATTCTGGATCCAATGTGTTAATTAACGATGTAAAACAAACTTACATCTCTCAGGGGGCGCTTCCAGCTACCGACATCACCTGGGAAACCATCGAAACGAGGAATTTAGGTGTTGATTTCAGCTTACTGAATCGGAAACTATTTGGATCATTTGACTATTTCACTAAATTCAATAATAACATGTTGGTGAGCATCAGCATGCCTGCAACTATCGGAGTAGGAGTTCCTAAATCCAATCGTGGAAAATTGCAAACATGGGGCTGGGAAACTACTGTAGGCTATAGAGATAAAATAGGTGAGCATATAAACTATAATTTCGCTGTAAGCTTGGCTGATAACAAGAATAAATTGGTTAAATATGGCGGTGCTAATAATATCGTCAATTCAGGCACGAATAAACTAGTAGAAGGTTATGCCATGAATTCTATTTGGGCCTACCAAACGGATGGTTACTTTCAAAATGCTTCTGATTTAGAAAATGCACCCAGCTATGAACGGTTTATCAATAAAACAGGAGTACCAGGAATTGGAGATGTTAGGTACCTAGATTTGGATAAGGATGGAATCATTACTCCTGGTGAAAATATCGTAGGAAATACGGGAGATATGATTTACATGGGGGATACGAATCCTAGGTATCAATATGGAATCAATGGTTACATGAGCTATAAGCAATTGGATTTCTCCTTCTTTATCCAAGGTATCGGTAAGCGTTTGATGAAACCAAGTAATGAACTGATACAACCGCAACTCTATTCCTGGTATTTGCCAATGGACTTTCAAATGGATTATTGGACAGAAGAAAATAAAGATGCTGCATTTCCAAGACCCTATTTAGAGGGTGCACATAACTTTCAAAATTCAGATAAATGGTATTTAAGCGGGGCCTATGCTCGTTTAAAAAATGTGCAATTGGGTTATAGCTTAACAAAACAACAGTTAACTAAACTACCTTTCAATAGAATTCGTTTGTATGTATCTGCTGAAGATATATTGACGGTTTCTAAACTTGGAGTATTTAAAGGTGCCATAGATCCTGAAATCAGACCTGAAGATGGTAAAGTGTCTCCTTATCCATTTGCTACAACTGTTTCCTTTGGATTGAATATCGATTTATAATAAGAAAAAAATGAAAAAGAGATTTTTATATATTTTAATAGGTGTGTGGAGTATATCTATGATGTCATCCTGTGATGTGGAGGTATTACCGGAAACATCCATGAATGATGTTAATTATTGGAACACTGTCAACGACTTAAAAATGGCGGCCAATTATTTTTACACTACGCTACCGGGTTTAAATACGGCAGATGTTGCCGAAGATGTATGGTCAAGCTATGGTTATTCGAATAGTGGATCAGGTACAGGGATTAGTGATGGTTCAAGACCAACTCCCGCTACTAGTTCGGAATACAACTATTACAACATATTTCAAGCAAATAAGTTAATCGAAAATGGCCCAAAGGTTTTGGAAAAGGGTGCCGCGGAAAAAGAAGTTAACTGGTATATTGGAGAAGCTCGATTCTTTAGAGCCATGTATTATTTCGAAATGTTTAAGCGCTTTGGAGGGGTTCCATTGATTACCAAAACATTGAAAATAGATGATCCTGAAGTATTTGCTCCTAGAGCTTCCAGATCAGAAATTTTAGACATCATATTTCAAGATTTAGATTATGCAGCAACAAATTTAAGAGGGCATGATGAATTGATTGCTGCAAAAGAATATGGTAGAATTTCAAAAACTGCAGCATTGGCATTTAAAGCGCGTGTTGCTTTGTTTGAAGGGACTAGGGAAAAATACCATCAATATGGTGAGGCAAATAAACATTTAAAAATAGCGAAAGAGGCCGCAAAACTAGTGATCGATTCTAAACAATACAGTTTATTTTCTCAACAAAGAACCGGGTCAGATGGAGAGCGTTTAAATGATGCGTATTATAATTTGTTTCAACTGGCAGGAGAAGGATCCGCAAATAAGGAAAATGTGATCGTAAGGCTGTATGGTGTGACTCGGGAAAATAGTGTGAGCAGCACGCCTGTACAAAGGTATTATGAAGGTAGTAATGTACTTCCTACTCAAAACTTTGTAGACAATTACCTCATGGCAGATGGTTTACCTATTAAACAGTCACCATTATATGTTGAACCAAATGATAACATGACCTACACGGAATATTTTAATAAAAAAGATCCTCGAATGTCTTTTACCCTCTACAAAACTGGGGATGAATTTATTTCAAGTAGCAACTATACCCTTCCAAATCCAAGACAACACCGAAGTGGTTACGGGATACGTAAATATGCTAATAAAGAATTCTGGAACCTTCAGGCTTCTTATATTGATAAACCTGTATTGAGATATGCAGAGGTATTGTTAATCTATGCAGAAGCAAGCTATGAATTAGATGGACGTATTTCGAATGAGGATTTGGATATCAGTATTAATTCTATTAGAGCTAGATTGCCTCAAATTAACATAGGGACTAAAGAAGATGCGAATTATGTGGATTTACCAAAGTTGACTAATGAGTTTGTTCAAACAAATAAGCTGAATATGTTAGATGAAATCCGTCGGGAACGTTTAGTAGAATTGGCTTTTGAAGGTTCTGCCTATTGGGATTTGATTCGATGGAAAACAGCGGAAAAAGAAATGATAAAACCACTAATCGGCAGCTACCTTTTTAAAGAGTTTTTAAATGCCACAGGAGAAAAATGGGATTCCAAAACGGCAGTTAATGATAAAAATTATATAATACTACAGGAAGCAAGTTTGAGAAAATTTGATCCTAAGAAAGATTACTTATGGCCAATTCCAACCAATGAAATCGCAATTAACAATAAGATAGAGCAAAACCCTAATTGGTAATTACTCTTTATTGTTTAAACCAAAGCCTTAAAACGAATCTGTTTTAAGGCTTTATTTATTATGGAAGTTCAAAAAAGAAAATAGGACACCAAATGGCATCCTATTTCAAATCAACTATAGGTTTAGGATTATAATTACTCTACATCCCAGAAAATTTTACTTTCTTGAGCATCAATTTCACCCTCAGCTACAACATTAGTATTGTTATAGCTATATTCAGTTTGAGGATACAATAATCTTAATGGAATCTTTCTGCCGTTAAGGTTCGGAAGCTTCGATAATGGCACATCCGTTGGGTAACCCAACCTTCTGTAATCGACATAGGCTTCAAAATTGTTGATACTTGGCAAAGACAAATATTTTTGATTGATAATCAATTCTAATTTGTTTGCAGCAGTAGCCCAATTTGCGTAACCTGATAAAATTTTATTAGCCTCTGTTTCTGCTGATGGCACTTCTAACCATATAAAGGATTCCTTTACAGCATTTTCATAAGACAATTTAGCATCTCCAGATAACCAGCCTCTTTGTGTAGCTTCTGCTTGTAAAAACAGACTTTCCATCGAAGTGAAAAACCACAAAGGTTCTGCTCCATCTTTCAAGATACCAGTCCCTACAACTACAGATTGTCTGGCAGATTGTAGTTCAGGATTAGTTGCAGCACCAAAATCAGCTCCTACCCATGGTTGACTAGGGTCAGCTGGATTGATGGCAGGTAAAAATAAATATTGGTAGCGTATATCGTCATTAGCAATATACCTGTTTAATAAATAATTGCTAACACGTGTAAATCCATCTGTAGCAATACCGCTTTGATTGGCTACATACTCAATGTATACTGGATTTACTTGATCAACATTATTGGAAAAAGTAAGGTTTAAAGTTGCTGAATTTCCAGCTTCAATGAAATCACTTCCATCAGCAGTTATTTTCGCCAACTCATCGGTAGGGTTTTCAACTACTTCAGATTGATGAATCAATAATTTCAACGCTTGAGTATTGGCAAGCTTTCTCCATTGTTCTAAATCACCTTGAAATAACGCATCAGCTCCTGCTGCAGTTACAGATACTTCATCAATAGATTTAAAGATGGTACGAGCTTCTTCCAATTCATTTAATAGGCCTTTGTAAATATCAGCTCCTTTATCATATTTAGGAGCCATTGAAGAATTTACATTTAAAGCATCGGAATAAGGTACATTATTGTACATATCAACCAGGTACATAAATCCAATTGCTCTTATAACTTTGGATACACCTACATAAAACGGTTCTCCCTGCTCCTCACCTATTGCTGCCATCAATGTTGCATCATTTAATACATCAAACCAGGTGCTCGAATTAGCAAAATTGGCCCATTGAGTCAATTGATATGAGGTGGTAATATCGTAATTCTCCAGTGGTAAACTGATTCCAAAATCGGCACCGCGACCATAATAACCAGTCCAAAAAGCTGCCCAGGAATATTGAGTACCCATTCTATATGCTGTTTGCTTTAGAACCATAGGTAACAGGTACTGTGGTAAAACCGCTGGTTTCTTAGGACGGTTAGGGTTTGTGTTGATATCGAAAAAACTATCCGAACAACTAGACAACATTAAGGTTACAGCTAATATTGCCAAAACTATTTTTTGTTTCATAATACTTCAAAATTTAATGATTAGAACTTCGCATTTAAGGTAAATCCAAAATTCCTAATCGGAGGATTCGAGGTTGCATTAATGTTACCATAGGCATTTGGATACTCATCATCAGTAAAACTGTTAAAATCAGGATCCATAAATTCATTCTCTTTTGGTAACCATAGCGCTAAGTTTCTACCAATTAAGGAAATGCTTAAGCCCTTAATCGCTTTTTGTCTTGACATCAACCAATCACTAGGCACATCATAACTTAAAGCCATTTCTCTTAATCGCCATTGATTTGCACTTACTACAAAGTTGGAAGCTGTACCCATAAACTCTCCCGTATAATAATAATAGATGGGTTCATTTTCGCCAATTTTGGCAGTTGTATTTTCAATGTAAGTTCCTGGATTTTCCGGATCTTCAATCACAGAATTTGGAAGAATGAAAGCTTCTCTATTGTTATAAGCTGTCGCCTGAGAAACCCCAGTCCATGCCATATCACTACCCAAAGCAAAGAAATTCGCAACATGCCCTCCTTTATATTCAAATAATGCAGATAGATTAAAATTCTTGTAATTAACCGAAGGATTTAAACCAATAATCCATTTTGGTAATGTTCTTCCTAAATTTGCATAATCTGAGGATATGGAAGGACGTCCGTTTTGAGCATTTACAATTACTCGACCTTGGTCATCACGTTTATAATCTGAACCTCTTAACACAAATGCTGGTTGACCTTCGATAGCATAATTTGCTGCAGCCACATAGCCACCTATTGAAAGTTCTTGCAAACGTTCTCCACCAGGTTGATTGTAAATCTCAGTTACCTCAGAGTCATTCCATAAGAAATTACCTCTAAAATTTACAGAACCATCATTAAACTTAATTAAAGGAGAAAGGCTAATATCAAAATCTACCCCCCTGCTATTAAATGAGGCTGCATTTCTAAAGCTTCTTGCGTATCCAGATGCTTCAGAAATATTCATACTAATAATTTGATCAGTATTTTTAGAAGAGAAATAAGTAGCTTCTAAAGTCAATCTATTATCCCATAATCCCATTTCAAAACCAGCTTCTGTGGTGTTGATTCTTTCAGGCTTTAAATTAAAATCGTAGGTAATATTATCTGCAGTTAAACCTGGAATACCACCTAATGGGAATCCATTACTTTGAGAGAAGGTAGCTTCTAAGAAATAAGGATCGATATCCGAATTAGCTGTTTTTGTCCAAACACCTCTAATTTTTAAATAATTAAAAAAGTCAGATTGAAAATCAAGTGCATCACTTAAAACAACAGCTGCATTTACTCCTGGGTAGAAATATGAGTTGATAGTAGGTGCTAAGGTAGAAGATTTGTCCCAACGGCCAGTCACTTCAACGTTAGCCCAGTTTTTATAGTTTAAACCAGCACTACCATAAACAGAAAACAACCTAGAACGATAACCATTAGAACTACCATATAAATTACCTACACGATTACTTAAATTATAAAGTCCAGGTATACCTAAATTATCAGCACCAACTCTTGTAACTCTATATTCGTTTTGTCTAACATAAGTTCCTAAAATAGCATTAAACTTTAATGGTTCTGATAATTGCTTTACTACATTAGCGAATAAATCTGAGGTTAAAATTGTTTGATTATAGTTGTATTCTTCTAAAGCTGGAGTAATTGTTGTTTTACCACGATTAACACCCCAATCAGAGGTTTTTACACCTTCACTGGTCATTCGATCTGCAGTTGTTGTGGCATTAATACTTGCTCTATAATTGATATCCAACCATTCTAATGGTTTTAATCCCAAATCAATGTTTGCAATAACATCTTGTTTTTTACCTGTCTTTCTCCAGTTACCTATACTGAAATATGGATTCAATCCATAATCAGTAAACCAATTTTCATAGGTAGAAAATTTATCATTTTTATAATCCTTATACTGGGAAAGCATCACGTGTGCAGGCGTATTAATCAATTGACTGAACAAACCATCGTTACCACCTGTACTTTGATTTCTGAAATATAATTCTTGTCCTTCTTGATCAAATACTGAATAGTTTTGCTGAATATAGTTTACATTCGCTCCTGCCCTAAACATTCCAATTTCTTTCTTAGCATTCAAACGTAGTCCATTTCTTCTATTCTGATCTCCCAGTACAATACCTTTTATGTTGGCATTCTCCAGACTCATGAAAAAGTCTTTCGCATTGACAGATAAATTGGTTTGATTAGTTGTTCCTGTTTCATAGAAATTTTGACGTTCATCAGTTCCTTGATAGATTGCTGTCTGTTGAGATCCATCTTGTAGTTCAGGCCCTATATCAACAGTAGAACCATCATAAGCTGGTCCCCAGCTCCAGTTTTCTCTTGGCAATATTTCCCCATCAGCTCCTTGTCCAAATTGCTTTTGAAGCTTTGGAAAGAAAGATACATTTTGCCATTGAGAAGAATGGCTTACGTTAATATCTATAGCATCCAAACCTCTTTTTGTTGATACGATGATAACACCATTTCTAGCATCAGGTCCATAAATAGCTGCAGAAGCTCCACCTTTCAAAACGGAAACATTATCTACATCGTTCGGATTAATAGAAGATAAATATTTGATATCCATAGGTACTCCATCAAGAACTAATAATGGATTGTTGTTTCCTGTTAAGGAACGAATACCACGCAGGCTTAATTTTACATCTTCAAAGACTCCGGAATTTACCGTATTAATATTCAATCCTGAAACTTTACCTTGTAAACCATTGGCAATGTTTACTGCGCTACCTTTATTTAGCGTTTTGTTATCTACTTGTTCAGCAGCATAACCTAATTCCCTCTTTTCTCTTTTTACGCCCAAAGCTGTAACGATAACTTCTTCCAGTTCACTGACTGAATTACTCATTACTACTTGTACACTCGATTGTTTATCGACTGTTAAACGTTGGCTGGCAAAACCCACGTAAGAAAATACCAATACCGACTTTCCTTCTGAGACTGTAATGGTAAATCTACCATTGGCATCGGTCTGTGTAGCCGTTCCCGATCCTTCAACTCGTACGGAAACATCGGCAAGTGGGCCTCCGGTGACTGAGGAAGTCACTGTACCAGAGAGCTGCCGTTCTTGAGCATAAGATGCTCCAATGAACATCAAAAAGAGCATTAAAACTCCGAGTAATCTGTGTTTCATAAGACTTAAATTTGTTGTTAGTAAAATAATTATGGTAATAGGTCAGCAACACTATTCTTTTCTTGCTGTATTCAAGAGGTAAATGATAATCAGAATAGTATTATTGAAATTGTATGTGTTTCAGGATTAAAGATTTTCTTTCAATCTTTAATAGAATCAAACAGGTTTGGATTTACATTTACAAAAAATCAAACTACTAGCACGCTCCCATCGAGCATTTATTAAATCGAATAACAAATCATGTAATAGTTTCATAAAAAATATCTTAGGTAAATAGCAAAATAATCTCACACTTATATTCCAAAAGTAAACGTGAATTTTTCTAAAAGTGGTAACATTTAAATTTTGAGAAATATTTTAATCGTAAAATAACTATTACAACACTACAATTCATGATGCTTAACAATGGAATGACAACCTTTTAACCAATTGACTATTAATTACAATTATACATCATGAATCAACAAACAATCGTCAAATGCAAACTTGTTTTTGATTACAACTTAGCTGTATGTGAATCGAGAAATTAGTGCTAAAAATGAAAGAGGTAATTTATTGTTATGATTTTTCAATCAAGAAAACCTGATTTAAAATAAATTGAATCGCATCTATTATTCTACCAGGCTCTAGATCCACTCTGATACCATTGATTGGAACTTCATGCATAAAACTATAGGCAGCAAGGTAGTTTATGCTTGAAAGCAGAATGGTATAAATTGCTTGAATATCAATTGTACTATTTTCTGAATTTCCTTGATATGGAAACAATTGTTGAACAATTTCCTCCCTTTTTTTTAAATTTTCAAAAATAGAGCGGTTCTGAGAAGTCAGTTCCCAAGCTACTAATCCAGAGCTGACTGGTGAGGAAAGCATATATTCTAAAATATCAGCAAACAGTTTGGAGGAATCATTCTTATTTAGGGTTTTACTTGCAGAAAATTTTTCTTCAAGCATAGCACTATAATCATTTTCTTCCATTAGTATGCCTAACAGATTACTCAAATTTCCAAAATATCGGTAAAGCAAATTTTTACTAATTCCAGCCTTATAGGATACAGAATTAACTGTCAACTCAGAAAATGCTCTTTCCTTAACTATTTTTTTTATAGTGTCTTTAAATCGCTTCTTTTTTGCCTCTACATTTCTTATTGGTCCTTGATATTGCCCTCGTTTATTTCCCATATAGTATTTTCCACAGATAGTATTGAACTAATTCCACGTGTTACAGATGCTTAAGGTTTAAAACGCTATTAATCTAACCTTTGTTGCATTTATAAGAAATATTTTACTCTAATAATTATAAAAATGTAAACATTTAACTATTAATTACCAGTATACAATCCTTAAAAAATTAAAAATTAAGGTTCGATTCATCAATAATCAGTTTATTCAAATCTATTTTAGTTTTAACTAAACCATTAACCAATTAATTTCAAACAACCTTATAAAATATTTGTTTATCTAGTAAATTTTTAAACATTCACACATTAAACATTTATTAATCAAAAACTATTAAAAACACTTTATGGATTGGATCAGTGACCCGCAGATTTGGATTTCTTTTTTAACCTTAACAATTTTAGAAATTGTACTTGGTATTGATAATATAGTTTTTATATCCATACAAAGTGCTAAACTCCCTGTTCACCAACAAAAGAAAGCAAGGCAATTGGGTTTGTTATTAGCTTTAGTCATGCGTGTTGGTTTGCTTTTCTCCATTAAATGGATCATGGGATTAACACAACCTTTTCTTCATCTCGGAGATCTATTGAATATAGAAAATGTCAATTGGCATCGCTATTTGACTCTTTCAGGAAGGGATTTAATTCTATTTATCGGCGGACTATTTCTTATCTACAAAGCAACTACTGAAATACATCATAAAGTGGAAGGACATATCGATGCAGCTTCTTTGACTAAGAAAGCAGTGACCTTTTCCAGCATTATCATTCAAATTATCATTCTAGACTTGGTGTTTTCTTTAGATTCTGTCATTACTGCAGTGGGTATGGTAGATCAAATTGGAGTAATGATTGCTGCAGTGATTGTCGCTGTAGTCATCATGTTATTATCTGCTGAAAGCATTTCGAAATTTGTGAATGACTATCCTTCAGTGAAGATGCTCGCATTAGCATTCTTACTATTAATTGGGGTTTCTTTAACCGCTGAAGCTTTTGATCAACACATTCCAAAAGGATACATCTACTTTGCTATGGCCTTTTCAGTACTAGTCGAATTCTTAAATATTCGAGCTGAAAAGAAAGCTTTGATCAAGCTTAATGAAATGAATAAAAACGAAAAATAAGATACACTACATCTACTTATAATTATTCAGGTCATGTTTTTAAAAGAGCATGACCTGGATTATGTTTACTTCTATTGATGGTTTTCATTGCATTCAAATCAATGCCTCTTTAATAGTTCAAGTAGCTTCCTATCCAATTTATGTCCATGAAAGTTCTCATACTTCACATCCTTTCTTCCTGAATCTAATAATCCAAACGTTCCTCTAAAATTCCACAATCCCCATCCAATTCCATTTTCCGTTAAAATATCCAATTGATCATTGAACCAGCTTAAGAATACTTCATGAGGAGTTTCATTAAAACATCCACATTCTCCACAATGTACTCCTACTC
>DAIQBS010000044.1:0-31127 GCA_036781025.1 Sphingobacterium sp. | reverse complement strand
TCCCAAATGTGGCGCGATACCGGGCTACGCTACACCCCGAAAAGGTATCACCTTTCTTTTCTGTGGCACAAATATACGGCGAAAAACAACATTGTCAATAGATTTTTAACAAAAAATTATAATCCACTCATTTATTGAATATTAATTTTAAAACCCACGAATTTTAAAAATTATAGAAACATTTTTTACTTCACGCAAGGATAATAAAAAAGAAATTCTTATTTTTGCACACCTTCTCAAAAAAAGAGAAGAAAATTAAAAAAGAATTTTTATTTATCGAAATAAAGCTGTAATATTGCATTCCGATTTTTACAGGTTAAATATCGTTATTAATTACTCAGAATCATGGATTTAGTAAAATTTGTAGAAGAACAAGCGGTAGTAAAAAATGAAATTCCCGCTTTCAAAGCAGGAGATACCATCAGTGTTCATTATAAAATTCGCGAAGGAAACAAAGAGCGTGTTCAAGTGTACCAAGGTGTGGTTATTCAATTAAACAGCGAAGGAGCTAACGCTACTTTTACCGTTCGTAAAATTTCTAACGGTGTAGGTGTTGAGCGTATTTTCCCTGTAAATTCTCCAAACATTGACAAAATTGAAGTTAACAGCGTAGGTAAAGTACGTCGTGCGAAATTATTCTATTTACGCGGACTTACTGGTAAAGCTGCTCGTATCAAATCAAAACGAGTATAAGTTTAACTTTGACCTCATAAAAAAAAGGCTTGATTTAAAAATCAAGCCTTTTTTTTATGAGCTAGTATTTAGTATTGAGTAGTTAGTATTTAGAGCATGACCTAGGCTTTAGAAACGATAAATTTTTCGAAAATGTATCTACTAGTTACCATAAAACACTAGCAAAGCTAGACCGCGAAAGAATAAATTAACACCAACTAACTACTAAATACTATCTACTAAATACTAATTTCTAAGCACAAAAGGCTTCGTACCCATAATCTCATCAATTTTCAATAGCACATCTGGCGTTAAAAGAGGCAACACCTCCAAAGCTTTCAGGTTTTCTTCCAGTTGTTCCATTTTCGTAGCCCCTAATATGGCGGTCGTAACATTCGGATTGCTAATACACCAAGCGATAGATAAGGTCGCTAATGACACGCCCAATTCCTGAGCGAAATCGCCGAGTGCAGCCACACGCGTTAATTTTTCATCCACCACCGCACGATCTCTCAGCCATTCATAACCTTCCAAAGACATACGAGAACCCTCGGGAATCCCATTGTTGTATTTGCCTGTCAAAATTCCGGATGCCAATGGACTCCAAATCGTTGTTCCCATTCCTACATTCCGGAAAATAGGCGCATAATCCACTTCCATTTTCCTTCTATTAAACAAATTATATTCCGGTTGTTCCACTGCCGGACCTTCCAAATGAAGCTCCTTAGCAACCATATGCGCTTCCATAATTTCTGCAGCCGTCCACTCACTAGTTCCCCAATAGAAAATTTTACCCTGTTGTATTAAGGTATTCATGGTTCTTACAACCTCTTCGATCGGCACATTCGGATCAGCACGGTGACAATAAAACAAATCCAGATACTCGACCTGCATGCGCTGCAAGGCTTCATCACAGGCTTCCATTAAATGCTTCCGACTTAAACCATGCTGATTGGGCTTCTTCCCCTCTCCTTTCCATCCAAAAAAAGCTTTACTCGATAACACTTAAGAAGAACGATCCCATTTCAAGTTTTTCAGCACCCTACCCATCATCTCCTCCGACTCACCAGCAGAATAAACTTCTGCATTATCGAAAAAATTTACCCCTGCCTCATAAGCCCTCTCCATCAATCGTTCATTAATATGATCCGAGGTTTGTCTAGCAAAAGTAACCCAAGAACCAAAGGAAAGCACGCTCAATTGCAATCCACTTTTGCCCATTCTTCTATACTCCATGATGTTAATTTATTTTGAGGTTTAATTTATCAAATTCCAATATACCTAACACTAAATCCAAAATCTTGCCAACTTATCGTTTAAGACCATTCAGCTCCTACAAATTAGGAATTTACCTATTAAACAGATTAAAAAATCAGCAAAAATTACCTGAAATCGATAATCCAACAACTAGCTCTTGCGATTTACAGAACCGCAATAGTTCATTCAATCTAAGCCTAAATTCCCAATCAAACCCCAGTGTTAGCACGCTGTATTTCTTGAAGATAAACTTTGTTCTTCTTCGGATCTCCTTCGGACCTTCCTTGGATTATCTTAGGAGAAGGCTTGCAACCATCCGAAGGAAAACCGATTATGATCCATACCATTTACCTATAAAAGTCCTTGTTACACAAAATTGTCATGAACCAAAATCAAAAACCAAGGAAAAGCCATGCGGAATAGAATAGAAATTGAAGAAAAGCCCTCAGCATCAAGATCAGGTAAAAATTAAGCTAAATTTTAACCCCATGACAGATTTTTTTAAATCAAATTGATTAAATTTTTTCGTACCTTTGTATCCCGTACATAGAGCAGATGAGAACAGCGGAAAAAGCCTCATCTTCCTTTAGAAATCTATTTATTGCTATGACTAAATACATCTTTGTTACGGGCGGCGTAACTTCGTCGTTAGGGAAAGGAATTATTGCAGCTTCCCTAGCCAAGCTTCTCCAAGCTCGTGGTTTTAAAGTAACCATTCAGAAATTCGACCCCTACATTAACATTGATCCAGGAACTTTAAATCCTTATGAACACGGCGAATGCTATGTAACCGAAGATGGTGCAGAAACAGACCTTGACTTAGGACATTACGAGCGTTTTCTAAACGTTCCAACTTCCCAAGCCAACAATGTAACGACAGGTCGTATATACAGCCATGTCATTGAACAGGAACGTGCAGGTGCTTATCTAGGTAAAACGGTACAAGTTGTACCACACATCACAGACGAAATAAAACGTCGCATGTTGTTATTAGGACAAGATAACAAGTATGACATTGTGATCACCGAATTAGGTGGAACGGTAGGTGATATCGAGTCCCTTCCTTTTATAGAAGCTGTACGTCAATTGCGTTGGGAATTAGGAAATAACGATTCCTTAGTTATTCACTTAACTTTGGTTCCTTACCTTGCTGCAGCAGGCGAATTAAAAACAAAACCTACACAACACTCTGTTAAAACCTTATTGGAATATGGTGTTCAACCTGATGTCTTGGTGTGTAGAACGGAACATAAACTAAACAACGATATTCGCAAGAAACTTGCCTTATTCTGTAATGTAAACATCAATGCGGTAGTGGAATCAATCGATGCACCTACCATCTATGATGTACCATTAAATATGCTGAGAGAGCAATTGGATAAAACAGTTTTAGCGAAATTAAAGCTATCGACAAAAAATGAGCCTGATTTAGAAAATTGGAAAGCATTTTTAGGAAGATTGAAAAACCCGACCAATGAGGTAAATATTGCATTAGTAGGTAAATATGTAGAACTACCTGATGCCTATAAATCCATCACCGAAGCGTTCATTCATGCCGGTGCAAGTAATGAAACTCGCGTAAAGGTGAAGTATATCGCTGCAGAAAGCATTAATCAAGAAAATGTAGCGGATAAATTAGAAGGTATGGACGGCGTATTAGTTGCTCCAGGATTTGGTGAACGTGGATTAGAAGGAAAATTAGAAACCATCCGTTTTGTTCGTGAAAATAAAATTCCATTCTTTGGAATTTGTTTAGGAATGCAATGTTCAGTAATTGAATTCGGAAGAAATGTGTTGGGCTTAAAAGGAGCAAACAGTTTCGAGATGGACGAAAACACCCCTCATCCAGTTATTAATTTAATGGAAGAGCAGAAGAACATCACCAATATGGGTGGAACGATGCGTTTAGGTGCTTACGATTGCGATATCAAAAAAGGAACGAAAGCTTTTGCGATTTACGGAAAATCAAAAATTACGGAGAGACACCGTCACCGTTATGAATTTAACAACGCGTATTTAAAAGATTACGAAAAAGCAGGAATGATCGCTTCAGGCATTAATCCTGTAACAGGATTGGTAGAAATTGTCGAACTAAAAGACCATCCTTTCTTTGTTGCTGGACAATTTCATCCAGAATTAAAATCAACAGTGGTAAATCCTCACCCACTTTTTGTTAGTTTTGTAGCCGCAGCATTAATACATAAAAAATCAAAGTAGTCGAAAACGAAACGACTCAGTAAATAATAAACAATGGATAGAAATAACATTTTCGGATTTATCTTAATTTTCGCCATCCTGGCAGGGTCTTTTTACATCATGAAACCCTCGGAAGATGAGATAAAGAAAGAAAAACAACTTCAAGATTCGTTGGAGCGTGTACGCAATGGTGTTACTACCGTTTCAGACTCCATCAAATTAACTGCCGCAGCCCCAGTGCTTGCAGACTCTGTACTTCTTAGCCAGCCTTTTGGAGCGGCTTCTGTAGGTGAAGAAAAATCAATTACCTTAGAAAATGAATTAATCGCAGTAGAATTAACCAACAAAGGTGGCCGCGTTAAGAAAGTACATTTAAAAGGGGAAACCAATTATAACGGATCCGATCTTATTTTGTTTGATGGGGATCAAAATCGTTTCGGATTATCCTTCAACATTCCTGGAAAAGCGGTTAATACAAATGATTTATATTTTCAATCGCAAGATGCCAATGTTTCGGTAGCAGGAAATGATTCCAAATCGGTAACCTTACGCTTGGCATATAGTGCGGATAAATATATTGACTACATTTATACCTTAGCTGGAAATAATTACAACCTGAAATTGGATGTTCGTGCGGTAGGCATGAAAGATCTGATTGATGTAAAAACAAAAAGCATTTTATTAAATTGGGAAACCACTTTATTGCAAAAGGAAAAAAATGCAAAGTCTGAACGTGAAAAATCGACTATCTTCTACAAGACGACAGAAGGGAATGTAGACCATCTATCGGAAACTAGCGATGATGATGAAGCGGTAGAAGAAAAATTAAATTGGATTGCATTCAAACAACATTTCTTCTCGGCGATATTAACCAGCACCGAAGGTTTTTCCAATAGCAATTTAAAATCTACGTTCTTAACTGAAGATGGCGTTGTTAAACACTATAAAGCATCTGCTGAATTAGCACTTAGCAATCAACCTGAGGCTCAATATGGCTTCAGTTTCTTCTTCGGTCCTAACAAGTATAATACCTTAAAAGCAGAAGGAAATGATTTCTCAAAAATCATCAATATGGGTTGGGGACCAATGGGATGGATCAACAAATTCATCACTGTTCCAATCTTTGATTTCTTAGATGGCTTTAACATGAATTATGGTATCGTGATTTTAATTTTAACCTTATTCTTAAAATTAATCATGTTCCCATTAACTTATAAATCTTACCAATCTATGGGTAAGATGAGGGTATTGAAACCACAATTGGACGAGATTAAAGCGAAAGTTGGTGATGACAACCCGATGTTGCTTCAACAAGAGCAAATGAAGTTATACAAGCAAGCTGGTGTAAATCCATTAGGAGGTTGTTTGCCATTATTATTGCAAATGCCTTTTACACTTGCCTTCTTCTTCTTCTTCCCGAACTTATTTGAGCTACGTGGAGAAAGCTTCCTGTGGGTAAAAGACTTATCGACTTACGATTCGCCGATTACCTTTGCTCCGATTTTCGGTATTGGTCACATCTCTTTCATGTGTATTTTGATGACCTTGACTACCTTATTAACCACTTGGTATAACAACGCCACTTCAGGTGCTGTAAACAACCAAATGAAATATATTGGGTACATCATGCCATTGATTTTCTTCTTTGTCTTGAATAGCTTCCCTGCTGGTTTGAACTATTACTATTTCTTATCAGCCGTGTTAACGTTCTTAACTCAAGTATTGATTCGCCAATTCGTAAACGACGAAAAAATCCTTGCTAAAATCGAACAACACCAAGCGAAGCCAAAAGCAGAAAAGAAACAATCTTCCTTCCAAAAGAAAATGGAAGAAATGATGAGAGCGCAACAAGCCGCTCAACAGAATAAGAATAAAAAGTAATACCTTACAAAAAAAGGCTTGATTTAAAAATCAAGCCTTTTTTTGTAAGGTAGATATGAGATTTGAGACATGAGATATTAGACTTGTTTAATCTCGTCCGCGTAGCGGAGACCTTCTTGAAAACTAATCTCAAATCTAATGTCTAATGTCTATTTTAAGAGATATCAGACATGAGACATTAGATATTAGACCTGTTCAATTCCGTCTGCGCAGCGGAGGAAGTTTTGACTTATCTCAAATCTAATGTCTAATATCTCATATCTATTGTCTTATGTCTAATATCTCATGTCTAATGTCTCAAATCACACAAAAGCACTATACCCCGTGATACTTCGACCTACGATGAGGGAATTAATTTCTTTTGTTCCTTCGTAGGAGTAGATCGCTTCGGCATCGGCGAGGAAGCGGGCAACGTTGTATTCCAGTAGGATGCCGTTACCGCCCATCACTTCCCTAGCACGGGATACGATGTCTCGCATGCGGAGTGTGCAGAATACTTTGGCAAGGGATGCATGTTCATCTTTAAGCTTATCATCGTCTTGGAGTTCCGAAAGTCGGAAGACCAGGGTTTGCATGGAAGTTAAGTTGGACAACATTTCGACCAAATGATTTTGGATTAATTGGAAAGAAGCAATTGGTTTTCCAAATTGTTCACGCTTTAAGGTGTAGTCCAACGCATTTTCATAGGCACCACGTGCACAACCCACCGCCATCCAGGCTACCCCAGCTCGCGTCATCTGCAACACCTTTGCGGTATCTTTAAAGCTATTAGCATGTTGCAATCGATCCGATTCCGGAACAATACAGTTGGTCAACGTAATCAATCCATTTTGCACAATGCGCAAGGCCATTTTTCCTTTAATCTTCTCCACAGCAAAACCAGGATTCTCCTTGCGTACAATAAATCCCTTCACCTGTTGATCATCCACATCACGAGCCCAAATAACGGTCATATCAGAGAAAGTAGAATTCCCTATCCACTTTTTCTGACCATTCAATTCCCATTGATCACCATTTCGTTTACATGTACAGGTAAGTCCTCCGGCAGTTGCAGAGCCTACTAAGGGCTCAGTTAATCCAAAAGCACCAATCTTTTTAAGCTGTTGCATTGCCGGCAACCATTCATTTTTTTGTTCCTCAGAACCACATAAATAAATAGAACCCATGGCTAAGCCACTTTGTACCCCTAAGAAGGTCGCAATAGAAGGATCGATTCTTCCAAATTCACTGGCTATGATGCCATCCATCAACGATGAACCACCGGCACAACCATACCCTTCATACACATACCCACATATATTAAGTTCCGCCAATTTTGGAATCACTTCAAAAGGAAATTCATCATGTAACCAATAGTTATTGACGATAGGTTTGATTTCATTCTCTAAAAACGTTCGGATTTTTAATTGCAATTCCCGATCAGCTGGAGATAATTTAGAAGATAGATCATAAAAGTCGGCATTTATGGGAGGAGGGTCCTTCTTTTTCTTTCCAGAAGTCAGCATTTTCATGGCCATTTTCAATTGATTTTCATCCATTTTAGAAACAGCCCCCAAAACCTCTCCTAAATCAACCTTTTTGGATATCTTTTCCAATTGAGTTAAATCAATTGATTTATAGAGTTTTATAATGTTTTTCAGTTTATCAAACATATCTGAAGATTTAATTAATATAGAAATTTAACAATTTTTATCATTTATTGTTGCAAATCGACAAAACTTTGTATATTTGCGCTGCTCAAAGCAATTTATATTAAATTAACTTGTTGAATACCAGAGGATTTAACAAAAATTTAAAAAAAAATTATTTTTTGGGTTACCTTTTAAAGGGTAAACGTATTAAGGATAAAATAAACAAATTTGTTTCAACTAAATAAAAAATTAAAAATGAAAAATTTATTCAAATTCGGATTCTTAGGTTTAGCATTAACTATCGCTGTTGCTTCTTGTAACAACGCTGAGCAAAAAACTGACGCTGCTGCTGATTCAGCTGCTGCTGCTATCGATTCAGCTGCTAACCAAGTTGCTGATTCAATCAAAACTTCAGCTGATTCAGCTGTAAATGCAATTGATTCTGCTGCTACTCAAGCTGTTGATTCTTTGAAAAACGCTCAATAATCTGAATTCAATCAAAATACAATAAAAGCTCGTTGCATAAACGAGCTTTTATTGTTTTATAGCCTTTTCATTGGTATAGGTCTTTTACTTTTTGTATTTTTGCTTCAAAAAAGTAATATATACCATGACATTATCACCTCTTACTGCAGTAACGCCCATCGATGGCAGATACTATAACAATACCAAGGATTTAACAAATTACTTCTCAGAATTTGCCTTAATTAAATATCGTGTATTGGTAGAGGTGGAATACTTCATATCCTTAACAAAATCCGGCATTCCTCAATTAAGTCATTTTGATGGTAGTTTGGACGAAAACCTTCGCGACATTTACCGCAACTTCTCCATTGAAAATGCACAATGGATTAAGGATACCGAAAAGGTAACCAATCACGATGTTAAAGCTGTCGAGTATTTTTTAAAACATGAATTTGAAAAATTAGGTTTAACAGACTCTTTGGAGTTTATCCACTTTGGCCTAACCTCCCAAGATATTAACAATACGGCTATTCCTTATTCTTGGAAAGAAGCGATTGCTCAGATTTATCAACCGGCAATTCAAGAATTAATTGATGAATTGAAAAGCTTGTCTTCTTCTTGGGAACAAGTTTCCATGCTTGCCCGCACACATGGACAACCTGCCTCTCCTACTCGCTTAGGAAAAGAAATTAAAGTCTTTATTGAGCGTATCGAGAAACAATTGAATCTATTGGCTCAAGTCCCATATTCAGCAAAATTTGGTGGTGCAACAGGAAACTTCAATGCGCACCATGTGGCGTATCCGAATCAAGATTGGGTAGCTTTTGGAAATGATTTTGTGCATAAGGTATTAGGTCTTGACAGATCTCAAACGACTACGCAAATTGAACATTACGATAACTTTGCTGCAAGTTGTGATGCCCTAAAACGCATCAACAATATTATGATTGATTTATGTCGCGATATCTGGACTTACATCTCCATGGATTATTTCAAACAAAAAATCACAGCAGGACAAATCGGTTCTTCGGCAATGCCTCATAAGGTTAATCCTATTGATTTTGAAAATGCAGAAGGTAACTTAGGTTTAGCCAATGCTGTATTTGAGCATTTATCCGCTAAATTACCGATATCCAGGTTGCAACGCGATTTAACTGACTCGACCGTGTTAAGAAATATTGGGGTGCCATTTGCGCATACCCTAATTGCGATTAAATCAACCTTAAGAGGATTGAGAAAGTTAATATTAAATGAATCGGCTTTCCAAGAGGATTTAGAAAACAACTGGGCAGTAGTTGCGGAAGCCATTCAAACCATTTTGAGAAGAGAAGGCTATCCAAAACCTTATGAAGCTTTAAAAGATTTAACAAGAACAAATACGCATGTTACGCAAGAAACTATTGCCGTTTTTGTGGATCAACTTCATGTTTCGGATGCTGTAAAAGCAGAAATTAAAGCCATATCACCAAGCAATTATACAGGCGTTGCCTTATAAGCTTTGACTTGCTAATGACGCTTGGGTATAGACAAAACAGGTATATTTGAAAATTATTTTTAGAATTTGATTACATGGCAACTATAAACGTATATACAGAAAGTACTCCTAATCCAGCAACCATGAAGTTTTTGGTGAATAAGCTGTTGATAAATGGAAGTTTAGATTATCCAGATCGTGAAAAAGCACAAGAGTCTGATTTCGCTCGCGAGTTGTTTAAATTCAACTTTGTAAACGGTGTATTTTTCGCAAGCAATTTTGTTACGATTACCAAAGTTGATGAAGCAGAATGGTCTGATATTGAAGCTTTATTAAAAGATTTCGTGAAAGGAGCTGTAGAATCTGAACTGGCTGTAAAACCAGTGGAACATTCTGAAGACGTGGTTTTCGAAGGTTCTGAAGTGGAAGTTAAAATCCAACAGGTATTACACGATTATGTACGCCCTGCCGTAGAACAAGACGGTGGTGCTATCGCTTACAAATCATTCGATGGCGGTATAGTTACTGTAGAACTTAGAGGTTCCTGCTCTGGTTGTCCTTCTTCTACCATCACCCTAAAGGCAGGTATCGAAGGCCTACTTAAACGAATGGTCCCTGAAGTCGAAGAGGTAGTCGCTGAAGCGATGTAGCTTTTCTTAGATGTGAGATATTAGACATTTGATATGAGATAAGGCGGTTGAAGGTAAACTTCAACCGTTTTTTTTTCAGGCGTAGCCTGCCAAGTCCCACGTCTTTGCGATGAGGGAAACGAAGAAGCAATCTCTTGTTAGATTTGAGATTTGAGATGTAAGATTTGAGAAGTTGTTTGCCTAAACTATCGTAACTATTAAATTCAGAGATTGCTTCGCGGGCTCGCAAGGACGGTTGTAGTAGGTTCAGGCGAAGCCTGATTTCACCTGCGGAGCAGGTGCCCTTCGGCCCATTTTCAGCGGCGGAAAGACAGCAAAAACATCGTGGCCTCCGAGCAAAGGGATTGGCCTAGGAAGAGCGTAGCGAATTCCAGCCATCAAAGATGTTAAAGCTGTTGTGCGAAAGCCTTGTGCGAAAAGCCGCCTTAAATGGGCCAAAGAGTTTTGGTTACCTTTTGCTCTCTCAAAAGTAACTAGGCCTTCCGCGGCTATGAGCGGAGTTTAAAAAAGTATTTAGTATTGAGTACTTAATATTTAGAGGTGGAACTAGGCTGTGTAAGAAAATGGATAAGAGATTTGCAATATGTCAATCTCGGCTAAGTAAATAAACAAACCATCCTGAACAAACCTGCTCACCTTCAATTTAAATCGCCAACCTAATCTCTAATTCCTACCTGTTTAATAGCAAAATTTTCCTAACTTTATGGCCAAATAATTGAAACATTATACTTTAAGATGAGTGCAGACTTAAATCAACTTGAACAGATCGCTTCGCAAGTAAGAAGAGACATCGTTCGTATGGTGCATGCATGTCAATCTGGCCACCCAGGGGGTTCGTTAGGTTGTACAGATTATTTCGTAGCATTATACTTCCATGCAATGAAACATGACCCTTCCTTTAATATGGATGGTATTGGAGAAGACCTTTTCTTCTTATCCAATGGTCATATTTCCCCTGTTTTCTACAGTACTTTGGCGAGAGCAGGATATTTCCCAGTAAGCGAACTGGCAACATTCAGAAAAATCAATTCCCGTCTTCAAGGACACCCTACTACGCACGAACATCTTCCAGGAATTCGTATCGCCTCAGGATCTTTAGGACAAGGCCTTTCTGCAGCAATTGGTGCAGCACAAGCTAAGAAATTGAACAAAGACAATCAATTGGTTTACGTGTTGATGGGTGATGGAGAATTACAAGAAGGTCAAGTATGGGAAGCTGCAATGTATGCTCCTCATAATAAAGTAGATAACATCATTGCTGCTGTAGATTACAACAGAGCACAAATTGATGGTTCTACAGACGAGGTATTATCTTTAGGAAACCTTCGTGCAAAATGGGAAGCTTTTGGTTGGGACGTTCTTGAAGTAGCTAATGGTAACGATCTTGGCGAAGTTATTGCTGGATTAGATGAAGCTAAATCTCGTACAGGAAAAGGCAAACCAGTTATCATCCTATTACACACAGAAATGGGTAAAGGGGTAGATTTCATGATGGGATCTCATAAATGGCATGGTGTTGCTCCAAACGATGAACAATTGGAAATAGCATTAAATCAACTACCTAGAACTATAGGCGATTATTAATCAATTACAGCATTGCTATTAGCATTTCGAATAGTAAATAAAATTTATTGGCTATTGGATTTCACAATCAAGACATGAAAAAATATACGTACACAGAATCAAAAGATACACGTTCAGGTTTCGGAGCTGGTTTATTAGAAGCTGGTAAACAAAACGAAAATGTGGTGGCACTTTGTGCTGACCTCATTGGGTCCTTAAAAATGAACGATTTTATAAAAGCATTTCCTGAGCGCTTTTTCCAAATTGGTATTGCAGAAGCAAACATGATGGGTATTGCGGCAGGTCTTACTATCGGTGGAAAAATTCCTTTCACAGGAACTTTCGCAAACTTCTCTACCGGTCGTGTTTACGATCAAATTCGTCAATCTATCGCTTACTCCGGTAAGAATGTAAAAATCTGTGCTTCGCACGCTGGATTGACTTTAGGTGAAGATGGTGCTACCCACCAAATTTTGGAAGATATCGGATTAATGAAGATGTTGCCAGGTATGACGGTAATTAATCCTTGTGATTTTAACCAAACAAAAGCAGCGACTATAGCTTTAGTTAACCACGAAGGTCCTGCATACCTACGTTTCGGTCGTCCGGTAGTTCCTAACTTCACTCCTGCGGATCAAACATTCGAAATTGGTAAAGCAGTGATGTTAAATGAAGGTACAGATGTTACTATCATCGCAACTGGTCATTTAGTATGGGAAGCGATTCAAGCGGGTGAAGAATTGGAAAAATTAGGTATCAGCGCTGAAATTATCAATATTCACACCATTAAACCTCTTGATGAAGAAGCGATCTTAAAATCAGTTGCTAAAACTGGTTGTGTTGTGACCGCAGAGGAGCATAACCGCTTGGGTGGTTTAGGAGATAGCGTTGCTCAAACATTAGCGAAAAATCTACCTACTCCTCAGGAGTTTGTTGCGGTGGATGATAGCTTCGGTGAATCAGGTACTCCAGCTCAATTGATGGAGAAATATGGTTTAAATGCAGCTAACATAGTAAACGCAGCAAGAAAAGTAATTAGCAGAAAATAATATTCTATGGAAGACTCCCTGATTATTGCAAAATTCGCTGATGAAAGTACTCGAGAAGAGGCTTTCCGCCTTTTGCTAAAAAAATATCAGCAGAAAATCTATTGGCATGTTCGAAGGATGGTTATCGACCACGATGATGCCGATGATGTGGTGCAAGATATTTTCATAAAGGTATGGCGAAATCTGGAAAAATTCAGGGAGGATTCTCAACTCTATACCTGGCTATATCGTATAGCTACAAATGAGTGTATTACCTTTTTGAATAAGAAAAAACAAAAGCAGAATGTTTCACTAGATGATGAAAATTCTGCTTATCTTTCTGATTCATTAGCCGATGGGGCATATTTCAATGGAGACAAGGCCCAAATGAAATTGCAACAAGCCTTATTAACCTTGCCTGATAAGCAACGATTGGTCTTCAATATGAAATATTTTGAAGATATGAAATATGAAGAAATGTCTGAAGTATTAGGAACAAGTGTGGGTGCATTGAAAGCTTCATACCATCTCGCTGTCAAAAAAATAGAGAACTTTTTTAACGCTCATGATTAAACCTTTAAGGGGCAAAACTATCTATTAATGTACTATGAAGGAAAACAACACATATTTCGAAAACACAGGAAGCAACAACTTACCTAATTCGCTGCGTGTCAACCCTTTCATTGTACCCGACAATTACTTCGATGCGTTAACAGAACAATTGCAGGCACGTATCAATTTAGATACAATAAGTGAAAAGCAAGACCAAGGTTTTACTATCCCGGAAAGATATTTCGACAACCTGACATCGCAAGTAATTAGTGCTATCAAAATAGAACATTTGAAGGAAGAGGATGCATTCGCTACTCCTGAAAATTATTTTGATAAACTTACCGAACAGGTCATGGCTCAAACGAGTATTGATGCCTTGAATACAGCATTACCTGCTGTTCCTGATGGATACTTTGATGGATTAAGTGATCGAATTTTAGAAAAAGTAACTGCTGCTGAATTGCCTGTCATGAGCAAAGAAGATGGATTTACAGTTCCAGAAGGTTATATGGAACAAAGTGAAGACGCTATTATGGCTCATATTGCTGTTCAAGAGTTAAAAGAAACAGTTTCAACAGATGGATTTGAAGTTCCGCAGGAATATTTTGAGTCGTTGAATGCTCGGATATTGGATAGAATCCAGGAGCCTCAGGTTATTCAAATGCCAAATAGACAACCTGCTCGTTCGACTAATCCGTTTAAAAAATATGCCTGGTTTAGTGCAGCTACCGCTGCCTGCGTGGCCGCCATTATAGCAGTAGGAAACTATAATTCCGACGATAGAAATCTTGTAACTGCTACGACAACTTCTTTGGAAGAAATTCCAGATGATGAAATAATTCGTTATCTTTCCAACTATAGTGACGCATCAGACCTTGCTGAGTTTGCGGAATATATTTATGAACCTAAAGATTCAAAAGGTATTGGTAGTGAGATTGCTGATGAGGAGTTAGAAAATTATTTAAATTACGCATTATAATGGTTTCTTTTAAACATATTATAACGACTTTTTGCCTGATTTGCTTTTTTACATTATTTGCGAATGGACAATCTCGTCAAGATAGATTCGAAGCGATAGAAAATCAAAAAATTGCTTTCATTACAAAGCACTTGAAGTTATCGCCCACGGAAGCTCAGCGATTTTTTCCGATTTATTACCAGTATTCTAAAGATATCATGGCAATCAAATCTCAAAAGACAAAAAGCATTGAAGCTAGCCGCGGAAATTACAATTCTTTTAGAAAAGAAAACGATATCATAGAATTCGATTCTAAGGAAGTAGACACAAAAAAACTATATAGAGCAAAATTCGCGGAGGTCATCGGACAAGCACGTGCTTCTCAGTTCTTTGCCGTCGAACAAGAATTTATCAAGCTTCTATATAAAGAGTTAGATAGCAGAAATATAAAACATGAATAATTGAAGCTCCAAATTGGAGCTTCTTTTTTATCCTTAAAATTCCTACATTTCGAAAAGATGCTTTATCCTCATGCTTAATCCACTTGGATGAATGGTTAGCAAAAGAGGAGCTTTTTCAAATTTGTACACACAAAATGATTAGTAACAGAGAATTATTCTTAAAAAATACCGCACAAACTTCCAATTCCCCTCGTTTGATTGAAGTAGAACGTGCTGAAGGCATTTATTTATATGGCCCTGATGGAAAATCTTATATGGATTTGGTATCAGGTTTTAATGTCAGCAATATCGGTCACCGTCATCCAAAGGTCTTAAAAGCTATACAGGAGCAATTGGAAAAATTCATGCATGTGACGGTATATGGTGAGTTTGTGCAAGCACCTCAGGTGTTATTGGCTACGGAATTATTAGCACAATTACCTCCTACTTTTGGATCGGTATATTTCACGAATTCTGGTGCGGAAGCCGTGGAAGGTTCTATGAAAATAGCCAAAAAATATACTGGAAGACGGGAAATTATTGCAGCAAGAAAGGCTTATCATGGCAGTACGCAAGGGGCATTGAGCCTAATTGGTAATGATGCTTATCGTGAAGCTTATGCTCCCCTATTACCTGAAATTTCTTTTATCGACTATAATTCCTTGGAAGATTTGAAGTTCATCAGCGAACATACGGCTGCAGTAATTGTGGAGGCTATTCAGGGGGAAGCTGGAGTTCGTGTTCCGGATATCAGTTATATGCAAGCCTTGCGTAAAAAATGTTCTGATACCGGAACGCTGCTGATCTTTGATGAGATTCAAACAGGATTCGGTAGAACAGGGAAATTATTTGCTTTTGAACATTTTGGGGTTGTCCCTGATATTTTAATGCTCGCCAAAGGAATTGGCGGTGGTATGCCAATAGGCGCATTTGTGGCTCCTAAAGAGATAATGGATGTGATTAAGGATAATCCCATGTTGGGACATATCACTACCTTCGGAGGACATCCTGTAAGTTGTGCTGCTGCCAGGGCATCGCTGCAAGTAATTTTAGAGGAAAACCTGATTGCTCAAGTGGAAGAAAAAGCAGCGCTTTTTCGAAGTGAACTTAATATCCCTCAGATTAAAGAAATCCGTGGACTCGGACTGATGATGTGCCTGCAATTGGATTCTTTTGATCAGGTGTATGAGGTGAGTAATTATTGTGCGGAAAAGGGGATCATCATCGATTGGTACTTGCATTGCGAAACGTCTTTGAGGGTTGCTCCGCCATTGACAATTCATAAAGATGAAATTATAGCCTCTTGCAAAATTATTCGCGAGGCAATTGAAAAATTCTGTTAGTTTCCTTATCTTGTTCTTTAATATCAACCTATTTTAAACTGACTATGGATAATAGAAGAGATTTTATAAGAAAAGGACTACTGGGTATAACTGCTGCTGGTATGGGTTCTTCTATCGTATTTGCTGAAGATTTTTCTTCAGCAAAATCTGGTAAAATTAGTATTTCTCAAAATGATGTGATCTTGTTTCAAGGAGATTCGATCACCGATGCTGGACGTAATAGAAACAACAACCAGCCTAATAACGCAAACGCATTTGGTGATGGTTATGCGCTTCTTGCTGCCAGCGCTTTATTGCGTAATCACGCTGCTAAAAACATAAAAATATATAATAAGGGAATCAGCGGAAACCGTGTGCCTGATTTAATTAATCGCTGGGATCAAGATGCTATTGCTTTAAAACCTACGATCATCAGTATTATGATTGGGGTGAATGACTTCTGGAGAACGAAAGATTCAGGTGCAAGTAATACTCCTGAACAATATAAGGCGCAGTATAAACAACTTTTAGACAAAACCTTAGCTGCTCTTCCAAATGTGAAACTGATCATTATCGAGCCTTTTGGTGTGAAGGATGTAAAACATGTAACCGATAGTTGGTATCCTGATTTCCCTAAGTATCAACAGGCTGCTAAAGAAATTGCTCAAGAATATAAAGCGCTGTTTTTACCTTATCAACAAATTTTTGACAAGGCTTTGAAACAAAATAATGGTGCTTATTGGACTACAGATGGTGTCCACACGACCTTAGCTGGTGCTAGTTTAATGGCAGATGCTTGGTTGGGATTAATTAAATAATTTAAAATATTTCATAAAAAAAGCGGTGCGATTGGTTATCCAATCGCACCGCTTTTTATTTCTGTCATGTTATAATACTCGTACAAGCAATCCTTTGAGATATTCACTCTCCGGGAAGGATGCTCGAACTGGATGATCCTCGGGTTGACAATATTGATAGATAAATTGGATTTCTTTCCCCGCATCCAATGCTGCCCAAGCTATCACTTGTTTGAAAGTATCGATATCCATCGCTCCAGAGCAAGAATAGGTCGCTAATAATCCTCCGCTATTCAAAAGCATAAGTCCTCGTCGGTTTAAATCTTTATAAGCTCTGGATGCTTTTTCTAATGAAGAACGTGATGGTGCATATTTCGGTGGATCTAATACTATTAAATCAAACTTCTCCCCTTGCTCTCCTAATTCTCTTAAGTATTTATTGACATCAGATTGCACAGCCTTATGTGTGGATAAATCAAAACCATTGTTCTTGACGTTATTTACTAAGGTCTCTATAGCCAATGCAGAACTATCAACAGAGGTAACTGAAGATGCTCCTTCTCTCAAAGCATTTAAAGTAAATCCCCCTGAATAACAGAAGCAATCCAATACTTTCTTACCTTTTGCATACTTCGCTGTGATGGCTCTATTTTCTCGTTGATCACAATAGAATCCAGACTTTTGCCCCTCCACAATATTCACTTGATAATGGATACCATTTTCCATAATATCTATAAATTCCGGAGGAGTCTGTCCATATCGATTTGCATTATCATCAGACAATCCCTCATATTCTCTCGATTTTAAATCGCTACGCTCATATACACCTAGAGGTTTTAATAGTTGAACTAACTCATCTACGATGATATCCTTTACGCGTTCTATCCCAACGGAGTGAACTTGGATAGAAATATAGTCTGCATATTTATCTGCAATAAGCCCCGGAAGAAAGTCCGCCTCGGCAAATATTAATCGCGCAGTATTGTTCTGCTCATGGAATAAGGATAACCGATTGTTGACCGATTTACGTACTCGCAATCGCCACCAATCTTCATTGATTTCTTTCTGAGGATCCCATTCTAACAGGCGTACTGCTACTCTAGAATTTCCATTAAATATGCCATAAGCGATGAACTCATCTGCTTGATTGTAAACTGATACAACATCTCCATTGATTGGGTTGCCCACAGTGGAAGAAATGGCTCCTGAAAAAATCCAAGGATGTAATTGCCATGCTGCTTTATCTTTTCCCTTATTCAGGATGATCTTTTTCATGACGCAAAAGTAAGTAGAATTGAATGGGAATAAAATAGCTTAAAATAAAAAGAGACGCATAAAGCGTCTCTCCAACAGTAAATATGATCCATAAATCATAAAATTAGTAACTATATTATTGGTTGTCTAATAAATATCTTTTGAATAATTCATAATTAACAGCCAACTCCGTAGCCAATTTAGGCTTATTAGCAAATTGCTCAGCTCCTTTTGGTAAGGTGACTTGGCTATAGACTTCTGGAGCTATTGCTTCTGGAAACTTACAAGGGTGAGCTGTTGAAAGAAAAACAGAAGCAAACTCCCCTGGATGATCCTTTTTGTAAGCCTGAGAAGCCAAATAGGCTATTGCAGTATGTGGACAAGCCACATATTGATACTTATCAAAAATATCTTGCATGGCTGCAACTGTTTCTTCATCGTTGTAAGTATAAGAACTGATATGCTCTTGTAATTGCGATAGATCTCCTGAAAACAAATCTTGAATACGTACCCAATTACTTGGATTACCTACGTCCATCGCATTAGCTAACGTTTGAACCGAAGGTTTAGGAGTATAAGCACCCGAAGCTAAGAAACGAGGAACAGTATCATTCACATTCGTACCCGCTACAAAATGTTTTACAGGTAATCCCATCCGTTGAGCTAATAAACCGGCTGCAATATTTCCGAAATTACCACTTGGTACGGTGAAGACAACTTCATTTAATCCTTGTGCACGTAATTGAGCATACGCCCAGAAATAATAAAAAGTCTGCGGAATTAACCGTGCTATGTTGATGGAGTTCGCGGAAGTTAATCGTAATTGACGATTCAATTCCTCATCATTGAAAGCCTGCTTTACTAAAGCTTGACAATCATCAAACGTACCATCGACTTCCAATGCGCGTATATTTTGACCATTAGTAGTGAGTTGTTCTTCTTGAACTTTAGACACTTTTCCTTTAGGATAAAGTATAGTAACCCGCGTACCTGCTACACCTAAGAAGCCTAAAGCCACTGCACCTCCAGTATCTCCAGAAGTAGCCACCAACACATCCAATAATTGATCACCTTGTTTTGAGAAATAACCCATTACTCGGCTCATAAATCGAGCACCAAAGTCTTTAAATGCATAGGAAGGACCATGAAACAATTCTAAAACTGCCGTTTCAGAGCTTAGGAACTTCACTGGTGCATCAAAATCAATAGCATCATATACTATTTTTTTAAGGTCCTCAGCAGGGATATCATCACCTATAATTGCATTTGCTATTGTATACGCAATCTCTTGTAACGAATATTGCTGAATATTCTTGAGAAAGTAAGGATCCAACTGAGGGATTACTTCAGGCATATACAAGCCTTTATCCTGAGGCAGTGAATTAAATACCGCATCTTGGAAGGATACGCGTAAATCTTTATTATTTGTACTATAAAATTTCATGAGTTTAGATGATTAATTAGGATTTGGAAAGCAGTTTAGGTCCTTGCGTATTCACAGAAGAAACATATTGACAACTTTCAATACCTTGCTTTGCTAAATGGGCTTGAATACGATCGACAGCCAACTGCGCATTTTCTTTGCCTTTACAGATTGCTACCACCGAGGGTCCTGATCCAGAGATCCCAAATGAAAGCGCATTCGCTTCTAACGCTATCCTTTTCATTTCATAAAATTCTGGAATTAGGATGGCACGTGTAGGTTCAATCAACACATCGTGCATGCTACGACTGATAAGCTCGTAATCTGATCGGAATAAGCCCGTAATTAATCCTGCAATATTTCCCCATTGCGTTACAGCATCTTTCAATCGAACTTTTTCTTTAATTAATTGGCGGGCATCACGAGTAGGAACATCCACTTGAGGAAATACAATACCAGCCACCAAATCTTCAGGAACAGGCAAAGCGATGATGTCCAATGGTTCATAACCACGAATCAAGGTAATACCCCCCATTAAAGCAGGACCTACATTATCCGCATGACCATGGCCACAAGCCAAGCGTTCACCCTCTACGCAGTAAGGCATTAAATCTTCCTTACTTAAAGGATTACCCAATAAGGAATTGATCGCAAAAAGACCAGCCACTGTACTCGCAGAACTCGAACCTAAGCCAGAACCAATAGGCATATGTTTAATTAACTCTATCTCAATCCCTATTTCTTCCGACAAACCCAATTCCGCCAATAATAACTTCACACAAGCACTCACCGTATTTTTATCCGGATCCAATGGTAAACGTCCATCATCTCCTTGTATCGATTTAATACGCACCCCTTTCTCCTCCACCTGACGCATGAACACCTCATCCCCAGGCGCATCAACAGCAAAGCCCAGAATATCAAAACCACAAATCATATTTGCCACCGTTGCTGGAGCAAAAACACGCACTTCTTTCAGCCATTTAGACTGATCTATATGAATACTTTCCTTTAAACTTGGAACTTCTAAATTAGACATGTTTATTAATTATGTTTTATTATTCGTTTATGCACCTACATTCACTAAATCCGCAAATACACCTGCGGCAGTTACTTCAGCACCAGCTCCCGGACCTTTAACCACTAAAGGACGTTCCTTATAACGTTCAGTTGTAAACGAAATAATATTATCACTACCAGAAAGGGCATAGAATGGATGATTTTCATCTACGAATTCCAAATTGATAGCCACCTGACCATTTTCCAATTTGCCAATATAGCGAATCACCTTACCCTCTTGATTGGCCTTCTCTTTCAAACCATTGAAGTATTCCTCAGATTTCAATAGTTCTGCATAGAATTCATCGACTGATGCCGCCTTTAAACAATTCTCCGGAAGAATATTGCCTAAATGCACATCCGAAGCTTCAATATCATTTCCAGCATCACGAGCAAGAATCAACATCTTTCTCATAAAATCCACACCTCCCAAATCATCCCGAGGATCAGGCTCCGTATATCCCAACTCTTGAGCTTTCTTCACCACATCATAGAAAGAAGCATCACCCTTGAAGTTATTAAAAATATAGGAGATAGTCCCTGATAAAATCGCTTCAATTTTCAACAATCGATCACCAGACAACATCAAATCCTTCAATACTCGAACAATAGGTAATCCTGCACCCACATTTGTTTCGTAAAAGAAATCCACCCCATGCTTACGAGCTGTTTCGTGTAACAATTTATATTGTTCTAAGCTTCCAGAATTGGCAATTTTATTACAAGTTACGATGGAGATATTCGATTGGAAAATATCCAGGTAATAGCTTGACGGTAATTTACTCGCCGTATTATCAATAAATACACAATTTGGAAGATTCATGGATTTCATTTTAGCAATGAAGGTACCCAAATCAGCTAGCTCACCCACTTCATCCAATTGCGTATTCCAATTCGACAAATCAATCCCTTCCGGATTGAAAAGCATTTTCCTTGAATTAGAAATACCTGCAACTTTAATTTCAATATCATTATGATCCAGTAAAAAATCGTGTTGCTCGTGTAATTGCCTAAAAAGTGTAGAACCAATATTTCCTGTACCCACATTAAACACGTACAAGGTCTTTTTCAATTCTGCAAAGAAAGCATCATGAACAGCATTTAATGCTTTAGACAAATCTTCCTTATTGATGATCACCGAAATATTAAACTCCGAAGAACCTTGAGCGATTGCGCGAACGTTGATACCGTTTCTACCTAAAGCATGAAACAATTTACCAGACATACCAGGAGTACGTTTCATATTTTCACCCACGATTGCCAAGATGGATAGATTCTCTTCCACGATAGGAGAAGCCAATTTATTCGCCAACAATTCCAATTCAAATTCAGATGCAATCAATTGAACAGCCTTTTGCGCATCGCTAGGATTAACAGCAAACGTAATACTATGCTCCGAAGAAGATTGCGTAATTAAAATCACGTTGATTAGTTCACGAGCCAATAACGTAAATAGACGTCCACTAAAACCCGATTTACCGACCATGCCTGATCCGGTTAAATTGATCACCGACACTTCAGCGATAGACGATATCCCTTTGATAGGGTAATCTGACTTACCACTTTCAAATTGAATAACTGTACCTGGGAAATCCGGTTGAAAAGTATTGCGGATAACAATCGGAATCTTCTTCATGAAAGCAGGAACCATCGTAGGCGGGTAAATCACTTTCGCCCCGAAATAAGACAATTCCATCGCCTCAGTATAGGATAATATAGGAAGGGAGAACGCCTTTTTCACGATCCGAGGATCAGCGGTCAACATGCCGTTCACATCAGTCCAAATTTCAATTGCCGAAGCATTCAATACCGAACCAAAAATAGCAGCTGTATAATCCGAACCACCACGACCCAAGGTTGTAATCCTTCCCGCGTCATTAGAACCGATAAAACCCGTTACAAAAAGCAATTTATCGCCATGCGTTTGTAATAAGGCTTGAATCAGTTGATGACTAAGTTCCTCATTTAAATGTGCATTTCCAAAATTTGAATCTGTTTTTATGTAATGAGATGCATTGATATATAAGGCTTCCGCAACCTCTTGTTCCATTATTTTAGAAACCAAATAATTGCTACAACGCTCGCCATAAGAAATAATTAAATCCTTACTTTGATTACTCAATTCCCGTAAGGCATTTACTCCTTGTAAAAGATCTTCCAGTTCATTAACCAATAACTTCAATTTGGTTAACACCGGATTTTGAAATTTGATGGCGATTAATTTTTTCACCACGTCAAAATGTCGATCCTCTACCGTTTTCAAGTCTGCACTAAAAGATTTACCTTCGGCAGCGTCTTCTGCCATTTTGGTCAAAAGATTCGTAATTCCTGACATAGCCGATAATACAACTAAAGGCTTTTCACCAGCATCATACGATGTCTTTACAATTTTCAATACAGCTTGGATACTTTCTACGGAACCTACGGATGTCCCGCCAAATTTTAAAATTTTCATGTTTTCTTTCCTCTGTTTATATTTTGTTAGTTTTTTGACACTTAATAAAAAAGCCTTCCCTGGTGGAGGAAGGCTTCTTATATTTGTACTATTTACTATACAATAGATTTACTTCCTCCTGAGAATATGCCCGGTGGTAATAATAATTGTAGTAATAATAGTGTTATTTTTCATCAATTTGTTTTTGAATGACCAAATATATTATTAATATTTTTAAAAATACCAACTTTTGTTAATTTTTTTTCAAAAGTATCGTCCCGACTATATAAACTAAGTAATTAGGCTTTAGGTTCTATAAAGATCTACTTTCTGTAGGAAAAATTCTATAAAATGAAGTGTTAAAATTGTTAAGACTTTGTTAAAAAGTCATTAAAATGTTTTGATTTCTATACAGTATGTATTACATTTGCTTCAGCTTGTTAGAAAATTAGCATTTAAGCTAAGGATTTGATAAACTAATGGTTGTAAAAAAAAGCGATTTAATGAAAACAAAGAAACTAGTGGCAGTCATGCTCTTCATAGGCTTATGTCTATACTCGCAGGCACAAACCAGTCAACAAAAGTCAACTGACCCTGACAATCTAGCTAAAGAATACTTCTCTCAAATCATGGGTGTTGCGGTAAATGCAACAACTAATACAAAACTTTATCAATTTGTTTACGAATGGTTAGGAACTCCTTATCGTTTAGGTGGAGATTCTAAACGTGGAATAGATTGTTCTAAATTCTCTTTAGCTTTATATGAGAATGTTTTTAACACCACGATTGGGTACAACAGCAAAAATCAATGGTCTAATGTAACCCCAGTTCGCAAAGGTGAATTACAACCGGGAGATTTGGTATTTTTCAAAATCAGAAGCAGAAGCATTACCCACGTAGGCGTATATATGGGCGATGATAAATTTGCACACGCTTCCTCCAGCAATGGTGTGATGATTAGCAATTTAAATGAAGCTTATTGGAGACGTTATTTTTACAATGGAGGTCGTCCAAAATTAGAAGATAGCAAAACCATGACGGCAGATGCCAACGATAATCAAAAAGACAATTTGAACTAACTTCCGTTCTTGATATAAAATTTACAACAAAAGTCTGAAAGTCGATACTTTCAGACTTTTGTTTTTAAAAGATTTGTTAAATTTACGATTCGAATAACAGCGCTAAAATGTCATCAAAAAAAACACTCATATTAAATAAGGGACAGATCCTACAAAAGTCCAGACGTATTGCCTATCAAATCATCGAAGATAATTTTGACGAGCCAGCTATTGTGTTGGTAGGTATAGCAGATCGTGGATATGTATTTGCACAACGTCTTCAAAAGCTATTGCTAGAGATAGCACCAGATAAAAGTATCGAGTTAATCCAAGTGACCATTCAAAAGACCAAACGTAGCCTAGAGTCTAAAACAGACTTACCTATCGAAACGGTCAAAGACAAGGTCGTGATATTAATAGATGATGTATTAAACAGTGGAAGAACATTAGCCTATGGCTTAGGAGTATTTCTAAACGTACCATTAAAGCGCATGAGAACAGCGGTACTCATCGATAGAAGTCACCATCAATTCCCTGTCTTTAGCGATTACTACGGATTAAAACTTTCCACCATCTTGAAAGAACATGTGGAAGTGATGTTAGAAGAATATGATCAACAAGAAGATGCGGCCTATTTATCATAGACCGCATCTTTTTTTATTTCGTACCGTAACCGTTTTGATTCTTAATACTGATTAACCGTTTCCTTGGTATACCTTAATTTTCTGACCTATCTTTAAAGCCGATCCTTTCAATTTATTATCTGCCATCAATTTAGGAACGGTAGCTCCTTTATACTTTTGTGCTATATCCGACAGAGTGTCCCCTTTTTTCACCGTATAAGTCAAATAAGTCGGATTTGATTTTTTCTTCGTTTCATTCTTCAAGTTTGCCGTTAATACATGGTTTTTCAAATCCTTATCCAGCTCCTGTTGTATCGTTAAGGTCTTCCCTACAATGGAGGATTTAGAGGACAAATCATTCCAAGCTTTCAGATTTTGAACAGACACCGCATATTTCTTCGCTATACTCGCTAGTGTTTCCCCACGCTTCACCACATGCGTTTTCTCGTTTTGCACTAAACTTGAATTTTCCATTGCTAACTCTTTTACCGCAGCAGGGTTATGGATGTTGGCATAGATTAAAGAGTCTGAAAACTGTTCCTGATAAGGGATTATCAAGCGTTTAGGTTTATCGGCACTTGCAGAAATATACGCCTTTTTATAAGCAGGATTTAACTCCTTCAACACTTCCGGTGCGAATCCTAAGTTCTTTGCCAACTGCACGAGGCTTAATGATTGCTGTACCATCATGATTTTATGATCATTACCCAGTTCATGATCCGTAGCAACCAAATTATAATTCTCCGCATGGTTCATGACATAAGTCATGGCGATATATTTCGGTATGTAATTCTGTGTTTCTTTTGGCAAGAATGGAGACAACTCCCAATAGGTCGGATTATGCAATCCAGAACGAACGATAGCCCTTCTTACACAACCACGTCCACAATTGTACGAAGCCAAAGCCAGCAACCAATCATTAAATTCCCCATAGGCTTCCTTCAAATAATCGGCGACCGCATACGTACTCGCATAAACATCCTTACGCTCATCGAAATTAGAGTCCATTTGAAAATGATACGATTTTGCCGTACCATATACAAATTGCCATAAGCCAACCGCTCCAGAGGTAGAAACTGTATGAGGACTTAGCGAAGATTCCACGACCGAAAGGTATTTCACTTCATTGGGAATATCATGCTCCGTAAAAATCTGATCATAAATCGGAAAGTAATAATTTCCCAGCCCTAATAGTTTCTCGATATAAGGCTTATAGTTCTTAGAAATGTATTTATCCAAATAAGCTTTTACACGAGCATTATAGACCAGGGGAACCGTTTTCTGCAAGCGTTGAATGCGTTGAGAGATCAACACATCATCGTTATTAAAACTCACCTGATTTCCTGTCAACTGATTATCGGCATCCAATTCTGAAATAACGCGCTGACGTTCTTTTTCCATCTGTCCTATGACCGAATTTTGGAAGTTTTCAGAAACCTCAGGAGGAGATAATTGGAGTTGTTGGGCTAGTCCCAACTTGGTTAAGACAGTAAAGCCTATTGTCACTAGGAAACTAATTCTTTTGTTCATAAGTAGTTTTGGTACTAATCACCTTTTTTGTTAGTTCTTCGCTTATCGTTGGCGAATGGTTAGCTAATGTTAGCCTAGCTAGCTAAAAATAAAAAGTTTCATTAAACAGCTACGTTTAATGAAACTTTCCAAAGTCTTTATTGAATATTATTGTTGTTTATTAGCAACATCATTATTTGCATTGGTAGTGTTATTGGCATTTGGGTCATCTTTTTGACCTTCTTTAAATTCTTTTACGCCACGACCTAACCCACGCATTAACTCAGGAATTTTCTTACCCCCAAATAACAATAACGCTAATACCACAATGATAATAATCTCATTGGTACCTATAAATAATAATCCTGATGTGTACATAATTTATTTAATTTCTATTCTATTCTAAACTGTATATCTAACAAATATAATTATATTATTCTAAAAACCATGTAACTATCTTGCTATCCACTGCACTGGATTCATGGCTGTTTGTCCCTTATAAACGCTCAAATCTACGTAAGAGAAACCCTCTTCCCCATCATGGTCCGCAGTACCGATGACCGATCCGGTAGAAATTTTTTGTCCTTTGCGTACAGAGGATGTTTTTAAGTTCGAATAGATCGTAAAATACTCCCCATGTTGAACCACCACACCTATTGTACCGATATCCACCACTTGCATCACGACTCCTTCAAATATCGCTTTCACAGGAGCATTGTCTCCCGTACGTATCCGAATATAATCGTAGAAATCGTGCACACCGCGCTCCACTAGGGCATTTCCATAATTTCGCACAATATTTCCTTGTCCTACAGGCCAAGGCAGACGACCTCGATTAGACTGGAATCCTGCCGATAATTTAGCCGCTTCAGGTGTATTATTCAATACCGCAGAACCTGTTTTCTTCTCTATTTTCTTCTCCGCTTCTGCAACCGTCGTTCCCGACTTCTTCGCTTCTGCTTCGGCCTCTCTCCTACGTTTTTCTTCTGCCAATTTACGAGCAGCTTCCACCTCACGAGCAATGGCCGCTTTCAATGCCGCCTCTAGGCGTTTCTTCTCTTGTTGTTTTTTAGTCAATTGCCCACGGAAACTGCGCTCTTCCTTCGCCAATTGATTTAACTCTTGTGAATGCGCTGCTTTATCTTTTGCAATGGTATTTCGCTCTACCTCTTGTTCTTTCAACAGGGCCTGTTGCGTTTGTTTATCCCGTTGCAATTGAGCAATTTTCAATTCAATTTGCTTCTTATGACCTTCAATTTCCGACACTTTAACTTTACGCGCATCGTTAAATTGTTGCAAATATTTCACGCGCTTAAAAGCCTGATTAAAATCCTTGGAAGCAAAAATAAACATCATTTTATTATAGCCATTTTTATTTCTGAAGGCAAAAAGAATCATTTTTTCATAATCATTCTTCATCTTCTCCAGCTCTTCCTTGAGTTTATCAATAATCTTATTATTGGAACTTATATTATTATTAATAATTCGCAATTCACTATTGATAGTACTTATCTTATCTTCCCTCAAATTTAATTGCTTGCTCAAGGCCGTTACTTCACGTTGGGATAATAACTTCTCTTGAGTCTTTGCGCTCAATATTTTTTGGAGTTCGGCAATTTCCTGATCAATCTTTTCCCGTTGCTTTTTAAGCTCCAAACTACTCTGCCCGAAACTTATTCCTACAAAAAGAAAAACAGAAAATATACTTAAAACAATCTTTTTAATATCCATGAACCACTTAATTCTTGCTTATAGCTAAATAAAACTTCCAAAAATAAGGATATACTTTATATAAAGATAAAATAAACTTAATTTTATTTAAGATCACCTTTTCAGGCGATTAGTTGATTACCTTATACCTGGATGGAACATTAAAAGGTAATTCCAAAGCTTTATTAAATTCTACTTTATTATAGACTAAATCCGCCGCCAGCTTCACATCATCCCCTTCAATAGTTAACGTGAAACGCTGCGGAAAATTATAACCATCAGTTGATGCATAATCTCCATAATAAGTTTCCAACTTTCTATTTTTTCCTAGTTCCATTAAATTAAATGAAAATGGTCGATTATTGGATTTTACCCCATAGTGAAACGTTAATCCATCCTTTATTCCAATCAATTGAAAATCCTCTGTACTCGTCGCTACCTGCAATTGATCCGTTCTTAACATATCCACGGTAATGTTACCCATTAAAATATCCTGAAGCATGTTGAAACTGATTCCCGGATTTACGTAATTATAAATATAAGAAAACGGCTTAGCTACATATTCCCCTTGGATCTTATTCATAATCTTGACACTGTCTGGGGTTATAATAACCCGAGCGGCTTCAATGCCAAGTAAGGCGGTCACGGAAATCCAAATCGTCTTTCCACGATCCATTCGGATGTTTAAATTGACATTTTGCGATTCTTTACCCATCTCCACTTTGGCCTTAGCTTTCGCACTAAAGCTGTGGAAATTAAGATTGCTTAATTCCACATTCTTTATCATCTCCACATGCGTACTCGCAGCAGGTAAGCTTGGCTCCGACTTAACTAATTTCTTTTTACTTCCACAGGCGGTCAGTATAAGCAGAAAAAACAGCCCGGCAAGTAATTTATTCAATATATTTTTTTTCACTGATTTTCAATTTTATCTTTTCTTGATCGATAGCATCTTTATCCGCTAAAGTCAACGCTTTAGTCCATTGCTTTATTGCGTCCTTGGTCTTTCCTGATTTTATCAGAATATCCCCATAATGATCATACAATACCGCAGATTCTGAGCTGTTTTTAATAGCTTCCTCAATCCAATGTAGCGCTTGCGAATATTCCCCTTGCTGAAATAACACCCATGCGTAGGTATCTTGAAAAGTGCCAGATTGAGGATCTAGGCTTACAGCCTTTTTTGCATAAGATGCCGCTTTGTCCAAATCTTTCTTTCTTAAAGACAAATAATAGGCTAAATTATTCATCGCACTCACATTGGTACTATCTAGTTGGATCGCTTCTTCATAAGCCACATCTGAGGCCGATTCCAGTTTCAACTCATGGTATAAGTCTCCTAAAGATCCATAAATCATGGATTGAACGAATGGACTTTCATTACTACTTTGATTCAATGCACCTTCCAAAAATTGACGAGCATTCAAAGAATCCTTCTTAATCATATAGGCAACCCCCACAAAATAAGTCAACACCACATTCCCCGGATTGTATTTCAAAGCCTCTTGACCATCCGAAATGGCATTATCCAAATCATTCATGGCAATTTCCACATTGATTAGCTTACGCCAAGCATCAACATGCTGTGGCTGCATACTCACCGTGGTTAAATACAAGGACTTTGCTTCCTCCAATTCCCCTTTCTGCCACAACAGATCTCCTTTGAACATATGGCTATCCGGAATACGTGGATGATTAAGCACTAAACTATTCGCTAAATCTTGCTTCTGTACCATGGATAAAGCGCCCTTATCATTCAACACATTCATCATCGCGCGATGCTTTTCAGCAAAATTAATTTGCTTGGAAGCAAAAGCCTTTTGAAGGTTCGAATAAGCGCTTTCATTCTTTTTCAAGGCCACATATACATCTGCCAAATCCATATAGAGTAAATCATCCTTGGAATGCTGAATTCCTTCCTCCAATATAGGTAAGGCCTCCTTCGGTTTCTTTTTATCCAGGTAGATGTACGCTAAACTGCTATAAACTTGCCTGATTGGGGATTTCTTTTCACGCCATTTCGTTAACAGTTCAATAGCTTCATCTTCTTTTTTCAAATCCATCAGGATTTCTGCCTTTAACACGTCTAAGGTATCCGACTCACCAAACTTCGTCTTTACCACCTCGTAAACTTGCAAAGAAGCTTCTGATTTTTTTGCCGCATGCAACAACATGATTTTTTCCCTATAAATTTGAGGATTGTTAGGTTTTGTTTCTATCACTTCATCTAGCAAGCCAACCGCAGCATCTAAATCACCACTACTTTTATACAATTCTAAGAGGTGATTGGCAAAGCCTAAATTATCGGGATCATGAGTTAGCGCTTGTTTTGCTGCAGGAATAGCGACTTCAAAATTTCTGGCCTGCGCATACAACAAAGATTTCGCATAATAAATCTCTGCCGCTTTGGGGTATTTTAAAATACTTTCTTCAATTTGTTGCAAAGCGGCATTAATTTCACCACGCTTCAACTGCGCTTCTATCAATGCCAACTGCTCTTTATAGGCTTGATCTTCCTTCACTTCTTGCGCCATCACTTGTTGTCCAAAAAACAGCATCGCACATGCCACAACCTTCCAGCCTGAAACTCTTCTCATTCTATTCTAGTTAAAATATCTATTTATTACGCTCGTATTGACCAATTCAATACTTAAGTCAAGATAATAAATTAATATGAAAGAGCGCAAAAATGCAGAAAAGTTTAAAAGGATAACCTTAATATATGTTAAAATAATAGCTATACTCTTTGAATACATGTTAAACCTCATTTATAAGGTTGCTTATAGCTACCATACGATTATTAAAACTTTAAGAAGAAACCATCCACTTTTACAAATTTGAAATAAGTGTGCATCATTCTAACCATATTTTAATTATTCCTTTGCTAATTATAAATAAACGCATACTATTCGATAAAATAGCATGCCATCAAAAGGTATTAAGAAGTAAATTCCACGTTAACATTCAAAAATATTCAAGAAATAGAGGGGCTTGAAAACCATGGTCTTAACAAGCCAAAACAAAAAGCAAATATCTCTTTGTTAATTAAATATTATTATTGTACCTTTGCAGTCCTAATTGTAGGGATTACAATAGGATTTTAAACATTATTAATAAATTAAATAAAAGCAAGTGAATACGTTAAGTTACAAAACTGTCTCTGCTAACAAG
>DAIQBS010000043.1:0-31175 GCA_036781025.1 Sphingobacterium sp. | reverse complement strand
AGATTGGACAGTTGAGAGCTGTAGGGGACAACAACCCAATGTCTCCTGATTGGGATCCTAGAGGAATAATCAATAGACCTTATATCACTGGGCTTGTCAATTTAACGGTATATCCTTATCGTTTTTTTATCAATGAACGGATGTTATTTCGTGAAAGTGGTTTTGAAAAATATATCCTGAACGGATTATATGTTGGACTTGGCTTTGGTGGTATATTTAATAACTACAGCGATGTTGTCCGACAAAATTCATTTACCTACACAAATAACCAAGGAAATTCTGTTACCAGAACTTTTTCTGAAGGTGCACTGAATGGTCCTGTTGATGATAATAACGATTGGTTATTTCCTGTTGGTAACGTAGGTATATCCATACCATTAAATAAATATACAAGTTACTACCGCAACGGATATTTTAGTTTTGTAGCGAATACCCAATTTAGTTTCTCCCGAGGAGAAGATTTAGATGGGTATAATCCAATTGATATAGAGACTGGAGAACAAGTGAGTCAATACAACGATATGTATAACTTTACCTATTTAGGACTTAAGTATACGTTTTAAAATTTTGGCACCTCTGCTTCTTAAAGCAGGGGTTGCTTCCTTTTCCAATTCCAACTCAATCAATAATCTCAATTCATTTTTTATCCAGTCGTAGCGCGCGATGAAGGCATATAATATGTCCATCACATTCACTTTAACGGCTACTGGGCAATCGGAGTTCTCCAAAATTCCGAAGCACTTTTCAATAATTGCCATGGCTTGATCTTCGTTAATGAGATTCACTTTTTCCACATCTGAGCTAAGGTACATCAGCAATTTGCTGTAGCTCCTTAAGGCACTCCAGTTCGCAAGTTGACAGAAGCCTTCCATTAATTTCGTTTGCAAACCGTCAAAAAGTGCCGTATTTCCCAATAAAATATGCTCAAGCGCCCAGGCACTGCGAAATGCTAATTTACCATTTTCCTCCTGTTGGCTCCATTCCAATAAGCTGTTTAAAGGAAATTTTTCGAGCAGTTCCAATTTAAAATCAGAGGCACCATAATGATATAGTGCCTCCGCATTTGTTGTATGTTTAGTGGTCGCCATTAACGTTTTAATGGGTTTTCTTTATTTATTTCAACCATGTCCACTTCATTCATCTTGGATTCCCCTAATAGGTGCTCAGAAAAATAATCAGCCATTTTCCAGAAAAAGTATTCCGTCATATCTCCGAAACCATGTCGTTGACCTGGTAACAATACAAAATCAAAACGCTTGTTTGCTTTAATCAAAGCATCCACCATACGGATAGAGTTCGCCGGATGTACGTTGTTATCTATATCCCCTGTTACGATTAACAGTTTTCCTTTCAAATTTTTAGCTAAGTCAGAGTTTCTATCGATTTGATAGTTGAAGGTAGTATCACCTTTGCTGCTTACTACTTCATTTACCCCATGATGTCTTTCACTCCACCATCTGTTGTAAATGTTGTTTTCATGATTTCCAGCACCTGATACCGCTACTTTAAAAAAGTCAGGATATACCAACATAGCAGCAGTAGACATAAAACCTCCTCCTGAATGTCCGGTGATTCCCACACGATTGATATCAATAAACGAATATTTGTTTGCTAATTGTTCTGCTGCCACCTTTTTATCTTCCAATCCATAATCACGTAGGTTTCCGTATCCATAGGTATGGTACCATTTTGAGCGAGAAGGATGTCCTCCACGGTTTCCTACAGAGATTACGATGAATCCCATTTGCGCCAAGCGATCTATACGGTCCATGCTGCGTCCAAAGCTTTTATTTACAGCTTCCGTTTGTGGACCTGGATAAACGTATTCCACAATAGGGTAGGTCTTTGTCGAATCGAAATCATAAGGTTTGTATAAAACACCATACAAATCTGTGATGCCATCTCCTGCTTTAACTTTGAATGGTTCAGGGAATTTATATCCAGCAGCAAATAGCTGGCTTAAATCGGCCTCCTCTAATTTCATGATCAGTTGACCAGCAGCATTATATAGGTTGCTGACAGGAGCTGTATTCACTCTAGAGAAATTGTCTATATAGAAATCACCACTTTCCGTTCCCAAAACCTGATGGTCAAAATTGCCTGGACTTAGGTTCTTCAAACCTTGTCCAGTCTTATTAATCGAATAGTAATAAGTGTAGTATGGATCAACTTCAGGATCTACGCCATTTGCTTTGAAAAATAAGGTTCCTGTCGCTTCATGAAAATTACTCAACTCATCACAATGGAAAGATCCTTTCGTGATTTGATTAAGGAGTTTTCCTTGTTTATCATACAAATAAAAATGTCCCCATCCATCTCGTTGAGACCAATGGATAAATTGATTGCTATTTTTTAAGAAATAAGGTTTCTTAACATCCAAATATACATTCGATCGCTCTTCTACTAAGGTTTTAACTTCTCCATTCACATTAACCGATAGAATATCAATCTTTTTCAAATCTCTACTTGATCTGGCAATATAAAATTCCTGATCATTTCCATGCCAATAATTGATGTAGTGCTTCCCTTTATAATTATCCTTGCTACGATCTTTACTCCATAAACTTATGGTTTGATTCTTGAATGCGGCAACATTGATTTGTTTAGGTTTAAGATCATTAACATTAAATAGGTAAAGTCCTACTTCAGTAGAATCTACTTCGCCTGGCATTAAGTATTTATAGGTTTCTAAGGTAGGTCTTTTACCTCCCACGTTGTTAATCACCCATAATGGATTTAATCCACGATTGTCTTTTCTGCTGATGCTGAAATATTGACCGTTAGGGGACCAGTTTAACCATACGGCTTTTCTTTTTTTCTTTTCTTCCTCTTCCGATTTTTTATCTCCGGTAGTTACGCTGTATTCATCACCTCCCCAAGCATAGTATTGAACGCCATCGGTCGTAATTTGATTCTCCACGATGGTGCTATCCTTTTCATCCTTTTGTGCTTTTAGGTAATTAGCATAGTCCATCCAGTATAGGTTGTAGTTTTTAGCATAATACACCCTGCTGGTATCCGGATTAAAATTAGCCCAAAACAACCTGTTTTTTTCCTTGGTACTATCGCTTAGTTCTTTCAGCTCCTTATTTAAACGGTTGTATTCAAAATAAAACAACTTTTTCTTTAAAGTATCGTTCTTATTGGTCAATTTCTTGATCTCATCTTTCGATTTTACGGTGTCCTTGGTACTTTGAACTTCAAATCGAACCAAGTTTTCATCCTTTTGAAAATTCAGGTTTCTAATCTCAAGATGCTGGGCATCAAAAGGATTTTTTACATATTTGGTGATTTTTGCAGCTATATCATGGTGATCAAAAATCTCTTCTTTCTTGCGCAATTTAGGATCTACAACATACCATTTTCTACCCGCTGATGTACGGTATTCATACCAAAAACGATCACTGTAGTTTATCCAATTTGGGTTAACTTCAGTGGAGTAAATCACCTTGCCAAGTTTGTTAGGAGAAAATTTAGCTGCCAAGGCATAATTAGGTTTTGCTAGTGTGCTTTTTTCTTGAGCAAAAGACATTACCGAGAGTAATAAGGTAATGCTTAATATAACATGTCTCATGTAATTGTTATTAATTAAATTAGTTCACACGAAAGTATCCTATTCTAAAGGATTTTTAAAATTGTTTCTGTATTATTTTTGATAGGATTAACTTTCGTAAAATTTATCGCTAAAATTAACTAAAAATAATTCTTTAGTAGCTCTGGTAATGCCCGTATATAGCCAGCGCATAAATTCTGTATTCAGCATTTCATCAGTCATATAACCTTGATCAATAAATACCAAAGGCCATTGTCCACCTTGGGCTTTATGACAGGTGATGGCATAGGCAAATTTTATTTGCAAGGCATTGTAATAGGGATCTCTTTTTATGGCTTCCTGACGATGTTTTCGATCCGGAATATCCGCATAGTCCTTAGCAATGCTTTCATATAGCTCTTTTTGCTGCTCATAGGGTAAATTGGGGGAGTCTACGTATAAACTGTCTAGTAAAACACGACATCGAATGGCATCTCCTTCATTATTATCCATAAATTCTAAATATAAATCAGCAAAACGAAATCCATGCATCTCATGCACATTACTTACCTTACGGATGACGGCCATATCTCCATTGGCTATAAATCCTTGGTTTTTTTCGTCATGTTCCTGGAGCCAATAATAATTGTTTCTCACAATCATGATGATGTCCCCACCCGTAATTTCTTCTTCACAGAATAATATCTGATTCCGGATATGTTTATTGTACAAGTTAGCTGATTTATTAGACCGACAAATCACCATGCTCTGTTCTATGCCATATTTATCGTATGCGTAATGCAAGCCTTCAATGAGTCGGTCGCCATTCATTCTGAAGATATCCCGATATCCACTGGTTTTAAATTGCGGGTAACTATACTCAGCGAATTCTTCATCCAAACGTATTTCATTGCGAATCTTAGTCGCATTGTATAAGATTCCGGATTGCTTATCTTGTCGCACCACATCAGTCAGTTCGTAATGCATCACATCCAAGCCAAATTCATCATTGATATAAGATGGATTAAGTGCAGGGCTTTCTTCCATCCCTACAGGGGGTAACTGAGCGGTATCCCCGACAAACATCAGGCAACAATTTTCGCCAGATTGAACATATTCTATGAGGTCATGAAGTAGGCCATGAGAAAACATGGTTTGCCCTTCATTACTTATCATAGATGATTCATCTATAATGAATAAGGTGTTTTCATGTGAATTATCAGCTAAACTAAATTGAAGGTCTATCGTAGCAGCATTTTTCTTTCTGTAGATTTTTTTATGGATTGTCAAGGCTTTTCTCCCGGAGTAGCTGCTCATCACTTTAGCTGCTCTTCCTGTAGGAGCTAAGAGTACCGATTTTTTCTGCATTCTTCCTAAACTATTTACCAAAGCAGCAATGATACTCGTCTTTCCGGTTCCTGCATATCCTTTCAAAATAAAACAGGAGAAAGTCGAAAATGTTAACAGAAATTCCGATAATAATCCAAATACCTCCTCTTGTTGTGGAGTAGCCTGATGGGAAAACTGTTGTAATAGAATATTTTTAACCTGCACGTTTCAAAGTTATTTAAAAGGTTGGTCAATCCAATTTTAAAAACTAATTTTGTGAGAAAGCGTCTGCAAAGCATGAATTTTACATCAACACAGTTTCACTTACATTATATTGCTCAGTATAAATTAATAATTAAGGCAAATTATTCCCAGGATATTCTATACGTGCTATCTAATGATGGCCAAGTCTTAGTCTATATGAACTACGATAATCGTAATCCAACGGATGCTGCATTAAAATTATTAAGTCTACCATTTCAACAAGTTTTTATCAGTATTCCATACCAAAACCTGACCTTCATTCCTGATGAACTCTACGATTCAGAGGACAAGGATAAATACCAGGAGTTTATGGATAATCCTACACTTCCATCGAAATCCACTTCATTAGACTTTTTGGCTATTCAAGCTTTATTCCAATACGATGTGTTATTGGAGCAGCAATGGAGGTCATTATTCCCTGATGCTCAGTTTATTCCTGAATTTAAGTTAAATCTTTACTTAGCTAGACCTCATGTTCCTTTACAGGGAGAAGTTTTAGGCGTTTTTTCAGGAGATCATTGTACGGATGTGTTTTTATTCATCAATGGTAAATTCAAGTTTTATAATAGTTTCGAAGTGCTTACTGAGGAGGATCTGAATTATTTTATCCTGAATTTATTGGAAACCTTTCACGTGCATGCTAAAGTGAGCAAAGTGCTTTACGCGAATTCACAAGAAAAGATTGATGTTAAATCACAATTAGCAAGCTTTGGAAATGAGTTGATTCAGATACAGTCCAATCAAGTAATGGCAGAAATAGCTGAGCTTCCTAAAGAAATTACCGAGAGTTACCTTATAGATTTGCCCACATGCGTATTATAGGAGGAAAAGCGGCAGGAATTAGGTTGAATCCTCCTCAAAATCTACCCGTTAGACCTACGACTGATCTAGCTAAAGAGGCTTTGTTCAATATTTTGGCAAATCGTTTGGATTTTGAAGATCTAGCTTGTTTGGATTTATTTGCAGGAACTGGAAATATATCCTTTGAATTGGCTTCTAGAGGCGTAAAATCGGTGGAAAGTATAGATTTACACGGAAAATGTGTTTTGTATATCTCTGAAACTGCGAAAAAGCTTAATCTTGATCAAATAAAGACCAGAAAGGCCGATGTTTTTAAATATTTAAATACTGCGAAAGCGACCTATGATTTAATATTTGCTGATCCACCTTACGATATTGCACAGCTACCTCAAATCCCGCAATTTATATTTCATAATAATTTACTTAATTTGGGTGGGCTTTTAATTGTAGAGCACCCAACGAGCAGAAAGATGATGGATCATCCTAATTTTTTGGAATGTAGAACCTATGGAAATTCATCATTCAGTTTTTATACCAATTCATAAGAGATGAGAATCGCCGTATTTCCTGGATCTTTTGATCCCTTCACTATAGCTCACCAAGACTTATTGGAGAGAGCACTCCCAATTTTTGATAAAATATATATTGCTATTGGAGTAAACAGCTCTAAGGTGGGGCTTTTGGACGTAGAAACGAAACTCAAGGCAATTAAAGCAGTATATGCGAATAATACGAAGATAGAAGTGCAATCTTATCAGGGCTTGACAGTGGATTATTGTAAGGCTGTAAATGCACAGGTTATTCTTCGTGGACTTAGAAATTCTACTGATTTGGACTATGAAAGCATCATTGCACAAAATAATTTAGTGTTAGCTCCACAGATTGAAAGTTACTTCTTGGTGAGTAGAAGTGGAATAGCGCATATATCCTCAACTATTGTTAGGGATATATGGAAAAACAAGGGCGATATTTCCTCCTTAGTTCCTCAAGAAATTTTGGAATTCATAAAAGCAGCTAAATAAGGCTTAATCGTACTTTCTGACTTTTAATTTTTCCGTTATTTCCGTTTTTAACAATTTCGCGGGCTATATTTCTTTGGACTGCAACATAACTGTCGAAGGCTTTAACTTCTACCATACCTACATCTTCTTTCTTAAAATCACCTAAAGAATATATAAAACCAACAATGTCTATTTTATTGATTTTCTGCTTTTTGCCAGCTGTTATTCTAATCGTTTGATAAGTAGGTTGAGGTGGCAATGGATAGAATTCATCCAATACCAATTCCTCTAAATCTTCATAATAGTCAGGACATCGATCCCCTTCAGCGATGACGGCATAAACATTTCCTTCTTGCTGATTTCTACCAGAACGTCCATTACGATGTATAAAATCTTCTTGTTTATAAGGAAACTGATAATGAATCACATGATTCATGTCTGGTATATCAAGTCCTCTGGAAGCTAGATCGGTTGTTATTAATATTAATTGTGATCCGTTTTTTATTTTAGTAATAGCCAGTTCTCTAAAGTACTGATCTAAACCTCCATGATACGGAATACTGTCGATGCCTTTACTTTCTAACAATTCCGAAACATGCTCCGTTGCTTCCCGATGATTACAAAACACTAAAATTCTTTCTGAACCTATTTTACAGATTAACTTGAACAATTGTTCCAGTTTTAATTTGGTACTGCTGTTAACTCGGAAATAATTCAAATTTGGTAATAAAGCAGTTTTCTCCAAAAAATCCAGTTTGATAGGATTATTTAGCTTGACGAATTCTGGCTTATCAGTGATATCTGTGGCTGAGGTTAAAAGTTGATGTTTTATATCCCTACAGGAGTTTATAATGTAGGATATTTGATCATAAAATCCCAGTTCCAAGGATTTGTCAAATTCATCCAACACTAAAGTATGGGTATCTTTTAACAATGCAGGGTTGCGTTCCAAATGATAAATCAGTCTTCCTGGAGTAGCAACAATAAGCTGTGGGTTTTCTTTGATTTTATTTTTTTCTAATTTGCTGTTGTTCCCTCCATACAAACAGACCATACTCAGTCGATTATCCATTTTTTTTACAACAGACTCTATCTGCATGGCTAATTCACGAGTAGGAACCAATATTAAAGCGGACGCAACCGTATTGGGGTACTTCTGCAATAATTGCATCAGTATAATGGAAAATGCCAGTGTTTTTCCAGATCCAGTAGGGGACAATACAATTAAATCTCTTGAACTGTCAAATTGACTTGTCACTTCCTCTTGCATGGTATTTAATGAAGAGAACCCTAAATTATCTAAATACGTTCTGATTTGATCCATGGGTCAAAAGTATCACTTATTACCGAGTAATTACCTGTCATTGTTAAATTTTGTTAATCCAAATGGTACTTTTTAATTTTTGGTATAGCATTTGATTATTACTTATCATTCATAATTTAGGTTAATAATTGGTTAGTTAAAGCTTGAGATTTCCCCAATCTCAAGCTTTATTTTTTTGTCCTAATATTAAATTTAGCTATGTTTTTTAGTATATTTTAATAAATATTAACATCTTTTGGATTTCCTTTTGTTTAACTTAGTACTAAATTATTGTTGACAATTTTTAAATACACATATTATGATTAAAAGTTTAAATATACCCTTAGCATTCCTCGCTTTGATCTTAGTTTCCTCTTGTGGGGTAAGTAAGAAAACATATTTGGCATTGGAAACGCAATACAAAGATTTAGGGACATTATACCAAAAAGGGCAAGTTGAATTAGCGGAAAGTAGAGCTAGAGTCAAAAGCTTGGAAGACCAACTGGAGCAGGAACGTAAAAACAATCAAAATTTAAGAGAAGCACTAGCTAAACTACAAGGAACGTTAGATAATAGTATCAGCCAAAACTCCCAGGGAAATGCGAATATTTCCAAATTGGTGGATGAAATCAATGCTTCCAATAAATACATCAAACATTTAGTCAATACGAAAGCAAAAAGCGATTCTTTAAATGTGGTATTAACCAATAATTTAACGAGGTCATTGAGTAGAGAGGAATTGAAAGATGTAGATGTGAAAGTATTAAAAGGTGTGGTTTACATTTCCTTGTCAGATAATATGCTTTATAAATCAGGTAGTTATGAAATCTCCGATCAAGCTGGAGAGACTTTGTCAAAAATCGCTAAGATAATTCAAGATTATAAAGATTATGAGGTATTAATAGAAGGAAATACAGATTCAGATCCTATTTCTAAACCTAATATTCGGAATAACTGGGATTTAAGTACCCTAAGAGCTTCTTCAGTCGTACAAGCCTTGCAAAACACGTACGGAGTGGATCCAAAACGTCTAACGGCAGGAGGTCGTGGTGAATACAACCCTGTGGCTAATAATACCAGTCCTGATGGTAAAGCTAGAAATAGAAGGACACAGATCATTATCACGCCTAAATTAGATCAATTTATGGAACTTATTGATCAAGCTCCTGAAACGGAAAATTCAGAAGCTGACACAACAGCTTTTTAAAATAATTTTATATTGACAAACATACTTTAATAGGCTATCCCTGGGGTAGCCTATTTTTGTTTCTATCGAATTATTTTTGAACTCTTATTTCTATTCCTAAATTCGTTTAATAATTAAATAAGATTCTTTCTTGTATGAAACTACTGATTATCGATGATGAAGATAAATTAAGGCAGCTACTTGCCCGAATTATCCAATTGGAATGGGAAAATTTGGCTATTAGCCAAGCCTCTGATCTAAAATCAGCGTTGCAATTGTTGAAACAGAAAGAATTTGATGTCATTATTTGTGATGTTAAATTGCCGGATGGAAATGGTGTTGATTTCGTGCTTAAATTGAAAGAACTTCAACCTTTCTCTGAAGTTCTTTTAATGACTGCTTTTGGGCAGATTGCTGATGGCGTGCAAGCCATCAAAAATGGCGCTTACGATTATATCACCAAAGGGGATGATAACCATAAAATCATTCCTTTACTGCATAAGGCTTTTGAAAAAGCTGCTTTAACCAAGCGAGTCAGCTCCTTGGAAAAACAAATGAACAAGCAATATTCCTTTGATCAGGTTATCGGTCAATCGAGCATCCTTTTGGAGGCAATGAACCTGGCTAAAAAAGTTTCAGCTACTGATACCACTGTATTGTTGCTAGGCGAGACAGGGACTGGTAAAGAGGTTTTTGCTCAAGCTATTCATTTCAATAGTCCACGAAAACAAAAAAATTTTATTGCTTTGAATTGTTCTGCCATTAGCAAGGATTTGTTAGAATCAGAGCTTTTTGGACATTTGGCCGGTGCATTTACAGGTGCCTTAAAAGATAAGAAAGGCTTATTTGAAGAGGCAAATGCTGGAACCTTGTTTCTGGACGAAATTGGTGAAATGCCTTTGGAATTACAAGCTAAATTACTTCGGGTCTTAGAAACTGGGGAGTATTTTAAAGTGGGCGATAGTAAAGCTAGTAAATTAAATGTAAGACTGATAGCTGCGACAAATCGGGATTTAATAAATGAATCGGAAAAGGGATTGTTCCGAGCTGATTTATATTACCGATTGTCCGTATTTAGTATCACTTTACCTGCTTTAAGGGAGAGAGTAGAAGATATTCCTTTGTTAACTAATCATTTAGTAGAATTATTATCCCAAAAAATGAACATTAAAAAACCTACAATAAGCAAAGAATATTTGGCAGGTTTAAGTGCTCGGAAGTGGAAAGGAAATGTTCGTGAACTGAAAAATGTAATCGAACGCAGTTTGATTATCATGGAAAATCAAAGTCTAGATACCCAATCTCTTCCAATTGATCTAGATTCTGATAATACCAATTCCACCGGTACCCATGTTTTTGCACTCTCAGATTTAGAAAAGAATCATATTCAAAAAGTTCTAGCTTATACAAAAGGGAATAAAGCAGAAGCGGCCCGGCTTTTAGGCATTGGTATAGCCACCTTATACCGCAAAATTGAAGAATATAAATTATAAAAAGCTTATCATAATGAAATTGAGCCTATCATTTTGATAGGCTTTTTTATTTTTAATTATTCTTGAAAATACTATAACTCACTTAATTACAATGTTATATATTCAATAGGCTTCTTCTGGAATATCTTTTGGCATCCCCATCCAAAATTATTTCAAATATGGAAAATATAACAGCTTTAGAAATGGCAAAATATGTAGGCAAACATGTCCGAAAGCTTTCGCCTCAGATGAAGCAATTAAACACAACATCTCAAGTTCCTGCAATCTTGCAGATTATTGTTTCCCACATGAGGGATTTATGCCTTCGTAAGAATTTTCCTTATGTAAGAAGATTATTGTCCTGCGTAGGAAATCTTTATGAGAAAGGAGATTTGGCGATCAAACAGCATATTGAATATTTATTCATGTATTCCTTTTCCAGGATGGATCACCTTTGTTCCTTCAAACAGTGGAACAGCATTATTAATAACCTACCGTTGAACCTTCGAAATGTTTACATTCTTCAACACATTAAATAAAAACGATGTTAAGTATCATTCTCATTTTGCTGGGCATATTGTGTTTCGCCCTCTTCTTCAAATCAATTGATTTTTTTGACAAAATATAAACATGGAAAGTAAAATATTAAATACAGTAAAAGCTTGGATTCCCCAATGTTGGAACGATTCGGAACTTGATTCCGAATACCAGGTTTTGAAACGTGTGGCCAATTATTGTTTGACCCATTTTGAAGGGGATGATGATCAGCAACAGTTAGCGAAAGAAGCACTGCAAGTCATTGGCTTATTATATTATAATGGCTCTTTGCATACCAAAAATGCCATAGAGAATGAATTTTTGGAACAGTTAGCTGCCTGTGAATCTCCTGCTAGCCTTCGTCGACATCTGGCTTCATTTCCCAAAGAATTAGCTCCTGTCTATATTAAAACAATTTTAGAAAATTAACTATGATGATCGTTTTGCTTGTATTAGCCATTTTGGTATTTGCATATACCTGTTACGTGATTTTGTATCCCGAAAAATTTTAATAAGTAAATGATGATAAATTCAGAATTATGGGGCATCATATTGATGTTTCTATTATCCATTGGAATTGCTATTACTCTAGGAAAATACATTGCTAAAGTCTATGCTGGTGAACATACCTTTTTAGATCGCCTACTTTCGCCTTTAGAACGCCTGATATTTAAATTGTCCGGAATTGATTCCAGCCATGAAATGAACTGGAAAGAACATCTTAAGGCTTTATTAAGTATCAATTTAATCTGGTTGCTGGGTACCATGCTGGTATTGATGTTTCAAATCCATCTTCCCTTAAACCCGGATTTAAATCCGAACATGAGCGCAGATTTAGCTTTTAACACAGCTATTTCTTTCGTTGTCAACTGTAATCTGCAGCATTACTCAGGTGAATCTGGGGTTTCTTATTTATCCCAGATGGTTCTGATGTATTTGCAATTTGTGTCTGCCGCTACAGGTATGGCTGCTGCAGTGGTTTTGTTTCGAGCTTTTAGAGATAAAACAACAGAGCAACTAGGTAATTTTTACAATTATTTACTTAAATCATGTACCCGCATATTATTGCCGATTTCCCTTATCGTTGCCTGTGTGTTGATTTTTCAAGGTACACCCATGACCTTCGAAGGAAAAGGGAATATGATTACGCTAGAAGGGGATACCGTTGCCGTTTCCAAAGGGCCTGCGGCTGCTTTTATTGCAATCAAACATGTCGGAACCAACGGTGGTGGTTTTTACGGTGCTAATTCGGCTCATCCTTTAGAGAATCCTACCTATTTAAGCAATATGGTAGAAATGCTCGCTCAATTTGTTATCCCATTAGCCATGATTTTCGCCTTCGGCTATTTTATCCGTCGAAAAAAGATGGCTTGGGTCATTTTTACAGTCATGACGATTGGCTTCTTATGTTTAGCTATACCGAATGTATTGATGGAGGTGAAAGGTAGTCCAACCATAGCTGCTTTAGGCATTCAAGATAATCTTGGTGCGATGGAGGGGAAGGAAATTCGAATTGGCGCTGCGGCCTCTGGATTTTGGTCTATAGTGACTACAGTGATTTCTACGGGTTCAGTAAATGCCATGCACGATAGTACCATGCCTTTATCGGGTATGAATGAATTGCTGGCGATGATGATTAATGCATTCTATGGTGGTTGTGGTGTTGGTATATTGAATTACTTTATTTTTATCATTCTTGGCGTATTTATTAGTGGTTTGATGGTTGGAAGAACCCCTGAGTTCTTTGGAAAAAAAGTGGAAGCTCGGGAAATGAAAATAGCGATGATCGTCGCTTTGATTCATCCATTTCTAATTTTGGTTGGAACAGCAATAGCCGCGGCATTCCCAGCGTATGGCGCTGCATCGACCAATGATCCTGGTTTTCATGGTTTCTCTGAATTACTCTATGAGTTTACCTCTGCATCTGCGAATAACGGTTCTGGATTTGAAGGATTGGGAGATAATACTCCTTTCTGGAATATCAGTACAGGTTTGGTTTTATTATTTGGTCGTTTTATCCCCATTATTGGGCCGTTAGCGATTGCAGGTATTCTTGCCTCCAAACGATATATTCCTGAAAGTGCAGGTACCTTGAAGACTGATACCATGACTTTTGGTATGATGGTTCTTGCTGTCATCATCATTATCGCCGCTTTATCCTTTTTCCCAGCCTTGACTTTAGGTCCGGTAGCTGAATATTTTTCTTTACGTTAATTGTTGAAGAACATGAAATCTAAAAATTCTATGATCGATGCTGATTTATTTAGGACAGCGCTTACACAAGCATTTGTCAAGCTCCATCCTAAAATCATGCTTCGAAATCCTGTGATGTTTACGGTGGAGATAACTACCTTAATTATGTTGGTAGTTTGCATAAGCATCTTATTTGGAGATCAATCCCAAGGCTCATTTGCCTACAATTTCTGTGTATTTGTTGTTTTATTGTTGACGCTTTTGTTTGGAAATTTCGCAGAAGCGATTGCAGAAGCTCGAGGAAAATCTCAAGCGGATAGTTTACGGAAAACGAGGGAAGAAACACCAGCGAAATTAATAAATGGTTCAGTTATTCCTTCCTCCCAATTAAAGAAAGGCGATGAGTTTATCTGTCAGACAGGTGATATCATTCCTACGGATGGAGAAATCATCAAAGGTTTGGCGACAATCGATGAAAGTGCCATCACCGGAGAATCTGCTCCTGTCATTCGGGAAGCGGGAGGAGATCGAAGTTCTGTGACTGGGGGAACCAAAGTGCTATCTGATGAAATTATAGTACAGGTGACTACTAGCCCTGGTGAAAGCTTTTTGGATAAAATGATTGCTCTCGTAGAAGGTGCGAAAAGGCAAAAAACACCCAACGAAATTGCATTAACCATATTGCTTGCCGGATTTACCTTGGTATTTATTCTGGTTACTGTATGTCTGAAACCATTTGCAGATTATGCACAGGTCAACATTAGTATTGCCGCATTTGTATCTTTATTTGTTTGTTTAGTTCCTACCACGATTGGAGGTTTGGTATCTGCGATTGGTATTGCAGGAATGGATAGAGCATTAAGAGCCAATGTGTTGACTAAATCTGGAAAAGCAGTAGAAACGGCTGGAGATATTGATGTGTTATTGTTGGACAAAACAGGGACCATAACAATAGGTAACCGTAAAGCGACTCATTTTCATGTGGCTGAAGGTCAGGACATCGATCATTTTATTCAAGTGGCTTCCCTAAGTTCTTGGCATGATGAAACTCCAGAAGGTAAATCCATTGTAGAACTGGCTAATTTGACCTGGAATGCCTCCTTTTTCGACCAAGCCAAATTGGTGAAATTCTCTGCGGAAACAAGATCTTCCGGCTTAGACCTTGGAGATCGAAAAATTCGCAAAGGAGCTACGGATGCAATTCAAAAAATGTTGGAAGCCAACAGCAAATCATTCCCTGCTGATGTACTTTCTAACGTCAAAGCTATTTCAGGAAATGGAGGTACCCCTTTGGTGCTGTCTGAAAATAATGTGGTTTTGGGAGTAATTGAGTTGCAGGATATTATTAAACCCGGTATTCAAGAACGTTTTTCCCGATTAAGAAGAATGGGAATTAAAACTGTGATGGTAACGGGCGATAATCCTTTGACTGCGGCTTATATCGCTAAAAATGCAGGTGTGGATGATTTTATCGCAGAAGCTAAACCGGAGGATAAAATGAATTATATCCGTAAGGAACAAGCGGAAGGTAAATTAGTGGCGATGATGGGCGATGGTACTAATGATGCTCCAGCTTTGGCACAAGCGGATGTAGGTGTTGCCATGAACAGCGGTACTCAAGCCGCTAAAGAAGCCGGAAACATGGTAGACCTGGACAATGACCCAACCAAGTTGATTGAGATTGTGGAAATCGGTAAACAATTGCTCATGACTAGGGGTACATTAACTACGTTTAGTATTGCTAACGATGTTGCTAAGTATTTTGCCATCATTCCAGCCTTGTTTATGTTGACCATTCCTAGCTTAGCACCATTAAATATCATGGGCTTAACCAGTCCAACATCTGCAATACTATCTGCTATCATTTTTAATGCCTTATTGATTCCTTTATTAATTCCTTTGGCTCTTAAAGGTGTTGCTTATAAGCCTCTGGGTGCTTCAAGTTTATTGAGACGGAATTTACTCATTTATGGTCTTGGTGGGTTGATTGTTCCATTTGTGGGGATCAAACTCATTGACCTTTGCTTATCAGTGATTTTATAATTTTTTTATCATGAAAAAGAATTTTCTTCCAGCTATTAAACTTACCTTATTAAGTTTAATACTATTAATGGGCATATATCCCATCCTATTATTTGCTATTGCTCAACTTTCATCCAACAAGGGAGCGGCACAGCTAGTAACGGCAAATGGAAATAGGTACTACAAACATATTGGACAATCGTTCACGAGCGATCATTATTTCTGGTCCAGACCTTCTGCTGTAAATTATAATGCGGCTGGTTCTGCGGGCAGTAATAAAGCGGTATCCAACCCTGACTATATCAAAGAGGTTGAAGAACGAATTCAACACTTTCTGAAACATAATCCCAGCATAAAACAATCTGAAATTCCCGTTGAATTGATTACAGCGAGTGGAAGTGGATTGGATCCACACCTTTCATTGGCTGCATTGGAAGTTCAAGTTCCGCGCATAGCGAATGCTAGACAGGTAGATGCTGAGCAGCTTATGGAACTTGTTCATAATCATGTTGAAAAACCGCTATTTGGATTTTTAGGTCCCGAAAAAGTACATATACTGGAACTTAATCTTGCCTTAGATGCATTAAAACCCTTAAAATAAAATAGATGAAAAGTAATATGCTAGTTACAGCAACCTTATTATGTTGCAGTTTTGGAGTTGAAGCTCAAGAAATGGATTCCACAACAACAAATCCAATCAAAATATCAGGATACCTGGAAAGCTATTATAGTTTTGATCCGAACAGGCCTTCCTCACATGCTAAAGCTGGCTTTATTTATAGCCATCATCGAAGCAATGAAATTGCAGTCAATTTAGGATTCATTAAAGCGGCGTATGAACAGGATTTTATACGAGCGAATTTAGCATTGGGTGTTGGCACCTATATGAATGCGAATTATGCCGCCGAACCCGGGGTTTTTAAGAATATATACGAAGGTAATGTGGGATTCAAACTGTCTAAAACCAATGATATATGGTTCGATATGGGAGTCTTGCCATCTCATATCGGTCCGGAGAGTGCTATTTCTGCTGATAACCTGAGTTTAACCAGAAGTTTGTCGGCAGAAAATTCACCATATTTTGAAACAGGTGCAAGGTTATCTTTTAACAGTCAGAACAAAAAATGGTATTTAGCCGCCATGGCATTAAATGGTTGGCAACGTATACAACTTCCCAATACCAGTAGGGGATTGGCCTACGGCCAGCAAATTCAGTATAAACCTACTGATCAAATCACTTTAAACAGCAGTGTGTATCTGGGAGATGAAGGAAAGGATAGTTTACGGTTCTTTCATGATTTCTATGTGCAATTAAATCTGAACGCAAAGTTTGAAGCCCTGTTGAATTGGGATTATGGTATCCAAAAAAATCCATCAATGGATAAAAATAATACCTGGTGGAATACAGGTGTTCAATTGCGCTATGCCATCTTAGATCAATGGAAGATTAATGTGCGTGGGGAATATTTTAAAGATAGCGATGCAGTAATATTTTCTTCCATATCACCGAGTATAACCCAAGTTTGGGGAGCCTCTTTAGGATTAGATTACGAAATTTATGATGGATTATTTTGGAGGACGGAATACCGTTTCTTTAAAGCAGATCAAGCTATATTTGAAAAATTGGAGGCTGCCAATACGAAGCAATCCAACCAATTGACGACGTCTTTGGCAATTAAATTTTAAAAATCGATGGAAGAACAGCGTAAATCAGCAGGCCATTTTTTAGAACTGATTAAGCAATCGCGAAGAGGTAAATTCAAGGTTTACTTAGGCATGTGCGCTGGGGTAGGAAAAACTTACCGCATTTTACAAGAAGCTCACAACCTCATTCGCAACCGCATTGATGTTCAAATTGCTTATGTAGAGACTCATGATCGTGCCGATACCATGCAAATGCTCACTGGTTTACCTGTGATTCCTCGAAAAACTATTTTTTATAAGGGTAATGCCTTAGAAGAGATGGATGTAGATCGTGTTATTCAAAGACATCCTGAAGTAGTTATTGTGGATGAGTTAGCCCATAGCAATGTGCCAGGAAGTAAAAATGAAAAACGCTGGCAAGATGTATTGGAGATATTAGATGCAGGAATAAACGTGATTTCAGCGGTAAATATTCAACATGTAGAAGGATTACAAGCCGAAATAGGAGATCTTTTATCGGTTGAAGTTAAGGAACGAATTCCAGATCGAATATTAAATATGGCTGATGAATTGCTTTTTGTTGATATCAGTGTGGAAGATTTGCTTCTGCGATTAAAGGAAGGGAAAATTTATAAAAATGATAAAATAGAAAGAGCATTAAAAAATTTTTTCCAATCCGAGCAATTATTACTGCTTCGTGAATTGGCATTAAAAGAATTAGCCGGACATGCCACCATAAAACATGAACGTGAAAATACTTCAGAACGAAAATACCGGGCAGAAAGATTTTTAGTTTGCATAAGCTCCAATGAAAAAAAAGCTAAAAATTTAATTCGTAAAACTGCGCGTTTAGCGAGTTATTATCAGGCAGACTGGTTTGTGCTCTATATACAAACACCTAAAGAATCTCCAAATAAAATACCCTTGGATAAACAACGTTATTTAATAAATAATTTTAAATTGGCTACTGAATTAGGAGCTGAAGTGTTGCAAGTACAGGGTAAGGATATCCCTGCTCTTATTGTTGAAGAAGTAAGCCGTAGAAATATAACCACTGTATGCGTAGGTAGTCCTTATTTTTCATTTTTTACCATGCTATTCGCAATGGGTGTATTTAAACGTTTGCTCCATAAATTAGAAAAAATTCAAGTGGATTTAATCATACTGTCATGAAAATCAAAACTAAATTGTACCTCGGAATAGGTTTATTATTCTTCATGATTTTAATCCTTGCTGCGGTCAGTACCTTATATGTCAGTGCTTTGAAAAATGATACGGATCATTTGTTGAAAGCCAATTACAATTCCATAGCCTATAGTAGAAACTTATTAGCTGCAATCGATAAACTGGATAGCAATATTACTTCTATTCACGAATTAGCAATAAATCTGGATAAACAAAAACGCAATGTTACTGAAACTGGAGAAGCTCAGGTTACGAATCAATTGGAAGGTTTATTACTCCAATTAAAAGAAACGCCACATAACAAAGAACTTCAAGCCGCCTTTCGAAATAATTTAGTCCAACTCATGTCGGTGAATATGGATGCCATCGTCAAGAAAAGTGAGCAAGCAAAAGAAACAGCTCAAAATGCTTTTTTATGGATTTCCATCACTGGAGCGTTATGCTTTTTGATTGCCTTTGTTCTTTTGTTGAATATGCCTTCCAATATTGCCAATCCCATTAAAGAACTTACGGCAAGTATCAAAGAAGTAGCTCAGCATAATTATAACCAGCGTTTACATTTTCAGGATACAAGTGAATTTAAAGAGCTTGCTACTTCTTTCAATAGCATGACTGAAAAATTAGAGGAATATTCCAATAGTAAACTTGATCTTTTATTGGAAGAGAAAAAGCGTGTGGAAACACTGTTAAATACCATTCATAATCCTGTTTTGGGATTGGATGAACAGGATAAATTGGTTTTTATAAATAATGAGGCTCTTGAAATTGCTGGATTAAGAAGATTGGATTTAAAGCATTATAGTCTGGATGAAATTGTATCTAATAATGATCTAATTCACGATATTATCTATAAAAAAGATAAAGAACATGCCAGTTTAAAGATTGTAGTCAATAATCGGGAATGTTATTTTGAAAAGGAAGTAATTCCTATGGAAATTATTCCTACTGCCGAATTATCCCCTCAGTCGGTTGGTTCGGTCATCGTGCTAAAAAATGTCACCAGCTTTAAGGAGTTGGATGTCGCAAAAACAAATTTTATAGCTACCGTTTCCCATGAACTAAAAACGCCTATTGCTTCCATACAGATGAGTGCTGAAGTGTTGAAACATCATCGAACCGGAGATTTAACAGCAGAACAAAAAAACTTAATTGATGGTATTCAGGAAGATAGTTTTAGGTTGCTGAAAATCACGAGCGAATTGCTGAATATATCCCAAGTGGAAACGGGAAATATTAAGCTATATTCTCAATTTGTTGATCCTATTCCTATTGTCAATTACGCCATCAATGCAACCCGTATGCAAGCGGAACAAAAACAAATACACATATTGACCCATATTGAAAATGAGTTGCCAAAGATTTATGTAGATGAGGAAAAAACCGCTTGGGTTTTAATCAACTTCATCACCAATGCTATTCGTTATTCACCCATTAATTCTGAAATAACGGTACAGGTCAACAAGCTGAATAATTCGGTCAAATTTGCTGTTCAAGATCATGGTAAGGGAATTGACCAACACTATAAAGAACGCGTGTTCGATCGTTATTTTCAAATCCCTGGAAGTCACCGAACAGGTACTGGATTAGGACTTTCCATCTCCAAGGATTTTATTGAAAACCAGCAGGGCAAAATAGGTGTAGAGAGTGAATTGGGAATGGGAAGCACCTTTTATTTTACTGTTCCCATACTGAATACAATATAGAGCGTGTTGATATAAAACAGTTTTTTTAAGCAATATTCATTTACCTGTTTGCTATGTAAATGAAGCATTTATTTTGTTATTAAGAGGATCTCCTTCGGATCTCCTTTGGATCTCAACCGGAGCTGCTTAGGAAAAATTCGAAGGAGATCCAATGGAGATCCTTGGAAAATCTGAATTAATCTAAAAAATGTTCTGTAAATGTTTATCAAATAGGCATTAGTTTAATGGTTAGAAATGCGTTAAGACATTGGGGGATGGGAACTTGAAGATTCTTTAAACAAATCTTATTTTATTGTTCGTGATTTTTATTGTAACTTATTTTATTTAACTTTAAGTAGCTTACTATGCTTGTTCAGTAATTTCTATTGAAATGCTTTCAATAAATAAGTGGTTATGACTAAAATGAATAGAAAAATATTATTTATCGCTTTAATTACCTGTATAATTTGTATTGGGATAGGTATAATCGATCTTATATATAGTTACAATGAAACTCAGCAATTTAAATTTCGAGATCTGATAAAGTTTATACCTTTTTTTTCATCTGGAGGTATTTTTTACTATATCCTTTTTATTCAGAAGGAACAAATAAAGTCATAATATAAAAAGGCAAAAGCTAGGTTCTTCAAGGGTTTAGCTTTTGCCTTATTTTTTTGATAAGAACAATATAGTTATTTGAAACCTCTTGGTTTCTGATTGGGTTTAGGGGAGTCTGAAAGTGAGTTAGAATAAATAATGGGAATAGACTTCTTAATCATGCAATGCGCATGAATTATTGGCTAATACACTAAAAATTATATATCAATTTTGACCTTCTGATAAATTAAGGGTTGGATTTAGCATAAAGCTGTCTACTCCTGAGGATTTCAAGAAATTGGAAGATTGAATTGAATTTATTCTATTAAAGTATCGGTGTTTTTTGTTGTAATTATGATATACTATAATAGAATAATGAACATGGGATTATTAAAAGGGGAATTGAGTTAATTAATAGTCTAAATCTATGACGTTGTCGGGAAATTCTTGGAATAGAATATTTGTATTCCCTGTGATTTGAATTAAAATAGTTAAGAAGACGATAAATACCAAAATGGACACCCAAATAAGCATTAAATGCTTCGCAAATGTTAAATCTTCCGTAAGATACCAATGATATAGTAAGAATACTGTAAGCGGTAGGAAAGTTAAAATTGCAATAATAAATAAAATGAAAGACATGATGAATGAAGAATTAAAGTCTTTATGGAGAACTCTGTTAATAATCTAAAATGGTAACATGCTAAGTAACAGTGCATGCGTAAATATCTAAACATCGGTTTGATTCAATAAATAGCCTTAAAAGCTTATAAAAATTTCATGTAGCAAATATAATACAATATAATTTTATTTAATAATATTATTTATTAGGTAAACTAAAGTTGTTTGTGTTATTAATTATCAATAATACTGCTCTTGGATGCTATTTTTGACTGTAGTGCAAAACACTTGAGTGAATTTTATAAAAATGAAAATTTTTTCATTATATTATTATTAAAGAAAAATTTGTATGGGATTCATTATCTCATGGAATTTGCTTAGTCTTATCTTATTTAAAACTTGTTCTTGTCTATCTAATCTTCATTGGATTGAATCATTATTACTGCTAGGAAATATATAGAAAGCATTGATTATGTTTGGGGATTTTTAGCGTTGCATGAGCTTATCGGAATAAGTCAGTTTTCGAAAAATAGTTCAAGTACTTATAAAAAGTGGGAGATGGGTATATTTGGAGATAATCTTGAATATTGGAATGACTTGGAGGAGGGAGCTTATTGTGTTGCTCTGGAAAAACCTGAAGTTTTAGTGGCTGATAAAAGAAAGTTTTTCGATGAAATAAGGTAATATTAAAATGAGCTTGCTAATCAATAATTGATTTATATTACTAATAACATAAAAAAAGTCAAGAATTTTGTTCTTGACTTTTCTGTTTTGAAAAGGGTTTTGCTAGTTATCAATCCTTATGAAATTTCCATCTAAGTTGAATAATAAATCTATTCCATTCACTAATTCCACTTCATATCGATTGTTATCTTTTTCTATGCTGTTGATCGCTATTCCCTCATAATTACTGTTGATATAAGTTTTTATGTTTGCATGAATAAAACTGGTTTGAATCGCTTGACCATCTAAGGCATCCACTTCTAACCAATTGCCATTCTTATCAAATTTAATGTTCGTTCCATTTTTTAGGATAACATCGTAAGTGGCTGAGGATAGGCCTTCCTTTTCCTTCTCTACTTGAACCACAGTAGTTCCTTCAAAATGCAATTGGATAAACTCCGTGGCATTTTTTGGTAATTGATCTGCTTGAATAATGGTTTCTTTCTCACATGCAGCATTAATAAATAAAATGCTAGTTAGTACGCTTAAAATAAATAGGTATTTTTTCATCGTTTTAAAAATTTATTTAGTCATCAATTTTAATAAAATCACCTTTACGGTTGTATTTCAAATCTAATCCATTCGTTAATTCTACTTCAAAGCCATTTGATTCTTTACTGATTTGAACGACCTCATTATTGGGGAAGCTTTTATGAACATGAGAAACTATGTTTGAAGGAATTAAATGGGATGGAATCGCATTTTTCTTGCTGTCAATTTCTGTCCAGTTTCCTTTTTTATCAAATTCTAGAGAAGTACCGTCAGTAAAACGAACCTTATAGCTGTTTCCTTGAAGGATTTCTTTTTCCAAGCTCACTACAGAAATTTTAAGTTTGGAAAATTGTTTCTCAACAAATGTTCTAGCGATAGTAGGAAGTTCTTTGAACGTTATTAATTTTTCTTGAGCATTGGACAATCCTATGGTCATGGATAGTACCAATGTTAGACCTAGTTTTATTGAATTTTTCATATACTTTAACTCGTTTATAATTCAAAGTTCGAGTCTAAAGCTGGAAAGAATTGGGAATTGAGAAGCTAAATTGGAATTATTTTACTTTTTTTAGTTGAAATTGATGCTTTCCATCCTTGTACGAGTAATTTAAGGCTAGCTCTGGGTATTTAATCAAAATAGATTGTACTATGGAAAGCCCTAAACCATTGGCATTTGGGTCTTGATTTCCTTTATAAAACCGCTCAAAAATATAAGCTGGGTTTAAGGCTTCTGAAATACTTTGATTACTTATGTTGATCTGATTTTTGTTTATAAAAATGCTTAGTTCACCATGATCAATATTGTATCGGATAGCGTTTCTAATTAAATTGGAAAGCAAAATAGAAGCTAAATCTGGATTGCATACAACATCAAATTGCTCGGTTTCCTGGAATGTTAATTGAAGATTTTTGAATTGTAGCAAATCATCAAAATCTACCAAAAGCTGACTTATTAATTGATTAAAGTTTACGTTTTCTACCTCATTATATTGGTTGTTTTCAATCCTTGAAAGCATCAATAGCGATTTGTTTAGTTTTACCATGCGGTGTAAACCCTGTTTGGCTTCCACAATTTTGTTGGTTTGAGATTCATCAAGGGTTGAGTCCTGAAGTAACAAATCTAATTTGCCAATAGTGATTGCTAATGGTGTTTGCAGTTCATGAGATGCATTTTCAATAAATTTCTTTTGACTTAAGAATACCACTTGATTTTTATTCAGCATATCTTCAATCCTTACATTCAACTCATCAAATTCTTTGACTTGCGTTTTTTTGTAGGAATAGGGTTTAGAATCTCCAAAACGATAAGAACTTAAATTTTTAAGTATGCTGTTGAATGGTTTCCAAATTTTACCGAGGACGACATAGTTGATAATAATGATGCTAATGATGATGACGATATATAGTACAGTTAAGGAAATAGCTAGATTAATGAGGAAATCATCTTCTTCGACTGTCGAAGTTCTAATTTCTAAAAGATAGGGTTTCCCCTCATGGTTGTAGAATCCAGTTTTAAGTATTCGATAAGGTTCTTCTTCTTCGTCATAGGGCATATAGATGAATTCTCTTGAAAACCTATTCTTATCTAAATCCTGTTGATCTTCGGTAGAAGTTATGCGGAATTGGTTGATACCATATTCCTGATTTTGTTGTATAATAGCAGGATTGTTAAATGCCTCTCGAATGATTTCAATTTTTTGATTCTTTAGACCGTCATCGATATTATCATACACTTCATCCATCAGGATAGCATAAAATAATCCTGCCCAGATGGCCATGATTAACAGGATAGCAACCATCAAGTGTCTGTTGGTATATGATTTTACTGATATTGCCATTATACTAATTTATAACCTACTCCATAAACGGATTGCAAATCTACATCAGCTTGCATATCTTTTAATTTTTTTCTGATATTTTTTATTTGCGAATATATAAAATCCATATTATCCACTTGATCGGCATGATCTCCCCATACTGATTCGATTAAGGTAGTTTTCTCCATCAACTTATTGGGTCTTAGCATGAAATAATAGAGGATATCAAATTCTTTTCTGTTTAGAATTAATGTTTTGTTGTTGACCATTACCGATCTATTTTCTAAATCTACGCTTAAGCTTTTATACCTTAATATATAATCATGGCTGGTAGATTGACGTCTGATAATGGCTTTAACTCGAGCTAATAATTCTGCTAAATGAAATGGTTTTGCCAGATAATCCTCTGCACCAAAATTTAATCCACTGACTTTATCTTCTACGGCATCTTTAGCAGATAGAATAAGAACTGACTGTTGCTTTTGCTCTTTTTTTAATGTTTTAAGCAAGTCTAATCCATTTCCTCCAGGTAACATTAAATCCAATAGGACACAGTCATATTGGTATTGCAAAAGTTTGGATAAAGCACTTTGGTAATCCAACGCAGTTTCTACAACAAAATTTTCAGACTCAAAAAATTCTTGAATGTTTCTGGAAATTTCAACCTCATCTTCTATAACTAATATTTTCATGCTTAATAAAAATACAATTCTAAGATTGGATTCTGAAAACATTCTGAAATACTGGTTTTTTCTTAGCTGGAATGCAAGTTTAACTGACAGGGAATGAAGGATTTTGTTTGTTTTGTAAAATATCTCTATTGTTATTTTGTTGTTTTTAAGAGTAATAAAATATATTATTAATAAAAAATAACGTTAATAAAGTCGTATATTTGCCAATATTATTAAATAGCACGTTTATAATGGTTAATAATTGTTTGGCTAACATCGTTGGTATAAAAAATTGGATGTTAAAACACACAGGAATTTTAGATTTATTGTTTTTAGCTTCTTTAGTTTTAACTGGAATCAATGTTAAACTAATTGAAATCACATTAATCCCACTTACTTATATCGCTATTTGCTTTTCACTTGCCATGTTTGCTTATTTTCTACTTCTATTGACGATTGAAACAAATTGGATAGGCAAGTTTGAATTATTCATTTATAATTTTTTAATCGTTGGTAATTTCTTGACCTTTTTGCTGTTAGGTCTTAATTATTTGTTTGCAAACGATGCCATTGAATGTAGAGTGTATAAGGTTAACCACGCTAAAGGCTCTATTTCTATTCAAAAAAAGCAACATAAATCTAAAAGAATAATCTATGCGGAATTGAATACCAACTTTTCCAAAAGAATAGTGCTGCATGATGAATATGAATTGGATGATGATGTGGATTCCATTCCTGTATATTATAGAAACGGGGCATTCAACTATCCAATTATTGAACAAGTAATCGATAATTCGAATAAAGCTTAATAGGATTCTTTTATTTTTCTGATCTTTTAACCATTTCTTCTATCCAAATTGGAGCAAATGGCGATACACATCCTTTGCTGACTGGATAATCTTTATATATTGCTAAACGGTGCCCCAAAGCGATCGCTTGGGTTCTAAATTCTGGATAATGGATTCCAATAGAGGCCAATGCAGTATTCATCGTCCATTGCACAAGCGGGTTTTCATTGTCCATTTCCTTTTCGAGAACAATTAAGATGTTATTTATATTCAGATTGGGGTCTTTACTATTGAGTTTAGATGCAGTTAATTGCCAGGCAAATCTTCTTAGGGATGGATTTTTAGCATTCATCCAACGATCTCTCAATTCTTCTTTATCTGCATGAAACTTGATGACATAGGAGTACAGCCAATCCAATAAATGAGCGTAATTCTCAGATTCAGCGATAGCAGTTAGTTGTTCTTGGCTTATTTTTTTAGGGTTAAAATTTAAAACAGCCACAAATCGAGCTTCCAATATGTTCGTGTCCCATAATGCTAAAGCTAATTCATGATCATTTTTGAGGGGTTTAGCTATTTTTCTAATGTCGCCCATTTTTACTCCGATTTGATTATCGGAAGCGCCCATCTTAATATTATGCTTATAAACTTTCTCGTCAGCGTATTGCTTAAGTTGTTCTATGATTACATTTGTATTCGCTGTTTTCATGGTATTTGATATTTATATAAAGATAGAAGTTGACATTTAGTAGTTGAAATTTTTTGTAAGTATAATCAACCTCCTATACAATATAGGGTTTAAATTAAGAAGACTCCTGAAGCGGGGAGCCGCAGGAGTCTTAACTAACCAATTATTAACCTAAATTATGAAATTTAGAATGTAATATTCAAGCTCTGTGCCATACTTACTTTTTAAATGTTATTTTAACATTTATTAACACTTTGATATTATATTTCGATAAATTTCGACGATTCCTATTTTTTATAGTTGAAGAGCTGTCAAGAAGATGCACTAGAATTACCTGATTCGTGTCTTTCAAACATCAGAATTTTAATTGGGTACCTTTCAAAGTAACCCGACTAAAGATGCATTTAGGATTTCAAAAAAAAACTCCTAAGACTGGGAGTCTTAGGAGTTTTAACTAACCAATTATTAACCTAAATTATGAAATTTGATATATACTATTCAAGTTCTGTGCCATATTGATCTGAGCGTTTGTATTTAACATTTATTAACAAGCTTGCTCTACTATCGAACTCATTAGGGTTTATCGATGACTTTACCAAATTGATAGCTTGCAAACCTGCCATCATTTTTTTGATTCACCAAATCAGATTCTGTATCTCCCCAAGGCCAACCACCAAATTGGGTGTTTCTATAGTCTTGAAATGCTTCTTGCAATTCTCTTTCAGTATTCATTACAAAAGGACCGTAAGCGGCTACAGGCTCATTGATTGGTTCTCCTTCCATGAGTAATAAATAGGCTTTTTGATTTGAATTTTTTACATGGATTTTTTCATTACCATTTAAATCCACTGAATATCCTTTATTTATTTCCTGTCCTTCGATAGCTATGCTATCTTTTCCATCATAAAAAAATAACAGGCGGTTTAATGTAGGAGAAATGGCTTCTAATTCAAATTCGGTTTGCGGATCCATTTCAATCAAAGCTAAACGCACATGATTTGCTGGGTTTGATGCCCAAGAATGTGCTAAAGCAGGTATTGATTTAACTCCATCAAATTCCCCCAGGATGATCTTCATACTGATTTCTCCTTGATTAGTTGATTTCCATGTTTTTACTGGAATTTTTTCACTCCAAAGCATTTTATAATCCGGCTCATGCAATTTATCCTTCCCAGGTAAGTTCAACCAAATTTGAAATAATCGCAATGGATTTGGTTGGTCATCATGAATTAAGGGAAACATTTCAGAGTGTAAAACTCCAGAACCTACATTCATTAATTGAACATCTCCTTCACCATATCGACCTTTTGAGCCTTTTGAATCAAAGTGGTCTGCATATCCTTCTGGAATAATCGTAATGACCTCAAATCCACGATGTGGATGATGTGGGAAACCAGGAATGGTTTCACCGTGATACATTCTCCAAGGATTGCTGTTATCGAAGTCATTCCCTAAATTCCTATTCGTTAATGGAGCATTTGGCCCCATATTTCCATTGCCTTCAGGATATTGATCGTAATGGTAAGCGGCCAAAATAAATGGATCTTGAACAGCTATGGTGCCTTTTACTAAATTGATATTTTTAATTTTCATTGTTAACCTTTCTTTTGGCTAATATGATTACAAATGGCAGACCAAGTCTGCTTATTTTGTCATGGAGTTACTTATAGGTTACTAGTTAATTTGATGTTACTAATTCAAATCGAGGAATTGACGGGATAATTAGTGGATATGAATAATCAATTCAAAAAAATGAAATCAGCTATTTTTAAATGCCAGGAAAAAAATGATGGATTTGTGAAGATATGTCATGTTCCTTAAAAGGAAATGCCAGAATGTGCTAGGAGAGAAGTATTTATACGATAAGTATTCCTTCTTCTAATTGTAGTTTTTCTTCGGGAATTTTGTAAGGAAAATATTGCTCTATTACTCCGTCGAATTTAATCATGCTTTTGGAAAGGCCTAAATCTAATTGAAAGGTAAATCCATCTATGGTGGTCAGAAATACAATTCCAGAAGGATTTTCAAAGTCAGGAAGATAAACCATGACCTTTTTATTCACAATGTAGTCATTCATGAAGGCGTCTTCTGCACTGGTTGTAAGCCAGCCATTTATATGATTATATGGACCTAAAATATTGGAGAATTTTAGGTAATTGATCATGAAACAATAATGCTTAAAACTAATGTCGTAAGGGAATGTCAATACATATGTTCTTGGATCAGTTTTATTTAAATTGATGATGATGAGTAATTGTTGTTTGTTGAAAAGTTTGCAAAAAGTTTCACAGGCATCTTTTAAATCATTAAATGATGGCCCCTTGACTAAAATAACTTTATCATTAGTTTTTTTTTCTAATTCAGATTCGTGATATACTTGTACTTTTTTCTGCCTACGATTGTTGTCAAAAGACTTAAGTAGTATACTTATAACAAATAAAACTAGTAAAATAGAAAAAATGGTTATCATTCTTTAAAATCTAGTAATCTAGGTGGTTGTCAATTAATAAAAGGTAGTTCACATTTATTTAACGGTAAATTTACTTAAAACTAATCAATTTCAAGAGAAAATTAAAGATATTTTTAATTCAGCTAAACTTATTGAATTTCAATAACTTGAGTGATTTCACAAAGTGATATTTTAAACTTATCGGTATATTTTTTCCTTTTACTATAATGATTTTATTATAGATATTGCATTTATTGTTTAAATGTTCCCATTGAAAGTATATAAGTTACATGTATTTATAACCCACTTTTAGGGATATTTCTTTTGTTTATCTATGTAAAAATACCACTAATTGGGTATTTACAATCTTGTAGTTAGGATATAACTTTGCTCGTACAATCAATTTTTAACACATGAGAAAAATAATTTTTTTATTGGCATTTACGATGTTTTTAGGCTTTCAATCAAAGGGGCAACATCGTCCTGGTAAGAAATACCTAAACGTGGGTTATAGTTCCCAAAATCTTAAAATGGACTATGCCGGAATTACAACGATCGATTTGGATAGCGATATTGGCGCAACCTTAAACTTTGGTAGAACTTTCTATCTACTTAAAAATCCTGTTGCAAATCGTCTGTATTTTGGTATCGATGTAACTTTCTTAGATTTAAATTATACCAAAGCTACTTTCATTGATACTGAAGATGATGACGAAGAGTATTTAACGCATAAAGCAGAAGTGAATATGCAAGTAGGCCCATCTGTGCATTTAAATATAGTCGATAAATTGACAGTTTCTGGCCATGTGCGTTATGCCCCTGGATATTCTATGATGTATGCTGATGATGAATTTTCAAGTGGGTATGTTGGATTTGTTGTAGCAGGGTTGGCGTTAAATTATGGTCCTTTTGGATTAGGATTTGAAACTCGATCAGCCACTGCCAATCATAATTTCAGTGTGGATGCGGAGGAAATTGAAGAAGGCAATACGTCGACATCAGTGGATCGTCCAATAAAGCTTTATGGAAATCGTATTTACTTAGCATTTAGGTTCTAAACTGACCAAATCAATCTTTATATATTAATCCTTGTATGAATTCATCCAAGGATTTTTTATATTTATGTTCTTAATGTGCTTTGTTTAGAACTATAAATCTGGATTTCTTCTACAACTATTTATTACTACCTAGCTGAAAATCTATGAAATCAATTAATCGGAGAGAGTTTATCTACACTGGTTCAGTCTTAAGTGCTGCCCTTGTGACGCAGTCATCCATGGCGAATACCTTGAATAAGAAGAATGTTATCCCTCGCTGGCGAGGATTTAATATTTTAGAATTCTTTAGACCTGAACGCTATGAACTGACCAATGATAAAAAACGATTGATAGAACAGGATTTCAAATGGATTGCAGATTGGGGCTTTGATTTTGTAAGAATTCCAATAGCTTATCCTAGCTACCTGCAGTATGATCTTCAGTCTGGGGTACCTATTCGGAAGGATGAAACTATACAATTTAGGGAAGAGGCTGTTTCGGCTATTGAATGGATGGTGGAAAGGGCTGTATATTATGGTTTACATGTAAGCCTTAACTTACATCGTGCTCCTGGATTTTGTATCAATGCTGGTTTTCATGAGCCATTTAATTTATGGAAAGATCAGGATGCACAAGAAGCATTTTATACCCATTGGGAAATGTGGGCTAAGCGATTAAGTAGATTTAATGCTAAACAATTAAGCTTTGATTTGGTTAATGAACCATGTTTTAAGGAAGATATGAACGATCAATTTTCTCCATCAAAACCTATACCAGGTGATATTTATCGTCAAGTAGCAAAAGGTTGCTTAGCTGTAATTAAAAAGCATAATCCTGATCGTATGGTCATCGCTGATGGTAATCATGGTGGTGCATTAGTGATTCCTGAATTGGCAGATTTACCAATCGCTCAAAGCTGCAGGGGATATTATCCTCATTATATTTCTCATTACAGGGCAAGTTGGGTTTGGAAGAATCCAGATGATGCGCCAATGCCTGTTTGGCCAGGAAAAATTGATGGGAAGGATTTTAGTAGAAAATCATTGGAAGATGTGTATAAACCTTGGATAGAACTAGCTAAAAGTGGAGTAGGAGTACATTGTGGAGAATGTGGATGTTTTAATGAAACTCCTCATGAAGT
>DAIQBS010000042.1:0-34427 GCA_036781025.1 Sphingobacterium sp. | reverse complement strand
TGCTGTGAATAATCCGGTCTCTCCGAAGAATAAACCGTTGATGGTTACAACGCCATTGATATTGCTATGAGCGAATACACTGGTAAGAACCATACCAACCATTCCACCTACACCATGGCAAGGGAATACATCAAGAGTGTCATCAATTCCTTTTTTAGTTCTCCAGATAACTACCAGGTTGCTAATAACCGCAGTAACAATACCGATAATTAATGAGTGAGGAATAGAAACGAAGCCTGCAGCAGGAGTAATAGCTACTAATCCAACGACTGCGCCAATACAAGCGCCCATGGCAGAAGGTTTTTTACCTTTTAAGATATCGAAGAATATCCATGCGATAGCAGCAGCAGCAGAAGCTGTGGTGGTTGTTGCGAAAGCAGAAGCGGCTAAGGTACCTGCTCCGCCCGCAGAACCTGCGTTAAATCCAAACCAACCAAACCATAATAAGCCTGTTCCTAAGATTACATAGCTTATACGTGCTGGTGTGTGTTCTTGCACTTTTCTTTTACCTAAGTATAAAGCGGATGCTAATGCTGCCCATCCTGCAGACATATGTACCACTGTACCACCTGCAAAATCTAGCACACCCATTTGTGCTAATATGCCGTCTGGATGCCAAGTAGCATGCGCAAGAGGAGCGTAGATTAGGATTACAAATAAGGTGATAAATAATAAATATGCGTTGAATTTAATACGTTCAGCAAATGCTCCGGTGATTAATGCAGGTGTGATCACTGCAAATTTTAATTGAAACATGGCGAATAAAGCGATTGGAACTGTTGGCATGCCAGCCCAAACAGCGTTTCCAATCATTCCTTTCATCATAAAGAAGGTGGATGGATTACCTATAATTCCTCCGATATCCTCTCCAAAAGCTAGGCTGAACCCAAATATAACCCAAATGATGGTGATGAGGCCCATACAAACAAAGCTTTGAAGCATGGTGGAAATCACATTTTTCTTCCTTACCATTCCGCCATAGAAAAACGCTAGTCCAGGAGTCATTAACAATACTAATGCTGCGGACATCAATAGCCAAGCTGTGTCGCCTGTGTCGATGATGTTTTCTGGGTTGTTAACTACTTCCGAAGAAGGGATCACCAGGGCGAGTATGGCCGCTAACGCGAGTAAACTAAATGGTAGTATTCTTTTCATTTTAAATTTGGTTTAGTATATAATCCAGTTTGTTTTAGTTTGTTGATTTTTTTAAGTTGTTTTTTTTAAATTTTCTATTGGTTGTTGATTTTCGTTGTAAATATTGGAATAAAAAAATATAATTTCCAACAAAAATTTAAAAATTATATCAAAAATGTTTAAAATTCTCAAATATTTAATGTGGTTTATGTTAAAACAGTCAAAATAAGTTTGATTTAAAATATTTTTTGTAAAAAAATATAATATTTCTTGTTTTTAATTAAATAAATACCATTATTTGTTTCATAAAATTCAGAATAATGATGCATTTCTGATTTTTTATTGGTGATTTTCTGTTTTTAAAGAGTATTTATGTTAATATTCTGTAAAAATTAAGTAGTTCTTTGTTGTTTTTGAGATTTGATTTCATTTTTTTGAGTATTTAACCTATTTGACAGATTAATAAATATTAAAAACTTAAAAAATTATGAAAAAAATCATCTTCGGCTTATCAGCTTGTCTATTTTCTTTATCAACTTTTGCTCAAGAGAGTGGTGCTTTAGAAATTTCTGGTTATGCAGATGCGTATTATAAATATGATTTTGCAGAACAGTCTAATATTGGTACATACTTCGCAAATGATCATAATTCTATTTCCTTGGGGATGATAGGACTAGGCTTAAAGAAAGCTGCTGGAAAAGCTACTTTTGTTGGAGAGGTTGCATTTGGTCCTCGTGGTCAGTATTTAAGTATACCAAATGGTGATGGAAACGGTAGCAATGCGGATAATTCCTTTCATATCCAAAACTTATATGCTTCTTATAATTTTACAGAAGCGTTCAGTATGACTGCTGGTTATATGGGTACATTTATAGGTTATGAGGTAATTTCTCCAGCTGCAAATTTTCATTATTCAACATCTTACTTATTTGGAGCAGGACCTTTTCAAAATGCAGGTATTAAGGCTACATATGCATTCTCTGATAAGGTTTCATTAATGGCGGGATTATTTAATGATTGGAACGTTTATCAAGATTTTAATGGAGTATCTCATTTTGGAGCACAGTTATCATTAGCGCCGGTAGAAGGATTGTCCGCTTACGTTAACTTTTTAACAGGATCATCCGAAGGAGGAGCTGATAATTATAGTTCTGGTACCTTGATTGATTTGGTTGCGAGTTACGAATTCTCTGATAAAGTAAGCTTGGGTTTAAATGCTGCTGATTATACGTTCCAAAGTGAAGGAGGGTATTCTGGGGTTGCCTTATATCCTAGGTATAATTTCACAGAAAATGTAGGAATAGGACTTCGTGCGGAGTATTTTAAAAATAAGGATGTTGAGGATGTTAAAAATTCTGAATTTACTTCATTCACATTATCTGCTAAATTATCTCATAATGGATTCTCTTTGATTCCGGAGGTTCGTTTGGATAAAGATAGTAACTCAGGATTTTTGAAAAAGGATGGATTGACTGGTACGAAGAATGCTAGTCAAGCGTCTCTAGCTTTTGTTTATTCTTTCTAAATACCATATAGTAGAATAATAGTATAGTGCAAAGGGGAATTGGAGTGAGCTCCAATTCCCCATTTTTGTTTATTTAGAACTGATTTTTTTCAATTCTTCTTTTAGTAATTCTATTTCGGCTTGCTGTTCTTTAATAGCAGCAACCAATAAAGGGATAAGTTCTTCCTGTTGTACTTCCGAGTATTTCAATACTTTAGAGCTGTTCTTTCCTGCTGGTTGAACTTTAGAAGATGTTTTTACCAATTCTGGGAAAGTGTTTTTTACATTTTTAGCTAAAAATCCATATTGATTTCCTGTAGGTAGGTTTAATCCTTTATATTTTTCATTATTGTAATCGTAGCTTACAGGTTCTAAGCTTTTTAATTTCTCTGTCGAGTTACTGATTTTTTGAACGTTTACTTTAAGTTCTTCTTCTTTAATTTCTTGAGCAATAGTCGTCAACGTAAATAGCATAAATGCCGATAGGAATAAAACACTTTTTTTCATATTCTAATTATTATAAAATTTAATATAGTAAGGTCATGGGATTCGAAAAGATCCCTGATATTATGTAATAACAAAATTGTACTGGAATTAAGACTAATAGACTTAATAGGTGTTAGGAAAAGTTAGGAGGGGGGCAATGTAAACTCAAAGGGATGTCTACTGCATTTTTATCATTAAATGTTAGATGAGATTCTTGAAATTGGTGTTGAGCGAACTTAGAATCTTGATTGATGACTGCTAAAATTTCTTCTAAGCCTCTTTTGGTTTCTTGGTCTTCTTGTTCGTTTGCGGATTGATCTAAACATTCAATTTCCACCTCATTCACATTCATCTGAAAACATATATACGTGCTACTTATCAGAAAGATTCCGAAGAGCATAATGATGTATATATTTAATTTATTCTTCATAAGTGTGATCAAAAGCAACTCATATTACAGTGTTGTTTCTGATGCTTCAAAAATACAGTTTTTAGATTAAAAAATAAAATATTTTTACAGTATTTGTTGTTGATAATCAATTGATTGCATGGTTAATCTATTTTTGTTGTTTATGTCTAATTTTCTTTAAAAATTTTAAAAATTAGCTCGTTTTCATAGCCTTTTGATTGTAAAAAACTTAATAATTTATTTTTTTCAAGAGCTGAAATTGATTTCAATGGTTTTTTTATTTTTTTAGCTATTATTTCGAGGATTGTTTTTGTGTATTCTTCATCATCTATCTCAGATAGAGCGATGTTTATTAAAGGTTTTGATACCTTTTTTTGTTTTAGGTGGTAAACTATTTTGATTTTCCCCCAACCTTTAATTCTAAATTTACCTAATACAAAAGCTTTGGCAAATCTTTCTTCATTTAGGTAGTTCTCTTCTATTAATTCCGAGATGATATTTTCTACATCAGCCTGATGTAAACCCCATAAATATAGTTTATCGCGAACCTCCTGTTGTGCTCTTTCTTGATATGCACAGTAGGCTTCCGCTTTTCTTTTGGCTTCTTTAGGTGTATAGCTCTTTATTTTTCTTGATTCCTCTTCCATGATACAAATGTTCAAAAAATGATGAACTTTTAAAAAAAATGATGAACTTCGTTTCATATTTAATATATGATGTATACTATTGATTTCATTTTAGAATTATTCGCTAGATCTCCTTTTAAAATATATGATAAAAACCAGTTAATTAGTGAATTAGTATACGATTCTAGAAAAGTGTTATCTCCACAGAAAGGATTGTTTTTTGCTTTACAAGGAGTTCGTGATGGTCATGAGTTTTTAAAAGATGCTTATGAACAAGGTATTCGTTCATTTGTAGTATCCAAGAAAGCAGAAGTATTTGACAATTGGACAGACGTGAATGTCCTACTTGTGGATGATGTGCTTCAAGCCATGCAACAACTAGTTCAATACCATCGAGAAAAATTCACGTATCCTATTATAGGTATTACCGGTAGTAATGGAAAGTCTATTGTTAAAGAATGGTTATTCCAATTGCTTTCTCCTGATAGGAAGGTTTACCAGAGTCCTAAAAGTTATAATTCTCAACTCGGCGTTGCCTTGTCGCTATGGAATCTAACTCCTCAATATGATATTGCTATTATCGAAGCGGGGATCAGTTTGCCAGGTGAAATGAACGCTTTACAACGAATGATTCAACCCGATATGGGTGTTTTTACCAATATAGGTATGGCGCACGCCTTGAACTTCGAAAGTAAAGAACAAAAACTGAAGGAAAAGCTTATCTTATTTAATAAAGCAAAAACTGTTATAGCAGGATCAGCTTATTTGCAACCCTCATTACTTAGTCAAGATGTAGAGCTGATTACTTGGGGAAATCAAGATTCTGATCAGGTACAGTTGATTGCTGAAGAGAAAAGAGGACATGCAACGCAGATTACATTAAATATTGCTCATCAAATTATAAGCTTTACGATACCTTTCAGCGATAAAGCCTCCAAAGAGAATGTGCTAAGCTGTATAACAGTGATGCATAAATTAGGCTATGAAGTAGAAACCATTATTGAACGCATACAATACTTAAGACCTTTAGAGATGCGTATGCAACTTAAAAAGGGTATTCATGGATGTTCTTTGATAGATGATTCTTATTCCAATGATATAGCCTCTTTAGGGATTGCACTTGACTTTCTAAAGCAACAAAATCAACATCAGAAACAAACGATCATCTTATCTGAGTTAGAGGGTTTAAAAGAAAGCGAAAAAATGCAAAGCAAATTGAAAGATTTGTTGAACGCTCCTTTAAAAGCTCGTCTTATTTGGGTAGGCAATAACTATAATTGGCTCCAAGACTTAGCAATAACAAATCTGCATATTTATAAGGATACGCACACATTAATTCAAGATATCCCTCAATTGGCTTTTTCTAATGAAAGCATATTGATAAAAGGAGCCAGAAAATATGAATTTGAAAAGCTTGTACAGCAATTAAGCCTTCGCTCACACGGTACCGTGTTGGAAATCAATTTGAATGCTTTATCCAATAACCTAAATACCTATCGATCTTTAATTGATCCAGAAGTAAAATTGATGGCTATGGTCAAAGCTTTTTCCTATGGCAGTGGTAGTTTCGAAGTAGCAAACCTATTGCAATTTAATCAGGTTGATTACTTGACAGTAGCCTTTGTTGATGAAGGGATGGAATTAAGAACCGCTGGAATTAAATTGCCAATAATGGTTTTAAGTCCAGATCCCGATACCTTTGAATCGCTATTGAAAAATCAGTTGGAACCGGAAGTCTACAGCATGGATTTCTTAGTAGCATTTATCAGCTTTTTAAAAGATCGGGCAGTAAAGAACTATCCAATCCATTTAAAGTTAGATACAGGGATGCACCGTCTAGGTTTTTTTCCAGAAGAAATTCCTGAGGTTATTCAATTACTTACACATCAAGATGAAATCCATGTACAATCCTTTTTTACCCATTTAGTCGCATCAGGAGACCGCAAACATGATGAATTCACCCAACATCAATTAAATCTTTTTGAAGAAACTGCCCAGTTATTAGAAAAGGGTTTAGGTTATTCGGTCATCAAACATGCTGCTAATACATCAGGAATTGTCAAATGGCCGGGTTCTCATTTTGATATGGTTCGATTGGGAATTGGTTTGTACGGTATTGATATGGATAAAAAATTGGCTAATTTAGAGCAAGTAAGTACCTTGAAAACTACCGTGTCGCAAATCAAAGCATTACCCAAAGGTGAAACAGTCGGTTATAATAGGGCAGGAGTCTTGCAAAGGGATAGTAAAATTGCTACTGTGAAGATAGGCTATGCTGATGGATATAATCGTAAATTTGGTCATGCTAATGGGCAAATGATGATTAATAATCAATTAGTGCCTACTGTAGGAGTTATCTGTATGGATATGTGTATGTTGGATGTGACCGATATAGATGTACAAGTTGGGGATGAGGTATTGGTATTCCCGGATATTTATCAAGCCGCGAAAGCGATCGATACCATTCCTTACGAGTTGTTAGTCAATATATCAAGTAGAGTTAAACGCGTTTATTATTACGAATAATGATAAGAAAGATATTTCAACAATTATTTTATTATATAATTAAAGGAACTTTAGTGGTAGCTCCAGTAGCCGGAGCCATATTTGTTATCGTGTGGTTGGTAGCTACCTTAGACGGCGCTTTGAATATCACCGGTCATTTTTTGGAAGATGACACTGGTCATCCCTTATATATTCCTGGAATTGGCATATTATCGGTTATTTTATTGTTGGCATTAGTAGGTTTTATCTTTACCACTTTTGTTACAGCACCGATTCGCTTATGGTTAAACAAAAGTATCAATAGGATACCATTATTCAATACCTTGTATTCATCCATAAAGGATTTCACAGAAGCTTTTGTAGGAGATGCCAAGAAATTTAATGAGCCAGTATTAGTCGACGTGAATGATATGGGATTGAAGAAGATTGGTTTCTTAACTCAAAAGGACTTAACAGCTATAGGTTTAATGGATGAGGTGGTTGTCTATTTTCCTTATTCCTATTCGGTAGCTGGACAAGTGGTGGTAGTCCACACCAGTAAGGTAAAAAAACTAAATATGTCTGCTACAGATGCTATGAAATTGGTGGTTTCTGGTGGTGTAAGTGGTCTAGAAGGAAGTAAATAGGGTAAGATGTTTAGTTTTTGGAATAAAGACAATAAAGCTTTAGCATTACAAAAAAGTAAATATTTACAATCTCAATCAGAGCGATGCTTTAGAAATTCCCAATGGGATCCAGAACTCTATCAATTTATTCGAACGAAAAACAACGATGCCTTATTAAATCAATACTTATCATTTCAGGATCAACTTGTTGAGCTTACTGAAGATACTACTTGGACCATTGAACAGGAAATAGCAGCTTTATTAGCCTATTTTCAGTTGTGGAGTTTTGATAATGAATCTTTAAGTATCCAAATGGATTCCAATAAAGCATTACTATCAACAAATATTCAGCCCTTATTGTTATTTCCTTTGCTGAAAAATGCCATCGTATTGGGCTATCATGGAATGGATTTATACCCTATAAAAATGCATATTAAATCTACGGTGTCTTTTCTTCAAGTGGATATTAGCAATCGTGTAAACCATTATATTGAAAACCAAGCTCAAAATCATGCGATGGATCAATTCAAAGATCGTTTAACGCACCATTATTCAGATCAATACAGTTTATTATTTAATAGCAATAGCAATATATTTAAAGCGCATTTAACGATCAGGTTTAATGTAAATCCCTAAAAAAAGTAAAGGAGTCAATTATTTATTGACTCCTAAACATAAATTAAACTGTATATATAGAATTTTAAATTGTTCTATTCACGAATACAACTTGCTCTCCACGCTTTACCATCTTTAGCATATGTAATTTCCAAGGTTGATTGCGAAATGGTAATGGTTCCTATAGCATCAGAAGTGAAAAATATAGTATTGTTTTCTCCTTTAGACATAACAATGTTGTTTAAGTTTGGAATCCCATTTCCAAAGGCAAAATTATAACTATCACCAACTTTAGCTACCGTAACAGAGCCATCCCCATAATCAACATTATTATCATTATTATTTAAATCGGTATATCCAATTTCACCATCGTACTTTCCTACAAAAAGATTATTATCAACAGGATCATCATCCTTTGAGCAAGCTGTAAATGTAACTGCGAATACCATTAATAGACCTAGCAATTTCAACATGTTTTTCATAATACGTTTATTTAAAATGTTTTTCAATAAATTATCCTCGATGATTATCCAAACACAATGCCAGTGTTATTGCAACATAGCTGTTACAAGGTGTTTTTAACATTCCTTAACAATGAAGATTTAAAATAAACTTAGCTGATTTTGTTGTTTCGCATTAAATAGAGAACTATCTAAAACCTGTGGATCGATGTTCAAATTGTTGCGTCTACAATGCAGTTTGAAGGTTTTATTGATGATTTCAGCTACATTACCTGTACCTTTCATTCGATTGACAAACTCACTATCGTTGACTTGACCATGATGACAACTTTGAATTTGATGCCATATCTTGTCTGCTCGTTCTGGAAATGCTTGAAGAAGCCAATTTTTGAATATTTTTCCAATCTCTCCATTTAATCGTACAATGGTATATCCTGCCCATTTTGCTCCGGCTTTTGATGCTGCTTTTAAAACATTAGGTATTTCATGTTCGGTTAAGCCAGGAATAATAGGAGCACACATGATTCCTACAGGGATTCCATGTTTTGTTAAGGTCTCAATTACTTTTAACCGTTGCTTCGCTGTAACTGTCCGAGGTTCTAATTTAAGCCTGCTGTTTTCTGTTAATGAATTGATGGAGATAAATACGACACATAAATTTTTACTGGCTAGGGCTTTTAAAAGTTCAATATCGCGTAGTATTAAACTGTTTTTAGTAATAATGCTTATTGGCTGATGGTAATCTAAAGCTATTTTCAATAGCGCTTGAGTTAATTTGAATTTTCTCTCAATCGGTTGGTAGCAATCTGTATTCCCTGATAAGCTAATTGGAGTTCCAGTCCAACTTTTCTTATTCAGGAACTCTTTGAATAATTTGGGACTATTTTGTTTTACTAATATTTTGGTTTCAAAATCCAATCCAGCACTGTATCCCCAATATTGATGCGAATTCCTGGCGTAACAATAAATGCAACCATGCTCACAACCTTGATAGGGGTTTAAAGAATATTCCATTCCCACATCTGGACTATTCACTTTATTTACAATGGTTTTTGGGTGAACCAATGTAAATTGTGTTTTAGGATCAGTTTCTTCCCAATCGTCTATTCCTTCCGGATGCTCTTTTGCATAAGACTCATTTAGAAAAACATTAGGTACATTGCCTTGAGCACCTCTTCCTTTAAAAACTAGATTTTCCATGATGCAATACTTTACACTAAATTACTAAAAATATTAGTAATTTAGTGTAAAGTATTTGCACAAATCCATTTATTCTAAAAGTTAATGGATACTTTTTTCTTTTAAATATTTATAGATTTCAATTTGAGATCGAAATTCTACTTCTGAATGCGCTACATATTCGTTATTCTGCTTATTATTCAGAATTCGAGCTTTTACATTATCATTCAATTGAATCTCTAACATATCCTTAAGCTCTTGTTTCAATTTCTTTTGATTTATCTTCACAGCAGCTTCAATCCGATGATCTAAATTTCTAGTCATTAAATCTGCTGAGGAGATATAGGTAAGCTCTTTTCCTCCATGGTAAAAATAAAACACACGGGCATGCTCTAGGTATTCATCGACTATACTAATAGCATGGATAGGTCTCAAAAATTTCTTTTGGTTAGTGGCGCAATAGATTCCTCGCACTATTAAGTCTATTTTAACACCTGAAGAAGCAGCCTCATAAAGTTTTTTAATACAGTCTTTATCACTTAAGGAGTTAATTTTGATAATAATCCTTGCTGATCTTCCTGCTTTTGCTTCCGAAATCTCTTTGTCAATCAACATAGAAATCTGTTTTCGCATATCCAGTGGGCAAACCATCAGACTTTTATTTTTTTTAATTGTTAGGTTTAAATCAACTTTAGGCTTGGATAAAGCATTAAAAATTTTATTGATATCGGCCATGATACTTTTATCACTAGTCATGATGCAATAATCACCATATAATTTGGCCGTTTTTTCGTTAATATTTCCTGTACTTACAAAACCATATTGAATGGTCTTGTTATTAACTCTTTTTTTAATGATACAGAGTTTCGCATGTACTTTTTTATTAGGAATTCCGACTAATACTTTTACCCCTTCCATTTCAAAGCGCTCTTTCCAATCCAAATTATGTTCTTCGTCAAAACGAGCCCTTAATTCCAACATGACAGTGACTTCCTTACCGTTGCGCGCCGCATTTACTAATGCATTTGCAATTTTGGAATTGGTGGCCATTCTATAAATTGTCGTTTTGATGGTTTTCACCTCTGGATCCATAGCCGCTTCCCGCAATAGGTCTATTAAAGGCCTGAATTCATGATAAGGAAAGGAGAGGAGTACGTCTTTTTTTAAGATAATATCGGTTATACGCTCCTTGCCAGCAAATTCAGGGTGTATAAACGATGTTCTTTCTTCCGGTTTTTGATAGGACTTAAACACATTAGGGAAATCCATAAAATGTTTGAAATTGTGGATTCGCTGTCCTGGTATAATACTATCCCTTTTGGAAAGGTTCAACTTTTTAATGAGGAATTCCAATAATTTTTGATCCATATCCTGGTCGAAGACAAATCGGGTAGGTTTTCCTTTTCTTCTATTCTTTATTCCTTTACTTATTTTTTCTACCAAACTTGTATTCACATCATTATCGATGTCAAACTCCGCGTCTTTTGTTATTTTAAACGTATTGGCTGAAAATTTATCAAATCCAAAATAAGAGAAAATAAAGGGTAGGTTTACTTTAACGACATCCTCTATTAAAATGATGTGTGTCTGATTTTTTGGCGAAGGTAAAATTACAAATCTTCCTAATTGACGGGAAGGTAATTCAATAATCGCTAATTTAGTTTCATACTGCCATTCCTTTTTATACATCGCTACTCCTAAATACAAGCTTTTATCCCGTAAATAGGGCATTGGTTTACTATCATCGAGAAGCAAAGGGATGATACTACTTTCCACCTCCTGGTCAAAATAATCACGAACAAATGCCAGTTGAGTAGGGTTTAATTCTTCAGCAGTTTTGATGAAAACTTTCTCCTTAGCCATTTCCTTCTGCACCTGCATCCAAATCCTATCGAATTTCTTTTGTTGCTTTATAACCAACTCGGTTATTTTGTCTAAAATTATCGTTGGATTTTCGTAATAATATGAATTTACTTCTTTGCTGTTCAATTCTGCAGCACGCTTCAATGCAGCTACGCGAACCCTGAAAAATTCATCCAAATTGTTGGAGAAAATGCCTAAAAATTTTAATCTTAAGGCTAATGGAACATTAGAATCCGCGGCTTCTTGAAGGACTCTACCATTAAAACTTAACCAACTTATATCCCTTGGAATAAACTTTCCAGCCATCTCTTGTAAATTCATAATTGCTCCAAATATGTCGGAGCTTTGTGAATTTTAAGTTAAGAAAATAATACCATATTATTAAATAATACTGATGTAATTACACTCAACTGTACTTGAGTGTATTATATGTGATTTGAAAATTCCTTCTATCAAAAGAATTGGAATATTTTATTATGGCATGCACTTAATTGTAACAACTTATTTTTAAAAGTGAATTAAAATGTTTGATTGTTGAAGATTTGTTAATTTTTCTTCTATCAGAGCTTCTAAAATGAAAAAGCGTTAATTATTCCATATAACTAACGCTCTTTAGACCTTTTTAATGTTATTAATTTTATTCTTTATTTATCCCTCTTCTTTTCAAAATATTTATAGCCTGGTATTGATTACTGTCAAAATGAGGCTCTTCTAATTTTAAAGAGGTTGGATATGGTTTATTTTTATCAAAGAAATACACTTTGGTAATACTACCGTAATCGTTTACCGGAAATAAATCGGCACATTCATCGTATTGCGCATTTAATTGATCCGCTACTGTTACGGCGTAAATCCTAATAATTCCACCTTTATTTTGCTCATTACGAATAAAAGCAACTTCTTCAAATCCACCTTGCAAATCTTTAATGGAAGGTTGAGAGAAGGAATCATATAGTATATACCCAACGATGCCCAGTATCGGTATCAAAACCCACCAAAGTTTTTTACGTTTCTGTTGCATAAAAATTAATGGGAAATTGAAATGTTTAATAATTTAAAAAACTCTTTGAGTATTTCTTGATGGCCTGGCCAAGCGGGAGAGGTCACTAAGTTTCCATCAACTACAGCTTGATCTGCCGGAATATTTTTCCAAGTTCCTCCAGCTAATTCAATATCCGGACCTACGGCAACATAGGCGGTTAGGGTTCTACCTTCCAAAACTCTAGCGGTAGTTAATACCTGTATTCCATGGCATATCGCTGCAACAGGTTTGTTTTCATCAAAAAAATGTTTCGTAATTTCTATCACTCGTTTATTTAAACGAATGTATTCAGCAGATCGACCACCTGCAATATATAAACCATCATAATCAGCTGGATTTACTGCATCAAAGTCTTTATTGATGCCAAAATTATGGCCTCTTAATTCTTTATAGGTTTGATCACCAGTGAAATCATGCACAGCTGTTGGAACCACATCACCTTTTTTACGATCAGGCGCAATTGCATCTACCTCAATACCGACAGCTCCCATCGCCTGAAAGGGAACCATTGCTTCATAATCTTCTACGTAATCTCCTACTAATAATAATACTTTTTTTGCCATGACTCAATCTAATTAATGTATGAATAAATCGTGTTATTTGTTTATATCTTCTTCTTCAAATCCTTTTGCAATCAATCGTTTTGTTAACCGTACTTTTGCCTCTAATTGACTTCGAAATAATGGATTTGTTACTCCTTTGCCTTCTTCAAAATTTTCATAATAATGTGGTAATGAAAATATAGCTAACAAGCGAGCACCATCTCTTGGCATTCTTTGTTCTGCAGCTTCCAAAACAAATTTTGCTCCATTCTTTCCGTCAGAAGTGCCCATTAGAAATGTTGGCTTCCCCGCAAATAATTTTCTCCCTTTAATTCTTGAGGTCCAGTCCATCAGATTTTTATAGGCCGCTGAATAACTGCTGTTGTTTTCTGATAAGGATACTAATATAAAGTCTGCCCAATCGATATGTGCTGCAAATTGATGCGCTTGTTCAGGTATTCCATTTTGTTCCTCCCGGTCTATGGAAAATATCGGCATCTCAAAATCATTTAAGTCCAATATCTGAATGATATCTTCCGATTCTTTATAATATTTGGATACACTTGTTACTAATTTTTTGTTGATTGATCGACTGCTATTACTGCCTGCAAATGCCAAAATTTTCATACCTAAATGTACAATTATTTAAGGATTTTTGATGTTAGATTTTTGTAAAGAAAAAAGAAAGGTTTATTCAGGTTTTGCCAACAAGGGTAGTTTTTTAAACCACTGAGGAAATGATTTTACTGAAATTACTGAATATGTTTTCTAGTTTTTTTGAGATTTGAGATTTTAGAAATGAGATATGAGAATATTGTTTGAACCAAGAGAACCTGATTATCCTGAATTAACTGAATATGTTTTCTAGTTTATTTGAATATTCTTTCAATTCATTAAAATCAGTTAATTCAGGTACTCAGTGGTTCAAAACTCAGACAGGCTCAACTATTCTCAAATCTAATGTCTCAGATCTCATATCTAATAAGAAACTAACTCAAATTTGCCTTCATTTCCGGGAGATCCAGAATAAATTTGCCCTTGAGGTAAACCACGTAAACCAGGGGCTGATAGGGATATACGGCTATAGATTTGACGTATTTCATTGTTGGCGCTAGTTCTTAATCCTCCTGGTTCAACATCAGCAAAGAGGTAGTTTTTTCCTTTTTTGTCGGTCATTTGAGGAGTTATTCCTTGCGCATTATAGGCTAATTTGATATTGGCACCATTACCATTTGGATACGTTTTTGTGCCATTCATGGCGTCATTGCCTCGACCAATCAGAAATAGGGAACCTAGTTTTTGGATATTAACTTTGATGTCCATATTGGTCGCATTGTTTTTACTGTCTTGACCGAAAATAACCACGTTATTACCAAATTCGGCGTAGCCAATTTCTATTTTAACATCCTTTTTTCCAAAGAATTCTATCTTCGAACGATCGGCCATAATCAAGGTATCAATGATAATTGTCATCGATGAATCCCCACGATTGAATAATTTCTTTTGTTTCTTACCTAAATCTAATCGTTGAATATGTTCTGTTTGTGCCATTCCCACTAAACTGGTTAATAGGAGTGCAATGCTAAATACTATTTTCATAAAAACTTTATTACTTGATTATATAAGACAATTTTCTCTTAAAAAGGTTTAGTTTTCAGGGCTTAAGTAGTTTTTTATTAAATGTGCTGTTTTTTCTGAAGCGCCAGGAGTTCCCATTTTCTCCATTAAGTCATCGTAGTTTTCCAACACACTTGCACGGTGTTCAGGATTCGTCAATAGTTTTCCTACCTCATCAGCTATAGCTCTTGCATTGCAATCATCTTGAATTAATTCAATGACTGATAAGTAATCGTTGATAAGATTTACCAACGAGATAAATCGTACTTTGATGACTTGTCGTGCTATATAAACGGATATTGGATTGGCTTTATAAACTACGACCTGAGGTACCTTGAATAAAGCTGTTTCTAACGTAGCCGTTCCACTTGCGACTACAGCGGCATCGGCATTGGTTAATAAATCATAAGTTTGATTGAACACCACTTTAATTGGATAATCACCATAGTATTGTTCGTAGAAACTCAGTTCAAAATTTGGTGCACCCGCAATAATCAATTGATGTAATGGAAAGAAATTATGCAACTTCACCATTTCAGGTAATATATGTGCTATTTCCATTTTTCGACTACCTGGTAATAATGCGATTATCGGATGGTTATTTAATTGATTATCTTCTTTGAAATTTGGGTTGGGTTGATATTGTGAAATTGCATCTAATAATGGATTGCCTACATAATCAACATGGTAATGGAATTGCTTGTAAAATGAAACTTCAAATGGTAAGATACAAAACATATGATCGACCAATTTTTTGATTTTATAGACTCTTTTCTGATTCCATGCCCAAATTTTTGGAGAGATGTAATAACATACTTTAATACCTAATTTTTTGGCAAATGCTGCTACCTTGAGGTTGAAGCCTGGAAAATCAATTAAAATTAAGGTGTCAGGTTGTTCTTTGCTAATATCTTCTTTGACTTTTTTTAAGTTCTTAGCTATGCTTCGCAAATTCATGAGGACTTCTATAAATCCCATAAATGCCATTTCAGAAGTGTGTATTAATGCAGTTTCATCAGCGGCTTTTTGCATTTCGTCTCCACCAACAATCTTAAAAGTCGCCGTAGGGTCTTCTTTTTTTAAAGCCTTAATGAGGTTTGCGCCATGCAAATCGCCTGATGTTTCTCCTGCTATGATGTAATATTTCATGTGTTTCTTAAAGTTTTAAAGATAAGCATTCTTATTTCCAAGATGCAATAATTAGATGAATTGCATAGGGTAATCTTATGGATTGATATTATGTATGTAGGGATTTAGGATGGATCTCATGCGGATATGGGTCGGAGTTTTTCGTATAAAATCCATTCAATGTCCGATGGAGATCCGAAGGAGATGCGGGTGAGAGGGGGATAAACCTTAGATATCTTTAAAAAAAATCCACTGTTTTAAATTGTTAAAAATGTAAGAGAATAGGTTGATTGGAGTATGGTTGAATTCCAACTATGGAAAGTATGAATAACTAGTTCTTTCGTATTTTAGGTATTGAAAATGATTTAAATTCTAAAATTGAGATTAAATTATAGAATAGTTATTAATAAAAAAAGCGTTTCAAATATTTCACATTTGAAACGCTTTCTATTCTAAATAGAAAAAACCTCCTTATTATATCCCCAATTCCACTTGGAATGTACCACCCCAAGAGCTACGTTGGTTATTATTTTTGAAATCTCCATCTTTAAACGTATAATTTCCATTTAATTGAAATTTCAATCGATGCGCCTTCATATATTTAGTAAGGCCAAGTTCCATTACTTCAGTTTGTCTCTCGAAAAATTTAATATCTTGATGAGGCTGAACCAAAGTGTATCTTGCGGCAATTTCATAACCTTTATTTAACAAATAAGAGGTTTGTTGATTAATACCCCAACCTTTATAGGCCACTGTTTCGGTTGGATCATCTTCATCGGTCATATTTAAGGGGTTATCTACATCACGACGCATGTATTCCACCTGATATGCAAAGCCCATATATTTAAAAATAGCATCTGCATAACTTGTTTTAAGTGTAAAAGGATTAAGGACATATTTGCCGGTTTGACCACCTTCGCGGGTTGTCCGATCGTTGTAACTATAACCAGCACCTATAGATAATTTCGGAGTTTCTTCACGTTCCAAATCACCTTCTGAATAATCATTGTCGTTGGTGAATTTTCCAAAAGGTAAAAACTCTACTCTTCCTGTATAGGCTAATCCATCATCTGTAGAATTGGCAGGCCTTCCTTCCCCTGTGGTCACGGCAGCTTTTGCAGAAAAAGCAACAGAACCAACTTCCTTACTATAGTTTAATGAGACACCAAAGTCACGGTCTATCGTAAAATTACTATTTACCAAGGAACGGTCAGCAAATTGTAGAGAACCCGAAGAGTTTACCCGTTGACGGTTTCCAGGTAATTTGTTTTGACCAAAAGAGATGTAAAAGTCATCGTTAAAATTGTAAAACATCACAGCGTCACGAACGATATTGGGAATTCCTGTGTCATCATAATCCTGATCGGAACGAGAGAAGGCTAATTGTACCGAATAGGATATTTTTGGAGTATAAATATATCCATCCATGCGCATTCTTAAACGGCGAATGCGCGCATCAAAATTCCCATCATCTTCACCATTAATCACATTTGAAAAACCTAATCGGTTTTGCATACGAAAACGAAAGTTCGTATAGAATAGGGAATCTTTAGATTTAAATTGGATTCCTTTGAAGTTCAAAATAGTAGCACGGTCATCACGTTCTTGTGCTTGTGTGTTTAAATGAACCCCTGATAAGATGATACCTAAAATAAAAAGTCTGATGATAGTTTTCATGCGTTAAAGATTATATGCTAGGTTCTTGTTGACTTAAACAATGGAAACTTCCTAATCCCCAAATAATATCCACAGAATTAATTCCTATTACTTTGCGATCAGGAAAACAAGATTGAATGATAGCGAGTGCTTGTTCATCTTTTGGATCTTGGAATGTCGGTACAATTACCACTTTATTGGCAATATAGAAATTTGCATAGGAGGCAGGTAATTGCTGATCCTCAAAAATTACAGGCTTAGGCATTGGAAGTTCAATGATGTTCAGTGCGCGACCATCAAGTAATCGAAACGATTTTAACGTTTCTAAATTCTCTTGTAAGATGGGGTAATTTTCATCGTTTGGATCTTCCTCCACTACGGTTAGGACAGTATCTTCAGCAACAAATCGGGTGATGTCGTCAATATGTCCATCCGTATCATCACCAATAATACCATCACCTAACCATAAAACCTGTTCTTGTCCATAATAATCCCTTAAGTATCCTTCTATTTCTTCTTTGGATAAATGAGGATTTCTATTTTCATTTAATAAACATGCCGTTGTGGTAAGAACTGTTCCTTTCCCATTAAATTCAACCGATCCACCTTCCATAACGATAGGAGGAGTAAATAATTTTAAGTTAAATTCTTGAGCAATGCGAGTAGGAACAACATCATCTAAGTCAAAAGGAGGGTATTTTCCTCCCCAGGCGTTATATCCCCAGTCTACAATAGCTTTTTCCTTAGACTCTTCATTGATTAAAAATGCAGGGCCATGATCTCTACACCAGGCATCGTTGGTTGGGTTAAAATGGAAACTGATATTCTCTAATTTTGCACCAGCTTGTTCAATATAGCGAAGCGCAAAGGATTTCATCGCTTCATCGGCTACATTGATGCGTACTTTTTGATCTTCCGCAACTAGTTGAATAAATTTGGCGTATGGTTCGAAGATACTTTCCAGCTTACCTGGCCAGGATGCTTCCTTATGTGGCCAGCTTAACCATAAAGCTTCTTGTTTTTCCCATTCAGCGGGAAACCTAAAGCCTAACGCTTTAGGAGTATCATGAAAATTATAGCGTGTTGAATTAACAGAATTATTCATTTGAAAATATAAATAGGAAGGACTATCGTTGCAATAATGATAAATGTAAATAAATAATCAGCAATTAATCTTCGTCAATAAATCTTTTGGTTATTGGACCATACGTCTCAATTCTACGATCTCTTAAAAATGGCCAATGTTTACGGAAATAATCCGATTGATTTAAATCCAATTCGACTACTTCCACTTCTTCTTGGTCATGAGAAGCGAGGTATAACAATTTACCTTGAGGGTTAGCGACAAAGCTACCTCCCCAGAATTTCATAGCTCCATCTTGTTCAAACCCAACACGATTAACGGAAACAACCGGCACGCCATTAGCAACAGCATGGGAACGTTGTATGGTTTGCCAAGCATTGTATTGATCGGTATTGGTTTCTTCATCTTGGTCAGTTGCCCATCCGATAGCCGTAGGGTAAAACAATATTTCAGCACCCATTAAAGCGGTTATTCTGGAAGCTTCTGGATACCACTGATCCCAACATATTAATATACCTATGGTACCAAATTGAGTTTTAAATACTTTATAGCCTAAATCACCAGGGGTGAAATAGAATTTTTCATAAAAAGCGGGGTCATCAGGAATATGCATTTTACGGTATTTACCTAGATAGGATCCGTCAGCATCTATAACAGCGGTCGTGTTATGGTAAAGTCCCTGAGTACGTTTTTCAAATAAAGAAGCAATAATTACGACACCTAATTCTTTTGCAACTGCTGATAAAGCATCAGTAGATGGGCCTGGGATTGCTTCGGCCAAATCGAAATTATCATAATCTTCTACATCACAAAAATAAAGGGATGTAAACAATTCTTGTAAACAAACAATTTGAGCACCTTTAGCAGCGGCTTCACGAACTTTCTCAATAGCTTTAGTTAGGTTCGCTTGTTTATCTTTTACACAAGACATTTGAACTAAACCAACATTTACTTTACTCATTTTTCTTATTTATGTATATTTTGGGCGTAAAGATAATGATATTTCATGAGCTAAAGGAATAAGGCTATGGTAGGATGTTCATCTACGAGTCATATAGCTCAATTGCATATCTAAATACCTATTGATTAAACAAGAAAACAATAACTTTGTTTATGCGAAAAATCATTCATATTGATATGGATGCCTTCTATGCTTCTGTAGAGCAACGAGATTTTCCTGAGTTTAGAGGAAAAGCGTTAGCTGTTGGAGGATCGCCTGATGGGCGAGGAGTGGTCGCAACGGCAAGTTATGAAGCTAGAAAGTTTGGTGTAAAATCTGCCATGTCTTCAAGGATGGCTTTAAAATTATGTCCTGAATTGATTTTTACTAGACCTCGATTTGAAGTTTACAAAGAGGTTTCCAATCAAATCAGGTCTATCTTTCGGAGATATACAGACCTGATTGAACCCTTATCTCTTGATGAAGCCTATTTGGATGTTACGGAAGATAAGTTGAAGATTGGTTCGGCTTTGGAAATTGCAAAGCAGATAAAAGATGCCATTCAATCGGAATTGAATCTTACCGCTTCTGCGGGAATTTCAGTAAATAAATTTGTCGCCAAGATTGCTTCTGATATCCAAAAGCCCAATGGCTTGACCTTCATTGGACCTTCCAAAATTATACAATTTTTGGAGTCACTACCTATTGAACGGTTTTTTGGTGTTGGAAAAGTGACTGCAGAGAAAATGAAGGGAATGGGGATTTTTACAGGTGCAGATCTTAAGCGTTTTCCGGAAGAAACGTTGAAACAGCGCTTTGGAAAATCAGGGCGATTTTTTCATCAAATGGTTCGAGGAATTGATGAAAGACCTGTAAAACCTAATCGTATTCGTAAATCTATAGGTATTGAGGATACCTTTGAAAATGATTTAAATCAATCTGATGATTTACTTGTTGAATTATTGAAATTAAGTGATAGGTTAAGCGAACGCATGGAAAAATCTGAAAGTTGGGGAAGAACGGTTACGCTGAAGGTGAAATTCTCAGATTTCAGTATCAGTAGCAAGAGTAAGACCTATACTGAAAAGTTGAGAGGATCACCTGCCTTGCAGGCTTCCGCAAGAGAATTATTTGAACAATTTAATTGGCAAGATAGATCCGTGCGATTGTTAGGATTAACGATATCCAATTTTAATGATCCTTCTGAAGAAAAATTCACAGATATTCAATTAAGCTTATTCTAACCAATTACCTTGTATGATATGCGTTTTGGAGGGAGATGATTTGGCAAATTGAAGCGCCAAATTATTCATATAATAATTACTAAAAACCAGTTGCTCCTGTGTAATTATTTCTTCTATATGCGTAAAACTGAGTTCCTGATCGAAAAATCCGATAGCGTGAAGTTTATTTTGTTTAAAATAGACAAAACTATTTTCAGTTTCAATCCTACCTTTATCAACAATAACAAATGTTTTTTGCTGATTATCCAAGTTGTTTATTGCCTCATTTACGCGCTTATTATAAACCTCTTGATCTGGTAATTCTAGATTTTTTGTTTGGATACGGTCAATAAGTGGTATTGCAGTTGGATTGAAAAATTGACAAAGTCCTATAGTCAGTTGATAATCTTGAATTAATTTATGAAGAAATTGAGTCGATTCTAATACGGAATTGAAGTAAAATACAGGTTGTGTATTTTTTCGAATTTGTCCTATGGAAAGCCTTAAATAACCATTTTGATCTTCATAACACCATAATCCATACTTTGGATCGTATTTTTTTAAAGCTCGATTATATTTGGGCCATAATCTCTTGATATAATCACATTCCATTAATAAAGCCATCAATTCTGTGCCTGACTCTTTAAATTCGATGTGCCTAATTTCATTAATGAATTGCTGTCGACGTAAACTGCTATTATTGCCAGTAAAATGACTGATTACCCGCTTTTTTAAATTGATTGCTTTACCGACATATATGATTTTATCTTGGGAATTTTTAAATAAATATATTCCTGCTGTTTGTGGCAGCGATTCAAATACCTCATTCGGGAGGTGGGTAGGTAAGCGTTGATCTTTGGATTTTGCTAAACTAGCCTTTGATATAATATCTTCGGAATCCGCTTCTAGCAACATTTTAAATAAAATAAAGGTTGCCTCAGCATCTCCAAGAGCTCTGTGCCTATTGTAAATAGTTATCCCTAATGATTGACATAGTTTTCCAAGACTATATGAAGGTAAATTCTTAAAGATTTTTCTGGATAAACGAACGGTACATAACTTAGGAGCTTTCCAATCAAAACCTTCTTTTTTTAAAGAGGCTTCAATAAAGGAATAATCAAAATGAACATTATGAGCGATAAAGATACGCCCATGTAGTAAATCATAAATTTTGGAAGCTAACTCGCTGAAGGTGGGAGCGGGAAGAAGCATTTCATCAGTAATTCCTGTTAATGCTTGAATATGAAATGGAACAGACTGCTGGGGATTAATTAAAGAACTAAAAGTTTCGATTACCTGTTCTCCATCAGATACTATAATAGCAATCTCTGTAATACCATTGGCAGCGGCATAAGAACCTGTGGTTTCAATATCTACTATAGCAAATTCCGTCTTCTTCATTAAACAAAAATAGTACTAATATCTTTAATTACTAAAAATATTAGTACTATTTTTTGTATTATAAGAACTTATTAAAGAAGTTCTACGCCTTTAGCTAATAGTGATTCTTTTTTACTAGGATCCCAGATACTCACTTGGACTTCACCAATATGCTGTAATTTTAACATAAACATACAGATTCTTGATTGTCCAATACCACCGCCAATGGATTCCGGTAATTGATCACCTAATAATAATTGGTGGAAAGTTAATTGTTGCCTGTCTAAGCTATTCCGGATTTCTAGCTGCGTCATTAACGCTTTCTTGTCTACCCGAATACCCATGGACGATAATTCGAATGCTGTACCCAAAATTGGGTTCCAAACCAATATATCACCATTTAAACCACGATATCCACGTTCATTATTCGTACTCCAATCATCGTAATCCGCTGCACGACCATCATGAGGCTCTCCATTCGATAGACTTCCACCTATTCCGTATATAAATACAGCACCATATTCCTTAGCAATTGCATTTTCACGCTCTTTAGGGGTAAATGTAGGATAAGTAAGAAGAAGTTCCTCTGAAGAAACAAAATGAATGTCTTGAGGTAATATGGCGTTTATTTCAGGATATTTTTCGGAAACTGCTTTTTCCGTTTGGTATATAACCTGGTAAATGTCTTCTACGGTTTTTTTAAGGAAAGTTAAATTGCGATCGCTGGAATCTATTGCTTTTTCCCAATCCCATTGATCTACATAAATGGAATGAATAGGAGAATAATCTTCATCTGGTCTCAAAGCACGCATATCGGTCAAAATTCCTTCGCCCGCTTCCATTTCTAGCTCTTTAAGACGAATTCTTTTCCATTTTGCTAATGAATGTACAACAACTGCACGTTGATCATTTAAAGATTTAATAGGGAAGGATACAGGTCTTTCAATGCCATTTAAATCATCATTGATGCCTGTGCCGTCCAAAACCACGATAGGTGAAGAAACTGGAGTTAAATTCAATACTTTCTTTAAGCCATTTGCAAAAGTTTCCTTAACAAACGTAATGGCTTGTTCTCTTTTTAATATATGTCTTCCCATTAAAATTTTATAAAAAAATATTAACTAGTTTGTGGTTCCACTGTCAGAAACCCATAGCCTTATAATTGCTGACAAAAATAGTAAAATGTTAATGATTAAGTGATTTTATTGAAAAAATAATTAAGAAAAATTCAAAAAGGTGGGAATTTACTTAATGGATTGGTTTAAAGCCTTTAAGATAGCACTGGCTTTGGTCAAGCATTCCTGGTATTCGGATTCTGCATTGGCATCGATGGTAATGGCGCCTCCAGTATGGAAAGAAAGGTAGCTTTTGGATTGATTATACAGGATGGTTCTAATGACGACATTGAAATCAAAATCACCATTTTCATCAAAATATCCAATGCTACCTGAATAAATACCTCGTCTGGATTTTTCCAATTGATCGCAAATTTTCATGGCAGACAATTTGGGCGCTCCAGTCATAGAACCTGGTGGAAAGGTATTCATGATGGATTGAACATCAGTTATTTGCGGGTCTTTATCGCAGGTGATTGTTGATATTAATTGATGCACATGTTTAAAACTATACAATCCTAATTTCTCCGTCACCTGTACAGTTCCAGGGACTGCACTTCGGGTTAAATCATTTCGGACCAAATCCACAATCATGACGTTCTCAGCGATCTCCTTAGGATTGGATTTTAAATTGTTTTTAAATTGCTGATCTTCTTCCGGGGATAATCCTCTTGGGGCAGTTCCTTTTATGGGTTGGGAAATAAGGGTATTTCCACGTTTTGCTAGGAACCTTTCGGGTGAAGCACTGATGATGTAATGTTGGTTGATTTTAAAAAAACTGGCAAATGGAGTGGGAGAAAGGCTGTTTAATTTGATATATAGTTGTTCTGGATGTTCAATCTTCGCTTGATCATCAAAAAATTCCTGACATAAATTGGCCTCATAAATATCTCCTCGTTGAATATGGTCAATCATTCCCTGAAATGCTTTCAAATATTCTTCCTTCACCATTTTAGGTTGAATTTGAATTTGAAAATCTTCTGTAAGCTTAATTTCTTCTGTTTGATTGATCAATTGAAATAGAAGTTCTGGATCTTCCTCTGCTGATATTTCAATGGATTCTTCAAAAAATAAAATGCTAATCTGTGGAATGAAGAAATACACATCTGGGAATTCCAGAATATTTTGCTCTTTTGAATCAAGCGATTCGAGCTCATTTTTTAGTTCATAACTAAAAAATCCCGGCATAAAGCTTCCTTTATGTCGGGATTTAAATTCTTCTAATGCAGTAAATGCTTGACCTGTATGAGCCGAGAATTCATCTTTTGCACCTATAGCCATCAGGCTATGTATAGTTGAATATTGATCTTGAAAACCATTCGATTGAAACAAACAAACTTGTTGATAGCTTTTAGACCATTGCAGGCTTTTAGCTAAAAATTGTTTGGTATTCGTTTCAAAAATGGCTTTGGCCATGCGTTATTATAATGCAATAGTTTGGGTACGATCTGGTCCTACAGAAAGATACTTAATAGGCACATTCAACTCTTGTTCAAGAAAAGCAATATAATTTGCTAATGCTTGAGGAATTTCATCTTGGCTACGAATACCAGTTAAATCCTGATTCCATCCTTCAATTTCTTTAAGTACTGGCTCTGGTTTATTGGTAATGATTTCGTAAGGCATATAATCAATAGTTTCACCTAAGTAATTATAATGAGTACATGCATATATTTTTTCGAACGTATCTAACACATCAGCTTTCATCATAATTAATTCCGTTACACCATTAATCATGATTGCATATTTTAATGCAGGAAGATCAATCCAACCGGTACGACGAGCACGTCCTGTAGTAGCACCGAATTCATGGCCTAACTGACGTAATTTTTCGCCTACTTCATTATCTAATTCTGTTGGGAATGGACCGCCACCTACGCGAGTTGCATAAGCTTTGAAAATACCATATACCTGTCCAATTTTATTAGGAGCAATTCCTAAACCGGTACAAGCTCCTGCAGTAGTGGTATTGGATGAAGTAACAAATGGATAAGAACCAAAATCCACATCCAATAAAGTTCCTTGAGCTCCTTCTGCAAGTACACGTTTTCCTTCTTTTAAGTATTGATTTACCAAATGCTCAGAATCAACGTGAGGAATGGTTTTTAAGAACTCAATAGCTGCTAAGAAAGCTTCTTCTTTTTCTTTAAAATCAGGGATTTCTCCATAATGCGAAAGCATGGAGATATGTTTTTGTTTTAGTTTTTCATAGCGCTCTTGAAAATCAGAAAGGGTAGTATCTCCAACACGAAGACCATTTCTTCCTGTTTTATCCATATAGGTAGGGCCTATACCTTTCAAAGTAGAGCCAATTTTACCAGCTCCCATATTGGATTCAGATGCTGCATCCAATAATTGATGAGTTGGTAATATTAGATGTGCTTTACGCGCTAAAACTAACTTTCCTTTACCTACTGGATCAAATCCAGCAGCTTTTAAGTTGTCTAATTCTCTTTTTAAGATGATTGGGTCAATTACGACACCATTACCTATTAGGTTTAAAGTATCTTCATTGAAAATTCCAGAAGGAATCGTGTTTAAGACAAATTTCTTGTTATCAAACTCTAGTGTGTGTCCAGCATTTGGCCCACCTTGGAAGCGAGCAATTAAATCATATTTTGGACAAAATACATCTACGATTTTTCCTTTACCTTCATCACCCCATTGCAAACCCAGAAGCACATCAACTTGCATAGTATTTATTGAATTATGTGTGTTTAATTAATTATTTCTTATTAACGAATAAAAAAGCAATTCGGAAAAAGTGTTATAGTATGACTTTTTCCGAACAAAGGTATGTAATATTTTTACGAATGTTAATTTAATTTGAAATTATTGCTTCTTTTGAAGCATGCTCTTGAGGGACTTTACTTTTTCTACAATCAGCACAAATACCGTAAAGATTTAGGGAGTGGTGTTTGATGTCGAAATTTAAAAGATCACCAATCATAGATTGAATTTGATGAATGCGAGGGTCGCAAAATTCCACCACTTTATTGCATTCAATACAAATTACGTGATCATGTTGTTTATAGCCATAGGATTTTTCAAACTGTGCCATGTTTCTTCCAAATTGGTGTTTGGTCACCAAGTCGCAAGACACTAAAAGTTCTAAGGTGTTATAAACTGTAGCACGGCTTACACGATACTTTTTATTTTTCATGTGGATATACAATGATTCCACATCAAAATGGTCAGATCGTGAATATATTTCTTCCAATATTGCATAACGCTCAGGAGTTTTTCTTAGATTCTTGTTTTCGAGATATGCTTCAAAAATCTTTTTAACAGTTTCGTAATTTTCGCCCTGTCTCATTTGATTTCTAATTTTTTAAAGGTCAAATTTAGCAAATAACAACGGTATTCGCTAGTAATTATGTTGATAGCGTGTAATAATTAATTCTCCGATTCGTATCGGCTAACGCCAGTAATTCCGTTGATATTTTTTAAATGTTTAATGAGGTTCTCCAATTGATCCGTATCATTCACAAATACCATGATATCCCCTTCGAAAATACCTTCATTACTCGATATGGATAGCGACCGAATATTGACATGAAACTCTTGTGAAATAACAGTGGTAATTTTGTTTACTAAACCTACATCATCGATTCCTACGATACGAAGTCCAGTCAAGAAGGCCAGGGAGTTATGTAAAGAGGCCCATTTGGCTTTTAATATTCTGTACCCATAATTTGCCATTAACTTAGAAGCATTAGGACAACTGGTTCTATGAATTTTGATTCCATCGTTCACCGTTAAGAATCCAAAAATATCATCTCCAGGAATGGGATTACAACAAGGAGCCAATGTATAATCGACTTTCTGATAATCATCTCCAATCAGGATGGTATCATCCTTCTTATTGATTTTCTCCACTAAGCCTGAAATATGAGATTGAAATTGATTTTGGCTCGCATCCTCTGAACGCTCATTGGCAACAAATTCCCTCAAATTACGGATATCAATTGTTCCCTTTGCTACATTGTAAAACAGCTCTTGGGAAGAAGGAAATTTAAAATAGTTGGCTATTTTATTAATGTTATCCGTGTTGTATGTGATTTTTAGAGATTTTAACTTACGTTCTAAAATTTCTTTACCATCTTCAGCAACGCGTCTTTTTTCTTCTTTTAAAGAAGATTTAATTTTAGATTTCGCTTTAGCAGTGACCACGAAATTTAACCAATCTTCCTTCGGAGACTGTTTACTGGAGGTGATGATTTCTACCTGATCACCATTTTGCAATTCATGACTAAGTGGTACTAATTTATGGTTTACTTTTGCACCAATACAGGTAGCTCCAATGTCTGTATGAATTTCAAACGCGAAGTCTAATGCCGTTGCACCATTTGGCAACTGAACTAAAGTTCCCTTTGGGGTAAAAATGAAAATCTCATCAGAAAACAAATTCATTTTGAAATCATCAATGAAATCCAATGCATTGGGTTCCGGATTATTCAAAATGTCTCTAACCTTTTGAATCCATTGATCCAAACCGTTATCCGAATTTGATTCTTTGTATTTCCAGTGGGCTGCAAAACCTTTTTCTGCAATTTCATTCATTCGACGAGTTCTGATTTGAACCTCAACCCATTGTCCTTTAGGACCCATTACAGTGGTGTGCAAAGATTCATACCCATTCGCCTTAGGAGAGGAAATCCAGTCTCTCAAACGGTCAGGATTAGGTCTATACAAATCAGTAACAATGGAATACACTTTCCAACATTCTGTTTTTTCTTTTTCGTCTTCCGTATCAATGATGATTCGAATAGCAAACAAGTCATACACTTCTTCGAATGGAATGGATTTCTTCCGCATTTTATTCCAAATGGAATGTATAGACTTAGGTCTTCCAAAAATAGAAGCATGAATGCCTTCTTCTGCTAAAATCTCGTTTACGGGACTAATGAAATCTGCAATAAATCGTTCACGTTCGGCCTTTTTCTCATTCAGTTTCTTGGCTATAAATTTATACGTATCGGGATCTGTGAATTTCATCGACAAATCTTCCAACTCGGATTTAATCGCATACAAACCTAAACGATGGGCGAGAGGGGCGTATAAGTAACTCGTTTCCGAAGCAATTTTCAATTGTTTATGACGTGCCATAAATTCCATGGTACGCATATTATGCAATCGATCAGCAAGTTTAATGAGTATGACGCGTACGTCATCCGCTAAGGTGAGTAACATTTTGCGGAAATTTTCCGCTTGCATGGAACTATTTGGGTCAAAAATACCGGATATCTTGGTTAAACCATCAATAATTCGGACCACTTTTTTACCAAATTGTTCTTCAATATCCTGTAAGGTAATACTAGTATCTTCAACTACATCGTGTAATAAAGCACAGACGATGGAAGTCGTACCTAAACCGATTTCTTCGGCCGCAATTTGAGCAACTGCAATAGGATGGTAGATATATGGTTCCCCAGATTTGCGACGCATATCTTTATGGCTTTCAAGCGCTAAGTCAAAAGCCATTCTTATTTGCTGTTTATCTCCTTTTTGTAAAGTAGGTTTACATGCTCTAAGTAATGCGCGATATCTTTTACGGATTTCTTTATTTTCAGCCTCTATATCAATCACATATTCTTCCATAAAACTTCCTGATAATGACAATGTTTTTAAAATTATTTACTAATTTTATCGGATAAATAATCTATATTTTTAGTACTTTTATTAAAACATAAATATACAATTAATTTTAATTATTAACGCTAAGGACATAATAATTTGAAGATGTGTGCGTCTAAAAGAACCTTGTTTTTCTTGCTGTTTATAACCTTTTTAATTCCTTTAAAAAGTCAGAGCCAAGCATTGACTAAACCTCAGTATGGAGGGGGAAAGCCAGAGGTGGTAACGCATTACGCAACGACCACATTAGACAATGGTGAAGTAGTTCCTTGGTTTGCTATTGAAGAGATCGTTATCACCGCGATAAGAAGGTTCAAAACGGAAGAAGAAAGACAGAAATATCTACGTTTAAAACGCAATGTAATTCGGGTCTTACCTTATGCGATTTATGCACAACGTCGATATGATCAATTAGATCGTGATTTAGCCTTAGCAAATTCAAGACGAGAAGAAAAGCGGTTAATAAAGGAATGTGAACGTGAGATAAAAGATAAAATAACTTCAGAAGTTAAAAATTTGAGTATATCGCAGGGGAAAATATTAATCAAATTAATTGAACGTCAAACCGGTAGTACTAGTTATGAATTAGTCAAAGATTTGAAGGGAAATATATCGGCATTTGTTTTTCAAGGAGTGGCCAAAATATTCGGTCATGATTTGAAAAGTACGTATGATCCTCAAGAAGAATACGAAATAGAAAATATCATACGTGAATATGAGCGTATGAGACCAGTTGCAAACCCTTAATGCTCTCTTAATTTATGGAAATGACTGTTTATGATTACTCAGCCTTGGAATTTAATGGGCAAAAAAAATCATTGAAAGATTTCGAAGGGAAGGTGTTACTTATCGTCAATACTGCCAGTAAATGTTTTTTCAAGAAACAATTTAAGACCTTAGAAGCTTTATACAGAAAATATAAAGATCAAGGTTTTGAAATTCTAGCTTTTCCCTCTAATGATTTTAAAGAACAAGAACCGCTAACAGGCAGAACCTTAGAAACTTTCTGTAGAATTGGTCAACAAGTGAGTTTTCCTGTTTTTAAACGTATCCATGTCATTGGTCAATACCAAGATCCCCTATATCGTTATTTATCTGATGTAAATTTAAATGGTCAAGTTGATTCTAGTCCATTATGGAATTTTCACAAGTATTTAGTGAATAGAAATGGGGAAGTAGTAGACTATTTCTACAGTTTGACAAGCCCTATGTCAAAGAAAATCCACAATCGTATAGAAGAACTCCTATTAGTACATGTTTAGCCATCTAAATTAGTACTTTTGAAGAAATGAGAAACAAATGAAGTTAGATTTATTAGTTATGACAGTTCATCCTGATGATGCAGAGTTGGGAGCTGGTGGGGTAATAGCAAAATATGTGGCTGAAGGTAAGAGCGTTGGAATAATAGATTTAACACAAGGAGAACTAGGGACCAGGGGAACGAAAGAAACAAGACATCAAGAAGCACAGAAAGCAGCTGAAATTTTAGGTGTTAGCGTTCGGGAGAACCTAAAACTTAAGGATGGATTTTTTCAAAATAATGAGGAAAGCCAGCTCGTTATTATTCAATCCATTCGCAAGTATAAACCGGAGATTGTAATTACAAATGCTTTAAACGATCGTCATCCTGACCATGGTCGTGCAAGTCAACTGGTAAACGATGCTTTATTCTTAGCGGGATTAAGAAGAGTTTCCACCAGACTGAATGATGAGGAACAGGAAGCATTTCGTCCAAGATTACAATTGCAACTCATACAAGATAAATTTATAGAACCCGACATATTAGTTGATATCACGGATTATTGGGATATCAAAGAACAGTCAATTTTAGCTTATACTTCCCAGTTTAATGTGCCTGAAAAAGACGATGAACCAAAAACCTATATCTCCAATCCAGACTTCATGCAATCTACTAAAGCTCGTGCCCAGGAATTTGGCAGAGCGATTCAAGTCAAATATGCGGAAGGATTTACCTCAAGAAAATTATTAGGTGTAAACGACTTATTCTCTCTCTATTAGAATTTGGAAGACCTTAATAAATTTTGTTATTATTTAATATTACGGAAGCAATATTTCATTACAATGCTTTTTGATATTTGATGAAATCTTATCTATTGGCAAATCATCTGAATCTGTTCCAAAAGGATCTTCGATAGATTCTCCAATCATTTCTAATGCCGCTAATACGTAAAAAATAAAAGGTACTGCAGCTATCACAAAATATCCCATAGAAAAAACATATCCAATAGGTAAGGTGGCTGTATAAGCGATGATAAATGTTTTTATAAATGCGCTATATCCTAAAGGAATTGGCGTGTTTTTGATTCTTTCGCATGCACCTGTTATTTCAGTTAGTGCCGTTAATTCTTTATTGATAATCAAGAATTGTTCTGGTAACAATTTTCCTTGAACATACAGCAGATTGGTTTTTTTCATGATTAAAGAAGCAACCTGGTTAGGTCCGTGTTTTTTATCGTCCAAATCTTTCAATTCTGGATGCTCTGCCTCATCCAACATAAACTTGGTATAATCCGAGCGAAGGTAATTAAACAAGGTTTCTGCAAATAGCGCAATTGACTTTCTGTAGAAACTGCGATTTACCTTATCATCCACATCTAGAAAAGCATTCATTTTCATGGCTATTATGCGACTCGAATTGGTTAATGCTCCCCATTGTTTTCGAGCTTCCCACCACCTGTCGTAAGCCGTGTTCGTTCTAAAAACTAACAGTAAGGATAAAACGAACCCCAATAGGCTGTGCACAATGGTGATGTTTTTTAACCAACTTTTATCGGAAAGTTTTAAATATTCTAATTCCAAAAAAGCCAGCCCCCAAGAGATTAATATAGAAACACCTAAATAAGGTAATAATCTTTTAAATATTTTAAAAGAATGAAGGTATATGGTTTTACTTAACCAATCTTTGGGGTTGTAAACAATCATTTGTAAAATGTTTTGTCAAAAAAAATGAAATAGCTAATTTCACGCAATATGTCAAAAAACAGCAAAACAGGCAAGAAAAAAGTAAATCCAGATCAACAGATGAAGAATAAAATGTTGTTTTGGAGTATTTCCATACCATTGCTGATTGTTGTATTCCTTTTTGCTTGGCAACATCAAGTCGGAATAAAATATTTGATGAAACAATGGTTTCATCAGGAAGAGATCATTGAAAAAGGTCAAAATAAATATGATGTTAGAAACATCAATTTAATGAAACGTCATGATGATCATTTGTTTGGAATTGATGTATCACAATATCAGGGGACTATTCAATGGGAAGAAGTACTCCATATAAATGATGAATTTCCCATAGACTTTATCTATGTACGTGCGACGATGGGGGAAGAGGGAAAAGACAAAAAATATACAGAAAATTGGAGAGCCATTAAGAAAAAAAATAAGTTAAGAGGGGCTTATCATTATTTCAGACCGAATGAAAATTCCATTAAGCAAGCAAAAAATTTCATCAAAAATGTAGACTTAGATGCAGGTGATTTACCTCCTGTATTGGACATTGAGGAGATGCCCAGAAATCAATCCATGGATAGTTTAAAGATTGGATTAAAAAGGTGGTTGGATCAAGTAGAAAAACATTATCAGGTAAAACCTGTTTTATATTCCGGAGATAAGTATTTTGCAGATTTCTTAGAGAAAGAATTTGAAGATTATACATTATGGATTGCCAACTATAATTTTTGGGTTGAACGACCTAAAAAACATTGGAATATTTGGCAATTCTCGGAAAAAGGATCTGTAAAAGGTATCAATGGTCCTGTGGATCTTAATATGTTTGTAGGAAATATGGAAGAATTAGAAGAGCTTTGTATTCCATATCATTAAAATTGTAATTTATGTCAACATTTAACGAGTTAATTCAAAGTAACCATATTGTATTAATTGATTTCACAGCCTCCTGGTGTGGACCTTGCCAGGTTCTTGCACCTATTCTTAAAGAAGTGAAAGATGAATTGGGAGATTCATTGAAAGTAATTAAAATTGATGTGGATAAAAACCAAGTAATAGCCACTAAATTTCAAGTTCAAGGTGTCCCAACATTAATCTTATATAAAGAAGGAAATCAAGTGTGGAGACAGAGTGGTCTGCAAAGTAAACAGGACCTACTTAGGATTATAAAAAGTTATATGAACTAGCTATAGACGATTAATACAAACAATAAAAAAGTTAATCAATATTATCTGGCTGATCATCGCTATCCTTAAGTGTATTCAGTATAAGCTTGTCTATCCGGTGGCCGTCCATATCTAGTACCTCAAACTCTAAATTCTTAAAGGTAACGCGATCTCCTTCTACCGGAATATGATCTAATAACAAGAATACTAACCCAGCTACCGTACTTAGGTTACCAATTTCATCTTCATCATCTTCAGAAAGTGATAAGTTAAATAATTCGATAAAGTCCTGTAATTGATAACTTCCGTCAATAACGAAGGTGCCATCTTCACGTTTACGGATGGTTTTCTTCTCTTCATTTTCTGCAGAATCAAATCCACCTACCAAAGAAGCAACGATATCCGTTACCGTAATTATTCCCTGAGTACTACCGTATTCATCCACAATAACTGCTTGAGTAACTTTTGATGATTTTAATGATTGTAAAACATTATAGGCATACGTGTTCTCGTTCACAAAAGGAATTGGCTTGATCAGTTTAGTTAAATCAGGCTCTTTGTTTGTCAAATATTCCCTAAATAACGTTTTCACATGCACTAATCCAATCACATGATCAAAATTTCCATTACAAACAGGATATTCGGTATGTTCATCCTGCATGATGATTTTCTTTAACTCTTCAAAAGGTTTTTGAATATCTAAATAAGTAATCTTTCCACGATGAACCATTAAATTAATGGCTTTCTTATCACCCAAACTTAATACCCGATCCACTAAATCGTGTTCAAAATGTTCAATGACCCCACTATCAACTCCTTCATCGACCAAAGCCTTAATTTCTTCCTCCGTCACACTATTTGCGTTTGATTTAATTTGAAAGAGACGAACGATAAAATCAGTAGAAATGCTCAGTAACCACACAAATGGTTTTACAATTTTGCTGAGTACAGACATCGGAACCGCAATTAAGGAGGCATATTTTTCAGGAATAGCCATTCCAATACGTTTTGGAACTAATTCTCCCACCACTAAGGAAAGGTAAGTAATGATTAACACAACGAGAATAACAGAAATTTGTTCGCTGTATGGAGCGATGAACGCAATGGTTTTTAATTGCTCAGCAATAAATAAGGAAATGGTACCTCCTGAAAAGAAACCCGTTAGAATACCTATTAAAGTTATCCCAATTTGTACAGTGGATAAGAAATTATTTGGATTTTCCTTTAATTCAAGAGCAGTTCTTGCTCCTTTATTGTTTTCAGCGGCTGCGTTAAGTCTTGCTTTTCTACTGGAAACAATGGCAATTTCGGATGCGGAAAGAATTCCATTAAGAATAATTAATAGTAAAATAATGAGTATTTCGGTGATCATATATATATTATCGCGATAGTGTTACAAAATACGTAATTTTCTAAAGAAAATTTTAAAAAATATTGTTTTTATATTGGAAATGACTTTTGTAATAACTGTGCAGAGTTACTTAAAAATTATATTTTTCATGCAACCGATTGATTGAAAAAAATATTTTAATTATTGATTGCT
>DAIQBS010000041.1:0-35293 GCA_036781025.1 Sphingobacterium sp. | reverse complement strand
GTGAGTAAAGCATATTATGATATATTGACGAGTGAGGAACAAATCAAAATTATCAATGAGAATATAGGTCGATTGAAAAGACAATATACCGAAGCCAATGCGCGATATGAAACGGGATTGGTGGATAAAATAGATTATAAGCGTGCACAAATATCATTAAACAATGCACAAGCACAATTAAAGTCTGCACTTGAGATGAGGAAATACAAGTATGATTATCTCAAAGTATTGATGGGCATCAATCCGACAGATCAATTAACTTTATCCTTTATAGATCAGAACATGGAGGCCAATGTCTTGATGGACAGCACGGAATTGATACAATACGCCAATCGAGTTGAATACAAGCAATTGCAAAATTTACAACATATTCAGCGTTTGAATACGCAATATCAAAAATGGACTTATCTGCCTCGTCTTGGTGCCTTTGCTAACTACGGATTGAATTATCGCAATAATGCATTTGGGGATTTATATACGGATAATTTTCCGCAGTCTAGTATAGGATTAAGCTTATCTATTCCAATATTCCAAGGAGGGAAACGACTTCAAGAAATCAGAAAATCGGAATTACAAGAGAATCGTATTGCGATGGATTTAGAGAATTTAGAAAATCAAATTGGGGCACAATATTCTGCAGCGATGTCTTCTTATCGAGCGAATACGAATGAATGGAAGAATGCAAAAGAAAATATGACATTATCTGAGGAAGTGTATAACACCATAAAATTACAATACGATGCTGGGGTAAAAACATACCTGGAATTGATGACTGCCGAAACAGACTTAAAGACGAGTCAATTAAATTATTTGAATGCCCTTTATGCTGTTTTAGCAAGTAAACTTGATATTCAGAAAGCCTTAGGTACGATAAACACAAGCAACTAAACACAACAAATCTCCATACAGAAACTCAAACATATGAACACGAACCGCATTTTAACAACTATATTTTTAAGTTCCAGTCTATTTTTATACTCCTGTGCAAATAAAGAAGCAACTAAACAAGGAGCTGCGGGACAACAAGCGAATGCAATACCCGTAAGTATGGCTACCGTAGCACAAGAATTGATAACGGGCACACGTACCTACCCTGCCAATGTAGTTCCCTTACAAGAAACAGAAATCCGTGCGGAGGTAACAGGATATATCACCAACATTTATGTGGCTGACGGAGCCTTTGTTAGTAAAGGTCAGAAGCTATATGAAATCGATCGAGTTCGATATGCAGCAGCCGTAGATCAAGCCAAAGCAAATTTGGAAATTGCTAAAGCGAATTTATCGCGCTCTGAAAAAGATCTAGAACGCTATCAAACCTTAGCCGATAAAGATGCTATTGCAAAACAAACCTTAGATTATGCCTATACCGATGTGAATAATCAAAAAGCACAGGTTCAGGCAGCGGAAGCAAATTTAACTACTGCAAGAACCAATCTTCAACGCTCAACTATCATCGCTCCATTTTCGGGAAACATCGGTATTTCACAAGTGCGTCAAGGGGCATTAGTTTCAGCTGGTTCCACCTTATTAAATAGCATAAGTTCGACGAATCCAATTGCTATTGAATTTCAAATAAACGAAAAGGAGATTTTAGAATTTTCAAATCTTCAAACAGGAAAAAGTAAGACTGAAATTAACTTAACCTTACCCGATGGATCAACTTACGGTACGCAAGGAAGAGTGACTACCATGGATAGGGCTGTAGATTCGAATACGGGTACTTTGAAAGTAAGAGCTACATTTGAAAACCCGAACAATACCCTTCGTGCAGGAATGAATCTTAATTTAAATATGCAGAGCACTTCCAGTCATGAAGAGCTAGTGATTCCATACCGTGCCATATTCGAGCAATTAGGGACTTTTAATATATATACCGTAAGCGATAGTAGTACAGTTGATTTAAAACAAGTAAAACTTGGTCAAAAATTAGGAGATCGTGTGGTGGTTAGTGAAGGGCTAAAAGCTGGTGACAAGATCGTTGTTGATGGCGTAACCACTTTAAAACAAGGATCCAAAGTGGTAGAAAAGCCAACACAATCTAAATAAATGTAAATGCTATTACCTAAACAATTTTAAGAAGCATGATTTCAGAAGTTTTTATAAAGAGACCCGTAACGGCAATGGTGATATCCATATTAATCGTGATTATAGGATTAATATCCATCACTACCTTGCCTGTGAGTCAGTACCCAAATATAGCACCGCCGACCGTTTCAGTTATGGCGAATTATACCGGTGCAGATGCGCAAACAGTAGAAAAGACAGTTACTACCCCAATAGAGAGCCAGATCAATGGTACTCCAGGTATGTTATACATGAACTCTAACAGTACTTCCGATGGAGGTTCCCGAATCACGGTAACTTTTGAAGTGGGAACAGACATCGATATTGCGACATTGGATGTACAAAACCGGGTAAGTATCGCAGAACCAGTACTTCCTGAGGCAGTTCGTCGTTTAGGAGTTACTACCAGAAAGGTAAATACAGATATCTTAATGATGGTGCAGTTAAGCTCGCCTGATGGTTCAAGAAATGCAAACTTTTTAGCAAACTATGTCAATTTATTTTTAAAAGACGCCTTATTACGTGTAAAAGGAGTTGGAGATGTACAGGCTTTTGGACAACCCTTCGCTATGCGGGTTTGGTTGGATGCCAATAAGTTAACCAACTTAGGCCTTACCCCTTCCGATGTCAGTGCTGCAATTAACGAGCAAAACTCCAGGATGGCTGGAGGAAGTGTTGGAGCTCGTCCACAGGAAAATTCGCAGGTTTTCGAATACCCAATTATTCTAGATTCAGATTTAGAAGAAGTTGATGATTTTGAAAATATCGTGGTAAAAACCAATATGGACGGATCTATTGTCTTATTAAAAGATGTAGCACGTGTAGAATTGGGGCAATTTAATTATGGTATTACTACGAAAGTAAATGGAAATGTCACTTCAGGTATGATGATTTCTCAAACTCCAGGAAGTAATGCCGTTGAAACAGCTGAAGGAGTATATGCTGCGTTGAAAGAACTGAAGAAATCATTTCCTAAGGGAGTAGATTATGTTGTTCCTTATGAAACCGTTTCAGTGGTAAATGCATCCATTAGTTCGGTAATTCATACCTTAGTGGAAGCACTTATTTTGGTAACAATCGTTGTATTCTTTTTCTTACAAAGCTGGAGAGCAACATTAATCCCAATTTTGGCTATTCCTGTATCCATTATCGGAACATTCATATTCTTTACATTATTTGGATTTTCGGTCAATAACTTAACCATGTTGGCTTTCGTATTGGCCATAGGTATTGTGGTGGATGATGCTATTGTCGTTGTCGAGGCGGTACAGCACTATATAGACCATTATAAAATGGATGCGAAGGAAGCAACTATGCGAGCCATGAAAGATATTACGGCTCCAGTAATTGCCATTGCATTAATACTCGCGGCCGTGTTCGTACCGGTAGGCTTCATTCCAGGCATGGTAGGTCAGTTGTATCAACAATTTGCGATTACCATTGCAGTATCGGTGATGCTATCCGCATTTATTGCCTTGTCCTTGACACCAGCATTATGTGCCTTATTGTTGAAACCATCTGCGACAACCAAAGATTCCAAAGGATTGAATAAGTTTTTCTATTTATTTAATGTTTGGTTTGAAAAAGTAACATACAAATATTCCAAGGGAGTTAAAAAATCTATAAAAGCTGCGCCTCTAGTATTGATCATTCTAGTTTGTATTTTCGTTGGTACAGGTTACATGTTTACCAGTAAAAAGACTGGATTTATACCTAGTGAAGATGCCGGTATATTTTTTATGGGGGTCAATCTTCCAGAGGGTGCTTCCAGTGCCAGAACAGAAGAGGTGTTGAATGAGCTATCCAATGATTTACGGGAAAGTTTCCCTGAAATTGAATATGTGACTGCCATAAATGGTATGAACTTATTGAATAGATCTTCGAAACCAAATGGAGCTTCCTTATTCGTTTCATTGAAACCATGGGACGAACGAAGTAAAACGGTAACCGATATTACAGGAGCTATCATGGGTAAATACAAAGGATATTCTAAGGCGAATGTTATTGCAGCTACCCCTCCTCCTATTCCAGGATTGGGATCATCAGGAGGATTTACCATGGAGATTCAGGATTTACAGACCGTAGATATTAAAGTATTTGAAGGAGTGGTTCGCAACTTTTTAATGGCGGCCAACCTGCGTCCAGAAATAGGTATGGCTTATACCCTGTTTAACACCAATTCTCCAAACTATAAATTAAATGTGGATCGTGAAATGGCGAAAAGAATGGGGGTACCAATTTCTACGATTTATAGTACAATATCCTCGTATTTGGGTAGTAGTTATGTGAACGATTTCACCAAATACGGACGTAATTTCAGGGTAGTATCTCAAGCTGATACAAGCTTCCGAATGCATATTGAAGATATTAATAAATTGTATGTTAAAAATGTTCAAGGTCAACCTGTGCCAATCAGTAATTTGGTTAAATATGATTTGATTACCAATCCATCAATTGTCAATCACTTCAATATTTTTAGATCAATTCAGGTATCAGGAGAAGCTGCGCCCGGATATTCTTCAGGAGATGTAATCAAGGCTTTAGAGGAAGTTGCTGCGGAAACCCTCTCCGATGGCTATTCTTACGAATTCTCGGGAATTTCCTTACAAGAGAAACAATCAGGTAGTCAAACCATTATCATCTTTGCGCTATGTATTCTATTTGTATTTTTATTGTTAGCATCCTTATATGAGAGTTGGTCTGTTCCATTCTCCATATTATTATCTGTTCCATTGGGAATATTTGGGGCAATATTAGCATTGATCTTTATCCCTAGTTTAGATAATAATATTTTTGCTCAAATCGGATTAGTAACCATTATAGGTTTAGCAGCGAAAAATGCTATTTTAATTGTTGAGTTTGCGAAGGAACGGGTGGATATAGGTATGAATTTATTAGATGCCACGATCGATGCCGTAAAACTTCGCTTACGTCCAATCATCATGACATCGTTAGCTTTCATATTAGGAATTATTCCTTTGATGTTATCTACCGGTGCCGGAGCAATCTCTAGGCAGACGATTGGTTGGACCGTATTTGGTGGGATGACCGCTGCAACATTCTTAGCTATATTTATCGTTCCTGTGTTATTTGTTGTCATTACACGACTAGCGTATGGGAAAAAGAAACTAGCAGAATTAGAAGCTAATTTCGATGAGGAGAAAAAGAAAAATTTGAGTGCACATTAGTTTTCCAAAAGAATAAATATCCTACAATAGGGTCGATGATAAATCGGCCCTATTTTTTTTACCTTGGAAATTTAGTCCACATAGGGTATTCTGCAAGTAATGTTTATTTGCAACGTACTATTCGTATGTTTAACCACATAAAAAATAGCATTCCAATCATTAAATTTATACGGTAATTCGGAAAAATAATTATATTTATAATAACATAATAGCTTAATATTAAAGTTTCGAAAACCATTTATGACCGAGAAAACTCAAATTAGTTTCCAATTGACATCGGAAAACGACGAATTGCAGCATGCCAGCTATAATAGACATAAAGAATGGTATCAACTTCAATTTCCGAATATTGAGGATAAACTGAATGTTATCAACAATTTTAAACATTATAAGGGTAGTATAAATCATTGGTTACAACTGATATTTTTCAATAGCTTAAAACCGTTTATTGAAGATGTAAATAAGAGTTGGTTAACGTTAGGAGATGCTTATGGACATGATGCGAACTTTTTAATAGAACAAGGTATTCAACATACTACAGCTAGTGATTTGGATCCAAGCATGCTTCAAATCTCGAAGGAGCATGGTTTAATCCATGAATTTGCAATTGTTAATGCGGAGAAAATGGATTTTAACAATGAGCGTTTTAATTATATTCTTTGCAAAGAAAGTTACCATCATTTTCCTAGACCATATGCTGCATTGTACGAAATGATTCGAGTTTGTAAAGATGGAATAATCATCATGGAGCCACAAGATCCAATCTGTCGCATGCCTTTACTTATGATGATCAGCAATATCTGTCAGAAACTTACCCTAGGAATCATGGATAAAATCTGGAAAAACAAAATATCCTATGAATCAGTAGGTAACTTTGTGTATAAAGTTTCGGAACGAGAATTTGAAAAGTTTGCTGCAGGATTAAATTTACCGATGATCGCTGTAAAAGAAATCAATCCAAACTTTTGGTTTCCTGGAAGCAATCAAATTCCGGCACAAATGAGTCAGCCAGCATTCAAAAAGATATATTGGAAAAAACGGTTCAGAGATTTCTTAACTCTTTTTGGAATATTCCCATCTCAAACCTTAGTTCTCGTAGCCTTTAAACATATTCCAAATGAAAATACCCTACAGCGGTTGAAATCTGAAGGGTATCGTATATCGAAAATTAAGAAGAATCCTTATCGAGATTCCTAATAAATCCTCATGGTATTAATTTTATTTCAACATTAATCCAATTGTTAAATTAATTTGCTGATGTTGAAAATCTTTGGCGAATGCATTCTTCGTTAGCTGTTGGTAACCGTAGGTTAAGGATCCCGTTATATTAGATTTGCCTAAACGCTCATGTAGATAATAAAAACCAGCTTTAAATAAAGCGCCTTTATCGTATGCTGGACCGATGGCAGCTGCGTAACCAGCATTTGCTAGAAGTCCAATTTTTGAGGTTTCATTGAATTCTCCAATTGGGAGTCTAGCATCTACAAATAAGGGGAAAACATTATAATCGTATTTGAAAACTTGTTGATTTGGTTCGTGAGGATCATTTGTTTGATAATCACCTTGAAATTTTTCATTCCCTAAGCCAAGTCCCAAATAGAGTTTATCATCAAAGTTACGACCGAAAATAAAGTGAAAATGGTAACCACTAAAGGCTCCCTTAAATCCTTCGTTGGCAAAACCTAAATTACCACCAAGTTGGATAATTGTATAATATTGACGTTGAGCTTGTGCAGAAAGGGATATGAATAAAACTGCGATTAAAAGTAAAATTTGGCGCATGTTGTTAATTAAGAATTTTATAAATCATTTCGTTTAATAAATCGGATGTCTCTGTGAGATGACCTACCTGAACACCTTTTGATTTTAAATCGTATTCTTTGATGATATGGATGACATCGAACGTTTTTTTCCTATTAAAGTTTCTAGCTGCTAATTCATATTCTTTTACAAAAAAAGGATTGACACCCAAAGCTTTTGATGCACTGCTAGGGGATTTATCCGGCAAGTAATGATATTTTAAAATTTTGGTAAAATAGTTGCCCAAGGAACCAATGACTACGGGCATGGGATTGGATTTAGGATTAGCAGCAAAATAGTCTACAATCTGAAAAGCTTTGAAAGAATTGCGTTTAGCTAATGCAGAATTTAATTCAAAGGCATTGAAATCTTTACTTATACCGATATTTCGTTCAATATCTATTGTTGCAATTTCACGATCTTGAGGTACATTTAATTGTAGTTTTTCTAATTCATTGGCTACTTTTGATAAATCAGTTCCTAAATATTCGGCCATCAAAGCGGCTGCATGAGGATGGATTTTTCTGTTATTGGAAGCGAGTTGCTCCATAATCCATCCTGAAACCTTGTCTTCATAGAGTTTAGCAGATTCCAAGACAAGACCAGCTTTTTCCATCGCTTTATAGGACTTTTTACGCTTATCAAATTTACTATACTTATGTGCAAAGACTAAAATAGTACTATAGGTAGGTTGCTCCAGGTATTTCAGCAAAAGCTCATCATCTTTCCATTTTAAATTCTGAGCTTCTTTGACAATAATGACCTGGTGGTCACTCATCATCGGGTATCTTTTTGCCATTCCAATCACGGTGTTGAAATCTGTGTCTTTACCGTAAAGTACAGATTGGTCAAAACCTTTCTGGGCGTCACTTAGAATAGAGTGTTCAATGGTATCTGAAATTAAATCGATAAAATAGGGTTCTTCACCGTGCAATAAATACACTGGTTTAAGTTTTTTACTTTTAATATCAGCAATGATAGTTTTGGTATTCATAACCCTACGAAAGTACAAAATTCGCTTCAATAAACGATATTTGCAGAGCTTGGTAAAATTTGTAATTTTGTAAATGTTTAAGCCAACCCCATTAAACTTACCGCCGTATCCAGCAAAAATCATTAAAAAATTAGGGCAATATTATATTTTTGATGAATTGCGTAAAAAACACTTAGTTTTAACTCCGGAAGAGTGGGTTCGTCAGCATTGGATTCAGCACTTAAAACATACGTATCACTATCCATTTGGACTGATGAAAACGGAGGGAGGATTGATTTTAAATGACTTACAAAAAAGAAGCGACTTATTAATCTATAATCCATTGGGTGAGAAAATACTTTTGGCAGAATTTAAAGCTCCTACTGTCAAAATTACAGAAAAAGCATTCCATCAAGTGGCTAATTACAATTCAATTCATAAAATTCCCCTACTTTTAGTCAGTAATGGAATTGAGCATTATTATTGTAGGATAGACTTTGAAAAGGAAAGATTTACATTTCTAACAGAATTGCCATCTTTTACCTCTTGATGAATTAGATTTTAAAATAAATATTATATTAGTAAATATTAATAGTAGGAATATATGAATATCAATAAAGATGAATTTAGAAAATACGCTGTAAAGCATCATAGGATAGGAAGTCAACATGTGGATGGTTATATCGCTAGGGCGAACCAACAGATGCCGACCAACCTAACACCATATATTATAGAAGAGCGTCAATTAAATGTGGCTCAGATGGATGTTTTTTCCCGATTAATGATGGATCGTATCATCTTTTTAGGCGATGCTATCAATGATCAAGTAGCAAATATTGTTCAAGCACAATTGTTGTTTTTACAATCTACAGATGCGCAACGAGATATCCAAATCTACATTAATTCACCTGGTGGTAGCGTGTATGCTGGACTAGGTATTTATGACACCATGCAATACATCAGTCCTGATGTTGCGACCATCTGTACAGGAATGGCTGCATCCATGGGTGCTGTTTTGTTAGTTGCTGGTGCAAAAGGTAAACGTGCAGCATTAAGGCATGCAAGAGTGATGATTCACCAACCATCTGGAGGTGCACAAGGGGTTGCTTCGGATATGGAAATCAACTTACGTGAAATGTTAAAATTGAAGGAAGAGCTTTATACCATCATTGCAGATCATTCTGGTCAGAGTTATGATTGGGTAGAAAAATCTTCTGATCGTGATTACTGGATGCGTGCTGCTGAAGCAAAGGAATTCGGTATGATTGACGAAGTACTTCTTCCTAAAAAAGAAATAAAAAAATAACAATGAGTAAAACTAACAGTAGAGATGTGCATTGCTCCTTTTGCGGCATCAGTAAGAATGAGGCTCAAATGCTTATTGCAGGCGATGGGGCTCATATCTGCGATAGATGCGTGCAACAGGCAGGAGAGATTTTGGCAGAAGAGCTTAAGCAACGCAAAAACAACTCGATTCAAACTGCACTTAAACTAATTCGTCCTAAAGAGATTAAAGATCATTTGGATCAATATGTAATAGGTCAGGATGATGCAAAAAAAGTCATTTCTGTAGCTGTATATAATCATTATAAGCGATTAAATCAACGTGTAGAAACCGATGAGACAGAGATTGAAAAGTCGAATTTAATCATCGTAGGTGAAACTGGTACAGGAAAAACTTTATTAGCAAAAACTGTTGCTAAAATATTAAATGTTCCTTTTTGTATTGTTGACGCTACCGTTCTTACTGAAGCTGGTTATGTAGGTGAAGATGTGGAAAGTATTTTGACTCGTCTACTTCAAGCTGCAGATTATGATGTGGCCGCTGCTGAACGTGGTATTATTTACATCGATGAAATCGATAAAATAGCACGTAAAAGTGATAACCCTTCCATCACACGTGATGTATCTGGAGAAGGTGTGCAACAAGCATTGTTAAAAATATTAGAAGGTACAAATGTGAATGTTCCGCCTCAAGGTGGTCGTAAACATCCTGATCAAAAAATGATCAGTGTGAATACCAGCAATATATTATTCATTTGTGGTGGTGCTTTTGATGGTATTCAAAAGAAAATTGCAAACCGTCTAAGAACACAAACAGTCGGTTATAAAATGAAAGATGAGGATCATGATATCGATTTAAATAATCTTTATAAATACATTACTCCTCAAGATTTAAAGAATTTTGGATTGATTCCAGAATTGATTGGTCGACTTCCAGTTTTAACACACTTAAATCCGCTGGATAAAGAAACTTTATTAAGTATTCTTACAGAACCAAAAAATGCCTTGGTAAAACAGTACATGAAGTTATTCGAGTACGAAGGTATAGAGTTAAGTTTCGCTCCAGAAGTATATGATTTCATTGTGGATAAAGCTTGGGAATTTAAATTAGGAGCCCGTGGATTACGTAGTATTTGCGAAGCAATTATGCTAGATGCTATGTTTGAGATTCCATCTTCTAAAGAGAATTTAGATAATAATCTCCTGCGAATATCGCTGGATTACGCGAAGAATAAGTTTGCAAAAACAGATTTTAAGAAATTACAAGTTGCATAACAGAAACCCTCGCCTAAGAACGAGGGTTTTTTATTAGCCGAAACATTTTTAAATTATTGTATTATGTCAAAAAAGATCATTAAAGAAGTAGATAGTCCTGTTCAAGCAGGATTAAAGACTAAGGAACAAATTGTTAACAATTGGTTGCCTCGATATACCGGAAGAGCTTTAGAAGACTTTGGTGAATATATATTATTGACGAATTTTAGTAATTATGTAAAACTTTTTTCTCAACTTCATGATGATGCTCCAATTCTTGGAGATGATAAACCCATGCAAAGTTGTACTGCCGAAGGTATAACCATAATAAATTTCGGTATGGGAAGTTCTGTAGCGGCAACAGTGATGGATTTGCTATCTGCAATAAAGCCAAAAGCGGTACTGTTTCTAGGGAAAACGGGGGGGCTAAAGAAGAAAATTGAAGTAGGTGAACTCATCCTTCCAATCGCAGCTATCCGTGGTGAAGGAACTTCAAATGATTATTTTCCAGCGGAAGTGCCATCGCTCCCTGCGTTTGCTCTTCAAAAAGCGATTTCAACAACCATTAGAGATCACCAACGAGATTATTGGACTGGGACAGTTTATACAACAAACCGACGTGTGTGGGAGCATGATAAGCAATTTAAAAAATACTTGAAAAATATACGTGCAATGGCGGTGGATATGGAAACTGCAACAATATTCTCTGTCGGCTTTGCAAATAAAATCCCTACTGGAGCATTATTGTTAGTGTCAGATCAACCGATGGTTCCTGAAGGGGTAAAAACAGAGATCTCTGATGTGACAGTTACTCGTTCATATGTAGAAACACATCTTAAAATAGGAATCGATGCGCTTAAGCAATTAAAAAATAATGGATTAACAGTTAAACATCTGAAGTTCTAAAAAATGTCTACTTTTGTAGTAGATAACAAAGCGCTATTTCTACACCTATGTGGTATAACAATATTCTAGAAACAATTGGTAATACACCAATGGTCCGACTTAATAAGGTCACAAAAGATTTAAAAGGAACAATCTTAGCAAAGATTGAAACATCTAATCCAGGCAATTCTATTAAAGATAGAATGGCTCTTAAAATGATCGAAGATGCTGAATCCGCTGGTCTTTTAAAACCTGGAGGTACTATTATTGAAGGCACTTCAGGGAATACAGGTATGGGCTTAGCGATGGCGGCCGTTGTAAAAGGTTATCGATGTATATTTACGACCACAGATAAACAATCGAAAGAAAAAATTGACGCTTTAAGGGCTTTTGGTGCAGAGGTTATTGTTTGCCCTACGAATGTGGAGCCTGAGGATCCAAGGTCATATTATTCGGTATCTAGTCGATTAGAAAAAGAAGTACCTAATGCTTGGAAAGCGAATCAATATGATAACCTTTCCAATTCACAAGCTCATTACGAACAAACAGGTCCAGAAATCTGGAATCAAACAGAAGGGAAAATCACGCATTTGGTTGTGGGGGTAGGTACCGGCGGAACAATTTCTGGTACTGCAAAGTACTTAAGAGAAAAAAATCCTTCTATTAAAGTTTGGGGAATTGATACCTTCGGATCTGTTTTTAAAAAGTATAAGGAAACAGGCATCTTTGATAAAAATGAAATTTATCCATATATCACAGAGGGAATAGGTGAAGATTTTTTACCTAAAAATGTAGACTTTAATCAAATTGATCTTTTCGAAAAAGTTACAGATAAAGACGCTGCATTGATGACCAGAGACTTGGCACGTAAAGAAGGAATTTTTGCTGGTAATTCCGCTGGAGCAGCTGTGGCTGGATTAATTCAATTAGGTAAGTCTTTAAAAGAAGATGATGTAGTTGTTATTATTTTCCATGATCACGGTTCAAGATATATGGGAAAAATGTATAATGAAGATTGGTTAAGAGAACGTGGATTTTTAAAGGATGAAAAGTTAACAGCCAAAACTATTCTTAAAAACAGAGGTTTTCAAGACATTGTAACTGTAGACGTTGAACAATCTGTATTGGAAACATTTAATATCATGAAATCTTTGAACATTTCCCAAATTCCTTTAACACAACAAGGCATGGTCATAGGTAAAGTAACTGAATCTGATATTTTATCAGCATTACTTGAGAACCCTTCGTTGAAATCTTCTGCCGTTAATGATATAGCAACTAAACCCTTCCCATTTGTTGATTTGAACACATCTATTGATAAAATCTCAAGTTTAATTAATAAAGATTCGCAAGCTGTATTAGTTGAAGATGAATTTGGTAAAATTAATATTATCACTCAATACGATATCATTAATGCGATATCAGAAGTATAATTATATTTATTTTCATTGTTTTTGATTATATTTATTGATAACCAAAATAAATGGAAAGAAACAATAAACTTAAACGATTAGAATATTGGATAAAAGCTCGAATCGGTAAAATAGCATTTATTGATATAGAAGTAAAAAGGACAAAATGTTGGTATGGTAATGGCTACGGTGGTTTTTATGTGGATCCAACTATAATACCTTCCAAAGCCATCGTATATTCTTTTGGAATAGGAGAAGATATTTCCTTTGACCAAAAAATTATTGAAAAACACAATTGCAAAGTTTATGGATTTGACCCTACACCAAAATCCATAAACTATATAAATAAAAACACACCCCCCAATCAATTTATTTTTCACCCATATGGTATAGGTGAAAGAACTGAACATGTTAATTTTTTACTACCAAAGAACAAAGAACATGTATCTGGAAGTGTCTATGAACATAAGCTTCTAGATGAAGACAATTCTATAGAAGTTTTATTAAAAAGTTTTAGAGATATTACCTCAGGATTGAATCATCAACATATCGACATCCTAAAAATGGATATTGAAGGATCAGAATATGCTGTTATGGAGGATATCTTGACTAGTGGAGTATCTATCACACAAATATTAGTTGAAACTCATGAAAGATTCTTTAATGACGGTATTACAAAAGGCCGTAAATTCTTTAAGTTATTACATCAACATGGGTATAGGATTTTTGCAATATCAGATACCTATCAAGAAATATCACTAATTAAAATATAAAGAATGAAACAATTAACAAGGTTTAATTATTCAAGGTTGTTTCAGATATAATATAAACATCTTCAACATCTTTTTTCATTTTATATTTCTCTCTGGCAATTCGTTGAATTTCATTTTTGTTATACTGAACATCTTTAATAGATTGTTCAATAGACCCAATTTCATTCACATAATAAGCCTTTTCATTCTCTAATTTATTTTTCTCTATTTGAAAATCATATTGAGTAGCTATATCATAGCGATCAAAAAAACACATCCAAATAACAAATGCCACTATTGCAATAAGGTATTTGTTTTTAATTGTATTAACTAAGCGCTCCATAAATCAAAGTAGAAATTTAAATCAGATAAAGATAAGTATTTTCATTAAAATAAAGCAAAACTTTAAAAGAGGAAATTTGCAAACCCTTGAAAAACAAAAAACATTCCAATAACATTCAACATATAATGATGAATGCTATCAGAATGTTTTTCAAAACTAATATTAAATATCAGTTTTTATTTTTTTGGAGCGTATTTAAAGTCCTTACCAATGAACTTAGCATTAGCACCCAATTCTTCTTCAATTCTTAATAATTGATTATATTTTGCAATCCTATCAGAACGAGAAATAGAACCCGTTTTAATCTGACCACAATTCAATGCAACAGCCAAATCAGCAATTGTTGTATCTTCTGTTTCACCAGAACGGTGAGACATCACAGAAGTATAACCATTTGTTTGAGCCAACTGTACCGCATTAATTGTTTCGGTTAAAGAACCGATTTGATTCACCTTAACTAAGATAGAGTTACCGATAGACTTAGTAATACCTTCTTGAAGACGTTTTGTATTAGTAACAAATAAATCATCACCTACTAATTGAACACGGTCACCGATTTTTTCTGTTAACAATTTCCATCCTTTCCAATCATCCTCAGCCATACCATCTTCGATAGAAATAATTGGGTATTTAGCAGTTAATTCTGCTAAGTAATCCACTTGTTCTTCAATAGTACGCACAGAACCAGATTTACCTTCAAACTTCGTGTAATCATATTTACCTTTCACGAAGAACTCTGTAGAAGCACAATCCAATGCCAAACAAATATCTTTACCAGGTTTGTAACCTGCTTTTTTAATAGCTTCTAATACTGTCTCGATAGCATCTTCAGTACCTGCGAATGTAGGCGCAAAACCACCTTCATCCCCTACTGCTGTAGAAAGGTTTCTATCGTGAAGAATTTTCTTCAAATTATGAAATACCTCAGCTCCCCAACGCAAAGCTTCAGAAAATGATTCAGCACCAACTGGCATAATCATAAACTCCTGAAAAGCGATTGGAGCATCTGAATGCGCACCACCATTGATGATATTCATCATTGGTAGAGGCAATGTATTGGCGTTTACTCCACCAATATAACGGTATAATGGTTGACGACTTTCTTGAGCAGCAGCTTTAGCAACAGCCAAAGAAACACCCAAAATAGCATTGGCACCTAATTTACCTTTATTTTCAGATCCATCAAGATCGATCATGATTTTATCTATCGCATTTTGCTCGAATACATCAACACCTTCCAATGCTTTAGCAATTTTTGTGTTTACATTTTCAACAGCTTTTAAAACACCTTTTCCAAGGTATTTTTTCTTATCTGCATCACGTAATTCCACTGCCTCGTGTGCACCTGTAGAAGCTCCAGAAGGAACCGCAGCACGGCCAACAAAACCGTTTTGTGTAGTTACATCCACTTCTATTGTAGGATTTCCGCGCGAATCTAAAATTTGGCGCGCATGTACGTCAATAATCAAGCTCATTTTCTATTTTTTAAATTTTTCTTTTCTCACTTAGTGTATTAATAACACTAAAATAAGAAATATTATAAGTATATCAAAAATATGAAAAAACTATATACAACAATCCTGTAATTTCATTATTTTAAATAATTTTTTAACATCCTTAAAAACCTTCAATTTTGAGTCCAATAAAAAAGTCATTAAGAATATATCCTAATGACTTTTTTTATATGGAGATGATTAATATTAATCCTTAATCATCGCTATAAAATCATCAAACAAATATCTTGAATCATGCGGACCAGGAGAAGACTCTGGATGGTATTGTACCGAGAATGCTTTTTTACCTTTCACACGAATTCCTTCAATCGAGTTATCATTCAAGTTCACGTGGGTAATCTCTACCACATCCGAATTTTGAATATCTTCTGCAACAACTCCAAAACCATGGTTTTGAGAAGTTATTTCACATTTATTAGCAATAATGTTTTTCACTGGATGATTAATCCCACGGTGGCCATTATGCATTTTACTTGTACGAATATCATTCGCTAAAGCCAAAATCTGATGACCTAAACAGATACCAAACATTGGTTTTTCAGCTGCTAAAATATCTTTAACGGTTTGAATAGCATAATCCATTGCTGAAGGATCCCCAGGACCATTGGATATAAAATAACCATCAGGAGCCCATTGTTCCATTTCTGCGAAGGTAGTTTTTGCAGGAAATACCTTTGCATAAACCTGACGAGCATCAAAATTTCTTAAAATATTCTTTTTAATCCCTAAGTCTAAAACAGCAATCTTTGTGCTTGCGGATTCATCTCCATAAAAATAAGGTTCAGTGGTAGAAACTTTTGAAGATAATTCTAGACCATCCATCGAAGGCACGTTTGCCAATTCAGCTTTCAATGCTTCAACATCCAAATTTTCAGAAGATATAATGGCATTCATCGCTCCCTTGTTACGAATATGACGAACCAATGAACGTGTATCAATATCAAAAATCCCTACTAAATTACCTTCTTCGAAATAATTTTGAATGGATTGATCAGCCATTTTACGGCTATAGTTGATATTATAATTTTTACATACCAATCCAGCGATTTGAATTTCTCCCGATTCTTCATCCTCTCCATCAATTCCATAGTTACCAATATGTGCATTGGTAGTTACCATAATTTGAGCAAAGTAGGACGGGTCTGTAAATATCTCTTGATACCCTGTTGTTCCTGTATTAAAACAAATTTCCCCTGTAGTGGTACCGATCTTTCCTGCTGCTTTTCCATGATAAACAGTTCCATCCTCAAGGACTAAAATTGCTGGCAATTTGCTGTAGTTGGTCATTCTTATGTAGAGTTAAAAATATTTTCCAATCCTTTGAAAGAGCTCTACCAATTCTCGAACACAAAAAAAGCCCAAATGGGCTAACATATCAACGAATATATTGAATAAAAGTTGAAACTTCTTTTTTTGCTACTATCGGGTAAAAGGTCTCTTTCATTATATTGGGAGACAAAGGTACAAATTATTTTAAATTCATTAGAAAAAATTGAATTTTTATTTGTTAAAAAAAATAGAAATATGACGGTGCTTAATTTACTCTTAACCCTATAAGGCTTGAAAATAACAATGGTTCTCTATTCATTTCGAAAGAGAACCATATATTCAAAAAATCAAGTACGAAAGGTACCTATTTGGTGAGTTTAAAAATATCATTTCCGAACACAAAAATCATCAGAGCAACTAATATAAAGAACCCGACTAGTTGTGCTTTCTCTAAAAACTTCTCGCTTAAAGGTTTCCCTTGAATCATTTCGATTAATAAGAAGATTACATGACCACCATCTAATGCTGGAATAGGCAACAAATTCATAAAGGCCAATGCCATAGAAAGCATGCCCACCAAACTCCAGAAACGCAATCCATCAATCTCTTGACCAAACATCGTCGCAATTCCTATCGGTCCCGACAAGGCTTTATCAGCACGAACTTCCCCTTTAAAAATCTTACCGAAACCTTTAATATTATCTGTAATTACAGAAAACGCTTTACTCGTTCCAACAGGCAAAGATTCCATAAAACCATAAGTCTTCGATAAACTAGGAAGGTTACCAAATCCTAAAACGCTTGTTAAATCACCCGCTGCAGTAAGTTTCACAGATGCTCCATTTCGAACCACGTCCAAGACGATTTCTTTACCCTTATTCCGTTCCATCTCTTCCTTAAAGACATCCAATCTTTCCACCTGAACGCCATTTAACGCTACGATACTATCACCAATTGCTAATCCCATTTTCTCAGCTCTGGAATCTTTCGCAATTTCAGTCACCGGCAACATTTTAAAAATAGGCTGAACAAATTCATTTTTCTTATGATCAGAAACGTCATTCAAAATATCTTTAGGCAATGTTATTTTCACTTCAGAACCCGCACGATCGATCGTTAACACGGCATCTCCCATCAACACGTCAGAAGTCATTAAATCAGCAAAAAACAAATTCGCTTTTTTACCATTGACAGCAATAATCTTATCTCCTTCTTGAATACCAACTTTTTGACCAATAAGTCCGGGTTGTACTCCATACAATTTCGTGTTATCTAAATCAGAGTTACCATACTTAAATGTAATCATCCAGAAAACCAAAATTCCGACAATCACATTTACTATAATCCCTCCTAACATCACAATCAAACGTTGCCATGCTGGTTTAGAACGAAATTCCCAAGGCTGTGGCTCACCTTTTAACTGTTCGGTATCCATCGACTCATCGATCATACCTGCAATTTTCACGTAGCCTCCTAATGGCAACCATCCTATACCGTATTCACAACCCTTATAATTGAACTTTAAAAGTTTTACTCCCCAAGCGTCAAAAAACAAATAAAATTTTTCGACTTTAATTCCGAATGCCCTTGCTGCTAAAAAATGCCCCAATTCATGCAGAATAATTAATAGTGACAAGCCTAATAATACTTGTCCTACCATAATAACAATTCCCATTAATTCTTATTTTATACTATTACTAAATTACTTTTTATGAATACCTTGCGTTAAACTTCGTGCCACTCTTCTACTTTCTGCATCATAATACAAATAATCCTCCAATCCTAGACCAGACTGGTAGGAAACCTGACACATTGTCTCTTCAATAATATCACTCATGCCCAAAAATGAAATTTCATCCTTTAAGAAAGCGTCTACTACTACTTCATTTGCTGCATTCAGCACACAAGCTGCATTTCCACCTTTTTCTAACGCGTCAAATGCAAAAGCCAGATTTCTAAACGTCTCCATGTCCGGCTTTTCGAAAGTCAGTTGAGGATATTCTAAAAAATTAAATCGAGGAAAATGATTTTGATATCGCTCTGGATAAGTCAAAGCATATTGAATAGGCAATTTCATATCTGGTAAGCCCAGTTGAGCTTTTAGAGAACCATCTTGAAACTGTACTAATGAATGAATAATAGACTGAGGATGTACAATCACTTCAATTTGATTAGGATCTAATTGGAATAACCATTTTGCTTCAATAACTTCCAATCCCTTATTCATCAACGAAGCAGAGTCAATCGTAATCTTTGCTCCCATTTCCCAATTCGGATGCTTCAATGCTTCCCGTTTGGTAACAGCAGCTAAATCCAACCTAGTTTTACCTCGAAATGGACCTCCAGAAGCTGTAAGAATGATCTTCTCAATAGGATTCTTTTCTTCACCTACCAAACATTGAAAAATTGCCGAATGTTCTGAATCAACAGGCAACAATTTGACCTGATATTTCGCAACAAGCGATGTTATTAATTCACCCGCTACGACTAAGGTTTCTTTATTGGCCAGGGCAATATCTTTACCGGCTTTAATAGCTGCCACCGTAGGCTTTAAACCGGCAGATCCTACCACTGCCGTTAATACCACATCGACATCCGCTCTACTTACTACTTCTTCCAAGGCCTCATCTCCATGCAGCACCTGTATCGAAGTGGAACTCAAGCCAGATTTAACTTTTTCATAAGCATAGCGATCCGATACAACGACAACTTTAGGATTAAATTTATAGGCTTGTTCTAGCAGTAAGTCGGCATTTTTTCCTATTGTTAATACAGTTACTGCAAAAGATTCTGGAAAGGAATCTACCACCTCCAATGCCTGTGTACCTATACTCCCTGTAGAACCAATAATTGCAATATTTTTTTTCTTCAAAATAACTTCAGCTAAAATTAAAGATTGTATTTTTCCATAGACAATTCCGGATGTTCTAATTGATAGGCCTTCATCATATCAATATATACAATAGACATCACCACACTCACGACCGGAATGATAATAAATGAATTGATTAAACTCAAAATTTTAGACACTAAACCATATCCTAAATATTCCGCACCAATCTGCATTAAGTGGGTCGAAGCTATAATCAATATAATAACTAATAATTTCATTACATTACCCTTCGTCATCGACAAACTAAACTTATACGATTTGATGGTATTAAAACCGTTTTCTATTATAAAAAACGGAAAAAAAGTGGTTCTGATTAACACAAATAAAAGAACCAATCCTGTTAAAAAAGGATGAATTTCATAGCGTACGGTATCCATGCTGATTCCTAAAAACAATAAAGGAAAACACAATACGTACATGATACAATACACAATTAAAGTAATCAGCGAATATAAAATCAGACCGAATATATAATTTAAAAACTGATAAAAAGATGGCACAAACCCCCAAAAACCTGGACTTTTCTCCCCTTTGGCCAAAACAACCGCATTTTTCAACAACACCAATTGCAAACTAAAATATAAGCCTACAAACAACAAAAGTAACGCTACTTTGATGTATAAATTGGAAGAATCTAGATAAATGGCTAAAAACGAAGAAAGATTAGAAGTAACAAATAGCAAGAAACATAATCCGGCGATTGATATATAATTTCGCATTAAAATATCAATAGCTCTTAAAAATACGTCGTTTGCTTTAAACGTAATGTCCTTTAGAAATTCCAGCATGGTTATGTAATTACTGCAAATATGATAATTTTTTTCGTGGTACCAATGCATTATATCATTAAAAAAGGCTAAGAATCTGTATTTTCTTAGCCTTTTTAATGTTTTTATTTCATCTCTGCTGGAATTGGTTTCTCCAGTAAATACTGATAATAGAAACGAACTCTTTCTTTAAAATCATAAGCAGACTTCGATCGGTTAAATCCATGTCGACTACCTGGATAGATCATTAATTCAAATGGTACATTACGATCTGTTAAAGCATCTACTAATTGAATCGTATTTTGCATATGAACATTATCATCCATATCTCCATGCATGATTCTTAATCTTCCCTTATATTGATTTGCATAGGTCAAAACAGATCCCTGTTTATAACCTTCCGGATTATCTTGAGGAGTGTCCATCCAACGTTCGGTATAATGGGTATCGTACAGTTCCCAACTTGTCACGGGAGCACCTGCTATTCCAAAATCAAAATAATCTGCTCCTTTTGTTAGTGCCAAACAAGTCATGTAACCACCATAACTATGTCCTGTAATAAGCAGTTTATTCTTTGCTACCCAAGGTTTCGCTTTCAACCATTTAGCTACGGTGATGTAATCTACAAGTTCCCAATTCCCCAAATTACGATGCATCCAAGCTACCCCTTGTTTTCCATAATGTCCAGAAGCACGGTGATCACATTCTATTTGAATAATCCCCTCTTGAGCCCAATACTCCCCATTCACACCTTTCCAAGTATTTCTGACAGAACCCGCATCTGGTCCCCCATAAATACTCATCACGACAGGATATTCTTTAGTCTCATCAAAATCAGTTGGGTAGGTAATGATGACAGGCAACTGGAATTTACCATCCTCCGAAGGAATGGTAAAGTATTCTCTCTTCGCTACTTTATAGCTGTCAAAATCATCAGCTTTACTATCTGCCAAATCTTTGATTAATTTTCCATTCGTATCTAACAGTGCAACTTTTGTTGGAGTTGTCAAATTCGAATAATGGGTAATGAAGTATTTACCATCTGGAGAGACATCTACTTGATGCGTAAATTCTCCAAATGTCAAGCGTTTTAAATTCTTACCATTAAAATTTACACGATATAAATCGACTGTTGCAGAATTTTCCTTACGAGCATTAAAATATAATACTTTGGCTTTTTCATCAATATGTGCAATATTAGTCACTTGCCATTCCCCTTCAGTCAAAGGATTTATTAATTTTCCATCTAAGGTATACAAGTAATAATGTGCCCAACCCGTTTTATCAGATTTTAAAATATAATGCTTATTATCAGCTAAATAAGTTATACGCTCCTCATGATCTAAATTTATCCAAGAAGCTTGTTCTTCATGGTATATTTCTTTTTTCGAACCTGTGGAAGGGTTGACAGCATAAAATTTCAAATTGTTTTGATCCCTATTCATCCATTGCACCATGATCGATTGGCTATCAAAACTCCAATAAGGTTGACCAAAATATTGATCTACTTTTTCATCAAAATCAGCCCAAACGATTGTAGAACCTGTCACTTGCACGAATCCAACTTTCACTTCAGGATTTTCATCCCCAGCTTTAGGGTAACGGGTTTCTTCCAAATATCCATGCTGTCCTTTAGAACCATAAATTGGAAACATAGGTACTTTCGTATCATCAAAACGCATAAAAGCAAGTTGCTTACTATCTGGAGACCACCAAAAGGCTTTATAGTTTGTAGAACGACCTAAAATTTCTTCATAATACACCCAGGATGACCAACCATTATAAATGACATCAGTTCCATCATTGGTATATCTAAACTCCTTTCCTGTCTCTATTTCCATCCCATACAAATCACTTTCTCGGGTGAATGCAATGTATTTTCCGTCTGGAGATAACGTTGGGTTTTGCTCTTCTACTTCAGGAGAGTTACTAAGCTTCTTCTCAGCACTTCCAGCATATTGAATGTAGATGTCTTTATCTTTTACAAAAACTCGGGTTGATGTATTTACAGGATAAGTATATTTCTCTTTCTTTCCTGTTTTCACATTCACTTGACTCAGTTCATTTTGATCTCTTTCGATGTAATTAGTTCCATCCGCCCAACCTTCATACCGGTTGATGGGTTGAGTTAAGGAACTTGCTTGACCCCAAGCCTGTTGAAAAGTTAGTTTCTTGGTTTGTGCGATCGATACCTCTACTCCAAGTAATAAAAAGGCAAAACAACTTACAGAAAGTAATTTATTCATAAATAATGTATTTTAATCATCTTCAATTGGAAATCGAAAATAGCAAATTCTATTCGATATAGAATAAATTTAAATGGAAATCATGAAATATTCCTATTACTATACGAACTAATAGCTGAAGTAAAATTGGACTTCAAAGAATTCAATAAAAAAAACAGCCCCTAAAAATTAGAGGCTGTTTATACTTTTTGTTAGAGAATTAGAAAGAGAAATTATCTTTTTGAACTAATTCACCATTATGATCATAACCAGTATCTTCTTGATTTGGTTCGTATCTTTTTTCTACAACTTCCTGATTTGACTTGATGTACTCAACCACATCTTGCAATCCTTCAGCGAACTTTTCAAAATCTTCTTTATATAAGAATATTTTGTGTTTAATAAATTGGCCATCTTCAAATCGCTTCTTGCTTTCTGTAATGGTCACATAGTAGTCGTTGGAACGGGTAGCCTTTACATCAAAAAAATAAGTACGTTTTCCCGCTCTCACCTTTTTTGAAAATACCTCTTCACGCTCTTTGTTATCAAAATCTCCCATTAGATTAGTATAATATTTAAGTTTAATCCATTATTTTCAGTCATAAATATATAATATTTAATTTCAAACATCCAAATTTTATTAAAAATTTATTGTTATATTAATTAATTACATCAATTTACTCCTCAATATTATGAAATTATTAAGCATTGTTTACCGAGTATTTTCGTATGTTCACCGAATAATATAGGTATAAAACCTATTTCATATTTACTGATTTGTATATTCGCTATACTTTTGAACAAACTAAATCAAAAGGTACATGACAACGAACAAACAACACATGAATCCAGGGGACGAAAATAAACCACCAAAAAACAACAACACATCAACATTAGTTGGAGCCATCATTATATTCCTTGGCTTTGCTTTACTTATGAAAAACTTAGACTTAGGAGATATGCTTCCAGGTTGGTTTTTCGGGTGGGAAACCATCTTAATCATTATAGGTATAGTGATCGGTGTGAATTCAAAATTCGAAAAAAAATCCGCGCATATTTTAATAGGTATTGGTTTGTTCTTTTTCTTAAAAAACGAATTGAATTTAAATATTGGCAAATTTATCATGCCAGCTGCGGCTATATTCCTAGGTTTTTATTTATTAAACAGAAATAGGAATAAAACCCCTCTGCCTCCTCCTACTCCAAAGAACGATGATTTTGACTGGGATAAACGAGTGGATTCCACATACACTCCTCCTGCAGGGACAGATCAAGAGCCTACGAGTAACACCTATAGTCAAGAACAAGCTGCTGGAAATAATAGAAAACAATACCAAAACTTCACTCCTGATTTTGAAAACTACATTAAAATAGACAATTTCTTTAGTGATAATAAGAAAGTTATTTTAAGTAAAAACTTCCTTGGCGGAAATATCACCAGTGTTTTTGGCAGCACAGTCTTGAACTTCTTACAAGCAGACCTTAAGCAACCTGTCGTGATAGACACTTTTCAATTATTTGGGAGCACTAAAATTATCGTTCCTATGAATTGGAGAGTTTCATCTAATATCTCTTCCATATTTGGTGAAGTTGATGATCGTAGACCTTCATTCGAAATTACCACCGACGAAAACAAGAAAATCTACATCACTGGCACCTCTATATTCGGAGGTTTAACGATCAAAAACAGTTAGTTACATTCCTATGCAAAAACCCATTGTTGAACAATCCAAACGATCAATTATCCATGCTACATCCTGGATTATTTTCGTTTTGTATTTTTTAATAATATATGGTTTGCTATGGTGGTCCAAAATTGCACGCTCCGTTTCCATTTATGATGCACTGATCAGCTCTTTGACCATTACGGCTATAACCTATATCGTATATAGCTCTCAACAATATTATATCCCCAATAAAAGAAATTATTGGAAGTTGTTTTCCCTAGCTGCAATTTTCGCATTAATTAGCATCACCATTACTCGATTTATCATTGTGCAATTTCTTCCTGATGAAGAATTAATGTATTTAAATTTTAGTCTACCTTTTCGTTTTGTGATTAATTTCCTCATCATTACCTGTGTCATGACGATCAATGTATTTTGGAATATTCAGGAAGAATTGTTGAGTAACAAAAAAAGAAAAGATGAAAGTGAAAAAATGGTGCGTGATGCTGAATTGTATAATTTAAGGCAACAACTACAACCGCATTTCTTGTTCAATAGTTTAAACTCCATTATCGCCTTAATTGGCAATCAACCTAAGGAAGCCAGAAACATGGTTTTTCAACTGTCTGATTTTCTACGTGGCACGATGCGTAAGGACGATAAACAATTCAGCAATGTAGAGGAGGAATTAAACCACCTTATCTTATATTTAGATATTGAAAAAGTACGCTTTGGCCATCGCTTAAACACAGAAATTGACTATGAGGATGAAATTTTAAAAGCTAACATCCCCGTCATGATTTTACAACCTTTGGTGGAGAATGCCATCAAGTTCGGTTTATATAACGTGACAGAACAGGTAACCATTAAAATTACCTTAACCTTAGAACAGCAATTATTGACCATCAAAATATACAATCCTTTTGAACCAGATCAATACGAACAGAAAAAAGGAACTGGATTTGGTCTTTCTAGTATACAAAGAAGATTATATTTATTGTTCGGAAGAACCGATTTACTACAAACTGAAACACAAGGAAATACTTTCATTTCCATCTTAAGAATACCCCAACTATGATAAAAACTATCCTTATTGATGATGAGCCTTTAGCAAGAAGTATGGTTTTGGAATATCTACAACAATATCCAGAATTTCAAGTTCTTGCAGAATGCAATGATGGTTTTGAAGGTGTAAAAGCCATTCAACAACACCAACCTGACCTAATATTTTTAGATATTCAAATGCCCAAATTAACCGGATTTGAAATGTTGGAATTATTGGATCAGCAACCCCATATTATCTTTACCACAGCTTTTGATGAATATGCGCTTAAAGCATTCGAAAAAAATGCCATAGATTATCTTTTGAAGCCTATTCGTCCCGATCGATTTGATAAAGCAATTGACAAATTTAAATCGTCCTTTCAATCACAGACAAAAACGAATATTGATACAGACAAACTGCAGGAGTCTTTAGAAGTAGAATCCTTAGAGCGTATTGTCGTAAAAAATGGATCTCAAATAAAAATTATTCCTATTCAACATATTAACTATTTAGAAGCTTATGATGACTATGTAAAGATTCATACCAACGACGGTATGTTTTTGAAAAACAAGACCATGAGTTCCTTTGAAAAACAATTAAATGGGAAACAGTTTGTACGTGTTCATCGTTCGTTTATCGTGAAAGTTGATCAGTTACAAAAGATTGAACCAATGGAAAAAGACAGTTATATTGCTACCTTGACCTCCGGTGCAAAGGTGAACATTAGTAAATCTGGCTATGCAAGATTAAAACTAATTATTGGTTTATAAATTGTTTTGTATTTTTGAGCATGAAAAACATCCTTCATAGCTTATTTCTATTCATCCTAAGTAGTAGCTTTCAACTAGTTAATGCACAAGAAACTGATGCCGAAACTAAAAACAGGGCATTATTTAATCGAATAGAATTTTTCTTTAATTCCCAACAACCGGATTCAATTTATCAACTCGCCAGTGTAGATTTTCAGAAAAAAATCTCTGCGGAGCAAATGAATACTGTCTTAAATCAACTATTTAGTTTAGGTAAAATCCAGGATGCCTCATTGCAAACTTTTGAGAAAGGAATTGCTACTTACAAAGTTTCCTTTGAGAAAGAAACCTTAGCCATCGCCTTGGGTATTGATACCTTTTTAAATTACAACTATTTAGAATTTAAACCATTTCAGGCAATTCCAACAAGCAAAAAAGATAGTGTCATTTCCAATGTGGAAACAAAAAGTGATTTGGATCGTTATGTGGACTCCATCGCCAGGTCTCATGCCAAAGAAGGAAATGCCCAGTCCCTTTCCGTTGCCATTATTCATAAAAACAAAATAAATACCTTTTTTTACGGTGAAACTGATAAAGGAAACCAAACCTTACCCGATGCCAATACGGTTTATGAAATTGGTTCCATTACCAAAACCTTTACAGCATCGTTATTAGCAGAACTTGTCAATTCTGGTGTCGTCAACTTGGATGATCCAATCAGTAAGTTTCTACCAGATTCTGTTTCCAGCAACCCAGCCATTCAAAAGATAACCTTAAAAATGTTGGCAAACCATACTTCTGGATTACCAAGAATGGCAAGCAACTGGAATACAGGTGCAAAATTCAATTCAGCAGACCCCTACGCTAATTATACTCAACAAGAGTTATTTTCATTCTTAAAGGATTTTAAACCTACCGTAGAACCAGAAACAGAATACTTGTATAGTAATGTAGGATATGGGGTTTTAGGCGAATTATTGACTATCATTAGTAATAAGCCTTACCTCCAACTGCTTAAAGATTCCGTATTCACTCCTTTGGAAATGACAAATACAAGCGATGTATTAGATGTCAAAAATAAAAACATCGCCATTCCGTATAATGAAAAAGGCGAAAAGGTATCCTTTTGGAACTTTAAAGCATTAAGTGCTGCAGGTTCACTCAAATCATCTTTAAATGATATGCTTCGCTATATTATTGCTCAATTAACTTACCCGGAAACAAATATTCAGAAAGCGATGAACTTGACTAAACAGTTCACCTTCTTTGTACCTCCAAACTCCGATATTGGTTTAGCTTGGCACATGACCATGATGGAAGATGTAACCTACTATTACCATACCGGAAGTACTGCTGGATCTTATTCATTCATTGGTTTTGTACCTGATGAAAAATCAGTCGTGATCATACTGAGTAATTCAAATTTGGATGTTTCAGGGATGGGTATTAATCTCTTAGACCGAGTTTTAAAGACGAAGTAATACATTCAGTTTTACTAAGATAAATGTAAAAAATAATGGGGATAATCTGTTTAGATTATCCCCAATTTGTAAATGGAAGTTTGTCAAATTTTCTATAAACCCAATACTCCAACATCAATTGATCAGGAAAAGTCGGTCCATTTTTCTCTAACAAACCAATCATCATTACTCCTTAAATCCTTGTATTTATTCACTAAGACCCTTGGATTAAGATGCATATACGGGTTATTATGTATGTGTGCAATTTAATTTATACTTCAACAATAAGTTCCACTTCTAATCTAAAATCATGCGGTAATATCGGCACTGGAATGACCGTCCTTGCTGGTTTATGTTTTCCAATAAAATCCGCAAATAACGAATTAAATTGAGGAAAGTATTTCATATCACTAATGTATGCAGTAACCTTCACGATTTTATTGACTGATGTTGATGCAGATTGAAGTATGCTAAGAATATTTTGAAATATGATATTAAACTCCGTTTCAAAATCTTCATGTTCTACTATTTTTCCATCTAAAAAAATAGGCAGCTGTCCAGAAATATATAATATATGATTGGAAACTACTGCTGTGCTATAATGTCCATTTGCTTTGGGGATTCTCGTACCCTGTAGTATTTTCATAAATCTATAATCTCTACGTATTTTACAAAAGAAAGCCTTGATAAAGGTTTTTAATAGAATGTATTTAGCGTTATCATTTTTGCATGTATTTGGGCAAGTAGCCCATGGTCTGTCGGAAATACCTGGTAAAGTGACTTTGGTCTGCAAAACCACATAAAAAAGCAACTTCTGTTAGCGAATATTTTTCAGATTTGATATATTCGATAGACCTTATAATTCTAATTTTTCGTTGATATAATAACACGGTACTACCTGTATATTTCGAATAATATTTAGAAATGGTTACCCGATGTACATTTCCCAAAGCTGCCAATTGATCTAAACTAATCTGTTTATTCCAATGATCCATAATGAATTTTTTGACCAATGCCACCCAATCAGGCACTTCAGTCCTTTTAATGAGCAAAGCTCCATGATGAACATCCTCAACATTCAAAATAACAGATTCTATCACTTCAAAAACCTCCTGATTAGGATACTGTAATTCTTTATATATATTTATCATAAAAAAAATTAATAAGTAAACAATTTTCCTATTTTTTATTTTTATTGCTCTTAATTAAATAAAAATGACGTAGCAAACCTGATCATCCATCAAATCGAATTTATTATTACGAAAACAAAATATTTCAGATCGCACTCAATCTTTTAAAATTTGACGGTTAAGGTTTCCTGTCATCTATTCCCCCATAATTTTACCATATTCGTAGATTTAAAATTTATCGAAATATAGCTACAAAATCTTGCTGTTTGGAACTGATTTCTTTTCATATTAGTTAATTATTAAACATAAAAAAACCAATAATGAAGTTAATCTAACTGTAATTAATTGTTTTAAACTACTTATAGCCCCATTACGTGTATAAAATTACGTAATTTTTTATTCAAATAACTATTTATTTTTAATATTAGGAAAATTGAAGAAGATAAATTGGCTTACTTGAGCTACTTGAGTTTCTATTTGTTGATTTTGATATAAGGTATGAGTTTATCAATCTTATTTTCCCCATCAAAATGTTTAATTAGTTTAAATGAACCTTTATCGTATATATAAATTGAAGGGAAGTTTTTAGGGTCAAACAAGGTAATAAACTCATATTGAGGATCGTATAAAAACACAACTTGGGAATGATTTTTTAATTCTTTGGCAAACATATTTATATATCCATCTACTTGTTCTTTCTCCACCATGGAAATAAAATAAAACGAAATTGCCGTATCTGCTTGGTGAATCATTTTACCGAGTCCATTCCCCAATTCTTGACAATGTCCACATCCTGGATCATATAATATAAACACCTGTTTATGCTTCTTATTCAAAGAATCTATCGTAAAGACGGATCGATCTGCATAATTTATAAACTGATGAAATTTAGGCAAAGCTTTGGGTGCCTGACCAAATAAAGAAGCAGAACTAACAAGGACAAGGAATACGACAGTCCAATAAATTTTCATGGCTAACCAAATTAAAATATTCTTTAATATATAAAATAATAACCTCAAAACACAGGATTTCTGACCTCATATACAAAAAAACACCTATATTTGTGTAGTTATTCAATTATTTATTTCTATCAATATCATATTGTGAAAAAGCGTATTGCTATTTTTGCTTCAGGGTCAGGATCAAATGCTCAAAAAATTATGGAGCATTTTAAATACTCCGACGCTGCTGAAGTTTCCCTAGTGTTGAGTAATAACCCTGAAGCCTATGTACTTCAGCGAGCGGATAATTTTGAAATCCCAACTCATGTTTTTGATAGACACGATTTTTATCAAACCGATGAGGTTGTTAATATCTTAAAAAGACTAGATATAGATTTGATTGTATTAGCCGGATTTCTCTGGTTAGTGCCGGATAATTTATTACAAAATTTCCCTAATAAAATTATCAATATTCATCCTTCATTACTTCCAAAATTTGGAGGTAAAGGCATGTATGGCGATCGAGTACATAAGGCAGTCTTAGCAGCCAATGAAGAGGAGCATGGAATTAGCATTCATTTTGTAAATGAACGTTTTGATGAAGGTGAAATCATCTACCAAGCCAGATTTAGGATAGAACCAGGAGATACCTTAGAAATTATCAAATTTAACGGACAGCAATTAGAGCATTTGCACTATCCAAAAGTCATTGAAAATTTAATTAAAAAATATAATTAATTTTTTATACAATAAACAAGAAAGGGGCTTATTCTAAAAGAATAAGCCCCTTTCTTGTTTATATAGCATGGTTACCCTGCTTCTTTAATAAATTTATTGAAACAATTGAGGTAGAAATTCTACCAAATACTTTCTCCAATTCGACCAAGTATGTCCACCCTCACTTTCTACATAGGTATACTTTAATCCTGTATCATCTAATTTTTTTCTAAATTCTACTCCGGTTTTATAAAGAAAATCCGTTTTACCCATTCCAATCCAATACAACTTATACCCATTTTTTTTCTGAATAGCCAAGTTTTTATCGAAATCAGCATACACCTTTTCCTGAGAATCTTTTATTCTAAATGCTGCAGAAAATAATCCGATGTAGTCGAAGGTATTCGGATATAATGCAGAAATAAATAGCGTGTGAGAACCGCCCATGGATAAGCCTGCAATAGCACGATTCGCTTTATCCTTTTTCACTCGATAATTTTTCTCCACATACTGGATAATTTCCTGAAAATTGTTCTCCATTTCCCCACTACCCACATCTCCATTAGGAATATTTAAAGACAATATTTTGGTAGAAATATCCGGTGCTGCAGCATTCTGCGTATGTCCATTAGGCATAACGACAATCATTGGTTTTATTTTACCCTCAGCAATTAAATTATCCATAATAAATGCCAACCTACCCAATTCTAACCAAGAACCTTCGTCACCTCCCATACCATGCAATAGGTACAATACTGGCAATTTATCCTTAGATTCCCGATAGCCTGATGGGGTATATATAGTCATACGACGACTCTTATTTTGAGTATTAGAAGGATACCACACTTGTTCCACATTACCTCTTGGAACTTCAGCAGGTTTATATAATTTAGCTAAATCTCCATTCGTTATAAAATAATTATATACTTCATTCATATCACGAATCACCCTTGGATTGAAGCGATCAAGCACTTTCTTTCCATCCACCACAAAATAATAACTATGCATATCGGAAGGCATATTTTTTTCCTCATAATTCCAATTTCCATATTGATCCTTTTCCAATTTTGCTTGCATAGGCCTTTCATTTTCCCATGGTAGCCATGATCCATATAGATAAACTTCTTTAGCATCATCGGATTTATAGACAAATTTTACCGTATTATCTGCTTGAAACAATATTCCTTCATCAATTAATTGGGAAGACAAATGATTCCCTACTAGCGGTTGGGCTGAAGCATCAATTCCCAGATGTTGAATGATTAATAGCATTAGAATGGTTAGGTATCTTTTCATGTGAAGTGAATTTCTATAATTTAAATTAACCTACTTAAATATAGTAACATTATAACAGACTTCAGATTTAAAAATATATAAAACTCAAAAAATAAATTTAAAATTTTTAGCTTTGCAGCTCCAAATTGTACACAATGAATCATCCTGTAAAGATTAAAAATGCGCTGGTTTCTGTTTATTATAAAGATAACCTAGCTCCCTTAATTCAAATCCTTCATAAATACGGAGTCACGTTCTACTCAACTGGCGGAACAGAGGCTTTCATCAGAGAACTTGATATCCCCGTAGAAAAAGTAGAAGATTTAACAGGCTACCCATCTATTCTTGGAGGTCGTGTTAAAACATTACACCCCAATGTTTTTGGTGGAATTTTATCTCGCAGACCTTTGGCTGAAGATAAACAACAATTGGAAACCTATGAAATCCCAGAGATTGATTTAGTCATCGTAGATTTATATCCTTTCGAAGAAACAGTTGCCTCTGGTGCTGCAGAACAAGATATTATTGAAAAAATTGATATCGGTGGTATTTCCTTAATTCGTGCCGCAGCTAAAAACTTCAATGATGTCGTTATTATTTCTTCTAAAAACGATTATACTGAATTAGAAGAGATTTTAGCTAACCAAGAGGGTCAAACTAGCTTGGAACAACGTAAATCATTCGCTAAAAGAGCATTCAACACCTCTTCACATTACGATACAGCAATCTTTAATTACTTCAATCAGGAAGAGCCTTTAGAAGTATATAAACAATCAGAACAACAAGCTCAAGTATTACGTTATGGAGAAAATCCTCATCAAAAAGGAGTTTTCTTTGGTGATTTAAATGCGATGTTCGATAAGTTAAATGGAAAAGAACTTTCCTATAACAACCTTGTCGATGTAGATGCAGCGGTAGCTATTATCGATGAATTTACAGAACCAACCTTCGCAATTTTAAAACATACCAACGCATGTGGTGTAGCGTCTAGAAACACCGTAAAAGAAGCTTGGATAGCAGCTTTAGCTTGTGACCCTGTTTCTGCTTTTGGTGGCGTATTAATTACCAATCGTGAGGTAGATAGAGAAACTGCAGAAGAAATAAACAATTTGTTTTTCGAAGTTTTAATTGCTCCTTCTTACAGCGATGAAGCTATTCAAGTTTTGACAGCTAAGAAAAATAGAATTATTTTAAAACGTAAAGAAGTAAAACTTCCTAGTCAACAGGTTAAAACCTTATTGAATGGTTTGATTATGCAAGACAAGGACAATACGGTTGAAGGACCTCAGGAAATGACTTCGGTAACTAATACTGTTCCTACAGAAGCGCAATACCAAGACTTATATTTTGCTAATAAAATTGTAAAACATACCAAATCTAACACCATTGTTTTTGCTAAGGACAATACCTTAATTGCTTCTGGTGTTGGTCAAACATCAAGGGTTGATGCTTTAAAACAAGCGATTGAAAAAGCGGTTTCATTTGGATTTGAAATCAAAGGTTCTTCGATGGCATCTGATGCCTTCTTCCCTTTCCCTGATTGTGTTGAGATCGCAGGTGATGCAGGTGTGGCTGCCGTATTGCAACCAGGAGGTTCTATCAAAGATCAATTATCGATCGATATGGCTAATGAAAAAGGAGTAGCTATGGTTACTACCGGTGTTCGTCATTTCAAACACTAATAAAAATACTTAATTCTTTACTAGCTCCAACAGGGTTTACCTGTTGGAGCTTTTTATTTAAAAGTTTTCAGGAAAAAGCTTTATTGATTGAATACTAAGCTTTTATAGAGATAATCAAAGAAGTCAAGTAACGATGTTTATTGCTTTGCTTTTCAATACGTTTCCGTTAGCCCTTTAAACTAAAAGGAAGCGTACCTATTCTTAGGCTATGTTAAGCTTAATAAAGTTTATCCAAATTTGTACTCGATCTTGTTTGTTCTTAAAGTTTTGTAAGATAAATTCACGATTGTAGTTTACTTTTTTGTTGAAATACAACTTACCATTTACATACACCTTAACTTTCCTTTTCAGATTGAACATCTCTGGTGAAATGTTGATTGAAAATGATTTGATAGAAGAAGTTTCAATCCTGAAAATATTGTTGTGATATTCAGCTTTTATTTTTCCAGATTTTCTTGGAAAATCAAAAGCGTTTTTATCTACATCTAGAACAATTAAACTGTCGGTTTTATCATAATCCAACCATTTATCGATTTTAAAATTTTGTTCTTTGTGCCAATTTGATTTTTGGCTTAACGTATCCAATCTTATATCAGAAAGCCAATCAATATTTCCATATTCTTCATGGTCAAATTCCCAAGATATTTTTTTTGGAAACGGATCCCTTTGTCGGCTGGTTAGATCATTAAAAAGAATTTGATAAGCTGGTTCTGATTCGTCAAATTGTGGAAACCAATGTGGAAATCCATTGTAGCGATAATCTTTATATTCTGCCTTTATTCCATTCATCAATTTTGTTAAATCATCATTTGCGTTTGGGGGATAATAATAGTCTTCGTCGGTTGAAAAATTGATAAATGAACGGTTTTTAATATTTTCTACGAAAGTCCCACCAGTAAAAACTTTGGGATATGTGTTAAATCCATAAAATCCTGCAAATTGTGTGGGTTGTTTCATTAAATAAGAAAACGAACCTGTTGCTCCGTTGGAATGTCCCGAAACGAAAACTTTGTTGTCATCAATATTGATTGCTTTTTTGATTAGTTTAAGCATTTCAGGGATCATCAAAAATCCATCATCGGGCGACATCCAATTATATTGCCGACTTCCTTTTGGAAAAACTAAAACCACATCATTTTGTTCTGCGTATTTTGTATAATACCTATTCCATCCGCCTAAATTCCACTCGGCAAGTTGATAATCCATCAAATCGTTGTTCCTTATCGCTCCGTGAAGAAAGAAAAGCAAAGAATATTTTTTTTCAGGATTGTAATTTTTGGGTAGATGAACGAAAAATGAAGTTTTAGTTGAATCATTTATTTTGAATGAAATAGAATAATCCTGCTTTTTTTTCGCTTTGTATGGATTGAAGTTTTTGATTTTCCCATACAGAGATTTTTCATTTTCATCGTCATAAAGATTATTCGGTTTTCTGCTGAAAAATTCATCCTCACTTACTTTTAATTCATTATAAAACTGTTCTTTGTCTTTTATAGCTTTTTTTTCAAAGCATTCCATCTTGGGTCTGCTACTAAGTTTTTATATTCTTTTTCGGAATCTTTTCCTACTACGTAACTCCAGCCCGGATAACTATCTTCATCAGTTTTCATTGTCGCAAGAGGTATAAGATATTTGAATGCTTTGTCATAATCTTTTAATTCAGAGGCAAGTAAAGATGATTTGTACAAACCAAATCCGTCAATACTGTCGGGATAAATTCTGAATGCTTCTTCAAACATTTCCAATGCCTGTTTGTAACCTTTTTCATCTTTGGCCTTCCACATCGTTTCCAATGCATTTTGTGTCAATGTTGAATAGCTTTCCTGTGCTTCGACAAATAAACCTGATAGAACTAAAAATAAAACAATACAATATCTCATAAAATAAAATTTTATAAGGTAAAGCTATAAACAATCTATTTCAAAAACTTGTAAAAATGGAACAATACTTTATTATTTTTCTTTTCCATGCATCTCATCCACATCTCCTTCGGACCTTCATCGG
>DAIQBS010000040.1:0-36250 GCA_036781025.1 Sphingobacterium sp. | reverse complement strand
CCTGTTTAGATTATCTAAATTATTTGCTTAGTCCACAGGTTTTGAATTTGATCCAATACTTCTCCGTTGCTATTTACCTTGACTTTTTTTGTGGTTGCTTCTTTTTCGATAGGTATCATCTATTTCTTGAAAATATTCTATTTCCCCAATTTAAACGATCTAATAGCTGTTTTACCTATTTTCATAGCATTTTATTTATCAAAGTTTACATCCACTGCAAGAATGGAGATTGGAATATCCAAGAAAGGTTTAAAAATGAATTGGTCAAATCAATTTTTATTTCATAATAAAGTCGATTATGATATTCTCTTCTCGGATATTAAAGAATATGTATTCGAGAATAATCGAAATTATGATATTTTTAAATTGACATTAAAAGATAATTCGAAAATTGTAATTCATCGTGATATTTTTTATTATAAGGATGATTTTCAGCTGTTTAAAAATGATTTTATAGAAAAAATTAAGGAAGTTAATAGGGATAATGATGCCAACGAAAATACTATACAAGAGGTCCAATCATTTTATGAAACTAAAGCTGCCATTGTCGTATCGTACATATTAATAGCTGTTTTAATTGCTATACCTATAGTAATTTTTATTTTTCAATTGGATTGGCGTAAACCAAGTTTATTCGCAAGTTTAGGTTCATTATATTTGGGTGTCATTTATTTTTTGGTTTTAGTTGAACAACATAAAAAGCCTAAGCAAGTTGATAGATGATTTGAAAATGGAATTATTTTTTAGAATTGTTTAATTTCTTCAATCTGCTCTAGCACATATTTCAAAGTTAATGGGTCTTCTATTTCTAATGCTGAATTTAATTCCGATTGAATGTGTGGGATATGAATTTTAAGTGGAAGGACATGCATTCTTAAGTAATTGCATACCCCTGTAAAATGATCAACCCCTCTTATGTTGCCATATTTTCCAGAAGATACGCCAACTAATACAGCTTTTTTATGATAGAATGAGGCAGGGAAGGAACAAGCGTCTATAAAAACTTTAAGCACTCCAGGGAAGCTGCCATTGTATTCCGGAATAATAAAAATAAAGGTTTTACAGGCTGAAACTTGCTCTTGAATTTTTTTGAATTCTTCACTTCTCTGACCGTATAAGTCGCTCTGAATGATGTTTGAAGGAAGATCTTCTAATGATAGTATTTGGTACTCTTCATTTCTTTTAGACAATTCTTGTTGGTAAAATTTTGCTACCCTCAACGAGTTGGCATGTTTCCTGTTTGTTCCGGATATAATTAAGTTCATTGTTTCTTGTTACTTATAAAAAGCATGGAAGATACATCACTATACGTAAATCTATTTTTTGTATCTTAGCATCCTGAGTACGTAGATTAAAATCTAATTCAAAATTAGCAAATTTAACATCATTTAAGACTGTTTTATGGATAAGGTGTGTTAATTTGCATATTGGAGCAAGATATGGTCTAAAAGAATATTAGTTTTCAAAATTTGAGGTATAACAATGGGAAAAATAATTGCCATAGCGAATCAAAAAGGAGGGGTAGGGAAAACAACGACCTCGATTAACCTTGCTGCAAGTCTTGCTGTTCTAGAATATAAAACCTTATTGGTTGATGCAGATCCACAAGCGAATTCTACTTCTGGAATTGGTTTTGATCCTCGAGGAATAAAGGCGAGTATTTATGAATGTCTGGTAAATGATTTGGACCCTCGGGAAGCTATTCATTCTACAGATACACCAAATTTAGATTTATTACCTGCGCATATTGATTTAGTAGGAGCTGAGATTGAAATGATAAATCTTGAAGAACGTGAGTTTAAGATGAAGCGTGTGATGGAGACAATTCAAGATGACTATGATTTTATAATTATTGACTGTTCTCCTTCATTGGGTTTAATTACCATTAATGCACTTACCGCATCAAATTCTGTTATCATACCTGTTCAATGTGAATATTTTGCATTAGAAGGATTAGGGAAGTTGTTAAATACCATTAAAATTGTTCAAAATAGATTGAATACCTCCTTAGAAATAGAAGGGATCTTATTGACGATGTATGATGTTCGATTAAGACTTTCTAATCAAGTAGTAGAAGAAGTGCGAACGCATTTTATTGATTTAGTTTTTGATACGATTATTCAACGGAATACGCGCTTGAGTGAGGCTCCAAGTTTTGGAATTTCAGTGATTATGCATGATGCGTCCTGCAAAGGAGCGATCAACTATTTAAATCTGGCGAGAGAGATTTTAGAAAAAAACGGACTTTTGAAAGAAAATACGAAAACAGTAACAGTATAGTATGGCAGCACAACAGCGTAAAACAGGATTGGGTAAGGGATTAGGGGCATTATTGCAACAAGAAGATATTCCAGTTTCACAGCATTCGACTGTTGAGATTCCTGTCAATAAAGTACCTTCAGCAACTGCTGGGAGTATTAATTTTATTAAGGTTGAACAAATATCGATAAATCCTTTTCAACCACGTACAGATTTTGATCAGCAAGCGTTACAAGAATTATCGGAATCGATTATTTTACAAGGATTAATTCAACCTATTACGGTTCGTCAAGTTGCTAAGGATGAGTATCAACTCATTAGTGGTGAACGACGTCTTCGAGCGTCAAAATTAGCTGGTATTACAGAGATTCCGGCTTATGTTCGTACTGCCAATGATCAACAAATGCTAGAAATGGCATTGATTGAAAACATTCAGCGTGAAAATCTTAATGCTATCGAAATTGCCCTAAGTTTTCAGCGAATGATTGAAGAGTGCAGTTTGAAACAAGAGGAACTAGGGGATCGAGTAAGTAAAAATAGATCCACTGTAACTAATTATTTGAGATTATTGAAACTACCTCCAGTGATTCAAGCAGCTATTCGTGACGGGGATCTTTCCATGGGTCATGCCAGAGCATTAATCAATGTTGGGGAGGTAGATAAACAATTGTTTATTTTCAAGGAGATTGTTGAAAAGGGATTGTCTGTGCGTAAAGCGGAGCAATTGGTGAGGGAAGTACAACAAGCGAAAGAGAAAAAGTTAAAAGGAAATAAAGATGCAGGACTGAGTTTTCAATTTCAAAAGATTGAGGATGACTTGGCATCAAAATTTGCGACAAAAGTTAAGTTGAATTTGAAGAGTGTGAAAGGTAAGGGAGCGATTGAGATACCTTTTAATTCGGAAGATGATTTAAGCCGTATATTAGAATTACTTGATTGGTAATGCACAGATTGTTATTGCTCGGACTTCTGTTAATTTGCTGTGTTTTGGCAAATGGACAGGAAGTTGATACGATTCCAAAAACTAAGAATCCTATTGAATTGAAAGATTCATTAGTGGTTAAGGAATTGCAAGATACTGTAAAACAGGATACCGTTAAGAAAGAAACTCGAGCAGAACGTAAGGCTAGAGAAAAAGCAGAGAAGGAACGTGCTAAATTCTATTATAAAGATATTTTAAAGGATTCTGCCAGACTGGAAATTGAAAGATTGTCTAGAGTTGCCTGGAAACGATCTGCCATGTTGCCTGGTTGGGGACAATATACCAATCAAGGAGTTTGGTGGATAAAAGTTCCTGTGATTTATGGAGGTTTTGTGGCTTCTTATTTTGTGTTCAGTTATTGGCAGTGGTATTATAAACTGTTTTTAGATGAGCTTCAGTACCGAGCCGAATTTGGACAGGGATCTAATGGGATTTTAGGACTGGAGAGCAATTGGGATGTGAATGGTTTGGTCAAGTTTAAAGATTATGGTAGACGTAATCGAGATTTAACCGTTTTAATCACTTTAGGCTGGTACGGCTTGAATATTGTGGAAGCGTATGTAGATTCGATGTTGAAAAACAGGTGGAATATGAGCGATGACTTGACATTAAAATTGTCTCCGACGTTTATGCCTACTTACGCACACAGTCCAGGATTAGGTTCGTTAAATACAAAGAACTTGTTTGCACCAGGGTTGAAAATGACAATTTCTATTAGATAATAATAACCAATTAACATTATATGAAAATTATTTTATTGGGATATGGGAAAATGGGTCAGCTTATTGAGCGATTTGCCGTGAAAAGAGGGCATGAGGTCGTTTTGATAGTTGATGAAAATAATCGATCGGATATAGAATTAGAAGATATTGAAGATGCTGATTTAGCCATTGATTTTAGTACTCCCGACGCCGCACTAGCAAATATTAGTCTCTGTTTTGAAGCAAACCTTCCGATTGTCGTAGGAACAACAGGTTGGTATGAGCATTTAGAAGAGGTAAAGGAAACTTGCTTGACTGCTGATCAATCTTTACTATATGGTTCTAATTTCAGTATTGGGGTTAACATATTTTTTCATATTAATAAGTTATTAGCTAAAGCTATCAATCCTTATAAACAATATGATGTGCAGGTGGAGGAGATTCACCATATTCATAAATTAGATGCTCCAAGTGGTACCGCGATTACTATAGCGGAGGGAATACTGGATCAGATAGATGATAAGCATTCGTGGGTAAATACGATTGAAGGTTCGGGAGAGGAAATCATTCCAAAGCCTGATCAACTTTTGATTGAAAGCCTTCGTATAGAGGAGGTTCCGGGTACGCATACGGTGTTATATAGCTCTGAAGTGGACCAAATAGAATTTAAGCATACCGCGCATAGCCGAGAGGGATTTGCATTAGGAGCCGTAATTGCAGCTGAATGGCTATATGGTAAAAAGGGTTTTTACCAAGTAACTGAAATGTTTGATTTTAATAACTAATTTATGTGGTATATATTTTTAGCCATATTCTTAATTGGGTCTCTTTATGGGCTCTATTTATTATATAGAAAAGCAGGTAAACAAGGATGGGAAGCCATCGTTCCAATTTATGGTCAATATGTAATGGCTCAATTGGTTGGAAGACCAACTTGGTGGATTATTTGGTTGTTTATTCCGATAGTAAATATTTTTATTTTCTACGACCTTTACCTTAATTTGATTAAAGCCTTTGGTAAAAGAAGGTTTTGGGAGAATGCAGCTGCGGTTTTGGTACCGTTTATCGTGCTACCAATGTGGGGTAGAGATCCTCGAGTGAAGTACTTAGGTGTACCAACTACAGAAGAGTTTAAAAAGAAATATCCTTATAAAAAGTCGGCTACTCGGGAATGGGCAGATGCCATCATTTTTGCCACAGTGGCAGCGACGCTTATTAGAGGTTTCTTAATAGAGGCATATATGATTCCTACGGGATCTATGGAGCGAAGTCTGTTGGTTGGGGACTTTTTGTTTGTAAGTAAGTTAAATTATGGACCTCGTATTCCAATGACTCCTATAGCTTTTCCATTTGCGCATCATACGATGCCAATCACAGGAGGTAAAGCTTATTCTGAAATTATTAAAGTTCCGTATAAGCGTATTCCTGGATTTCAGGACATTAAGAGAAATGATGTAGTGGTATTTAATTACCCTATGGAAACGGAACGTCCTATAGATAAGCGAGAGAATTATATTAAACGTTGTGTAGGCTTGCCAGGAGATGTGATTACTATGGAGATGGCAAAATTATTTGTAAATGGTGATCCAGCATTTACAAATGCGGATTTCCAAACGAATTATATGGCAGAAACAGAGCCAAATGGCATGAATATGCAACGTTTATTGGATTTAAGAATTGAAATAGATGAGTTATATTCAGACTTTAATTCTGGCAAATATGCTTTGCACTTAACGAAAGAAGAAGCTGAAGTTGTAAAAAAATGGCCTAACGTTAAGAATTTTTATGAAATGATCTTTCCAGCAGGTACTGCTAGTTCGAATAGTATAAGTTTTCCTCATTATGTAGAAGGACCAGCATGGAATTATGATAATTTTGGTCCACTTACAGTTCCAAGTGCGGGATCTTCTGTAAAATTAGATTCGCTAACTGTCCCCTTGTATGAACGTATAATACGAGTTTATGAAGGCAATGATTTTGAATTAAAATCAGATGGCTATTATATTAACGGTCAAAAAACAGATCAGTATACGTTTAAAATGAATTATTATTGGATGATGGGTGATAGTCGTCATAATTCATTAGATTCTAGAGGTTGGGGGTTTGTTCCTGAAGATCATATTGTTGGAAAGGCATTGTTTACCTGGTTGAGTTGGGATAAAGATGGATCTTTCTTGTCTAAAATAAGATGGAACAGAATTTTTAAAGGAATTCATTAATGATAAATAGCATACTCTTTGAGTAAAACTATTTCCATATTGCAATAAAAAAGACCTAATTGATTTAGGTCTTTTTTATGCCTTGAAGGTTATGAAAAGTACATTTTTTTAAAATTATTGTTATTTTAATGCCGCTAAATATCTTTTTATAGTTTCTTCTAGGCCTAAATATAAAGCATCTGAAATTAAAGCATGACCAATACTCACTTCTAATAATTCAGGAATATGTTGATTGAAGTATTGTAAGTTGTTAAGATCTAAATCATGTCCAGCATTTAAGCCTAATCCAACTTCTCTAGCTTTAAGAGCTGCTTTGAAATAAGGTTCGAAGGCTTGTTCCTTGTTAAAACCATATTCTGCGGCATAGGCTTCGGTATACAATTCAATACGGTCGGTACCAGTTTCTGCGGCAGCCTCCACCATTTCTTCGATAGGATCGACAAATATAGAAACTCGAATACCATGATCTTTAAATAGTTTTACCATATCCTTTAAATAGGCTTGATGTTTAATAGTATCCCAACCGTGATTCGAGGTGATTTGTCCTTGCTCATCCGGGACTAATGTTACTTGAGTGGGTGTATTGGCAAGTACTAAGTCAATAAATTTTTGCTCTTGGCAATTTCCTTCAATATTAAATTCGGTGCTAATGTTTGCTTTTAAATCGTAAACATCTTGGTATCGAATATGGCGTTCATCAGGTCTAGGGTGTACCGTAATTCCCTCCGCTCCAAACCGTTCGCATGCAAGAGCTGCGGAAACAAGGTTAGGAACATTTCCACCTCTAGAATTTCTTAATGTCGCGATCTTATTGATATTTACAGAAAGTTTAGTCATGATAATCGTTTTTTACAAATTTACAGTTTTGCATTGCCAATTTATTGTCAATTTATGATTTAATAAGAGTAAAGCAATGGATAATATTTTTTAAATTGCAGATAATATGGACGGACTGGACCTCAATCTATTAAGTGGCTTTAGGCTCTTGGATTTTATTGATATATTGCTGGTTGCAATTATTATCTATTACATTTATAGCCTAATTAAAGGTACAATAGCTGTTAATATACTGATTGGAGTAGGTTTGTTTTACGGGATCTATTTTGTAGTAAAGCAAATGGAAATGAGGTTGTTGACCGAGATTTTCGGAGGATTCATTTCGGTAGGATCTATTGCTTTAATTGTGGTATTCCAGCAGGAAATTCGTCGATTTTTATTGCATATCGGAAAGAATATATCTTTAAAACGTAAGAAGTTTTTTTGGACAATCTTTGGAACTAAGAAAGCTACTCATCAAGACCACTCAGAATACATCAAACCTATAGTTGAAGCTTGTCAAAATATGTCTAAATCTAAAACTGGAGCCTTATTGGTGTTTTCCAGGTATTTTGATGAAGAATATTACCAAACTAGTGGAACTACCATTGACGCCCCCATATCAAAGCGCTTGTTGGAATCTATTTTCTTCAAGAATTCGCCTTTGCACGATGGTGCAGTGATTATCGTTGATTTTAGAATAATGACTGCCAGTTCCGTTTTACCCCTTTCAGACAGTGATGATTTACCTCCTCAGTTTGGATTAAGACATCGTGCTGCCATTGGTGTGACAGAAGTGTCAGAGGCGGTTGCAGTTATTGTATCTGAAGAAACGGGGGAAATTTCCTTCGCTAAAGATGGTAATATTAATATGAACCTTACCGCTGAAGAATTAGAGAAAATATTGAACGAAGAACTTTAGGTCTTCTGAATAATATTTTTGTTTAGTTAATTTTTTTCGAATTTATATTGGCATATTCTGTTTTTTAGATAACTTTATTCAAATTGTAATACTAATTTTTAAGCCATGCATTTTGATGAAAATAAACCGATAGATTTTGTTTTGAATGATCTTTTTGAACATTATCGCCAGCATGTATCTGATGTAGATAAAATTACTCAAGCTTTATTAGACCGAGCTGTTGTAAAATCTCAAGAGGAAATAGTGAATGATCATATTGCTTTTCGCACCTTAGGAGTTCCTCATTTGGGTATTAAATCTTTTGAAAAGATCTTTCTATCCTTCGGTTATCAAAAAAGAGATTACTTTTACTTTGAAGGCAAGAAATTAGATGCTTTTTGGTATGCTCCACCCACTCCTGAATATCCCCGAATTTTTGTTTCTGAATTGCGCGTTTCTGAATTAAGCGAGGAAGCGCAACAGATTATTATTAAGTATACGAAAGATATTAAAACAGATCCTGTTGACGCTTTAGATATAACAAACGGTAAGGAGGTTGCTGATTTCTTGCAAAAACCATTGTGGGATTTGCCTACGTCTTCTGAATATGAATTGTTATTGAACGAAAGTGAATACGCTGCATGGGTCATTTATAATCGATACTATTTAAACCACTATACCATCAGTATCCATGAATTAATGGATGAATACAATACCTTAGAAGAATTTAACAGCTTTTTAGAAAGTATTGGCGTTAAATTAAATAGTTCTGGTGGCAAGATTAAAACCAGTGCTGATGGATTATTACGTCAGAGCAGTACAGTTTCTGCATTATACGATGCAAAGTTTGCAGATGATCGAATATTGAAAATTGCTGGGAGCTATGTAGAGTTTGCCGAACGAAGCGTACTACCGGCTTTTAAAGATTTGAAAAAAGAAGAAATACGCTCACAACATCGTCGTGATGGATTCGAAACTAATAATGCTGATAAAATATTTGAGAGTACCTATACCTCACAAATCAAAGGATAGTACATGGATACGCATTTAGCAAACTTGGCGAATCAGCTTCAAGGAGAGCTTTTTTGGGATAAAACCATGCGTATTATGTATGCTACTGATGCCTCTGCATACCGTGAGCTACCTTTGGCAGTAGCTTTTCCAAAAAATGCTGAGGATCTTAAAACTCTAATTGCTTTTGCAAATAATCACCAAACATCTTTAATACCACGTACAGCTGGGACTTCTCTGGCTGGTCAGGTGGTGGGTAGTGGCATAGTCGTAGATGTCTCCAAGTATTTCACTTCAATATTAGAATTGAATAAAGAAGAACATTGGGTTAAGGTACAGCCAGGTGTCATTAGAGATGAATTGAACCTTTATTTAAAAGATTTTGGTTTATATTTTGGTCCAGAAACTTCAACAGCCAACAGAGCAATGATAGGAGGGATGGTTGGAAACAATTCCTGCGGATCAAATTCCTTGATTTATGGAAGTACAAGGGAACATACTTTAGAAATACATGCGCTGTTGAGTGATGGTTCAGAAGTTATATTTAAAGCTTTAACATTTGATGAGTTTATTGCTAAAAGTGAACTGGATACTCTAGAAGGGAAGATTTATAAGCATATCAAACATACTCTTGGTGATTATCAAAATCAACAAGAAATCCACTCAAACTATCCAAAGCCCAGCATTAAAAGACGAAATACTGGTTATGCAATTGACTTATTGTTAGATTCTGACCCATTTACTGCGGGTTCAGAAGCATTCAATTTTTGTAAATTAATCTGCGGATCTGAAGGTACTTTGGCATTTATAACAGAAATTAAACTTCATCTTGATTTGTTGCCAACAAATCCTTCTGGTCTTTTATGTGTTCATTTTAATACTCTTGAGGATGCTTTACAGGCCAATTTAATTGCACTTAAACATTCCCCATTGGTGGTCGAACTAATGGACCATTATATTCTAGAATGTACCAAGAAAAATATAGAACAATCACATAATCGATTTTTCGTTCATGGAGATCCAGCAGCGGTTCTTATCATTGAAATTGATGGTATTACAGATGCTGATATCCTTATGAAGGCTCATCAACTAGAACAGGCGATGCGAGTTGATGGATTGGGATATCACTTTCCATTAATTCTCGGCAAAGATAAAAAGCGTGTTTGGGATCTTCGGAAGGCAGGATTAGGCCTATTAAGTAATGCTCCTGGAGACAGTAAGCCTGTCGCTGTGATTGAAGATACTGCTGTTGATGTAAATGACTTACCTGAATTTATTGCTGATTTTAATGAGATATTGGCAAAACATCAACTGTATGCTGTTCACTATGCCCATGCAGCTACTGGCGAGCTCCATTTACGTCCTATCATAAATTTAAAAACTACAGAAGGCAACGAATTATTTAGAACCATCGCGTTAGAGATAGCACAGTTGGTGAAGCGTTATAAGGGCTCTTTGAGTGGAGAACATGGAGATGGTCGGTTGAGAGGGGAGTTTATTCCTATCATGATTGGAGACCATAATTATAGGCTTTTGAAGGAATTAAAAGTCACCTGGGATCCTAAAGGCATTTTTAATCCAGGTAAAATTGTGGACACCCCTTCCATGAACACCTATCTTCGCTATGAACCTTCTCAACAATATCCTGCAATAAAAACAGTGTTTAGATATGGATCTCAAAATGTATTGCAACATGCGGAACAATGCAATGGATCTGGAGACTGTAGAAAGTCTCATCTATCTGGAGGCACCATGTGTCCATCTTATATGGCCACGAAGGATGAAAAACATACCACAAGAGCAAGAGCGAATGTATTGAGAGAAATGTTAACTCATTCGGACAAAGGAAATCCATTCGATCATGAAGAGATCAAAGAAGTGATGGATTTATGCCTGAGTTGTAAGGCATGTAAATCTGAATGCCCTTCTAGTGTGGATATGGCTAAGCTAAAGTCTGAATTCTTACAAGCTTATTATGATAGTCATGGAGTGCCATTTCGATCTAGAATGATTGCACATGTAGATACTCTAACAAGTTTAATGTATCCTGTGAGTGGTCTTTATAATACCTTGGCTAAAAACTCGGTTACAAGTGGTTGGATTAAAGGAATGCTAGGGTTCTCAAATGCACGTCAAATCCCATTAATTTCTAATGTAAATCTAAGATCATGGTTCTTAAAAAAGGATAAGCCAATTGTAAATCCATTGAACCCCAATAAAGCTGTTTATTTCTTTTGTGATGAATTTACCAATTACAATGATGTCGCCTTAGGTCAAAAAGCTATTTTACTTTTAGAGAAGTTAGGTTATCAAGTGTTGATGATTCCGCATGCTTTTTCAGGAAGAGCTTTAATATCTAAAGGATTATTAAGAGCTGCTAAAAAATTGGCCAACCGCAATGTTAGTATATTTTCCAATCGATTAAATGAAGGTTGCAAATTAATTGCTGTTGAGCCTTCCACTATATTGAGTTTTAGAGATGAATATATTGATTTGGTAGACGAATCACTAATTGAAGATGCAAAGCGCATAGCTCCGCATTGTTTGAGTATCGAAGAATTTATTGTGGAAGAATACGAAAAGGGTCATATTTCATCAGCTAGATTCAAAGAAACTACTCAAGAAATCCTATTGCATGGGCACTGTCAACAGAAAGCCTTAGGATTATTAACTAAAGTACAACAAGCATTGTCTATTCCTAAGAATTTTAACGTTCAAATAATTCCTTCGGGATGTTGTGGAATGGCGGGTTCTTTCGGTTACGAAAAAGAGCATTACGATATTTCTATGAAAATAGGCGAATTAGTATTATTTCCAGCAGTGAGGAATAAACCTGAAAACAGTATTATTGCGGCCCCTGGCGCAAGTTGCAGGCATCAAATCTTTGACGGAACATCTGAAAAGGCTAAACACCCAATAGAAATATTATTTGATGCATTGAATTAGTGGTATTCAGGTATTAATCTTGAAGAATGATATAAAACGATAAAAGGCGCCATTGGCGCCTTTTATCGTTTTATATCAGCAGTATTATTTTTTAGCTGCTTGTAAAGCCTTGGTATTTAAAGTCACATACTCGGAGTTTTTAGCTTCTTTAGCCATCGCAATACCCTCTTCTGCAGCTTTAACTGCAGCAGCTTTATCTCCAGATTTAGCTAAAATAAGAGATTTCCAGTATTTGATATGAGGTGCTTTGGTATTTCCTTTATCTGCTTCAACTATCCAAGAAGCTGCTTTTTGAATATCTAGGTTATTATTGAAATAATATTGAGCAGCTTGAAAATAAGGTTTTTTCTCACCTTTCATTGCCTCATCAATACTAGCCATGATTTCTGCCGATTGATCTACTGCGATTTTAAAAGATACTTTTGTGTTTTCCCATGCTAATGAAACATTCGTTGATTGATCTTTTACATCATCAAAACTGATGGTAAGTGTTTCAACTTTATCTTTCAATTTCGTAGGCTTTACTTTTACTCTTAATACATCATCATTTGCATCATAGTTGTATGCTCCCCATTGTTTCGCATTTTTATTAAAAATAATGGTCCATTCCGTCTTACCAGGAATGGTAAATAAAGCATAGGTACCTTCAGCAAGCTTTTGTCCTTCTATGGTCACTTCCGATTGAAAGGTAATGTTTGTTGCATTATTTGCACCAGTACGCCAAATTTGGTTATATGGAACTAAGTCGCCAAAAACAACACGTCCTTTAACACTTGGTCGTTGGTAGATGACACTAACTTGATGTACACCTAAATCCTGAATGATAAACTGGGTTGTACTTGCTGGTGGTAATTTAAGTTGCGCTTGAACCGTACAACATAAAACTGCAACAAGAATTAATAGAGTAAGTGATATTTTTTTCATGATCAATTTAACTAGAGTTTCTCGAAGATACCAAACTGATTTTAAATAACAAACGGAGTTAGTCTCCTAACTCCGTTTATTTTTATAAAAATGTTGTTTCTTAATGTTTGCGAACTTTGTGTCCAGCAATTGCATAGTACAAAATGAATAAGTAACAAGGCAATGCAATCCAATAAGCCTGATGAGAATTCGTAACATGAGCCAATTGACCATATAACAATGGAATAACAGCTCCACCTGCGATACCCATTACTAAAATTCCAGATGCGGCACTGGTAAATTTACCCACACCTTTCAATGCTAAAGGCCATATTGCCGGCCAAACCAATGAATTAGCTAAGCCTAATAAGCCTACCATAACAAGTGAAACCATACCATCTGTAAATACAATTCCAAATGTCAAAATGACACCCAAAATAGCACATAATTTTAAGGCAGTATCTTGTTTCAAATATTTTGGAATAGCAATAATACCAACTATATATCCTGCTACCATGGACAACATGGTAATCCAAGTAAAATTACTTGCCACGGCAAAAGGAACTCCTAGATACTTACCATAAGCGATAATCGTATCACCAGCTAAAACTTCCACACCTACATAAGCGAATAGCGCAACAAATCCCAATAAAACATGAGGGAAATCAAAAATACTACGTTTTGATTCTGTTAAAGTATGATGTTCTGCATCTTCCTCCTCATCACCTTTCACTTCAGGAAGATTTGTTTTAGAAATCCAGAAAGCTAAAATTAACAAGATAACTACAATACCAATATATGGATTTACAACTTCCAGGGCCATTTTATCCAAGGCTTGTTCCAATTGGTCTGCTGATAAGGTTTTGATATCAGCTTCCAGCTTATCCACATCTTTTACATTCAATAAAACGCCGAATACCGAAGTAGCGATACCACCCGCAAGTTTATTGAAAATTCCTAAAATACTGATACGTTTTGCTGCAGTTTCCACAGGGCCGATTATCGTTATATATGGGTTGGAAGCTGTTTGCAAAATCGCAAGACCACCACCAATCGTAAATAAACCGATAAGGAATAAAATATACGTTCTTGTATAAGCAGCAGGAATAAATAAAAATGCTCCGAAAGCCATAATACCTAAGGCAACCGCCATACCATTTTTGAAACCAAATTTGTTCAATACCCAGGTTGATACTGGAGCCATTACGAAATAGGCAATATAAAAGGCAAAGGTTACAAAATAAGACTGAACCTCTGATAATTCACATGCGATACGTAAATATGGAATTAAAAGTGAGTTTAACCAAGTGACAAAGCCAAAAATGAAAAATAGCGAAGCTATAATGATCATTGGCCCAACGGTTGATTGATTTTGTTGATTATTCATAAAGTCGATTTATGGATTAATTTTATTAGCTATTTCACAAGGCTAATAAAATAAATTGGTATTTAAAAATAATAAAATAACAACAAACGTTTGCACGTGATTTTAAAATAGATGAGAGACATCGAATGGGCGACGTCTCTCATAAAAACCTAAACCGTATCATAAAACCAAAATGGTAATATACAGGCTTAACAAATAATATTTTAGAATGTTTTTATACTGATGGTTTTTTTATAACAGCAATAGTCAAACGGGAAATACAAACCAACTTATCATGCTCATTTTTTAGTTGAATATCCCATACATGCGTTGTTTTGCCGATATGAAGAGGCTTACAAACTGCCGTCACCGTACCCTTTGTTACTGGACGAATATGATTCGCGTTGATTTCCAAGCCTACTGCAGCAAATTTATCTGTATCTATCAGCAAATGGGAAGCTACAGACCCTACAGATTCAGCTAAAACTACGGATGCACCACCATGCAATAATCCTGCAGGTTGTTTTACCTTATCCGTTACTGGCATCTCCGCAATCAATGCATCTTCCAGAATGGCGCTGGCTTTAATCCCCAAATAACCCGTCATATTAATGGAAAACAATTGGTTGATTTCTTCCAGTGAATATTCCTTATACCAAATCATAACCCAGGTTTTGATCTTTCAAATAACGTGCTTTCAATAAGATCACATGATGGTTTAAATGACCTGCGATGATATATAAAAAAGCTCTCACACTAATTAATCGATCAGAAGCCATCCCTTTTCTTGCCAATTCTGTCTCATCAAAAGATTCAAACAAATACAAATTAGCCTTTCTCAAATGATAAAATTCCTGCGCGATATCTTCCAATTTACGTTCATTATGTCTACCATTTGCCACAAATTCATCCTGCTCGAAAGGTGACAGCGCAGTCATATCGTTTCTTCCGAAGCGCAAAGCTCGGTAGGTCATAATTCGTTCTGCATCCAAAATATGGCAAAGCACTTCTTTAATGGTCCATTTACCATCGGCATAGCTGAACGTTCCTAAATCCTCAGGAATGCTCGCAATAAATTCAGGGAAGCTGCTCACCTGATCTTTTAATTCTTCCATGACATCTCCCGTGACGGTTTCGATGTAATCATTGAAAATCGCTGGGTATTCGTCAGATTTGAGTTGGCTCATAACGTAGATTGCTTTTTAAGATAATTCTGAAAGTAGTTCCTTTTCCGATTTCTGATTCTTTAACAAATATTTGACCTTGATGATAATATACCATTCTTTGTGTTAAACTTAGCCCAAGACCCCATCCACGTTGACGTGTTGTGAAACCTGGTTGAAAAATCATCTCCCAATTTGATCTTGGAATTCCTTTACCTGTATCACTAATGTCTATAAAAATTTCTTCTTTTGCAATATTTTCTGAAATGTTAATTATTATTTTTCCCTCTCCTTCAATTGCGTTAACTGCGTTCTTTAATAGGTTTTCAATAATCCAGTCAAACACTTGAATGTTCAGCATGGCCTCCACATGTTGATCGCCTATTAATTCAAATGTGATTCGTTTACTGGTTCTGATTTTAAAATAGTTTACATAATCCTCTACCACATCATAAACTACCAAATTAGATAGGGAAGGAGTAGACCCTATTTTTGAAAATCTATCAGCTACGATTTCTAAGCGTTTTATATCCCTTTCCATTTCATCAAACAATTGTTGGTCGTTGTTTTCGTAGGTTATTCTTGCTAATTCTACCCAACCCATCAAGGAGGAAATTGGGGTACCTAACTGATGCGCGGCTTCTTTCGCCATTCCAACCCAAACTAAATTTTGTTCTGAGTCCCGAATAGAATTAAACACGGTATACGCAATGATCAAAAATATCGCAATAAGTGAAAGTTGTAAATAAGGGAAAATTCGTAATTGCTTTAACGCTGCAGAATCGTGATAGTATACATGCCATTTTTCTCCAGTATCTAAATTGATGGTAATCGGAGGATGACTTTTCTTCATTTTTTCCAATTGCTTTTCAAAATAGGCAGGGTCATGATCCAGCAGTTTTGTGCTGTCTTGCGCAATGGTAGGAATATTCGTTTTTGTAGAGTCTAAATCACGCCAAAAGATAATTTGATTATTCTCATTGGTAATGATTGCCGGCAAGCTTAAACTATCTCGAACAGCATAAATAAAGCTGATGAATTGATCATCTACATCCGGCATGCTCACAATACTTTGCGTACTCATGGCCCACACTTGGGCCTTTGTCCGTTCAGATTTCGAAAGATTCTTAACCAAATAATTGCTGTAGAGTAGCGATGCCGCAGCAATTAATGCTGCAAATAAGAACAGCAGTACTTTCCATTTTTGTTTGTTGTATCGATAAGGGTGTTGCTTCATATAAGACAAACTGGATTCCAAATTAATCATTTTCTAATAGCTTGGAGAAAGAAATTATTAAATGCTTAATTTTGCAGTTATGAGTTCACAAAAACATGTACGAGTGCGCTTTGCGCCAAGTCCTACCGGTGGTCTACATTTAGGGGGAGTGAGAACAGCCTTGTTCAATTATTTATTTGCGAAAAATCAAGGTGGTGATTTTATATTACGTATAGAAGATACGGATCAAACGAGATTTGTTCCCGGAGCTGAAGAATATATTAAAGAGTGTTTGGATTGGTGTGGAATAACGCCGGATGAAAGTCCTTGGAAAGAAGGAACTTTTGGTCCATACCGTCAAAGTGAACGTAAACCTAGCTATCGTCAATTCGCCGAAGAATTAATTCAAAAAGGATACGCTTATTATGCGTTTGATACTTCGGAGGAACTAGATCAACAACGACAATTACATCCTAATTTTAGGTATTCCCACGAAAATAGATTGACCCTAAGAAATTCATTAAGTCTTTCTTATGAAGAGACGACGGCTTTATTGCAAGCAGGAGCTCCTCACACCATACGCATTAAAATGCCTGAAGATGAATTAGTATCCTTCGAAGATTTAATACGTGGTCGGGTAACTTTTGAAACCAAATTGGTGGATGATAAAGTGCTTTTAAAAGCTGATGGTATGCCTACTTACCATTTGGCTGTCGTAGTAGATGATAAAGCGATGGAAATATCTCATGTCTTTCGTGGGGAGGAGTGGTTACCATCTGCTCCTGTACATATCTTATTATGGGATTATTTAGGTTGGAAACAAGAAATGCCGCAATGGGCGCATTTACCATTAATTTTGAAACCGGATGGCAATGGTAAATTGAGTAAGCGAGACGGTGATCGATTAGGATTTCCAGTATATGCCATGAATTGGAAAGATCCAAAAACAGGAGATGTGACTATAGGTTTTCGCGAACGTGGCTTTCTTCCAGAAGCATTTGTCAATATGCTTGCTATGTTAGGCTGGAACGATGGCTCGGAACAAGAGATTTTTTCTTTAGAGGATCTTGTTGCTAAATTTTCAGTAGATCGCATTAGTAAAGCTGGAGCAAAATTCGATTTCGAGAAGTCTAAGTGGTTTAATCAAGAATGGATAAAACGTAGCTCAAATGCAGTATTATTGCCAAAAGTTCAACAAGTAATCGAAGAGCATTTGCCAGAAAATGAAAAAATTGATGATAATTTTGTAATTTCCATTTTAGAATTAGTAAAAGAAAGATTAATTTACATCGAAGATTTTTGGGAGCAAGCTTCTTTCTTTTTTCAAAAACCTAAAACTTACGATGTAGACGCAGTAAAACCTAAATGGAACGCTGAGAAAACATCCTTTTTTGAGCAAATTGCAATTGATTTTGCTAACCAATCTGAATGGAAAGCGGAAGTATTAGAACCTATGTTTAAAACGAAAATTGCAGATTCAGGAATGAAGATTGGTGAGCTCATGATGCCTTTCCGTATCATGCTTGTAGGTGGTAAGTTTGGCCCAGATGTATTCCAAATTACAGAACTCTTAGGTAAAGAAGAAGTCATTGAGCGTATTCAACTTGCTTTACCAAATTTTGAAGGATAGATCAACTTAAACAATAACATATATGAATTACTTTAAAAAACTTTTTATTGCTTGTCTTGCCATAACGACAATATTCGTGAGTGCATGTTCTACCACAAGTTCCACGGCAAGTAATGGAAAGAAAGGAAATTTCCCGGAAGAAAAATTAGGATGGATGTTAGGGTCTCAAGCCTATACCTTTCGTTTATTTACATTTGCACAAGCTTTAGATAAAATTGATAGTGCTGGATTGAGACATGTAGAAGCATTCCCTGGACAACCTATTGGTGCTGGAAGCAAAGAGCATTTGTCTCATAACCTTTCTACTGAAGGTAGAGCTTTTGTAAAACAACTTTTAAAAGATAAAAAAATAAGTATTCAAGCATACGGAGTAATAGTTCCAGGCAGTGAAGAAGAGTGGGAAAAAGTCTTTGTTTTTGCAAAAGATTTAGGAATTAAGGTTATCAATACCGAACCAAAAGTGGAGCATTTGGATTTGATATCCAAATTAGCTGATCAATACGACATTAAGGTGGCGATACACAACCATCCGGATCCTTCTTACTATTGGAATCCTGATGTGGTACTTAAAGCCTTGGAAGGTAGAAGTTCTCGTTTAGGTGCAACGGCAGATGTAGGACACTGGATGCGTTCAGGTTTAGATCCAGTAGAATCTTTGAAAAAATTGAGTGGTCGTATTTATCATATCCATTTCAAAGATTTGAATGAATTTAATAAAAAGAATGCTCACGATGTTCATTGGGGAACGGGTAAATTAGGTTTGAAAAATGTAATCGAAGAGTTGAAGCGCCAAAAATACAAAGGTATGATTGCTGCAGAGTACGAATACAACTGGGAGAATAACATGAATGACGTTAAAGTAAGTGCTGTAAATTTCAGAGCTGCACTTTAATTTTAGCTATAAAAAAAGGATGCTCTAAATCTTTCGACTTAGAGCATCCTTTTTTTATATAGTGTTAAGTCCTTATTTAGAAGCTAGGGCTTGATCTATTTTCGCTAAGTAACCGTAATCTTCAAAGGAATAATTACCCGTTCTTTTCATGTTTTCTTCCAATATAAATTTGGATAAGGTTAACAGATCAGCTTGTTGATGGATTAATCCATCATAAAGCAAAAGTTTTCCTAGAGGATGTATTTTTTCCAATTCCAAACTGTCCAGAAATTGAAGAATTTCTACTTCCTTCATGTTGGTGATTGATTCTTTCGATAAACCAAAAAAATCAGCATAGCCCTGATCAATCTCTTGATCAGCTAAGTCCTGCAAATTACCTTCCCACTTATCAACTACCAGGCGTAAAAATTTGCCCATTTCATTTATCCAATTCAGTATGCTGCTTTTTTCGTATCGAATCCCCATGATTACCTAATTTGTCCATTGCCTGTCACAAACCATTTTTCACAGACTAATTTTTCTAAAGCGAATGGTCCCCGAGCATGAAGTTTTTGAGTAGAAATACCTATTTCCGCTCCCAAACCAAACTCCCCACCATCTGTGAATCGTGTCGATGCATTAGCGTAAACTGCTGCCGCATCAACCGCTTGCATAAAGGTCGCTATATTTTCTGAATCAGAAGATACTATACATTCAGAATGTTTTGAAGAATAGTTTGCGATATGATCTAAAGCCTGATTTAAATCATCTACTACTTTCACGGAACATATAAAATCTAAAAACTCCCTTCCAAAATCTGCTTCCTGCGCTGCTTGAAGGTAAGGATAACCTGCTTGTTTAAAAACAGGATAACTTTTGTCATCGGCTAATACTTGTACAGAAGCCTTTTCAAAGTAAGGAATCACCTCTTTTACAAAATTTTCTACCGTCGATTTCTCCAATAAGATGGTATCTAGGGCATTACATACCGATGGCCTGGATATTTTTGCGTTGGCAACAATGTTGGCAGCCATCACAATGTCTGCCGATTGATCAACATAGGTGTGGCATACTCCAGCGCCTGTTTCGATCACAGGAACTTTAGAATGTTCTCGTACAAAGTCTATCAAGGATTGAGAGCCACGCGGGATAATGATATCCACATAGGCAGTGGCTTCCAATAATTCATGAACAAGTTCGCGATCCGTGGGTAGCAATTGTACAATATTTGGATCCAATTGATTGTTTTTAAGCACGTTTTGTATAATCGTTACCAAACAAGAATTACTATGCCAAGCATCCGAACCTCCACGTAACAAAGATACATTGCCAGATTGAATGCCTAAAGCTGCCACATCAATGGTCACATTAGGCCTTGCTTCATAAATCACAGCAATCACGCCTAAGGCAACAGTTTTCTTTTCAACAATTAAGCCATTGGATAATTGATTTTTACTTAAAGTCTGTCCTGTCGGATCCGGTAGATTAGATATGGCCAAGGTACTTTCAGCTAAGCCGGCTATGCGCTCCTTAGTTAATTTCAAGCGATCAAACTTGGCATCACTGGGATCCATTAACGCTAAGTCTTTGCTGTTTTCTGCTAATATGGATTCTGTTTGCTGAATTAATTCTTCAGCCAAATCGGTCAATACCTTTTTTTTCTGAGCTATGCTTAAAGTGCTTATACTTCGCTTCGCCTTTCTGCTGGCTTCTAATTGGTCAATTATGGATTTTTTCATCTTATTTAAAGTAAAACGATATCATCTGCGTGAGCAATTTCAATATTTTTTTGTTTGGTTTTTGATTTTAAACTGATGGAATCAATTTTGGACTTTGCTACTGCATGAATCACATAGTCTTCATCCGCAATCTGAAATACTTCACCTATTTCAAAGTCTTGGATTATTTTACTAACACCAACTGCCAGTAAACTTTTTCTGTTGCTTAATGCTTTTAAAGCTCCCTGATCTACTTGCACCATGCCAGTGATTAAACTACCGCTTGCCAACCATTTATTTCTGGATGAAACTTTGCTTTTTTGTGCCAAACAAATCGTTCCTGTTTCCCCTGAAACAGCTTTAATAATGCCATTTTCTGTTTGCATGGAAAATATAACTGCTTTAATTCCCATCTGCGTCGCCAACCTGGCAAAATTTAATTTCGAAGTCATTCCTCCTAATCCTACGGCAGATTTTTCTTTCTTAGCTAAGGCTAAAGCCGATTTATCAATCACAGAAAGTTCTCTGATGACCTCACCTTTACTGTCTAGAACTCCTGGAACAGAAGTGCTGAACAAAATTTGTTCTGCACCGAATCCTACAGCTATCAAAGTTGCTAACTCGTCGTTGTCCGAAAATTTTAATTCTTTATTGCTCACCACATCGTTTTCATTGGCTATAGGAATAATGTTGTTCTTCCATAGGGTTTCATACGTGCTTTTGAGTTGAAGGAATTGGGCTCTATTGGCAAAATGATGTCGTTCACATAGACTTTGTGCTAGAGCTATTTTAAATGGCTTAAAATAGGAGGCATAAGTCATCACCAATAGCGGATTACCTATTGCTGCTGCGGCTTTACGTTGGGCTAAGGTGCCTGTGTATTTTGGAATATACTTCTTTCCTGCTGCTACAGCACCAGAAGATACCAATACAATATTATAGTTCGCTTGTAATTGCGCACATTGTCTGGCGATTTCCAATACGATACGTTCATCAATTTCTCCATCAGTAGTAATGGATGCTGAACCAAATTTTATAACTAGAATAGGCTTTTTCATTTGTGATTGAATCAACAAATTGGTTGATTAAGTATTAAAACCATAAATATACAGCAAATTGATGGATTTAATCGTAATCCATGCGACATAATTACTGTAAAGATGAAAATTCTTGGTTTTTGAATTGGAAGGATAATATCGAAAGATTTAACTGTTTGAAATGAGGAAGGAACCTATCTCAAACAGTTAAATGTATGTTTATGATAAAACAAGTTCTACAGGACAGTGATCTGAATGTACTGCTTCACTTAATATTCTCGAAGATTGTATACGATCTCTTAAACTTTCAGAAACCATGTTATAATCGATACGCCAACCTAAGTTTCTACTACGTGCGCCAGCGCGATAAGACCACCAGGTATAATGATGAGGGTCTGGGTTTAAATGTCTAAATGAATCAATATATCCCGAATTGATAAAATTCTCCATCCATTCACGCTCTGCAGGTAAAAATCCAGAACTATTGGCGTTTGATTTTGGATTATGGATATCTATAGCACGGTGACAGATATTATAGTCACCACAAACGACTAAGTTTGGTTTCTCTTTCAGCAATTCATTGCTATAGATTTGAAAGTCATCCAAAAATTTATATTTGAAGTCCTGACGTACATCACCTGTAGTTCCGGAAGGAAAATAGGTACTCATGACGGAGACATCGTCAAAATCAGCACGAATGATTCTTCCTTCAAAGTCGTAATCTTCATGTCCACATCCGTATTCAATATGTTTAGGCGTGATTCTCGTAAAAATGGCTGTTCCGCTATATCCCTTTTTCTGTGCAGGATACCAATAATGCTCATAGCCCAATTCTTCTAACAATACGATCTCTGGCACTTGGTCTGGGCTGGCTTTTATTTCTTGGATACAAATCACATCTGGACTTTCAGATTTAAACCAATCCAACCAACCTTTTTTTAGTGCTGCTCGAATTCCATTGACATTATAGGTTATTATTTTCATGATTTATGGGAGTTTGTATGTTCTGGATTTAAAGGAATCAAATAATCGGGTGAAAAAGCCTTGCTTTGCTGGAAGTCCATTCAATTCACGTTCGTAATTTAAGGCTTCTCTCCTGTTTAGGAGTTTCATCGAAAAGCGTACATCTGTGAGCGGTCTGTCTCGTTCATCTGTTTCTACCTTAGCCACAGAGTCTACCATAGCAATACCTTGTAATAGTTCGCCAAAAACGGTGTAATTGCCATCTAAATGGGGAGTGCCACCTATGGTTGAATAGGTTTGACGCTGCAATGGGCTCAATTTAACTCCTTTGAGTCTAAATTGTTCCAAAGAATCCAAAGCGGCTTGGCTGAATACACGACCTTGAACAAAATAAAATTGGGATGCAGAAGATTCTTTTGCCGGATTATTATCTCTAGCAGCACCAATACTTCCTTTTTTATGGATTATATCAGCTTGTATTTCTGCGGGAATGCGATAATCAGGGCCACCTTCTCCTAATTTTTGCCTACTTCCTGCATATCGAGAGTCAGGGTCTCCTCCCTGAATCATGAAATTGTGAATCACTCGATGAAATAATAGGGAGTCAAAATAGCCTTCCTGAACTAACTTCACAAAATTATCACGGTGTTTTCTGGTTTCATTATAGAGTTTCAATAGGCCATCTCCCTCTTTGGTATGGATGACTACATAATAATGTTTTGGTGTTTGAGCATATAAGGAATTTAATCCCAGGAACAGCATACTTAACAAAACGAGTTTTCTCATATTAAATCATATTTACTTCTTCAAAATAATCGATAATCAAAGACTTGATGACCATTTCTTGCTCCATTAATGTATAATTTGGAATAGGTTTTACCAAATTCCAGTGTGGCCAGCCTTGTTCATCTAATCCTGCCAATTCATAAAATCCCAGACTACTGAAAAGCCTACAGGTAGCGATATGCATCAATTCTTCTTTTTCTCTTTTCGAATACGAAATAGGTCCTTTACCCAGTTCTTGTACGCCAATTAAAAACAACATCACTTTGATGTCGGGAATATCGGTATCAAAGGCCTTGGAAATAGCCTCCTGGAGTTGCTTCCATTTTTTATTTATATCTGCTGCTTGCATGAGTGTTTATCAATTTATTGTTCTTTTAATTCGCTAATTAGTTCTTTACAACGGTTTTCGATGAGTTGAAAAACAGGTAAAAATAGATTGTTGTCGTAATATGGGTCTGGAACCATATCATTCGGTATAAATAGAAAAACCTTATTCTTATCTTCTTCACTGGACGCTAAAGAGAGCACATCGCTATAATTTTGTTTATCCATGACCAAGATGCGGTCATAATGCTGAAATAACGCTTGAGTGAAATGTTGTGCTCGCTGATCAGAAATATCAATTCCATGTTGTTTTGCTACGGCTATAGATCTTCGGTCTGGCGCCTGCCCCACATGCCAATCACCTGTCCCGGCAGAATCTATTTCCCAAACTAATCCTTCACGTTTCACTATATGTGCTAGTATCCCATGGGCTAAGGGAGAACGGCAGATATTGCCTAAACATACCATTAATATTTTCATGGTTTCAAATATACCAATTATTGAAACACTTCATTCATTATGCCAGTTTTGTGACGATGGGTTCATAATTCTATGCTAAAGGCCAACAAAATGTAAGACTTTAATAAGATTTTTGATTTTATATATGTTCAATTTCTAGGATATATAACCGAACCAATTCAGAAAAAATAGTAATATATTACGATTCAAAAACAGGAAATATTCATAAATTTTTCACCAGCATTTTTTAGACCCTGTACTCCGTTAAAAAGGTCATTAGCAATTTCATTATAAGGAAAGCTTAAACTAAGCACCTCTGTTGGAGATGCCATGATGTATTTAGCATTGTCTTTTAATTCGTAAAGAACTTCTATACTAGACAATGATCAAGCATCAAAAAGAATATATTGTAAATCATTTGGAAGATGAGAGCTGAGTTCTTGAATATCTGTCTCTTTGTTGTTGTCGAGGCCGAAAGACTTAACTTTAACTGATTGAGATGGTGGAAGTCCATGAAGTGGCGCGAGACCATAGAACTAAACCATATGACTTAGCTGGATAAAATGTACGAGAGTCTTCTATTACATTTTTAATGTATCATTTAACACAGTTTTAGTATTTCCTTTTATGCCTATGAGATATGATTTTTCTGATTCAGTAGTAACATATATCAATAGTTTGTTTTGAGTATTAGATTTAAAGCCTTGTTGAATTTTGGAAAAAGTTTTTAGGGCATCGTATTTTAAGTCATTATTAGCAGATATATAGATTAATACCATTTGATTATACTTGAGTGTTGGGATATTTATTGGAGCTTTTTTACACTCAGTAATAGTAAAAAATAACAGCAGGATACTAATGTTCTTCAAGTATTATATTTACAAACAATAAAGCTGTTTTTAATAAGCAGCTTTATTGTTTGATTATTTACTGTTTATTCGGGACTTTGATTAACGTAATATTCTTTATTAAATCTGTATAATCGTTGTTTTTAATGGCTTTTTCTTCCATTTCACGTGTCCATATTAGTTTTCCATTGAGCCAAACATTGTTTTTGACAATAGATCCACCACTATAATTGTTTCTGTTAATATTATCTGGCAAATACATTAAGTAATCTACTTTAAGCGTGTCTATTGGATTGTCAGCTATTTTGAAATGCACAGTATAGATTTTATTTTTATCTGCAACTACTTGTGGATATGGAAGAGATATGTTTAATTCTGTTATGTAACCATTTGCAGAATATCCTTCGTCTATACTAAATAAATCTGTTCGCTTATCTTTAGTAAAGTTTCCTTTTGAATCTATAGTTCCTATAGCAATATCATTTTCAGTATATCTATTAGGATTGCTACGGTCTAGCAATCCCATTCCGTCATTATCGGTTATCCTAAAACCTATACCAACATCTAAATGGGCGAATAGTTTATCACTTTTATTCTCGTTATTTTCCTTTGAGCATGATAAAAATGAGAATATAATTGAAATGAATAGAAAAGCTTTCATAAAAAATTAAATTAGTTAACTTAACAAATAAATTGGTTATTTTTAAAATAAATGGTGACATTTTTTTTAAAATAACGAAATATTTGTGTGTTATGGACTATTCAAAAAAACATTTAAGGATTTTGAGAATATATCTTTATTGCTAGAATTAGAATGAGTTTATCTGCATTACACAGCAAAGAACAATTAGACTATACTTTATCAACCATTCATAATCTTTTAATTAAGATAATATGAGAAAAATTACTGATGGAGAAATAAAAAATAAAGAAAGAACAAAAGAAAAGCTCATTAATGCTGTTGGTGAGATAATAATAAAAGAAGGCTATTCTAAATTAGGTGTTAATAATATAGCAAGAAAAGCTGTCGTAGATAAAAAATTAATATATAGATATTTTGGTAGCGTTGATGAGTTAATTGCCTGCTACTTCAGGAAGAGAGATTTTTGGACTAAGTTTAATGATCGTGTTTTTGAAGATATTAATATGAGTTTTCAAGATTTTGGAAAGCAAGTTTCAATTCAATTTCTAACCAATTTATTAGACTCTCTAAAAGATGTAGAAGAGACAAGAAGGATTCTTTTATGGGAGATTACTGAAAAAACTGATCATTTAAGAAAATTGAGTTTTGAAAGAGAAATGTTAAGGAAAGATTTGTTTAAGCAAACTGATCCTTGGTTTAATGAATCATTAATCGATTTAAGAGCATGTTATTCCCTTTTATTAGGAGGTGTTTATTATTTGTCTTTACATTCTAAAGCGACTGGAGGTGAGTTTTGCGAAGTAGATATTCATACTGAAAAGGGGACTCAAAGAATTAAGAAAGCTATTTCTGATATTATGGAGTTAATTTATACATCGGCTAAAAAATAGTTGAATAATTGTAAATACGTATTTACAAATTATTATGTCTAAAATAATAACAATAGCTCATCAAAAGGGCGGTGTAGGAAAGAGTACATTAGCCTTAAATTTAGCGTATTCATTTGCTAAAAATGTAAACATTATATTAACCGATATAGATCTTCAGGGATCTACAATACAATTACAAGGTCTAATTTCAGACGTAACTATTATTCCATTTAGTAACAATATCTATAATCAAAAATATATATCAGAAGAACCCGTTGAGTATTATGGATTAAAACCGCTACTAATGTTATGCTGAGTTTAATCGAAAGATATATCTATAACTTTATACCCATCAGAAGCCTATAATTACAATTTTAGAATTATAAAGCTAACTTCTTGATTGTCTAATGAAGATTGGTCTTGGGTAATCTGCGCATCAATATCGGCAAAAACCGAAGCGGCGTTCGCTTCTAACTTTACCTTGTGTTTTTCAACCGATTTCTTCCAAATAAACATAAAACGACCGGCGGTATATTTCGATCTTGGTGCCATCAACATACTGAACTTTCAGACCGAGGTACTCCATTTCATGTAACATCTGGACGATACATGCTAACAACGACTGTGTTTGCCATTTAAGACACTTCCCTCTGCAATAGTTGATCGTACGATAATCAGGTGTACTGTTGCCCGAAAGCCACATGAAATGAATATTCTCTTGTAAGGCGCTATCAATCTTTCGGCAAGAATAGATGTTGCTTAAATAAGCGTAGAACAATACTTTGATGATCATCAGGGGGTGAAAATTAGTATACCTCCGTCTTTATATTGACGAATAATATGCTTCGGATCCAACTGGTCAACAACCTGATTCACCAATCAAACAGGATTGTTCAATGGAATATAATCAAAAATATTTTCAATAAATAGACTTAGACTATTGGATGAAAGACTTTGAATTGTATGCTTGCCATATTGTTTTTTGGTACACCTTAAAATACAAAACCTTAAGGACAAAAAACAGATAACCCCGCCATTTTTTAATGACGGGGTTATTTTTTTAAGAGACTTTTTTAGACAGCCTCATTTAATGATGTATATTCTTAATATTGCAATGGAACATTAAACTCTACTGTGCTACCTCTTTCAGGAACTCCAGTGATTCTCACGATATTACGTTTTGTGCTTCCTAATGCAGATTCAATATCATCTACAGAATTAACGGGTTTGCCATTAATTTTGGTAATAACTAATCCACGTTCTACTCCGAAATATTCGAATACTCCTCCACGATGAACTTGTGATACGACAACACCTGAAGTAATACCTAACTCTTGCTTACGAGAATCTGGTGCAGGAACAAAACTAGCGCCTAGTTTATTGAATATTTCAGTTGCTGATGCACTTGATTCTTCATCTTCTTTTTTAGCCTTAGTTTCTTCGCCTTTCAACGTCACTGTCACATCTTTTACTTGATTTCCACGTTTATAAGTTAATTTAACCTTATCTCCAGGACGTAATCTTGCGATATGCTCTTGTAAATCTGGAGAGCCATAAATCACTTTACCTTCTACTTTCGTGATAATGTCTCCGGCTTTAATGCCACTTGATTCTGCTGCACCACCTTTTACCACGTCATTTACGTATAAACCATTAACATCTTCTACGCCAGCTTTTTTACGTGTAGCATCATCCATTTCATTGAATGTGATACCAATGTATCCACGTTTAACACTACCAAACTCTTTGAAGTCATCTAATATTTTCTTCGCAAGGTTGATTGGAATTGCAAATCCATATCCAGCATAAGTTCCTGTTGGAGACGCGATTGCTGAATTGATACCTATTAATTCTCCTTTTGCATTCACTAATGCTCCACCACTGTTACCTTTATTGATTACAGCGTCTGTTTGAAGAAACGATTCAACAGCCGTATTGATAATTTGCTCTTGTTGCTCACCATAGCCATAACCGCGTTGTTGTTGCTGTTGTGATTCTCCTAAAATACCTATCTGACGACCTTTAGCACTAATGATACCTGCGGTTACGGTAGATTGTAAGCCTAAAGGATATCCTACTGCTAGCACCCATTCACCGATTTGTACATTATCAGAGTTACCTAATTTGACAATCGGAAGATTGTTTGCCGTTACTTTCAATAAAGCTAAATCAAAATTAGGGTCACGACCAATTACTTTTGCTTCAAACTTCCTTTTATCGGTCAAAATCACTTCAATTTTATCGGCTTCTTCTACCACGTGGTTATTCGTAACGATATACCCATCAGGAGAAATGATTACCCCTGAACCGGAAGCTGTCGCTTGGCGTGGTTGTCCACGACGTTGTTGCGGTACTCCGAAAAATTCCTCGAACATATCAAATGGTGATCCACTGCCACCACCACCGCGAGAATTGCGGCTACTCATAGTTACTTGAATATGAACAACTCCTGGGGATACCGCAGAAGCTGCTTGTGTGAAATCAGGATTCCCTGTAGAAGACAGAATTTCTGCTCCAGGATTATTCGCGAAATATACTTTTTGACGTTCCTCAAACGTCATTCCATCCATCTGCTTGTTTTCAAAGAGCTTAAACCCGCCTACTGCTATCGCTCCTCCAATGATGGCTGTTAATAATGTTGCTCCTATCTTTTTCATATATTATTTAAAATTTCTATATATAATCTTGTTTTAACTCTTGTTCAAATGTAATACCATAAGAAGGCTTAGCACAAGTTTTGTCAGTTAAATTATGTTAAGGACATCGGCCTTTGTCTTTAATTTAACATGATTTAACAAAAGCTAGATTTATTGTAACAAGAATATTAAATTTACAGCAGATTTTCAATACCATGATAAAAGAAATTCCATTTTATAAATACCAAGGAGCAGGTAATGATTTTATTTTAATAGACAATAGAAACGGCGAATTTGATGCTGATAATCATGATTTAATTGAAAAATTATGCCATCGCAGATTCGGAATAGGCGCTGATGGCTTAATGCTTCTACAGAATAATAATAATTATGATTTCCAAATGGTTTATTACAATGCCGATGGTCAAGAAGGCTCGATGTGTGGTAATGGCGGTCGTTGTATCGTGGCATTCGCTCGTGATTTAGGCGTTATTCAAAAAAATACCGACTTTTTGGCAGTTGATGGGATACATGATGCTAGTATTACTGACAATGAAGTTAAATTGGGAATGATTGATGTCCAAGAATACCACAAAGACCAAGATGCCTTTGTTTTGCAAACCGGATCCCCTCATTATGTTCAATTTGTGGAAGATTTAGCGTCTTACCCGGTTTTTGAAAAGGGCTCGGCAATCCGAAATAATGAAACCTATGGAGCAAAAGGTATCAATGTAAACTTTATCGAGAAAGAAGATCAGGGTTATTTTGTAAGAACATTTGAGCGTGGTGTGGAGGATGAAACTTATGCTTGTGGTACAGGTGCGGTCGCTTCGGCCATGGCTGTTGCTATTTCCGAAGGTTTGGAGGGAGATTTGGAAATTCCTATTCGTGTCATCGGAGGGCAATTGAAAATTGCTTTTCATAAAGAGGGCGATGTTTTTACTCAAGTTTATTTATCAGGCCCTGCTGTTCATGTATTCAGCGGAAAAGTTCAAATTTCTTAATAATTTAATCTGATGTTTTCTTAGAAAAAGCTTCAATTAACGTATATTAGTAGCTTTTTCTGAGAGCAACAGAGCTTTATGCAGCAGGTAGATCATACATCAAATTTTCGTTTAGTCTATTCATTGGGGAAGCATCCTTATTTAGGTTTCCTCATAGAACCTCATATTGTCTACCTCAATCAAAACGGCAGTTACTCTCTTTCTTATAAACGAGTATTTAGCAATACCATCAGTGAATTTGCTGCTGCACTGGATGAAACGGATTATCAATTAATTAAATGGGCTGATGAAATCGAACAGACCCATATAATTAAACGCTTTCACAAAAAAGCGATTCGACCAGTCGATTATTTTACCAAAGTTTTTGATTCCAAAATATACGATTTCATTCGTCCAAAAATTGAACAACGTATATTAAACATCTTAAACCTGATAGGAGATAAGCCGTTATTTCTAATGAGTAAAGATGGCTATCCTGCGGATCAGGAATTGAAAATTGCCGAAAAACCTACTTCCATCCTATTTCATTTCCGTAAATCGGAAACTGAAACCCGCTATTTCCCTACCTTAAAATATGATGGACATCGCATGGAATTTATGTTCAAAAATGCAGAAGTCATCATAAATCAACAAGCTTGGTTATTATTGGATGCTGTGCTCTATCATTTTGATGAGGAGTTGGAAGGTAAAAAATTGACCCCTTTTCTTCAGAAAAGATTTATTTCCATCCCTAAGAATACCGAGAAAAAATATTTTGAAACCTTTGTGACTAGTTTAATAGAAAAGCATCATGTATATGCTGAAGGATTAACTATTCATACCTATAAGGAACAGGCAAGACCTCAATTACGAATTTTATACAGCAGTGATCAAGAATCTCAATTGCAATTGAACTTTCAATATGGGGAGTTTAATTTCGCTGCTGGAGGTCATCATCCGGTGACTGTAAAATACGAATATCAAGAATCCAATGATGAACACAAGTTTTATCGTGTAAAGCGTTCTTTAGCTTGGGAGGAAAATAAGGCGGAGGAATTGTTAGGATTAGGCTTAAAGAAAATAGATGCACTTTTCGGTACCTACGGTCCTAAAGAGGATGTAAATGGAATCCATAAATCGGCTATTGAGTGGATTAATGATCGCTACACCGAATTAATGGAGCTTGGTTATGAGGTCATACAACCAGATCATGTGAAACGATTCTTAATTGGTAAAACCAGTTTAAGTATTGAAATCAATGAGAAAAATGATTGGTTTGATGTACAAGCCTTTGTTCGTTTCGGGGCCTATGAAATCCCTTTTATCCAATTGAGGCAACATATATTAAATCGTATTCAAGAATTTGAGCTTCCTAATGGTGAAATTGCCATTATTCCCCAAGAGTGGTTTTCGCAATACGAACACTTATTTCAGTTTTCTACACACAAAGATAGTTTGCGATTAAATCGATCTCATGTTGGACTGCTAAACGAAATTTCTGAACATACGCAGATAAGTATGCAAAGGAAGCTAAATAAACTGGGTGAGTTTGACGAAATTGCGGATATTCCAACACCTGTTACTTTTAATGGTTCCTTAAGACCTTATCAAAAGGCGGGTTATAATTGGTTCAATTTTTTACAAACTTACCGATTTGGCGGCTTGCTTGCAGACGATATGGGCCTTGGTAAGACGGTACAAACATTAGCGCTATTACAATATAACAAGGAACAACTGGTAGGGACTGAGCATCCTAAAACCTCCTTGTTAATCGTTCCAACCTCTTTAATTTTCAATTGGCAAAAAGAAGCTGAGAAATTCGTTCCTGGTTTACGGATTTTACTGCATACGGGTGCCAATCGTAGTAAGGATAATTTTGCTTTTACACATTTTGATTTGGTCATTACGACCTATGGCATTGCAAGGATTGATGAAGATCTTTTTAATAGTTTCTTTTTCAATTACGTGATCCTCGATGAAAGTCAAAACATTAAAAACTCACGCTCTAAATCCTTTGCTGCCATACGTCATTTTAAAAGTCGAAATAAATTGGCCTTGAGTGGTACTCCTATTGAAAACTCCGTAGCAGATATTTGGTCTCAAATGCATTTTGTGAATCCTGGACTTTTGGGTAGTTATACCTATTTTCAAAAGGAATTTGTCATGGCTATAGAAAAAAAGAAGGATGAACAAAAGAGTAGGAAACTGCAAGCGATCATCAAGCCTTTTGTTCTTCGCCGTACGAAAACGCAAGTGGCCACCGAACTTCCGCCCAAATCTGAACAGATTTTTTATTGCAGCATGACGGATGAACAACAAGAATATTATGAAACAGTCAAATCTGAATATCGAAATGCTATTCTAGATGGTGCTTTTTCGGGTAAAGCCTCCCAAATTGCTTTATTGCAAGGCTTAACCAAATTAAGACAGTTGGCAAATCATCCCTTAATGATTGATTCAGACTATGAATTTGGTTCTGGAAAATTTGAGGCAGCTATTGAGCTGATGCAGTCAATTTTAAAAGAGGGAAATAAAGTCTTGATTTTCTCTCAATTTGTGCGTCACCTTCAAATTTTTAAAGATTATTTCAATAAGCATCAAATTAAGCATGCTTATTTGGACGGATCTACCAAAGATCGTAGTGAAGCCGTTAAAGATTTTAAAGAACAATCGGATATTCAAGTTTTTTTAATCTCTATTAAGGCTGGTGGGGTAGGTCTCAATCTGACGGAGGCGGATTATGTGTTCATTTTAGATCCATGGTGGAATCCTGCGGTCGAACAACAAGCAATAGACCGTAGTCATCGTATCGGTCAAACCAAGAATGTATTTATTTATAAATTTATTGCTAAAGATAGTATTGAAGAGAAAATTCTTGCCCTACAAGGGAATAAGAAATCGATAGCCAATGCCTTAATTACGACCGAAGAGTCCTTTGTGAAATCCTTGAGCAAAGCGGATATTAATGAACTATTTAGTTAGCCATCAGGAATGGCTTAGCATCTTCTAAGTCGTTAAACCCAATTCTCGAATTAAACTGCCGTAATTTTCCACAAAAAATTTAGTCATTTGAAATTGTTCTGTCTCTTCCAAACTGAGGTATTCAAGGCCATTTTTAGTGATTTGAATAATATCAGCATCTGGATAAGCCATTAGAAATGGAGAATGGGTAGCTATGATAAATTGAGAGTTTTTTTGAACCAATTCCTTTATTTTAATCAGCATATTATATTGGCTTATGATGGATAATGCCGATTCGGGTTCATCGAAAATATAGAGCCCATTTCCGTTAAGCCGGTAATGTAGTAAATCTAAAAAACTTTCCCCATGGGAACGGTCATGCAACGATCCATTATAAAATTGTGTTGCATCATAGTCAATGATGGCAGTGGCCACATTGTAAAAGCTCTCTGCTCTTAAAAAATAGGTGTCTTTGTTGCGATTTGTCGATCGAATGAGTTGAATATCTTCATATAGTGTGGAATGACTGTGATGGGTACTAAAATTAAAATTCGCACTTCCTCCCTCCGGGTTGCAACCGGCTTTAATGGCTATAGCTTCTATTAATGTTGATTTTCCAGCCCCATTTTCTCCAATAAAAAAAGTAACTGGTTTACGAAATTCAAGTTTGTCCAGCTGTTTTAATGCCGGAATATGATAAGGATAATTTATTCGATCTTCAGGTAGTCGATGGTTTATTACTTGGCTTATGTATATCATAATTGGTGTTTTATATACTTAGGTTTTAGCTGTGACTATCCGACTCCATATTGTTTGCTAATTTAAGTTTTATATGTCCATTAAATCAAGCAATTATCATTTTTTTTCCATTTAATGTATTCATCATTCAAATCATGTTGCGCTTAATTTTCTTGGGTAAGGTAGCGCTGAAAAGAGCTTAGAAAGGTGAAAAAATTGTTCTTCTCTTTCATGAATATTCATTTGATTTTCTAAGTATCTCCTTCGGATCTTCCTTGGATTTTTGCAGTTTAGAAGCGAATGAGGTCCGATTGAGATCCGATTAAGATGCGCTAGAGTTTACAATAAAAGGAGTGCAAATTGGATATTATATACCTTAATAATCAAGCTAAAAAATTAGGGAGAATAAATGGTTTATACCCGATTGTTCATCCATATAATGCATAAAAAAGGCTCCCTTTTTAGTACAAGGAAGCCTTTTGTATTATTTTATGAATATAAATTATTTTAATATCTCTCGGGCGATGACTAAACGTTGTATCTCAGAGGTTCCCTCATAGATTTGGGTAATTTTGGCATCGCGCATTAATCGTTCTACATGGTATTCTTTTACATAACCATAGCCTCCATGGATTTGAACAGCTTCTACACTGTGTTTCATAGCGACTTCAGATGCATTTAACTTGGCCATAGCAGCTTCTTTGCCGAAAGGCAGTCCTTGATCCTTAGTCCAAGCTGCTTTGTAGGTTAATAAACGTGCTGCTTCTATTTCCACTTCCATATCGGCCAATTTGAATTGAATGGCTTGGTGGTTTGAAATTGGTTTGCCAAAAGTTATGCGCTCTTTGGAGTATGCCAAAGCAAGGTCATAGGCTCCTGCTGCGATTCCCAATGCTTGTGCAGCAATTCCTATACGACCTCCATCCAAGGTTTTCATCGCAAACTTAAATCCAAATCCATCTTCACCTATTCTATTCTCTTTAGGGATTTTAGCATCGCTAAACATCAGTGAATGGGTGTCAGAACTGCGAATACCTAATTTATTTTCTTTAGGACCAATACTAAACCCTGGAGTGCCCTTTTCTACAATCAGCACATTAATACCTTTATGTCCCAATTCTGGATGTGTTTGTGCTATGACTAAATAGATGTCTGCATTTCCTCCATTAGTAATCCAGTTTTTTGTTCCATTCAACAAGTAGTGGTCTCCTTTATCTTCTGCTAGGGTGTGCTGAGAAGATGCATCTGAACCTGCTTCGGGTTCCGAAAGTGCGAATGCACCCAACTTTTCACCACTTGCTAAAGGCCTTAAAAAACATTGTTTTTGTTCTTCTGTACCGTAAGCATTCAATCCATATAGAACTAAAGAATTATGTGCAGACATAATGACGGCAGCGGAAGCATCTATTTTAGCAATTTCTTCCAGCATCAATACATATGCTAAGGTATCCATGCCAGATCCTCCATAGGCTTCAGGAACCATAATGCCCATGAACCCAAGTTCAGCCATTTGTTTTACAAATTCGTAGGGAAATTGAGCCGCTTCATCTCGTTCGATTACTCCTTTTTTTAATTCTTGGGCAAACTCCCTTGCCGCTTGGCGAATCATGATATGTTCTTCGGAAAGTTGAAAATGCATAAAAGTGTTTATGATGGTATATTCAAATATAAGAAAAAATATATTATGCAAGCATAGCAAAATATTCCTTCTAATTCATGATAAGATATTTGATAACAAATACAGAAAACTGTGTTTTTGATTAAAACTAAGTATGTCTAGTTTTGTTTAGGGTAGAGAAAGAATTTATTTGTCATATTCTATCAAATTTTTTGGATTAATAAATAATATCTACTATATTGGTAGGGTTAATTGGTTAATTATATTAAAAAATTAAAATTAATAGATATGAGTTTAAGATTAGGTGATGAAGCACCAAATTTTCAGGCAAAAACAACGGTAGGAGATATTGATTTCCACGAATATATTGATGGTAAATGGGCGGTATTATATTCACATCCTTCGGATTATACACCAGTTTGTACCACAGAATTGGGTAGAACAGCGCAGCTGAAATCGGAATTCGATCAGCGAAATGTTGTGGTGTTAGCATTAAGTGTTGATTCGGTGGAAGATCATAACAAGTGGATTTCAGATATTAATGAAACACAGAACACGGAGGTGAATTTTCCGATTATAGCTGATGAGGATCGCCATGTCGCGCAGTTATATGATATGATTCACCCGAATGCATCGGCTACAGCGACCGTGCGTTCTGTATTTGTGATTGGACCGGATAAAAA
>DAIQBS010000039.1:0-40028 GCA_036781025.1 Sphingobacterium sp. | reverse complement strand
ATTGTAAATGAAAACAGTAATGAAATAGCAAAAGCTATAAAATAAAAGAAGGTGCCTTTTTAGACACCTCCTTTTATATCATCCATTTAATAAATAAACAACGGTCTTTATGGAAAACTAAAATTTACTGCATCATAAGGTAAATTTTAATCACATGAAAAGAAGATCCATCGTTTATACCCTATTGCTGTTGTCTATAGTTTCATGCAGTTCTCCAAATGATAATATAGGTTCATTAGCTGAACAACCCGAACAGCTTGATCAAGCAGTATCTGCAGATCGTTTCATTTCAGCAAATGAAACATCAACAAAAGAACTTTCCGCCAAAGATCAAGAGCAAACCCCGCAAAATCAAGGTCAATTGAAAATTAAAAAGCAGGGCAACTTATCCATTGAAGCTAAAGACATCAAAAAAAGTAAGCAAGCATTGGATAAAACCATTCAACACTTTCAAGCCTATTATCAGGAAGAATCTTCCAGCAACCTGCAAGGCTTTACGTCCTATCAGTTAACTATACGAATTCCCTTCAATAAATTTGAGTCTTTCATAAAGCAACTTGAACAAGGAGAGGATAAGCTCACTGAAAAAAACATTCAATCTGAAGATGTCTCCATTCAATATTATGATTTGGAATCGCGACTAGCGAGTAAAAGAGCTTATTTAATCCGTTATCAGCAAATGGTGAAAGATGCCAAAACGGTAAAAGATTTGTTGGAAATTCAGGAGCAAATCAGAACCCTTCAGGAAGAGATCGACAGCAATGAAAGTATCTTAAGAAATTTAAGCGGCCAGGTAAACTACAGCACACTAAACATCAATTTATTTGAGTACCAGTCTAATGATCGTATGGGAAGTAATCCATTCTGGATTCGTGCAAAAGAATCTTTGCAATTGGGATGGAACATTGTGGAGAATTTTTGTTTAGTCCTCATTGGTATGTGGCCTGTATGGATTATCCTAGGTTTAGGAATCTATGGTATCAGAAAATTCAGGGCTATTCGTAGAAATAGAAAATCAAAAAGCGAATAGTTAATTAAGTTATTAAACAAGGTTTATGCCCTTCGATAGAAGAATCTCCAAGGGCATTTTTTGATTACTAGTAGAAGCTAATTTTTTTTGCTGTATCTTTGTCCTGTGGAAAAAGCAATAAAATTGGTCGATATCAGGAGTTTGAGTTTAGCTCAATTGAAAGATTCATTAGTTGAAATGGGTGAACAAGGTTTTCGTGCGAAACAGATTTATGAATGGTTATGGCAGAAATCTTGTACGAGTTTTGATGAGATGAGCAATTTGAGCAAATCCCTGAGAGACACCTTAAAAGCTCGTTTCACCATCAATGCAGTGCAAGTTCGGCAATCTCAAATTAGTAATGATAAAACCATAAAAAGTAGTTTTACCTTATACGATGGTAATGTTATTGAAGGCGTATTAATTCCTGCCGACGATCGCATGACGGCATGTGTAAGTTCTCAAGTAGGTTGTAGTTTAACTTGTAAATTCTGCGCAACCGGTTATATGGATCGAAAGAGGAATTTAAATGCCGATGAAATCTATGACCAAGTGGTGTTAATCGCTAAGCAAGCGGAAGAAAAATACGGGCATCCACTCACTAACATTGTGTATATGGGTATGGGAGAACCTCTGCTAAACTACAGTAACATGATGAAATCTGTAGAGCGTATTACCGCTGCTGATGGTCTAAATATGGCGGCCAAACGTATTACGGTTTCTACAGCAGGAATCGCAAAAATGATTAAAAAATTAGGAGATGATGAAGTACGATTCAACCTCGCACTATCCCTACACGCTGCCAACGATAAAAAACGAAATGAAATCATGCCTATCAATGAGCAGAATACCCTTGCTGCTTTGGCCGATTCGTTAAAATATTTTTACGCCAAAACCAAAAGTCCTATTACTTTTGAATATATCGTCTTCCATAACTTCAATGATGAGCTTGAAGATGCGAAGGAACTAGCCAAGTTTTGTAAACATGTGCCATGTAAAGTAAATATCATTGAGTATAATCCTATCTCCTTGGCTGATTTTGTAAATGCTGAAGCTGATAAAATTGAACAATTTGCAGAATACCTGCGTAAACAAGGAATTATCACTAATGTTCGTCGCAGTCGCGGAAAAGATATAGATGCTGCTTGTGGACAATTAGCAATTAAAGAGGAAGAAACCAGCAGTATATAATTATCCATTAACATTTCCTAATTACAAGGGCTCAAACACACATCAAGACGTTGTAAATTAGCTTCTTATCGATTTAAGCTTGCTAAATAATTGATTTATATTTTAGAGATATCTTAATATATAAATGCCATTCTATTATCAAAATTCCATTCAAAACACCATCTTATATTTTCCAATTGAATTGTCCATTCGAGAGATTACATATTCCTTCTATTCTTATTTTTAATTGAGCTTTTAAGAGAATTCTTTGCTATTGCATTAGATCTTGAGTGCATCTTATTCGAATCTTACTCGGAAACTCTCAAATAAGATCCATCTGACATGCGTTTGATGTCCGAAGAAGATCCGAAGGAGAAGGCTTCTTAGTTGGAAAAAAGACGATAGAAAAAATAACCTAATAGGTTATTTTAAATCGCTGTGTATTTAATTATTTCATAACAGCTTTGTTGCTCCTAAGTTATACAGGTTTAGTTATTTATGCTAAAAATCAAAGAACATGAACTGGATTCGACTTTTGTGGCAAAATCTACCCAAATTAATTTTTCCATTTACTTGTGCAGGTTGCGGGGAGGTTCTTTATCAACAAGAAAAAATGATTTGCTTGACTTGCCAATTTCACCTTCCATTCACCGATCATTTAGGCAATAGAAACAATGAACTAATCCAACAATTAAAGGGGAAATTTGCATTTGAATATGCTGCTGCATTTTTAACGCTCCAATCCTCAGGTCGAGTTGAACGCATGTTATATCAATTGAAATACAATAATCAGCCAGCAATAGGTTTATATTTAGGGAATTTATTTGCCCAGCACATGTTAATTGAAAAGCAATTTCAAAATTGCGATTACCTGGTACCTATTCCACTTCACACGCGAAGGCGGTTGAAACGAGGATATAACCAAAGTGAACGAATAGCTGAAGGAATGTCGGAAGTACTTAAAACTCCGGTTTTACATCATTTTTTGATTCGAAGTAGTCATAACCCTAGTCAGACACATCTATCAAGAATAGAACGGTTGGAAAATGTCAAAGATATTTTTGAGTGTCAAAATTTACCACATATGGAAGGAAAACATTTTTTATTGGTAGATGATGTTTTGACCACTGGTGCGACAATAGTTACAGCTGCTGAAAGAATTTTAGAAGTCATTCCAAAAGCAAAAATTTCAATTTGTGCCATTGCACGCGCTTAACGTTTTACTTTACCATTATGAACAGAAGGACAATCGCAAGATCCAGAGAAGATGGCACAAGACTGTACTGTACATAATAACGTAGCTATCAGAAATAAATATACTATTTTACACTTTTTCATTTATAAACTGCTCTTCTGTTGTAGAGTAAAAGATAACTAAATAAGGCCATACCTATACCAACGTAATCAGCAAAAATATCCCACCAATCACCCTGCCTATCATGTGTAAAATACATCTGTGCTGCTTCAGTTAAAAAAGCAAACACCGAAGATATGATGAAGGCAACAAAAAAAGTTTTTGCTTTAGTCGCTCTTCTTTTTGTATCAATAACTCGACCAAAGAGAATTAATGTCGTTAATAAATAGAAACAGCCCGTATGGACTAATTTGTCAAATCCTTCGAAAAAATTACCTGAGGGTAAATTTGAAGGGGGCAACAAGAGGAGTATCATCATGGCAATTGCCCACAATATTGCCCAAGCGTAATTTAATATCCAATTCATGTGGAATAAAAATCGTATTTAAATCTTGAAATAAAAAGCTTTTCCCCTTTTATTTCAGGATTTAAATAAACTCTACATTTTAAAGAAAAAAAATATTCATTTGATAATCAATTATTTACATGTATTTTTTAAAAAAATATAGTACTATGTATTGCAAAGTACCATCCAAAGGATATATCTTTGTATTATCATGTTAGCAGAAAATACACAAACCCAAATGAGGAAAGGAATACTGGAATACTGTATTCTATCTATAATTTCTCGGGGAGAAATATATGCCTCAGACATCATAGCTGAGCTTAAAAAAGCAGAGCTATTGGTGGTGGAAGGGACCTTATATCCATTGCTTACTAGACTAAAGAACAACGGCTTATTAAGCTATAGTTGGCAGGAGTCTACATCAGGTCCACCACGTAAATATTATCAAATTACAGCCGAAGGAACAGAGGTATTACAGAAACTGGATATTACCTGGAAAGAGCTGGAGTTTGCAGTAAAAATATCAATCGGAAACAGAGACAACAACATTTAACTAAACTATTAACTACAATAAAAATGAACAAGACCATAATCATCAATATCAATAGCATCGTCTTCCACATTGAAGAAGATGCCTATGAAACACTTCGGTCTTATATGATTGAAATCAAACGTCATTTCGGAAATTCAGCGGATAGCAAGGAAATTCTTGAGGACATTGAGAATAGAATTGCAGAGATGTTTTCTGAACGCATCAAAACAGGTCGAAAAGAAGTGATTAATATAGGTGACGTAAATGAGGTGATTGGACAGATGGGCCGTGTGAGTGATTTTGAAACAGAGGTTTCGGAAGAGGAAAAGGCAGATCGCCAAGAGTTCGCATATAGCAATGAAGAAGAGCCGGTGTTTCAAGAAGAAAAAGAGGAAGAAGCTAAGCATGCAGAGCCTCATTTCAGCCAATTACATACGACGAAAAAACTAATGCGTGATATGGATGATCGCGTAATCGGTGGGGTATGTAGTGGGTTAGGTGTTTATTTTGGAATAGAAGCCAAATGGATTCGTATAATTTTCATTCTATTCTTTTTGTTTGGTGGATCTGGTGTTTTATTATACGTGGTTTTATGGGCTGTGATGCCAAAAGCCTTAACACGTACAGATAAAATGGCCATGCGAGGCGAAGAAGCTAATTTGCAGAATTTCAAAAAATCCTTTGATGAAGAAATGAAAGGAATTCAGGACAATTTTTCGGAAGCTGGAGAACGAATCCACCGTAGCAGCAGATCGTTAGGAGACGTAATCGGTAGAATATTCTCCGTGTTTGGAAAAATATTTGCATTTATCTTATTAATATTTGCTGGACTAAGTGTACTGGGTCTTTTTGGATTCTTTGTCTTTAATGTATTAAATATAATGGGGTATAAAAATGATATTTTCTTCCCCCCATTAGAATACCTTAGTGGTACAGAAGCATTTTTTGCAATTCTTGCAGGATGTTTGGCTACTGCCATTCCATTTTTGGCTTTATTTTTTATGATGCTTCGAGTTATTTTGAAGTCAAAGCCTATGAATAATTATGCCAGTTTAACCTTATTTGCTATCTGGATAGTTTCTATCGTTATGATTCTTTATTACGTAGTAGTAACCAATCAAGAATTCATTGAGGAAAGTACCATCAGTGTTGAGAAGACCTTAGACAAAAAAGATGTTTATGTATTAAGTGAAAACGATGTACGAGTGATTAAAACCACGGATGAAGATTTTAATAACACGAATTTTAATTTTTCAAATGGAAAAGAAAAATTAGGTGATTTCCTTAGAAGAGATATTAGTATTCGATTTGAACCAATAGATTCATTGAAAGCGCCATACATGCAATATAATTATCATGCTAGAGGAAAAAATTACCGTGATGCATCAAACCGAGCCTCTAAAATAGCCTATTCCGTTAAACAAACAGGAGAGCAAATTGTATTTGACAGTCATTTTTCAATTACTGAAAACCAATTAATTCGTGATCAGGGAGTGAATATGGTTATGTTCTTACCAGTCGGCACCAAGTTGAAAGTAGAGCACAATTTGGATCATAAATTACAAGTAGGTTGGGATAATTTGTGTCAAGGAGACCATGATAGTCCAACTTCAGAATGGCTTATGACCAATACAGGATTAAAATGCATCAAACGCATGGAGGAAGATAAACTTGCGGCAGAGGAAGAGGCAAGGGAAAAAGCAGAAGAAGAGGCAAAAGAGAAAAAAGAAAAGAAAAAAAACAAAATTGATGTAACTATTGAAGGAGAAGATGCGTCTAATAGTACAGATGAAGCAGTCTAGCTAACGAAAAACTAAAACACAATTTAAAAAATAACTTTTACTGCAGCATAAACATATAACTTGAAACTACACTAAACATGGGAAGGATAATATTTCTAGTGGTAATTTTCATTACCAGTATGGCATGGAATGCCCTAGCAAAAACACAAGATGCTGATATAAAAGGGAAGGTGATGGATGCTAATCAAAAGCCAGTTGGAGGAGCCTCTATTTATTTAATGACCACATCCGGAAATATTCTAATAAAAACTGCTGTTACTGATTCTGAAGGAAAATACATCATTCTTAAAGCTCCAAAAGGCAACTATTACTTGCAAGTAAGTTCGGTGGGTTTTGCCAATAGCAAATCTGATTCGTTCGAGCTTGGCGACCAAACTTATCTAGCTCCAGACCTTATTTTAAATGCAAAAAGCCAGGAAATAGAGGCCGTGACTGTGACAGGACAAGTACCAATGGTTCAAAATGTGAATGGTAAACTTATCTTAAACGTGGAAAACTCAACGGTTGCTGCAGGAAACAATGCATTAGAAATAGTGAAGCGTGCACCCGGTGTGAGCATAGACAAAGATGATAATTTACAATTGATGGGTCAATCAGGAGTAAATGTAACCATCGATGGAAGACAAACCTTCATGACTGGAGAACAATTGAGCAACTTTTTAAAGTCTACAGATGGTAGTCAAATAAAAAGCATAGAAGTAAGTACTAGCCGATCCGCAAAGGATGATGCAGAAGGGGCGGTAGGTACTATAAATATTGTGATGAAAAAAGCAAAGCTAGAGGGTTTCAATGGATCTTTTTTAGCTAGTGGCGGTGCAGGAAAACATTTTCGTGGAAACTCATCGCTTAATTTAAACTACAAAAAAAATAACAGTACTCTATTTGGTTCCTACTCCTATGGAGATAATAAAAGACAAATAGATTTATTATTAGATAGAACCATTAGTAATGCCGGTCAAAATACAGTGTTCGATCAAGATGCTTACCTAATTGAACGCGAAAAAAATCATAATTATCGATTTGGTATTGAGCAAAAGACCTCTGCTAAAAACACCATGTTATTGCAATTTACAGGAAATAATAATGTGGAAGATGGAGATAATATCAGCCAGTCAAATATTGGCCCTCGTTTAGGGTTAGCCGATACGATTCTATTTTCCAATTCATTAAGCCAAGTTGGTTTTAATCGGTATTCGACCAATTTTAATAATGAACTGTTATTAGATACCGTAGGCAGTAAACTTATTTTAGATTTAGATTGGAGTAAGTTTAAAACTAGCAATGATGCAAATTACCTGTATCGAACAGAAAATCCATCTGGCGGATTATTTTATCCAGAAGAACGTGAACGTAGTATAATGCCTGTTGGCATCGATATCTACGTTGCCAAATTGGATTTACAACAACAGTTGAAGAAAGGCAAATTAGAAACAGGACTTAAATATAGCCATGTCAAATCAGACAATAACTTGCAATTTGACACCTTAAGTTCCAATGGCAATTGGATGGATTTTAGCAGTCGTTCTAACCATTTTATATACAAAGAAGAAATTGCTGCCGCCTATGTAGATTATAGCAATACGTATGGCAAATGGTCCTTTAAAGCAGGACTTCGTGGAGAATACACGTTCTCTGATGGAAATTCCATCAGTAAGAATAACCGCGTAAAAAGAGATTATTTCGACTTATTTCCCTCTGCAAATATTACCTATTTAGCTGGAGAAAATCACATTATAAACTTAGCATATACTCGAAAAATTAGTCGTCCGAATTATCGCTACTTAAATCCATTCCGCTATTACATCGATAAATTCACATTTCAGGAGGGGAACCCTTATTTGAAACCTCAGTATACCAATGGCTTTACCTTAAATTACACCTTGATGAAAATGTTCAACTTCACCTTAGGTACGGATATTACGACAGATGCTATGGTAGAAAGTATGGGTCAAGACTCCATAACCAATGAGGGTTGGATAACTCGCGACAATTTAGGTAAATCTACTACGAGCTATTTAAATTTAAATATTCCATATCAGGTAGGAAAAATATGGACCATGAACAATAATATCACGGGAATATACATGCACTTTAAAGGTCCAATAGCTGGATATCAAGCCGATTTAGGATCCTTCTTTGTGCAAGGAACCAGCAACCATAATTTTAAGCTAAGCAACCAGTTTAGCTCAGAGTTGATCTTCAAGGGGAATACTCCTTTCCTTTATAATGTATATAAAATTCATGCAAGTTGGGGTATAGATTTGGGATTAAACTATAATTTCAAAGATCAACGGAGTTCGTTAAAACTTGCTGCAACAGATATTTTCCGCACGAACTTAAATCGAGTAAGTACTGATTTTCATGTGTTCAACACCAATATTAATCAGTATAACGACAATCGATCAATTCGTTTAACGTATAGTTTCAAATTTGGAAATTTAAAACAACAGTTTCGTAAGAAAGAGTCCAAAAATGAGGAGTCTGATCGAGCGAACTAATACCATATTTGTTTCAATGTTTAGTTAAGATAAGGTCGTAGGCTCCCAACCTATGGCCTTTCTTCATTTTTGAGGTATTTAGCTCATAAACGAGGCGAAAAACTTCAAAATTTATTAACATAATCCATTCTTGAAATTCATCAAGTTTCTATATTTTTAGACATGAAAATAAAGCGAATTGTAGTTTTTTGTGCTTCCAGCTCAGGTCATGGCGAGGTCTATATACAAGCAGCCAAAGTCGCAGGGCAAGTTTTTGCCAACAATGATATCCAGCTGATTTATGGAGGCGGTCGTGTTGGTCTTATGGGAGTCATCGCCGATGCGGTCATGGAACATGGAGGAGAAGTGATCGGTGTCATCCCAAAATTTCTAAACAGCAAGGAAATTGGTCATACAGAAATTACTGAATTGATAGAAGTAGAAACTATGCATGAGCGTAAAGCAAAGATGAATAGCTTATGTGATGGGGTAATTGCTTTGCCTGGAGGATTCGGGACCTTAGAAGAATTGTTTGAAATGATCACTTGGGCACAATTGGGTTTACACAAAAAACCAATCGGAATATTGAATGTGAATGGTTACTATGACCATTTAATTGCGTTAATCCAACACATGGTCGATTCGGGATTATTGAAAAAAGAAAACCAAGAAATGGTATTGGTAGCTGATAATATGGAGAAATTGCTGGAGCAGATGGATCAGTATGAAGCCCCAGCAGTTCCTAAATGGTTAAATATTAGCAAATCCTAATTTCATTATTTGAAAGGGAAATAGGATTTGGCGTTGTAGTAACAAATGTCTTGTATCAGTTTTCCAATCCAAGGTAAATCATGTGGAAGCTCTCCATTATTAATATCTTCAGCAAAGATATTGCATAATATTCTTCTAAAATATTCATGTCTTGGAAAGGATAAAAAGCTCCTTGAGTCGGTCAACATACCGACAAACCGGCTAATTAATCCAATATTTGAAAGGGTATTGATCTGTTTGGTCATCCCCTCTTTTTGGTCATGATACCACCATGCAGAACCATATTGCATTTTCCCAGCGACAGAACCATCATTGAAATTACCAATCATTGCAGCAAAAAGATCATTGTCAGCAGGATTTAAATTATAGAGGATGGTTTTGCTCAGTTGGTCTTTTCCGGCCATTCGATCTAAGAATTTCACTAAAGATTCTCCTTGTTTATAGTCTCCAATACTGTCAAATCCTGTATCTGGTCCTAATAAGGATAAGGAACGGGTATTTGTATTTCGAAATGCCCCAACATGGAATTGCTGCACCCAACCTTTCTCATGATCCCAAGATGCAAAATATTGCAACATGGCTGATTTAAATTTGGCAATCTCCAGTTCTGTGACGGACTGTTGATTTCTAATTTTTTGAAATATATTCGTCACTTCAGCCTCCGTAAAATCTTCTGCATACAAATGTGAGAGACCATGATCTGAAATACAACATCCTTGCTCTGCAAAGAAATCATGGCGAGCCTTTAAGGCATCCAAATACGCTTGAAAATGATGGATTTCTTGGTTCGATATTTCCGCTAATTTATCTACATAGGCATTGAAAGCAATTGGATTTTCAGGACTCATCGCTTTATCTGGGCGAAATGCCGGAAACATCTTAAAAGAGGAAGATTGCTGAGCATAGGATTGGTGATATTCTAAAGAATCTATTGGATCATCAGTGGTGCAGATGACTTCAACTTTCATGTGATTCAATAAGCCATGTACACGGTAAGTAGATTCTTGTAATTGTTCGGTACAGGCATTATAAATTTTTTCAGCATTCTTTTCAGTAAGCAACTCATGAATACCAAAGTATCGCTGCAATTCCAAATGTGTCCAATGGTACAATGGGTTTCTCATGGTATAGGGGACAGTTGCAGCCCAAGCTTTAAATTTATCAATATCAGTGGCATTCCCCGTAATCAACTGTTCAGAAATACCGTTTGCCCGCATGGCTCTCCATTTATAATGATCACCCTGCAGCCATACTTCCGTTAAATTGTTAAATTGATAATTATTTGCTACCTGATCAGGAGGCAAGTGATTATGGTAATCTATGATAGGAAGATCTTTAGCATACACATGATATAATTCTTCAGCAACAGCACTTTGCAACAGAAAATTATCATCTAGAAATGGTTTCATAATTTAAATGGATAAGGATAAAATATAATTTATAAATTATTGAAATTAACACTTTTTCATGAAATTAAGCGGTTGAATTTCAATTTATTGCTTCAAAAATGATTAACTTAGTGAAAATAAAAGCATTAACTTATGAAAGCATTATCCCTTAGTATTACCTTATTAGTTAGTACGTTAACCAGTTTTGCTCAAGAAAATTTAAGTAAATTATGGGAGTCCAAAGAGCAATTACCAGTCCCAGAATCGGTATTATATGTGGCTGAACGCAAAGAATTATTTGTTTCCCTGATTGATGGTGATGGCTCCGCTGCTGATGGTAAAGGAGGTATAGCCGTATTAAATCTGGATGGTAGCTTGAAAAATGCCACCTGGATTGAAGGATTAAATGCTCCAAAAGGTATGGCTTTGTACCGTGATCAACTTTATGTAGCAGACATTAACGAAGTTGTCGTAATCGATATCATTACAGGAAATATTATCAATCAAATCAAGGTTCCAGGGTCGGTCTTTTTAAATGATGTGACAGTGGATAAGCGCGGGGTTGTTTATGTATCAGATACGCGTGAAGGGAAGATTTTTCAATTGCAAAATAATAAACCTAGTTTATTTATGAGTGATGTACCAAGTGTTAATGGATTACGGGTTATTAATGAACAGCTTTATGCTATGGCAGGACCAGAACTTTGGAAAATAGACAGCAAAAAGAATAAGACCGTAATTGCAAAAGGTTTAGCTTTAGGAGGAGATGGATTGGAACCAACTCTAGATGGAGGATATTTGGTAACTTGTTGGGGCGGATTAATTTATTATATTTCTGCAAACGGCACCGTAAAAGAATTATTGGATGTACGTGGAAAAATGAATACAGCAGATTTAGGTTATAATGCTAAAGATAAAATACTTTATGTCCCTACCTTTAGTTCAAATTCTGTGGTAGCCTATCAGCTTCAATAAGTTGTCATATACGAGTTGATTATCTTCAAAAAAGATCAAGATTCACAGCTATAAAAAATCCCCTGAAGCAATTGCTCATCAGGGGATTTTTATATGATCCTGTTTTATTTATTTCAAAAGTTCTGCTAGTTTTTGATCGAGTTTATCCCCGTGTAAGTTTCTCCCAACAATAATTCCTTGAGGATCGACCAAAATATTCTGAGGAATAGCCTTCACGCCATATGTTTGACCTGCGGCATTATTCCACTGTTGCAAATCAGAGACATGTTTCCAGGTCATTTGATCATCTTTAATGGCCTTCACCCAAGTATCATAATCTCGATCAAAAGAAACGCCTAAAATTTCAAAGTTTCGATCTTTAAATTTGGAATATAGCTTAACTAACGAAGGGTTTTGTCTACGACAATCGGGACACCATGCTGCCCAAAAGTCAATTAACACATATTTTCCTTTTAAATCTGTTAAGGAATAAGGCTCACCATTTAAATCCAATTGGGTAATACTGGGCGCTTTTTTTCCAATTTGTGTATTCTTTAAGGCGATTAAATATCGCTCGAATAATTTACCATCATTTGATTTTTTAACTTTCTTATCTAAGGTTTTAAACAAATCATTTAACTCCTTATAATCAGGTTCATAACCGCCAATTTTTTGAATGACACGTAGCGTACTGACTTCTTTAGGATTCTCTTTGACTTGTTTAATTAATTCTTCCTTCGATTGTGCAAAGCAAAAAATGGGTAATGCAAGTATGGCGAATAGTAATTTTTTCATGATCCCTTAATTTTCTATCAAAAGTAATTATATCCTACTATTTTACTGGATATTTGATGTAAAATTTTAGTTTGAAATGATAATCTATGATTTAATTCATAGTCAATGCATTAAGAACAAACGATTGAACTAGGTCGTTAAACAATTAATTGGCGCAAACGAATAAGTAAACAGAAATAATATTAAAAACTTCTTTGGAAAAGTGCCTTGTAGGTAATTTAAATTAGTAAATTTGAAGCTCACTAAGGTATTTTTGAATTTAAATGGCAAGATTAAATTTATTAGAGGAAACACGTTTTGAGAAAGTCCCGGTTACGGTATTTCCATCTCAAAATGATGCATCTATCCATGTTGCTCAGCGCATAGCTAAAATTATCACAGATAAGCAAGCACAAGGAGAGAAAGCAGTTCTTGGTTTAGCTACAGGAGCTACACCAGTAAAAGTCTACAAAGAATTAGTTCGATTACATAAAGAAGAAGGATTAAGCTTCCAAAATGTAGTTACCTTTAACTTAGATGAGTATTACCCAATGCTCCCTACAGCGGAACAAAGTTATGTAGCCTTCATGAATAAGCATTTGTTTAGTCATGTTGATATTCCAAGTGAAAACATCAATATTCCTGATGGTACACTTGCAGCAGAGGATGTACAATCCTTTTGTATTGCCTACGAACAAAAGATTTCTAATTTAGGAGGAATTGATATCCAATTATTGGGTATTGGACGTACAGGCCACATCGGTTTCAACGAACCGGGCTCTGCACCAAACTCAGGAACTCGCTTGGTAACCTTAGATGACCTTACCCGTAGAGACGCTTCACGCGATTTCGGTGGTAAGGAAAATGTACCGACAAAAGCGATAACTATGGGAGTTGGTACGATCTTCAAAGCGAAGGAAATCGTATTGATGGCATGGAATGAGAAGAAAGCAGAAATAATTAAGAAGGCAGTAGAAGGAGAAATATCTTCGGATATTCCGGCGACGTATTTACAAATGTCGGATAATGTGGAATTCATTTTAGATTTCGACGCAGCATCTGCATTAACGAGGTTCAACCTACCATGGTTAGCACATGATGTGGTTTGGGAATCTAGTTTGGTGAAAAAAGCGGTGGTTTGGTTGTCATTACATTTGGATAAAGCCATCCTAAAATTAACAGATGATGACTATAACAACAACGGTATGGCTCAACTAATTACCGAGCAAGGACCAGCATATAGCATCAATATCCGCATCTTTAACGACCTTCAACGTACTATAACTGGCTGGCCAGGAGGAAAACCAGGTGTTGATGATACTAACAGACCAGAGCGCGCGGAACCTGCTCGTAAAAATGTGATTTTATTTTCTCCACATCCTGATGATGATGTTATCTCTATGGGAGGAACATTTATCCGATTAGCAGATCAGGGACATAATGTACATGTGGCTTATCAAACGTCTGGAAATACCGCCGTATGGGATGATGATGTATTGCGTTATTTAGAATTTGTTCAAGATTTTGCAGTTGCCGTAGAAGACGATAACGGAGTAACAAGAAACATCTATCAGGAAGCTAGAGAATTCTTCAAAGTTAAACAACCAAATCAAGTAGATCCAGAAATAATCAGAACGATTAAGGGATTAATTCGTAAAGGTGAAGCGATCGCTGGAGCAAGATTTGTTGGACTTCCAGATGAAAATATTCATTTCCAAGATCTACCATTCTACGATCGTGGTAAGTTTTCAAAAGAAATTGATTTTGAAGACGATATTCTTCAAACGATGGAATTATTACGTCAGGTAAAACCAGAACAGGTATTTGCTGCCGGAGATTTCGCAGATCCACATGGTACGCATAAAGTTTGTTTTGATATTATCTTACAAGCATTATTACGTCTACGTGAAACAGATGAATGGACGAAAGATTGTTGGTTATGGTTATACCGTGGAGCATGGCATGAGTACCCTATTCATGAAATTGAAATGGCGATTCCACTTTCTCCACAAGAGGTTAAACGTAAAAGATTGGCGATATTCAAACATCAATCTCAAAAAGATTTACCTGTATTCCCTGGGGATGATCCAAGAGAGTTCTGGGTTCGTGCAGAAGATCGCACAAGCGAGACAGCTGGTTTATATCATCAATTAGGGCTTGCGAACTATGAAGCTATTGAAGCTTTTGTTCGTTGGAAATTTGATTAATATAATCTATATATAAAACGAAAAAGGTGTTTCTGAAAAAGAGACACCTTTTTTGCTGTTTAAAACCTAAGTGGTATTCAATAATAAAACTATATACCTGCCGAATTAAACTGTAAATCGTATAGTTTGCGATAGTAGCCATCAATATCTAGGAGCTCATGATGAGAGCCTATTTCTTTAATTTCCCCTTTATCTAGAACAATTATCTTATCCGCTTTTTGTATAGTAGAAAGACGATGCGCAATCACAATGGAAGTTCTTCCTTCCATTAAACTCTCTATGGCATGCTGTATAAGCAGTTCGGTTTCTGTATCAATAGAGGAAGTGGCCTCATCCAAGATTAAGATTTTCGGATTATTTACTAAGGCTCTAATAAAGGAAATTAATTGTCCCTGACCAGCAGAAAGGGTTGCCCCTCTTTCCTGTACTTGATAATTAAAATCCTCCGGCAAACGCATGATGAAATCATAAGCGCCAACTTTCTTTGAAGCGTCTATCACGGTATCCAAAGAGATATCAGGATTATTTAAGGTGATATTATTGATAACAGAATCAGAGAATAGAAATACATCTTGTAATACGGTGGATATGTTTTTCCTCAGGTATGCCAGTTCGTAAGATCGAATATCGATACCATCTAAAAGAATCTCGCCTTTCTGAATTTCATAGAAACGACTCAAAATATTAATAATGGAGGATTTTCCAGCCCCGGTAGCCCCTACTAAGGCTAATGTTTCACCAGGTTTTACATGAAAACTGACATCTTTTAAAACCCAATTCTCCTCATTATAGGCAAACCACACATTCTTAAAAATAATCTCTCCACGGATATGTTCAGGTTGTAAGTTCCCTTCATTTGGGGTAAACTCATTCGTGTCCAGAACATCAAAGATTCTCTCGGCAGAAACCATCCCCATTTGCAGGGTATTAAACTTATCAATCAGCTCTCGGATAGGGCGAAAAATCATGTTTATATACATCAGGAAAGCCACAACTACCCCAGGTGAGATGACGTCTGCTAATATTTGTTTAGCTCCGTACCAAACCAATAAACCAGTGGCAATAGCAATGATAATTTCTAATACCGGAAAAAATATGGAGAAATACCAATTTGCTCGAATATGTGCATTACGATGTTCCGCATTAATAGCTTTGAATTTCGCCATTTCCTGTTGCTCTCTGGAAAAATACTGGATAATGTTCATTCCAGTGATATGTTCTTGCAGGAAAGTGTTTAAGTTGGAAACCCAAAGCCTCACACTTTGAAAAGCGGACTTCATGGCTTCTTTAAAAATATAAGTGGCGGCTATCATCAGTGGCATTGGAATTAAGACCACGAGTGTTAATCGCCAATCGGTATAGAACATGACCCCTAGTATGACCACCAGTTGTAATAAATCACCAATAATTTGAATTAAACCTTCGGAAAAAATATTAGCAATGGTTTCCAAGTCAGAAATGGTTCGAGTAATTAATCGTCCTATTGGGGTGTTATCAAAATATTTAAGCCGTAGATTGGTGATATGGTTGAAAACTTGAATTCGAATATCTCGAATAACCGATTGACCTAAGGTATTGGTTGTGAGGGTATGGAAATAGCGAATAATGGTTTGCAGAATTAATAAAGCAAACATGAGGACCATCATCTTAGATAAGCCTTCCGAAGAAGCGGAAAGTATATAATGATCTAAGGTGTATTCAATCAATAAGGGTAATGCAGGAGCTACCGCAGCTAAGAGTATAGTGAGTAACACTGACAGCCAAAATATACCTTTGTAAGGTTTTATATAGTTAGCCAGTCTACCTAACAATTTGCTATCATACGCACTTCCTGCTATTTTTTCCTTTTCCAAGCTCTTATTTCTTTTCTATATAAGGATAATTAATTCGAGTGAGGTACAAGCCACAAGCAGGTACTGAAGTACCAGCCTTCCCCCGATCTTTACTTGCAATCACTTCTTCCATATAGGCTATTGGCTTCTTTCCAAGTCCAATATCCATCAATGTACCAACAATTGCTCTCACCATATTACGTAAAAAGCGATCTGCAGATATGTGGAATACGAGTTTCCCATCATGCTCCATCCATTCTGCACGTTTAATATCGCAAATATTTGTAAAAACCTGTGTATTAGATTTACTAAAGCAAGAAAAATCTTTTTTGCCAAGCAGGTAAGAAGCCGCCTGATTCATACGCTCTAAATCCGGAAAGTCTCTTAAAAACCAGGAATATTGATGTAAAAAGGGATTTTTTTCGAAGTGTACATGGTATTCATAACTTCGCTCTTTGGCATCAAAACGGGCATGCGCATTTGCAGAAACTGGAATTAATGTTTTAACTGCTATATCAAAAGGCAATAAAGCATTGAGGGAATGTAGGAATCGGTCTGGATTGCTTAAAATTGGAGCATCAGCATCAAAATGAACATACAATTGAGTTGCATGTACTCCTGTGTCAGTACGTCCGGCACCAGTTGTTTCAACCTCCTGACGGAGCAAAATAGCTAGTGCTTCGTTCAATTTTTGTTGTACAGAAACAGCATTATCTTGAACTTGCCAACCGTGGTAAGCTGTTCCATCATAAGCTATTTCAATAAAGTATCGGGTATTCTGTTCAATCACACTGCAAATGTAAAGATTTCATGGAAAGATAGTAGCATTCTCCTGCTAAAGTAAGCTAGCATGACAATTGTTTTAAGATCTAGTTATTTTTTAAATAAACCATAGGATGGATTAGATTGGCAGAAACCAAAACTTTTTTGACTTGTTTCTATTATATTTGTGGTATATAAATAATTCACGACTATGTTACAACGCATTCAATCCATTTGGTTATTCTTATCCAGTGCAATATTATTGGGTTTATTTTTATTTCCTTATTTAAACTTTACTAATCCAGCAGGAACTGGAAAGAATGTATTTGTTTCTGGTGTTTTTTCAACTGTAAATGGGGTGGAAACTAAAGAATCCAGTTTTCTGTTTTTATTAATAGGTATTATTATACTCATGCTGATTCCATTATATATAATTTTCCAATTTAGAAATAGAAAACTTCAATTAAAACTTATCTTAATCCAAGTGATATTGCTGTGTTTATATGCTATTTGGATGTGGTTTTCTGCTAGTAATATTTGGGATTTAAATGCTCAAGACATCAAGGCTAGTAATATAGGTGTGGGGTATTTTATTTTACCTATATCTATTTTATTTTTGGCATTCGCCATTAGAGGCATAAGAAACGATGAAAAGTTAATTAAATCTGCTGATCGATTGCGTTAAGTCAACTAACATGAAAAATTTAATTAGTTTTTTAGGTCTTTCTATCCTTTACCTTTACGGGAATTTAGCATTGGCGCAAAACGATAATGCTGAATTGGTTGTAGACGAAATACAGTTTGATTTAAAATCAGTGTTGGTTGAAAACGACACCTTAAAGATAGACTTATTCGCAATCTCGTATGAGAAAAACCCGAGAGACTTTAGGTTAAATGTATTTGGCATTCAAATTTTTGACAGCCAGGATAGTGCTCATATGGTGACTAGTGTACAAATGGATCGAGTTTTAGTTCCTTTAACCAAACGTCAGAATTACCTCAACTACCTCTTAAAACAAGATATTCCAGTACCCATTCAAATACGTTTAAGTCCAGTTACCGAAGAGCTTAAATCGGTAAAAATGGTACGATTAATTTTCGAATCTTTAGAAGAAGAAGGAAAATTTATTCCAGTAGATATCCCATTAAAAAGATTGACCGAATAAAATTAAAAAAGGGCTGAATTTTCCATTCAGCCCTAGTTCTCATATTAAGTTGTTTATTATCTTCTTTTAAATGTATAGGTTGTTGTTTTACCATTACTGGTGTTTTCCATACTGAAGTTTAGGATTGTTTGAAGAATATTCTCTTTGATGTTGTATAAGGTACCATCAAAATTCATAGTCTTACTCGTCGGCATATCGTATTTAAAAGATTTAGTTCCTCCCTGTCCATCATACACATAGGCAAACCCATCTTTATTGAAGTCCAAGTAATGCCCCTCTTTATTTCCTACAATAGTATCTTTTAAAACAATTTCACTACCTATCTTTTCTATTTTCACGACATCGTACCATTTATTTGATCGTATGATATTTAATGCCGAATCTTTTCCAATGCTATCAATTGTCTCTTTGCTGCATGATGCTAAACCTAAAAGCACAAAAGCAAAAACTATAAGATTTTTCATATTTTAAAACATTACACTAATAATAAATAATCATTCCATCAACATTAATTCAAGGACTATGCCAATAAGTGTTAAATAAAATTATGTTGTCCAGATATGGGTTTTAAAAGCTTTAAAATACGATGATATGTATATTACTAAACAGCAAAAAGAGTTAATTTTTAGCGACTAAAAGGCTTTTTTAGTCTTAAGGTTGGTAAAATTTACTATATTTAGAAAACGTTAAAATTATGAAGACTTTAAAAGGACCGGGCATCTTTCTAGCCCAATTTATTTCAGATACTGCCCCATACAATAGTCTAGAAAATATTGGTAAATGGGCTCAATCTATAGGATACAAAGGGGTGCAAGTACCAACTAACGACCCTTCTTTTTTTGATTTACAGTTAGCGGCTGAATCAAAAACCTATGCTGATGAAATCAGCGGTAAACTAAAAGAAATAGGTTTAGAGATTACCGAATTATCCACACATTTACAAGGTCAGTTAATTGCTGTTCATCCGGTATATGACCAATTATTTGATGGATTTGCTCCAGAAAAAGTTCGTCAGAATCCAAAAGCAAGAACAGAATGGGCTACTCAACAATTGATGTATGCCGCAAAAGCATCAGCAAATTTAGGATTAAAAGCACATGCCACATTTAGTGGATCATTATTATGGCACATGGTATATCCTTGGCCTCAAAGACCTGCAGGATTAGTGGAAACTGGCTTTAGTGAATTGGCTAAACGCTGGACGCCAATATTAAATGAGTTTGATAAGTATGGGGTTGATTTATGTTACGAAATTCACCCAGGTGAAGACCTACATGATGGAACTAGCTATGAGCGATTCTTAGAAGCGTGCAACCAACATCCGAGAGCATGTTTACTCTATGATCCATCCCATTTAATTCTTCAAGGAATGGATTATTTAAGCTATATCGATCATTACCATGAGCGTATAAAAATGTTTCATGTGAAGGATGCAGAATTTAATCCAACAGGAAAGCAAGGTGTATATGGTGGTTATTCAAGCTGGGTGGATCGTGCGGGTAGATTCCGTTCATTAGGTGACGGTCAGGTAGATTTCAAATCCATCTTTAGTAAACTTGCTGCTTACGATTTTGAGGGTTGGGCGGTATTAGAATGGGAATGTGCCTTAAAAAACAGCTTAGATGGAGCAATAGAAGGTGCCGAATTTATAAAAAATCATATTATCCCTGTTACTGACAAAGCATTTGATGACTTTGTTTCTACAGGTGCTGATGAAGGTTTCAACAAACAATTATTAGGCATTTAGAACCAATAATTGTTGAGAAGATTTGACAGTCAAGTATAAAAAAAGCTCGTGTTTTAAAACACGAGCTTTTTTTATACTTGATTTTCTTCTTATCTGGAATAACGGAATTGTTGTTTGTCCATCATTCCCATTTGAGTTTTCATCATTTTGATTTGCTCCTCCAACAACTTGTTTTTATCGGCTTTCTTCGCTTCAGCTAGTAATTTTTCAGCTTCTCTTTTATTACGTCTAGCCATGGCAATACCTGCTAGACTTAATTTCGCTAAAGCTACATTGTGATCCATATGTAATCCCAATGACAATGCTTTTTTGAAGAATTTTTCGGATTGTAATGGTGCTCGTTGAGACTCGATTAATCCTAATAACATGTGGTAATAACCATGTTGTGCACTAATCAATTCCTTCTCGTAATTCTTAATTTTGCTTAACCAAACCTCCGCTTTATCCATACGTTCTTTACGTAAGAACCATTGCGCGATAAGCATTTTCTCATTAAAGAATACAGTAACCCAGGCTAAAATGCTAATTAATATTCCTAAAATACCCCAGCCCCAGAAACCGAACCAAAACAAGACTACGGTTCCGACAAGCAATAAACTACTTAATATTATTCTGACTAAATTTGACATAATTCTCTTGCATACTATAAGTTTGCAAATATCCGTTAATTTAGCGTGTTATGCAACTTGTTTGCAGGGAAATAAAATAAAATTACATTTATCAGCATGTCTACACTTTATGATGCCAGTTGGGATCCGATTTTCAAGCCATTACTAGAAACATCCAATATGGTGGCTTTAAGTCAATTTATGGAAAATGAACGAAAGCAATATCAAGTTTTTCCTCCTCCAAACCTTGTCTTTAATGCCTTCAAATTAACTCCATTAACAACCTTAAAAGTGGTTATTTTGGGTCAGGACCCTTATCATAATGAGGGACAAGCTCATGGCTTATCTTTCTCAGTACCAGCAGGTATGCCCATCCCCCCCAGTTTAAAAAATATGTATGCCGAATTGACCACAGATATTGACGGATTTAAATATCCGAATCATGGGGACTTAACGAAATGGGCAAAACAAGGTGTACTGCTCTTAAATGCGACTTTAACAGTGCGCGCTCACCAAGCAGGCTCTCATCAAAAAAAGGGTTGGGAAAAATTCACAGACCAGATAATTCAAGAGCTATCCAAGCAATGTGACCACCTGGTTTTTATTTTATGGGGAAATTATGCGATTAAAAAAACAGCATTAATAGATCAACAGAAACATTTAATACTAACTGCTCCTCACCCCTCACCTCTATCGGTTTATCGAGGCTTCTTTGGGAGTAAACCCTTTTCAAAAACAAATGAGTTCTTGAAACAACATGGGATTGAAAGCATCGACTGGCAAGTTTAAGCCAATCGCTCTAATAAATTAATGAATTTGTAATCGTCGATAGGTAGTTGTTTAATGTGATTGATGCGTATTTTTGTATTATCTTGAATAATATGAGTAAACAGGAGGTGACTATCATAAGCAATATCCCAAGGGTCTTGAAAATTTATTGGATGAGTCGGCTTACCAATCACTACATATTCTAAAACTCCTTGACTAGAGAAACGGCTAATTTCCAGCTGATGATCAGTTCGAGGATATAGATAATACCATGCACCATCACCCACACCACCTAAATATTTAGCTTGTTTAGGAACAGTTATAGGCTTTGAAGTATACAATACGGCTCCAATTATTTTGTCATTAGGCATCAAACTCGCCTTTGACCTCACAATATTATCCCCAATTTGTTTTAGCATAAATAGAAAAGATTGCCATCTATTCATTCTAAAACGCACTATTCCTTGTTCAGGGGTGTAACTATACACCTCTCGATTATCACTGACATTGACAATATTACTTATGGGACTAGCCTTGATGGTTTCGGGGAAATTAATGGAATGCCAATACGTATATTTAACACTGGATTTCATCAGCATCCTGGTAATAAACCGAGAACAATTGTTGTTATTCTTTGCTACTGCACCATAGGGATAAGTCCCCTGTGTGACACAAGCATCACCATAGGCTTTAGCTAATCCAAAATTAATATGGTTTACAACATTAAAAAACACCCTTCCTTCTCCATACATGACCGATTTCATGTTTTCAAAATGCTGTAGAATTTCCGGTAGATTATGAATTTGATCGTTTTCAACAATCGCTTTTAAATGAATTTGTAATAAGGGATCTGATTCTTGAGACCTTGCTCTACCATAGCCTCTTGGAGTTATATACCTCCCAAAATCATAAAACAGCATCTCACCGCTGGTCCTTTTAATTATGACGACAGCCGTATGGCCAACTTTAAAGTTTAAGTTTTTGACTAAGCCTATTTTTCTGAAAAACATCATCCATTTTTCATCACCCCGAATAAGAGCATCAGGCCATGTCAGTATGATTGCGAGGTCATTGTATGCCATATAAAAATTTAATATTCTAAAGGAACAATAGGTTCTTTCTTACTGGTCGACATAATCATCATGGTTTGAAACGTCTTTACAAAAGGTATTTTTGATATTTTCTCCATAATAACTCCCTCGTAGGCTTTTATATCTTTCACATAGACTTTAAGTATAAAGTCGCAATTACCGGTAACATGATGACATTCCGTTACTTCTGGAATAGCTCTAACAGCTTCAACAAATTCTGGAATAGCATTGTGTGTGTGGAAATCCAAAGAAACTTGAATGAAAGATTTAATACCCAAACCTAATTTCTCTTCGTCTACAAAAGCATGGTAACTTTTAATAAATCCTGAGTTTTCTAATTTTCGAACTCGTTCAAGTGTTGGAGCTGGAGAAAGCCCAATATTTGAAGCCAATTGCAAATTAGTTATCCTTCCATTCTCTTGGAGAAGTTTAAGAATTTTTAGATCCGTTTTATCAGGTTGGTAAGGCATAGGAGTTCAAATAAATTAAAGAATCATAAATATACAAAATATAATTTGGTAAAAATACAATATCATACTTAGGATAAATTAATTACATCAACATATAAATTATGTCGATTATTTAACACAAATATTATCAACAAAACCTATAACTATCATGTTATTGTCAAAATGTATTTCAAGCAAAAGGCTTAAATCGGTAAATAAGTGACATTTGTCATTTTTTTTAGCCATATCCCTTATGAAAGGTCATGGAATTGACGTTTTTGTGCAATTTAAGTCGTAACTTTGCAATTCAATTAGAATAGGTATATACCTGTTATTTAAAGTGAATGTGATATGAGCACCAAGGACGACGATTTATTAAAAGAGTTAGAGCTCGAAGAATATAAATACGGATTTACGACGGAAATAGAAATGGACATAGCTCCCAAAGGGCTAACTGAAGATACCGTTCGTTTAATATCTAGTAAGAAAAATGAGCCTGAATGGTTATTAGAATGGCGATTGAAAGCATACCGTCATTTTATGTCCATGAGTATGCCTTCCTGGCAGAACTTTAAAAACCCAGAAGTAGATTTTCAAGATTTATCGTATTATGCTGCACCAAAGGCTAAGAAGCAATTGGAAAGCATGGATGAGGTAGACCCTGAGCTGTTGGCTACTTTCGAAAAATTGGGTATTCCTCTAGATGAGCAGAAGATTTTAGCTGGGGTAGTTGCCGTAGATGCTGTTTTCGATTCTGTATCTGTAAAAACAACATTTAGAGAAAAATTGAAAGAAAAAGGAGTTATCTTTTGTTCTTTCGGTGAGGCAGTACAAGAACATCCTGAAATTGTAAAAGAATATTTGGGTACAGTAGTACCTCAGACAGATAATATTTATGCCGCATTAAATTCGGCGGTATTCTCTGACGGTTCCTTTGTATTTATTCCTAAAGGTGTTCATTGCCCAATGGAATTATCTACTTATTTCCGAATTAACGCACAAAATACCGGACAATTTGAACGTACGTTGATCATCGCAGAAGAAGATTCTTACGTTTCCTATTTGGAAGGATGTACAGCTCCTATGCGTGATGAAAATCAATTGCATGCTGCCGTTGTAGAATTAATTGCTTTACGCAATGCGGAAATTAAATACTCTACAGTTCAAAACTGGTACCCAGGCGATAAAGATGGTAAAGGTGGTATCTTCAACTTCGTAACTAAACGTGGTATTTGTAAGGGAGACCATTCTAAGATTTCTTGGACGCAAGTGGAAACTGGTTCAGCCATTACATGGAAATATCCTGGTGTTATCTTAAAAGGAGATCATTCGGTAGGCGAATTTTATTCGGTTGCCATGACTCGTAATAAGCAAGTTGCCGATACGGGAACAAAAATGATTCATTTAGGAAAGAATACACGTTCGAAGATTATTTCTAAAGGTATTTCTGCAGGAACTAGTCATAATAGTTACCGTGGTTTAGTGAAAATTGGACCTAATGCTGACAATTCAAGAAACTTTACGCAATGTGATAGTTTATTGATTGGTGACCGTTGTGGAGCGCATACTTTCCCATACATTGAAAACAAAAACAAATCAGCAAAATTAGAGCATGAGGCAACTACTTCAAAAATTGGAGAAGACCAAGTATTCTATTTAAACCAACGTGGTATAGATTCGGAAAAAGCAGTAGGATTAATCGTTAATGGTTATGCGAAAGAGGTATTGAATCAATTACCCATGGAATTTGCTGTAGAAGCACAGAAATTATTAGCGATCTCATTAGAAGGATCTGTAGGATAAGAATAATATAGTTTACGCGCTGGTGAGAAGATTTGAAAGGAAACCATCGCATACTCAAGAAAAAGATATGTTAAGCATAAAAAATTTGCATGCGTCTATTGAAGACAAAGAAATATTAAAAGGATTAAATTTAGAAGTTAAAGCGGGTGAGGTTCATGCTATTATGGGTCCTAATGGTGCTGGTAAAAGTACCTTAGGGAATGTATTAGCTGGTAGAGATGCTTATGAGGTAACTGATGGATCGGCATTATTAGATGGGGTAGATTTATTGGATTTATCACCAGAAGATCGTGCTAGAGAAGGTTTGTTTTTAGCCTTCCAATATCCGGTTGAAATTCCAGGAGTATCTAACATCAACTTCCTAAAAACTGCTGTAAATGATATCCGCGAATATAAAGGTCTTCCTCCTATGGAAGCTAAGGAATTCTTACAAATGGTTAAGGATAAACAAAAGCTTGTAGAATTCTCGGCAAACTTAGCGAATCGTTCTCTAAATGAAGGTTTCTCAGGTGGTGAGAAAAAACGTAATGAAATTTTTCAATTAGCGATGTTAAATCCAAAGCTTTCTATATTGGATGAAACAGACTCTGGTCTTGATATCGATGCATTACGTATCGTTGCGAATGGAGTTAATCAATTGCGTTCAAAAGATAATGCCTTCGTGGTAATCACCCACTACCAACGATTATTGGATTATATCGTTCCTGATTTTGTTCATGTATTATACAATGGAAGAATTGTAAAATCAGGCCCTAAAGAATTAGCATTAGAACTAGAAGAAAAAGGTTACGATTGGTTAAAAGAATTAGATGCGCAGAACGCCTAAGGCATTTAAAGAGTATAGGTAATGAGCGGATTGACAACAAATAACATGAGTACATTAGTAGCAAACTCCTTATTTCAACAGTTGGTTTCAACTTTTGGAGATTTGGAACATAGTAATGATACGCCTGCAGTAAGTGCCCTTAGAAAGGATGCTTTTGAGCGTTTTCAAACATTAGGATTCCCTACTGTTAAAAATGAAGATTGGAAATACACCAATATTCATCAATTAGTAAATAAAACTTACTTATTGAATGAGGATGTTGATGTGGCTAATCTTGATTTAAGTAGAGCAGATATCCCAGGCTTAGATGCTCACCGCATCGTGCTAATCAATGGGCAATACATTTTAGCTTTCTCTTCCATTGAGGATGAGGTAGGCTTAATCTTAAAGCCTATTGAAGAAGCTCAAGAGGAAGTTAATTTTCAAAAACATTTCGCTCAGCATGCTGATAAAACAGACTCTGCTCTTGTTGCTTTAAATACTGCTTTACATACATCAGGTATTTATTTAGAAATCCCTAAAAATAAAGTCGTATCTAAGCCTATACAGATTATCCATGTATCTTCTGGGAAACAGGATTTCTTTACGCAAACAAGAAACCTATATGTCTTAGATGCCAATGCAGAAGCGGAAATTATAGAAACGTATATCACTATTGGTGAGGATGTTCCAAATCTAAACAATAAAGTATGGGAGATCGTCCTATTAGAGAATTCTAAATTGCAACATTACTATTTGCAATTAGCTTCTAATGTAAGCAGCTATATCAATCATACTGAAGTCTACCAATCTAAACATAGTTTATACAACAATTACAATTGTAATTTCCCAGGTGTAAGCTTTGTAAGAAACGACATCAATGTTCGATTGGATGATGAACAAGTTGAATCGCACTTGTATGGTATCAATTTATTGGCTGATAAACAATTTGTAGATAACCACACCGTTGTAGATCACATGAAACCTCATTGTGAGTCTTATGAATGGTATAAAAATATTCCTCAAGATAATTCAGTAGCTGTATTTAATGGTAAAATATTTGTTCGTGAAGACGCACAAAAGACTAATGCATTTCAACAAAATAACAACATGTTAATTGGTGATCATGCTACAGTGTATACCAAGCCACAATTAGAAATATTTGCTGATGATGTAAAATGTTCACATGGATGTACCATGGGACAATTTGATGATGAAGCTTTGTTTTATTTGCGCGCCAGAGGTATTGGCGAAGAAAGTGCTAGAATATTATTAGTCCATGCTTTTGCTTTTGATGTTACTTCACGTTTCTCTAATGAAACTGTAAGAACATACGTCGAAGAATTAGTAGCAAAAGGACTAGAAAAAAAATAACAGTGTAGTTTTAGTAATAAAGCGTTTAGGCCGAAGCTTAAACGCTTTTTTTATGTCAAATAAATCCAATCTTCGCCAAAAGATCCAATAAGATAAACTTAGGATATCCTTCTACACTTAAGCATTTTAATTAGTTTTGCGTTAAGGGAAATAATCTTTAAAAAGTTTGAAACCTTTAAAATAAGTTTTCGTTCTATTATTGAATGAATAAAAACCTTATAAAACACTGATTATTAGAGATCGAATAATCTTTAGCAAAAGTTGAATAATTCTATATCATGCCACAAAAACATTGGTTTAAAACATATATTTTCATTTGGTCTGGGCAATTTATTTCCCTATTAAGTAGTTCTGCGGTCAATTTTGCCATTATTATTTGGCTAAGCATCGAATTTAAATCTGCTGAAGTATTAGCCTTTTCAGCGATTGCAGGATTACTACCTCAAGGAATTATAGGGCCTTTTGCTGGTGTTTATATAGACCGATGGAACAGAAAGAAGGTCATGATATTTGCTGATTTATTTATTGCTATCTGTACCATCTTGATGACCTTTGCCATCAAAGACGGGCATATTTCCTTAAACCTACTTTACCTATTAATGGCTTGTCGTTCAATCGGATCAGCCTTTCATTCTCCAGCCATGCAGGCTATTGCTCCGCTTATAGTCCCAGAAGACCAACTGCTACGTGTAGCAGGAATCAATCAAATGTTACAATCCATCAGTAGCATAGCTGGACCGGCATTAGGAACATTGGCCATTGCCAACTTACCCATCAACAAAGTCATTTACTTAGATGTCATTGGGGCAACGATGGCTATTACCAGCCTATTATTCGTCCAAATACCACATCTTAAAGTCCAAACAAAAAGTTCCATCAGACAAGTTTTAACTGATTTAAAGATGGGGCTTGCTGCCATTTATGAACATCAAGGAATTCGCATGATGTTTTTGTATTCCATGATTGCAACCATGGCCATTCTTCCTATAGCTATTATGTTTCCATTGCTCACAATAGATCACTTCGGAGGAAAAGAATTCGAGATGAGTGTTATCGAGGTCATTTGGGGAATCGGCATGCTCATTGGCGGATCCATGCTAAGCATTTTCAATATCAAACTATCCAAAATCATCTTATTAAATGCCATGCATATCCTGCTTGGATTTACATTTGTCCTTTCTGGAGTCTTTCCAGGCAATTGGTTTCCAGCCTTTGTATTAGTCACTGGCTTTGGAGGATTGGCCATGTCCATTTTTTCAGCAACCTTTATGACGATTATTCAAGAAAAAATTGCTCCAGAAATGTTAGGCAGAGTATTTTCCCTTTATTTCAGTTTTGCAATTGTCCCTAGTTTGATTGGATTATTATTTGCAGGATCTATAGCAGACATTCTTGGAGTAGCTAATGCCTTTATCATCGCAGGAATAGCAATAATGCTTGTCGGAGTCATTTCTTACCTAACTCCTTCCTTAATGAAGATGGGAAATGAATAAATCAAAGGATAAGTAGGAAGCTGTTCAAAGCAAGCTCACTAGCGAGATGTTAAATTAATATATTACGGTAATATTTGGGTTGATTTCCAAAATCGCATCGACCATTTCTTGATTACTTTCCGGCGAAAAATAAATTTCATCGTATTTATTATAATACACGATAATGCCATTTTGCGCTGTCGCAGGCTTCATACCTGCCCATAACGTTTTCCCCACCTCTATTTTATGAATACCTTCAACAGGAATAGATCCAAAAAAGATGAAACTACGGTAATAAATCTTTCCATCAGACAAACGGTATTTTGTAGTAAACTGAGCAATCAAGAAAACAACAGTAATGATCGCATATTGGATGAGTAAAAGAAGCAAGGAATTCCAAAAATCCCTTTCAAAAGCATAGAATAACAGAAACAATGGAGACATCCACAAATAAACCTTGCCATAAGACCTAAAATCAAACTTTGGTTTAAAAATCCGCATACCCCAAAATACAAAAAACTTCCTGAAGGAGGAAGTTTTTTCGAGCGAAAGACGAGATTCGAACTCGCGACCCCAACCTTGGCAAGGTTGTGCTCTACCAACTGAGCTACTTTCGCTTTTACTGAGTCAAAAATACAATTAATGACTGCTTTTGTCAATAATTTTAGTCAATTTTTTTATACGGAATTTGCTAATACGTGAGCATTAGAAACTTATGGCATCAATACAATTCATCCCATCTATAGCAGCCGAAACTATACCGCCCGCATACCCCGCTCCTTCTGCACAAGGATACAAACCTTTCACATCCGGATGTTGTAATGTATCCTTATCCCTAGGGATTCGTATAGGTGATGAAGTTCTAGATTCCACTCCTACTAAAATGGCTTCATTGGTAAAATAGCCTTTCATTTTCTGACCAAAATAAGGTAATGCACCTTGCAAAGCCTGATATACGAACTTTGGTAAGACCTCCTTCAAATCCACTGAATTTGTACCAGGTTTATACGAATTTTCAGGTAAATCTACAGATACTTTATTCTGGACAAAATCGACCATACGCTGTGCAGGAGCTACTAAATTCCCTCCTCCTAAAGTAAAAGCACGTTGTTCTATTTCACGTTGAAAGTTCAATAAGGCAAAAGGATCTTGTATAGCGTTAGAAACGTCTTCTAAATTGATTTGAATAACCGTTCCGGAATTCGCATGAGGATTATTACGTTTGGATGGAGACCATCCATTCACAACAATCTCATCGTGATCTGTTGCACAAGGTGCAATTATTCCTCCGGGACACATACAAAAAGAAAACACACCACGGCTATCAACTTGCTCTACCAGGCTGTAATACGCTGGAGGTAAATTTTCAGGACGTATGGAACAATGATATTGCGCTTGATCAATTATCGCTTGAGGATGCTCGATTCGTACCCCTAATGCAAAAGGCTTTGCTTCCAATTGCCAACCTTTCCGGCGAAACAATTCAAAAATATCCCTAGCCGAATGTCCTGTCGCTAAAACCACATGCGCAGCCTTAATCCATTCCCCGTTGTCCAATTTCACCCCAGTTACTTGTCCGAAACTTTCGGAAATATCCACCGCTTTAGCATCAAAATGTACTTCTCCACCACATTCTATGATTCGTTGCCGCATACTTTCAATAATATGAGGCAATTTATTGGTCCCGATATGAGGCCTCGCATCTACCAAAATATCATCGGTAGCACCATGCTCCACAAAAATGGACAGCACTTTATGCACATCTCCCCGCTTATTAGAGCGCGTATATAGTTTTCCATCCGAATAAGTCCCTGCACCTCCTTCACCATAACAATAATTAGATTCCGGATTAACAATTCCTTCCCTATTTATTTTAGCTAAATCTCTTCTACGTTCTTGAACAGGTTTGCCTCGTTCGATAACGATAGGTTTCAAACCACGCTCTATACAACGATATGCGGCAAAAAGACCTGCTGGTCCGGCACCAATAATAATAACAGGTGTTGCGTCATGTACAGATTTCAAGGCAGAATGGTAGCTAGGTAACGCCATAGGTTCATCAATGAAGTACACAATTCTTAATCGGAACAGTACTTGTTTACCTCGGGCGTCAATAGATCGTTTACGGATGTGGAATCCTTGGATATGGTCTACTGCTACTTTCAACTTTTTGGAACCCATTTCTAGAATTCGACTTGTGGATTCAAGTTCTTCAGGAATTAGGGCAATTTCAATTTCTTTCTGCATAAATATGGTTGGGGATTTAGCCCAAAAGCATACAAAGTTACCATTTCCTGCCATATTTTCCTTATTTCTAAGGATTGGTATGTGGTTTGTTATTGCCATTAATTAAAAACTATTTCTTAATTTTAAAGATTACAAGTAAAAAATTACACATGAAAAGATTATTAATTGCAGTCGTAGGTTTATTTACAGCACTTTCATTCAGCTCTTGCGGATACAACACCATGGTTTCCCAAGATGAAAATGTAAAAGGAAAATGGGCTCAAGTTGAAAATGCATATCAACGTAGAGCAGATTTAATTCCTAATCTTGTAAACACCGTCAAAGGAGCTGCTCAACATGAGCAAGGTACCTTAACTGCGGTTACAGAAGCTCGCGCTAAGGCTACTTCTGTATCTGTAGACCCATCTAATTTGAGTGAGGAGGCAATAGCAAATTACCAACAGAATCAAGATGCTTTAACTCAATCTTTAGGACGTTTATTAGTGAGTGTGGAAGCTTATCCAGATTTAAAAGCAAATGCTAATTTTCAAGAATTACAAGCACAATTAGAAGGTACTGAAAATCGTATATCGGTAGAACGAAGAGCTTATAATGAAGCAGTACAAGAGTATAACACGACTGTACGTAGTTTCCCGAACAACATTGTATCGGGTATCTTTGGTTTCAAACAAAAAGGTACATTCAAAGCTACAGAAGGTTCGGATAAAGCTCCAACCGTTCAGTTTTAATTTAGATAATCGTATTAAAGAAACATAAGGATGAGTGTTGCAACCCCTAGGTTTCAACATTCATCTTTTCTATTTTATGGAAGATGGAGATTTTAAATCAAGAAGAGCAAGAGCAAGTGGTGCAAGCCATCAGCTTAGCTGAAAATCAAACCTCGGGAGAGATCAGATTGGTAGTTGAACGTAGAGTGAATGGGGATGATGTTTATAAAAAAGCCACATCCTATTTTGAGAAATTAAACATGCACAAAACCAATTTACGTAATGGCGTTTTGATCTATTTAGCAACCGACGATCACCAATTTGCGATCATCGGAGATACTGGTATAAATCAAAAGGTTCCTGCCGATTTTTGGGAAATAACGAAAGAAGAAATGTTAAAATTCTTTCGTAATGGAGATTTTACAAACGGATTGATCAGTGGCATTCAACTTGCCGGAGAACAATTATCAACCTACTTCCCTAGAAAGGGAGATGACATTAATGAACTACCTAACGACATCTATTTTGGTAAATCATAATCCTATGGACAGAACTGTTCAATTCCTATCGAAATTTTCGAAAATATGTTATGCTACCTTAGTATTGTGCAGCATAACTTTCTTTGCCCTAGCACATGACTTCCCTGCTGTTCCTAACAAATTGGTAAACGACTATACCAATACCCTATCCTCATCAGAACTACAACAATTAGAACAAAAACTTCTCGCTTTTGAAGACTCGACGACATCCCAAATCGCCGTAGTGATCATGAATTCAACAGGCGATTATGATATTGCAGACTATGGAGATCGATTGGCTCAAAAGTGGGGTATTGGTAATAAGAAATACAACAATGGTATTCTACTTTTAGTGGCATTAGGCGACCGTGCGATGACTATCCGTACCGGCTATGGGATGGAGGGAGCAATTCCGGATATCATCGCTTACCGCATTATTGAGAACGAATTAAAGCCCGCTTTTCGACAAGGAGATTATTACAGCGGTATTAACCGTGGTGTTGATGCCTTAATATCCTATAGCAAAGGTGAGTACAAAGCCGATCCAAAAGATAACAAAATGTCTACCGAAGGTGGTAGAGGTATTCCTATTATTTTCATCATTATTGTCGTTTTTGTGGTTATCAGTATAATATCCAAGCGAGGTGGCGGTGGAAATAATGGTGGTGGTAAAGTGATGGGAGGAAAAGGAGCATCGGATTTATTCTGGTGGACTTTATTGAACTCTTTAGGTCGAGGTGGAAACGATAACGATGGTGGAGGTTTCGGTGGCGGAGGCTTTGGCGGAGGTTTCGGCGGTGGAGGCGGTGGCTTCGGAGGATTTGGTGGAGGTGGATTTGGTGGTGGCGGAGCTAGTGGTAGATGGTAATTTCAAATGATATATGTACATTTACCTAATAATTTATACTAATTGAAGATGAAGAGAATAATTTTAAGCGCATTAGCAGCGGTACCCGCCTTACTATTTGCCCAAGAAGATTTTACCTTAAAAGGTACAATTGAAAATGTTGATAGCCCAGCAAAAGTCTACTTAATGTATGCTGATGGGGGACAACGTAAATTGGATTCTGCAGCCGTTTCCAAAGGTGCATTCACTTTTAACGGCACTGTAAGTGACCCAACAGAAGCACAATTATATTTATCTCCAGAAGGTAAATCTTTAAGAGAATTAAGACAACCGGATAATGTGGTGTTATACCTATCGAAAGGTGTCATTGAGGTTAAAGGCGCTAAGCTTGCAGATGCTACCATCACTGGTACTGAAATCAACAAAGATTACCAAGCATACAAAGCTCTACTAAAAGATTTTACAGCTTCATTTGCTGCCTTAAATGCAGAGTATGAAAAGGCTACTGATGAGCAAAAGCAGGATCAAACTTTCATAGCTAGTTTACAAGAACGCGCAGGTAAACTGTATGAGTCTCAAGAGAAAATCAATCAAGATTACATCACTAATAACACTAAAAGTGTTATTGCATTAAATCTATTAGAAAGAGCAATTTCTGCAGATAATCTAAATGATTTCGTCATTCCAACTTTTGATAAATTTGATGCAACCTTAAAAAGCTCGAAAAAAGGCCAAAGCATTAGCTCTAAAATCGAAAAACTAAAAGCTGTTTCCATTGGAAGTATCGCTCCTGAATTCGCGTTGCCAGATACATCCGGCAATGTCTTAGCCTTATCTTCTTTAAGAGGAAAATATGTCCTAATTGATTTCTGGGCTAGCTGGTGTGGTCCTTGTCGTCATGAGAACCCTACTGTTGTTGCTGCTTTCAATAAATTCAAAGACAAAAACTTTACCGTATTAGGCGTTTCTTTAGATCGTGAAAATGGAAAAGAAGCTTGGTTAAAAGCAATTAAAGATGACAAATTAGAACAATGGCCACATGTATCTGATTTGAAATTCTGGCAATCTATTGTTGTACCTATGTATGCCATCCAAGGAATTCCTCAGAACTTTTTAATAGATCCAACTGGAAAAATCATTGCGTCGAATTTAAGAGGCCCAGCATTGGAAGAAAAATTAACAGAACTTATCAAATAAGTTTCTTTCCTAAAAACATAAATAAGGGTCGTACATTACGTATGACCCTTTTCTTATGAGCATTGAATCTATCCAAATAGATTACGGAAAATATCTTCTAAGGTCGCCACTGGGCGAACCAAAATATCATACTTCTTCACATCCAATCCTTTACTATTATATTTAGAAATAAATATTTGTTCAAAGCCTAATTTCTCTGCTTCCTGAATGCGTTGTTCAATACGATTCACTGCACGAATTTCACCAGACAAACCAACCTCACCCGCAAAAGTGATGTTGGCAGGAAGAGGAATATCCTGTTGAGAAGAAATCAAAGCTGCAATCACCGCTAAATCTATAGCCGGATCCTCTACCCGAAGACCGCCTGCAATATTGAGAAAAACATCTTGAGCACTTAAGCGAAATCCAAAGCGTTTTTCCAATACCGCTAACAACATGTTTAGCCTTTTAGTATCAAAGCCCGTAGAACTACGCTGTGGTGTTCCAAAAGCAGAATTAGACACCAATGCTTGCACCTCAATCATCAAAGGACGAATCCCTTCTAACATGGCAGCAACAGCCACCCCACTGACAGGTTCTTCCCGTTGAGATAACATGATTTCAGAAGGGTTAGAAACTTCACGAAGTCCAGCTCCTTGCATTTCATAAATCCCTAATTCCGATGATGAACCAAATCGATTTTTAACCGCTCTTAAAATTCGATACACATGATGGCGATCTCCTTCAAATTGAAGAACGGTATCGACCATATGTTCCAATACCTTAGGTCCTGCAATAGACCCATCCTTTGTGATATGACCTACAATGAAAACCGGGGTATTTGTTTCTTTGGCAAAGCGTAATAATTCTGCAGTACACTCCCGTACCTGAGATACCGAACCTGGAGCAGATTCAATCTGTGAAGTATGTAGGGTCTGAATGGAATCGATAACGACCACATTGGGTTCTACTTGATCTATTTGTTTGAAGATGTTTTGCATAGACGTTTCCGTCAATATAAAACAATTGGCATTTGATTGTTGTGCGAGACGCTCTGCCCTCATTTTTATTTGCTGTTCGCTCTCTTCTCCAGAAATGTACAGTGTTTTTACTTTCGGCAATCCCAAAGCCAGCTGTAACATTAAAGTAGATTTTCCAATACCAGGCTCTCCTCCTATCAAAACTAAAGATCCAGGAACAATACCACCACCTAACACCCGATTAAATTCCCGATCAGGAGTTTCTAGGCGTTGTTCTTCAGTATAAACAATCTCTTGAATGATGGCCGCCTTATTCGTGCGCTTACTGCCTCCAATAGGACTTGCACTACTGCGCCATTCTGGTACTCGAGAAGATGCTTTCTCGACTACCTCCTCCACAAAGCTATTCCACTGTTTACAAGAAGGACATTGACCTAACCATTTAGGTGATTCATAGCCACATGATTGACAGAAATATGCTGATTTTGACTTTGCCATTCAGCGAATTTAAAAAATTGTACGCAGGTATTGTAACAAAACAGTACTATTGTAGACAAATAACCGTACATGAATAACCATCTGGAACAAGAATTTGTCGTGTTATTGGAGAATAATCAAAATATTCTTCACAAAATCTGCAAACTATATACGGCAGATTTAGATGCACATCAGGATCTTTTTCAGGAAATGGTGATTCAATTATGGAAATCATATCCAAAATTTAAAGGTGACGCTAAGTTCTCTACCTGGGCTTATCGTGTATCATTAAATACAGCAATTTCTCTTTATCGGGGAAAACGAACCAAAATAACCTTAGTGGATTGGGATCAATCTTTTTCCAATATCCGTTATGAAGAATATAATTCCGATGAAGAAGAACAACTCAAACATTTATATGATGCAGTAAGGCAATTGAATGATATTGATAAGGCCTTAGTTTACATGTATTTGGAAGATAAGGATTATGCGGAGATTTCAGAAACCTTAGGAATTAGCGAAGTGAATGCTAGGGTGAAGATGAACCGCATTAAAACTAAATTAAAAGTTATGTTAGCAAAGAAAGGAGTCGTATAATGGATGGCTTAGATTTATTAAAAAAGCATTGGCAGAAAAATGATGATTTTCCTAAGATTAATAAAGAGGAAATACAGACCATGTTGCATAAAAGTTCTTCATCTATCGTAAAATGGATCTTTTACATCAGTGTTATCGAACTTTTTTTAGGGATAGCCCTCAACATAGGTTACATGTTTTATGATCAGGAGCCCGACACGTCACATATTGCGATTCAAATCATAGGCTATACCGTTGATATTGCCAGTTACTGCATCATCATCTATTTTATATATATGTTTTTCAATTCTTATAAAAACATAAAAAACACCAAAAACACCAAAGAACTGTTAAACAGCATTTTAACCACACGGAAAACAGTTTATAATTACATTAAATTTAATATTTATTTGATTATTTACGCATTTGCCATGGCTGGCATAGCGATAATTTCAGAACGATATCTAGAAAACAGCAGCATGGGTGAACTTATATTTGTATCCATCATACTCATTATTTTCATGTCATTATTTGCCTGGTTATTTATCTATATCATAAAAGGATATTACCGAATCATCTATTTGAGGCTAGTTAAAAAACTCGATAATAACTACGAACAATTATTGGAATTAGAGGCTGACAATTTAGAAAATCAAGCAAATCTAGAATAGGTTTTAATTGGATTTTTTAAAATATATTATTAATCCCATTTTTCAAATAATGGGATTTTTTTATTTCTATTCCTCTAATAATTTAGTATAACATTATACAGCAATAAGTTAATAAGTTAAATCTACAACCCATTTAATGAGAAACAGTTTCTAAAAACTAAAATTATCGGCAAAAAAACACTTACAAATCCTGAAAAAAGACCTGATTTCTTATCCGCCAAATTCCTTCTTTTACGGATCTCCTTCGGACATCCGTTGGATCTCAGATGGATCAGTTATGAAAAAATCCGAAGGATATCCATCTAAAATTCGTTGCACATATAGAGATATATTATACAAGAAAAAAACTTCAGCTATAGAAAGATTGATGGAGGGCTAAGCAATCTAGCAGAAACCTATATTACTTTATCGGAAGGAGCTTAATGCAGCTATACAAAAGGGGCTTGCATCGGAATTGACACAAGCCCCTTTATATTTTTATTATTTTAGGACTAATTTAATCCTCTTTTATTCATTAAGTGAATTGGATTTGGATCAGCACCACGGAATTTGCGGTACATTTCAGCCGGATTTCCAGTACCACCTCTTTCCAAGATATTACTACGGAAAGAAGCTGCTGTAGCAGGATCATATAATCCTTTTTCCTTAAATGCTGCAAAAGCATCGCTATCTAACACTTCTGACCAGATGTAGCTGTAATATCCAGCAGAATATCCACCTTCAAAAATATGTTTGAAGTAGGTACTTCTATAACGAGGAATAATCGCATCAATCAAACCAATTTTAGCCATTGCTGCCTTCTCAAATGCATTGCCGTTATCGGCATTGATCGCAGAAGTTGTGCTGTGGTAATTCATGTCTAATAAAGAAGCTGCCAAATATTCCACTGTAGCAAATCCTTGATCAAACGTTCCTGCTTTTTGTAATTTCTCAATCAAAGCATCAGGAATAGCTTCTTTCGTTTGGAAGTGCTTCGCATACGATTTTAATACTTCTGGATCTGAAGCCCAATTTTCCATGATTTGCGAAGGAAGTTCTACGAAATCACGAGGAACTGAAGTACCTGCTAAACTTCTATATTTTACATTCGAAAATAAGCCATGTAAGGCATGTCCAAATTCATGGAATAACGTACTAGCTTCGTCGAAAGTTAACAAAGCTGGATTTTTACCTACCGGTTTGGTGAAATTACAAACGATAGAAATGACAGGAGCTACTCGTTTACCATCTTTTTTACGTTGACTACGGAAAGAAGTCATCCAGGCTCCTGATTGTTTAGAAGCACGAGGGAAGAAATCTGCATAAAGTAAACCTAAATGAGAACCATCTTTATCACGCACTTCATATACTTCTACTTCTGGATGATACACTGGCACATTGTTTAAGGCAACAAAAGTGATGCCCCACAGTTTATTAGCAGTAGAAAATGCACCTTCGCGTACATCTGCTAAACTGAAGTAAGGTTTAATTTCCTCCTCATTTAATGCATAACGTTTTTGACGAATTTTCTCTTGGTAATAACGCCAATCATAAGGGGCCACTGTAAAAGTATCTTTCGCAGCAACAATCTCTTTTTGAATGTCAGCCGCCTCAGCTTTTGCTTTTACCAATGCTGGAGCCCACAATTTATTCAATAAGCTATTTACATTTTCTGGATTTTCTGCCATCGAATTTTCCAAAACATAAGCAGCATGTGAACTATAACCTAACAATTTGGCTTTTTCAAGACGTTTATTCGCAATATCAATTAAAATCTTATTGTTATCGTTTTCATTTCCTTGATTACCGCGCAATTGGTATGCATCCCAAATTTTCTTGCGTAATTCTCTATTATCTGCATATTGTAAGAATGGCATAACCGAAGGGTTCTGTAGGGTGAAAACCCATTTTCCTTCTTTACCTTTCTCTTTAGCCACATCTGCTGCAGCCTCTTTTAGTGCAGTTGGCAATCCTGCTAAATCGCTCTCATTCTCCACAACAAGCTCAAAAGCATTCGTTTCTGCTAGGGAGTTTTGCTTAAATTTCTTCGTTAAAACGGAAATTTCGGCATTTATTTTCTTTAATTTCTCTTTATCAGCATCATTTAAATTAGCTCCTGAACGGACAAAACGTTTGTAGGTTTCATCCAACAACTTTAAATCTTCTGCATCTAATCCTAGAGAAGCTTTTTGATCATAAACTGACTTTATACGTCCGAATAATTTAGGGTTCATGGAAATCTCATCGTAATGAGCAGAAAGAATAGGTGCTAACTCTAAATCAATGGCTCCTAATGAATCATTGGTATTAGCGCTGTTTAGGTTATTGAAAACCACACTAACTTTATATAATAATTCACCTGCATTTTCAAGTGCCACGATCGTATTGGTAAAAGAAGCTTCTTCTTCATTATTTACTATAGAATCGATTTCTAGGTTATGCTGTGCTACTGCTTCTTTATAAGCTGGTCTGAAGTGCTCATCTTTGATTAAATCAAATGGTGGAACTTCAAAATTGGTTTCATAGGTTGCTATTAATGGATTTTTCAATTGTTCAGATTCCTCCTTTTTAGCTTCGTTGTTACACCCTACAATCATGCTGGCAAATACCACACAGTAAGGTAAAAAACTCTTTTTAGTCATTCTAAGATCTTTTAATTCAAATTTTCTGCAAAGGTAAAGATAATTTAAAAAAACTAATATCCAATTCAAGGACTTATCTCATTACAGTGTTAAATTTTTAGGAATTTTACTGTAACTTAAATTAGAATTATACGTCTAATAGACAAAGTTTTAAAACATGAAAGAATTCTTTTGGTGGTGTGCAGGTATTCATAAGGACAGCTTATTGAAATATCCGGAAGAGCACAATAAATATGTAAGCATTGGTGCGACAATTTTCTTTACAGGATTATTTGCTGCTTTGGCAGGTGGGTACGCCTTATATTTTGTTTTTAGTGGTAATGACTTTGCTTTTTTATATGCATTACTATTTGGTTCTATTTGGGGTTTAGCCATCTTTAATCTAGATCGCTATATCGTATTGAGTATAGACAAAAGTAAAAGTGGTGCCATGCAGTTCTTGCAAGCACTACCTCGAATTTTATTGGCTATCCTCATCGGATTGATTATCTCTCGTCCCTTAGAATTAAAAATATTTGATAAAGAAATAAAAGAATACCTCCGTGCG
>DAIQBS010000038.1:0-40341 GCA_036781025.1 Sphingobacterium sp. | reverse complement strand
CAACTGCCTGTGCCTTTGATGAATAAATTTTATGAAAACTTGTAAAATCGGTCATAAAGCCCACTAAACCATCAAAAATGCACTATATACTATAGAATCTGATAAAGCAATTATGAAACATAATAATAAACGGAATGGATCAATTCCTATTTGTTATACATAGATCCGCATCAGCAAAACCAAAAAACTAGTATCAAATTTTTTTTGAATTCATCTTGGATAAGGACATCGTGCTCTAGCAAATTAATTTCCAGCGGATGTCAGACGGATCTTTTTCGGAATTTTTCAATTGATATCCAACTAAGGTCCGAAGGAGATCCGACTAAGATGCGCGAAAAAACAAGTTGTCTTATACTTGTCTTATACGGAAATAGGCTTACAGTTTTCGATGATTAGTAAATAGGGCATAGTTATTATTGAATTATGCTAAAATTAGTAGAATAATCAACAAGCATCCTATGCTAATTAAACAACTCATAGGGGATAGTAAGCTTATCAATAATAGAAATCGTAAAAAAATGTTAAATAATTTGGATTGTACGAAGAGCTTCGTACATTTGATTACGAAATGATTCGTAGATAACCAAAAAGAACGATATGAAACCGACAGAAAGCGAAATGGAAATTCTACAATTACTATGGAAACATGGTGAACTCAGTGTAAGAGAAGTTCATGAACAATTGCACAAGAAAGATACAGGCTATACCAGCACCTTAAAACTAATGCAAATTATGCATGAAAAAGGACTAGTGATACGTGATACCAGTTCAAAAACACACCTATATAAGGCGCAAATAGAAAAAGAAGATACCCAGGGTAAATTCTTGGACAGAATGATTGAAACGGTTTACAATGGAAGTACCGCAAGATTGGTGATGCAAGCACTTGGGAATGAAAGGACCAGTCAAGAGGAACTAAATGAAATAAAAGATTTCTTAAAAAGACTAGAACAAAAATAGTTATGGAAAATTCCCTATATACAATTATCAATGCCATAGGATGGAGTATATTGCATTCCATCTGGCAAGGAGCTATTATCTATATCATACTATCGCTGTTGATTATGTTGTTTCCAAAACAATCAGCCCAATCAAAACATCAAATGGCTTTTTTGGCGATGATTTGTATCTTCATAGGGTTTTGTATCAATATCATTTACTATTATAACATCTCCAATAGCTCCCATCCCTCAGAAGTCATAGTTCACAGTTTTCAATTAAACCAGTTAATCCATCAAACGCATCAAGGATCTTATTTACAAGAAGCGGTTCCATATATTGTATTTATATATACCATAGGACTGATTATTCAAGCTGTATTATTGTCCAACAGCTTCGTGAAGTTAAAAACATTAAAATATAAAGGGCTACATCAAGCTCCGGACAACTGGATACAAAAATTCCAACTTGCTAAACAGCGTTTGGGAATCAAAAGAAATGTACAATTTTACCTTTCAGACTTAGTGTCTATTCCCTTAACCTTAGGACATTTAAAACCCGTGGTTTTATTTCCAGTTGCCTATGCCAACATGATGACTATTCAACAGGTAGAATCCATATTGATACATGAATTAGCTCATATCAAAAGAAATGATTACTTAGTCAATTTAATGAAGGTTGTTATAGAATCCTTACTATTCTTTAATCCATTCATCTGGAAAATTTCCAAAATGATGGAAATAGAGCGAGAGCATGCCTGTGATGATATGGTGATAGAACTTACGCCAGCAATGACTTATGCACATGCTTTAGTAGAATGCGAGACATTAAGAAATAAAGTAAATACCCCTCTCACACTAGCTGCCAGCAATTCCAAGCAGCATTTATTCAACAGAATCAAACGAATTACTAAAATGGAAAAGAAATATTTAAATGTAAAACAGCAATTGCTGACTATTATGGTCAGCGTGGCAAGCATCCTGCTTGTATTATGGATTATACCTATGAAAGCACAAGCTCAAGAAGTCATCCATAAAGTGGTAGAAGCGATACAAAGTAAACCCTTACCTCCATTAAAGCCAACCATGGAATTGGAAAACATAGCAGAAATACCATGCCCTCCATCAGCGAAGCCTGAGCAACAAACTATTTCCATTTCGCAATTGGGAAATGTCGTAGTTGTAGAAGAAGATACATCCAAACTTCCCAAGCATGTGAAAAAATTCCTAAAAGATATTCAAATAAATACTCAAGAAATTCAGCAGTATTATGAATCACCTGAATGGAAAAGCAAAATCAAAGCCATAGAGGAACAATCAAAAGAGATGGCTAAAAAATTTGAATCTCCGGAATGGAAACAAAAAGTGGCAGATATTAATTTGAACGCGAAGGAAATCGAGAAACATTTTCAATCTGAAGAATGGAAAAACAACATCGCTCAAGTAGAGAAAAGCGCCAAAGAGGTGGAGAAGTATTTTCAAAGTGATGACTGGAAAAAACAAATGAAGGCCCTCGAAAAACAAGGTCAGGAGCTACAAAAGAAATTCGAATCGGAGGAATGGAAAAGCAAAATTAAAGCTATTGAATTGAATGGGGAAAAGTTGGAAAAATATTTTAATAGCAAAGAATGGCAAGATAAATTAAAAAAAATAGATACATTTGAAGAATCTTCGGAGTTGCCAGAGTTGATAAATGATTCGGTACATCCACAAGATTTAAACCTATAATATCAAAATTTATTATTAAAAATATTTAAAAAATTCCTCCCAAAGGAATCTAAAACAAATTCATTTTGTTTCGTTGTTTAGTTAAAGTGGGCTCGTTCAAGCCCACTTTTTATTTGCATCATATAATGATTCGAGGAAATAGGCTTGGGGAAATAAAAGTAGAAAATACGTATTATTGTTTAACAAAAAAACCAAGTACATGGAGTTGATTTATTCTATCGATTTATTAGGAACAATGGTATTTGCTATATCTGGTGCAATGGCTGCGAATAGAAATGATATTGATATTTTTGGAGCTACCTTTATGGGATTTGTGACGGCCATTGGTGGAGGATCCTTGAGGGACGTGTTTTTAAATATTAGACCTGTTTGGGTGGAAGATGGCAACTATTTAATCGCCATTCTTGTCGGTGTATTAATAGCTTTACTGTTTAACAAGCGCTTGGATAACTACGCCAGAACCTTATTCTTATTTGATGCAATCGGAATCGGTTTTTTTACAGTCGTTGGTATACAAAAATCATTAAACTACGACAGTAGTGCCATAGCGGCTGTGATGTTGGGTATGTTTTCTGCCAGCATGGGCGGTGTTATCCGAGATACCTTAATGAATGTTACTCCATTGATATTACGTAAAGAAATATATGCTTCTGCCTGCTTAGCGGGTGCTATCTGTTATGTCTGTTTAAGAATGATTCCAATTCCAGATAATGTAAATGCTATCGTAAGTGCCTCGCTGGTTTTTATTATTCGTTTTATTTCAGTTAAATATAACCTTTCCCTTCCCACTATGGGGCGAGTTAATTAAGGAAACAAATTACAATATAATATCGCAAGCTTGAAATTTCTTAAACAAAAAGCCGATTATGAAATAACCAGCCTTTTATTTTATCTTTTCTTTTTCAGTTGAGGAAAGCTCATTTTATAACTGACGCGAACCTGCCCTTTGGAGATATTATCCAATTTTCCTTTTAACATGGCCTTTTTAAGAGGGCTTAACTTATCAAGGAATAATTTGCCTTCAATATGATCATACTCGTGCTGTACGACTCTCGCAGCTAAGCCGGTCAGCGACTCTTCTTTTTCTTCAAAGTTTTCATCCAAATAATTAATGATTACATCTTTCTTTCTAGAAACTTCTTCATTAATGTGAGGTATGCTTAAACATCCTTCAGAAAAAAGCCATTTTTCTCCTGATTCCTCCACCAGAATTGGATTTATAAACACACGCTTGAAATCTTTTGCTGTTGGATCACCAGGTCCGTCTTCATCATCTTCGCCAAATGGAGAAGCATCAATTATAAACAAACGAATAGGTAGTCCAATTTGCGGAGCTGCTAAACCCACCCCATTTGCGGCATACATCGTCTCAAACATATCCTCAATAAGTTTTTTCAATTCAGGATAATCCTCATCAATTTCCTCGGTCTTTTGGCGTAAAACCGGATCGCCATATGCTACTATAGGTAATTTCATTTAATTCTATTTTCTGTACAAAGTTATTAAATATTTACTAGCCTTCGGTATCGAACTAATTAAAGCTATTTTTGTAGGATGAGACATGAGCCCTTAGATACGTTGATTACATTTCTTCAAGAGGAACTAAGGGCTGAAGTACAAGTACATACCAATCCAGATTTCCATTATCTTCAATGTAATGAGCTTCCCTATGATTTGATTTACATTACTCAATCCCCCCCAAAGGGCGATTTCCACAGCGAAAAAAAATTGATTACTATAGACGCCATTGTCTTTCAGCATGCAGCACAAAAAATATTTGACCGATTAAAAGTGCAGGCTGGTTTAGCCAGGCGTATTTATGCCCGAGAAACTGTTGTAGTAAGAATAGACAAACGAATCGCAGTCAATTTTCTTGATGAATACCATCTTCAGTCCAGCCTACCAGGCAAATACCGCTATGGATTATATTATCAAGGAGAATTGTTTGCTGTTGCTGTATTTAGTGGAGCTAGAATCATGAGGGATATTTCAGACAGCCATCGATCATTTGAATTACTTCGATTTTGTCAAAAATCTAATTATATTGTTGTTGGTGGCTTATCCAAATTGCTCAAGGAATTTATTAGAGAGTTTCAACCCCAAGATATAATGACCTATGCGGATTTATCCTGGACGCAAGAATCCTCTTTACAAAAATTAGGTTTTAAAATAAAAGGGAAGCTCCCCGCGCAGAAATTCTGGTGGGATGGTTGTATACTGAGACCCATCAAAAGCGATGAGGAAGAAAAAGAATTAAAAGCACAAAATCCACAGGGTCATCTTATTCACAGCAATGGAAGTATAAAAATGGTTTTGGATTTATGAATCGACATTTAATTTACTATATTTAAAACTTAATCAATCGAAATTTACTTCTTATGAAACGAAAACTACGCATGGGCATGGTTGGTGGAGGAAATGACGCCTTTATTGGTGCTGTTCACCGTATAGCCGCCTTTATGGATGGTAAAATAGAATTAGTTTGTGGGACATTTAGTATAGATAGGGAAGTGTCTTTACAATCAGGAAGGGATTTATTTGTTCCTGAAAATAGGGTTTATGAAAGCTATCAAGAAATGATTGAAGCAGAGTCCAAACTTCCTGATGGGGAACGCATGGATTTTGTGACGATTGTTACTCCGAACTTCTTACACTTTGGCCCAGCTAAGCTAGCGTTAGAATCAGGTTTTGATGTGGTGGTAGAAAAACCAATGACTGTATCTCTAGAAGAGGCATTGGATTTAAAAGAAACGGTAGAGCGTACTGGAAGAACCTTATGTTTAACGCATACCTATTCAGGATACCCAATGGTAAAACAAGCGAAAGCTATGATTAAAGAGGGTCATTTTGGTAAGGTTAGAAAAATTGTTGTGGAATATCCACAAGGTTGGTTAAGCCGTATGACCGAACGTGAAGGAAATGCTGGTGCAGCATGGCGTGCAGACCCTAAACGTTCAGGAAAATCTTTAGTTATGGGGGATATCGGTACACATGCGGCACATCTTGCAGAATATGTTTCCGGATTGAAGATTACAGAATTAAGTGCAGACCTAACTACTTTCGTAGAAGGCCGCTTATTGGATGACGATGGTTCGGTATTATTACATTTTGAAGAAGGTGCAAAAGGCGTATTAATGGCTTCGCAAATATCTGCTGGGGAGGAGAATGCGGTACGTATTCGTATCTACGGAGAAAAAGGTGGTTTAGAATGGGCGAATGAGGATCCTAACAATTTAATCATTAAAATGTTAGACCAGCCAAGACAATATTATCGTACTGGAAATGCGTATGCAGCTCCATTTACGCTAAGTTCTTTCGCTACACATAACACCCGTGTCCCTGCAGGACACCCGGAAGGATTGTTGGAATCATTTGCAAATATTTACAGAAACTTTGCGTTAACAGTATCTGCCAAAAGAGAAGGACAAACACCATCGCCAGAGGCATTAGATTTTCCGAATGTTTACGACGGGGTAAGAGGTATGGCCTTTATTGAAACGGTTGTAAAAAGCAATGAAAGTAATGAAAAATGGACCAAGTACGTGTTATAAACACCTTTAAGGACCTTATATCTTACATAGATCAGGCGAAAGAAACTCTTTCGCCTGATTTTGTTTTAATCATTTTAGGACCTACGGCTTCTGGAAAAACAAAGCTTGCGGTTCAAATTGCCAAAGAACTTGATGGGGAAATTATCTCTGCCGATTCGAGGCAGGTCTATAAGTACTTGGATATTGGAACCGGTAAAGATTTAAAGGAATATGAAGGAATTCCCCATCATTTAATAGATATCCGAGAACCTCATGAAACGTACCAAGTAGACCAGTTTAAAGCAGGTGTTCCAATCCTTCTTAAAGAGATTAAGGCTCGTCAGAAATTACCTATCATTTGTGGCGGTACAGGTTCATATATAGAAAGCTTGCTGATTGAAAAGTCGCTGAGCGCTATTCCAAAAAATAAAACCCTTCAAGAAGAACTCGCCAAAAAAGATAAAACGGAATTGATCCAAGATATTCAGGACATGGGAATTCCAGAAGGCATGAGAATCGATTGGAATAATCATAAACGCTTGGTTCGAGCCTTGGAAATTCTGCGATACCTTCAATATAACCCAATTCCAAAAGCACAAGAACCTATCCTGAAGCATTACCTCATCTTAGGTTTAAACCCTGATTTAGAAAATAGAAGAAAACGAATAGACATCAGGCTTAACAATCGAATAACAGAAGGATTATTAGAAGAAGTGAGCGATTTATTGGATAAAGGCATAAGTCATCAACAATTACAATGGTTTGGTTTAGAATATAAATACGCCTCATTACATCTATTAGGAGAAATGGATTTGGAAACTTTTAAAGAAAAGCTTCGAACTGAGATTCATCGTTTTGCCAAACGTCAGATGACTTACTTTAGGAAAATGGAAAAAGAAGGGCTTCAAATTCATTGGCTAAATGATTCCATTTATAGTCCTAAATAGCATAAAAAAACAAGCACTATTTCTAGTGCTTGAATCTAAATTAAGCTAAGATAACAAAACTTCTTTTATAGCTAATAACTTCCGCCACCTGTCGCCTTGTATAGGGCAATCATGGCTAAGCATTGTTCCAGTTGATCATTGACGCTACCTAATTCTGCATTCAATAAATTTTGCTCGGAAGTTAAGACATCAATATAGTTGGTGCTTTCACTATATTTTAATAACTCTTTAGTAAACTCTACCGCTTTATGTAACGCATCTAATTGCTTGCCTCTACTTAATTCTTTTGCTTTGCTGGTTTCTAAAGCGAATAAAGCGTCCGAGACTTCTTTTCCCGATTGCAAGACAATTTTCTGAAACTGATAAAAAGCCTGTTGTTGTTGAGATTCCGCGATTTGCAGCTTGGCTTTATTCACCCCTTTATTGAAAATAGGCTGCGTAAGTCCTCCTAATATATTCGCAAAGAAAGATTCTGGGTTAAACCAATTTGAAAAATCCAAACTTGAGAACCCAGCAGCTCCAGTAATTCTAAAATTAGGATAAAAAGCTGTTCTAGCTACGTTTGTTAATTCAAATGATTGGCGAAATGCCAATTCGGCTTCCTGTACATCGGGCCTGAACCGCAATAAACTAGCTGGCAAACCGATAACGACTTGATCGAAAGCCTGATCATTAATATGTTTCGATCGTTGAATAAATCCAGCTGGCTTTCCGATTAAAAAACTAAGGATATTTTCAGTTTCCCGAATTCTTTTAACTACATCTGGAATGGATACTTCAACCGTATGTAGGTTAGCTTCACTCTGAACAACAGCTGCCCCATTGACGATGGCCGATGCTTTTAAGGTTTTCATCGTATTGACATCGTCCTTTCTATTGATAACTGTTTTTTTCAACACCTCCAATTGCTCGTCTAAAGCAATTAAAGAATAATAATGAAATGCTATTTCCGCAATCAATTGACTTTGGACCGCTCTTTTTGCAGCTTCTGTTTGAAGCAGTTGTGCTAATGAAGCTTTTTTCGCGCTGCTAAGTTTACCCCAAATATCCGGTTCCCAACTTGCCTGAAGTGCTAAATCATATTGGGTGGAGTTTTTAATTAGCCCAAACCCTTGAGGAAATGCTAATCGAGATTGCCTAATCGAAAGATCAGCATTTAAATCGGGAAGGCTTGCTAACTTACTTTGTTTAAAAGCTGTTTGTGCTTGAACGACTCTTTCCAACAGAATTTTTAAATCCAAATTGGAACCAAGTGCCGTATCAATCAATCCTTGCAAACTTTTATCTTTGAAAAAAGCTTTCCAATGCAATGCCGCCATGCTATTTGTATCTGAAATGACGGTATCCCTAAATAAATTATTTTGATTAATTTGAAGTCCTTGATAATCCTTTGTTACTTGACAAGAACTCACTAACAATAAAATAAATAGCGTCAAGTATGTAAATTTTACGTTCCTTTTCATTAGTTTTTATTTAGTTTATTTGACACTTCGCTAAGCGCTACATCTTCCTGATTTGTCACATGCATTTTTCCACTAAATTTTTCATGTATTACCTGAAAAATCACGAATAAAGCAGGAATGACCAAAACACCAAGGATGGTACCGATGAGCATTCCACCGACAGCAGCTGTACCAATAGAACGATTACTCAAGGCACCAACGCCAGATGCAAACATCAGGGGTAATAATCCGAAAATAAAGGCTAAGGAAGTCATCAGTATTGGCCTTAGTCGTGCGGCTGCACCGTTTAATGCCGCTTCTACTAAATTCATGCCCTGTCTTCTCCTTTGCAAAGCAAACTCCACAATTAAAATGGCGTTCTTCGCCAATAACCCGATGAGCATAATTAAACTGATTTGAAGAAATATATTATTATCTAATCCCATCATTCTGGCAAACAAGAAAGCACCTGCCAAACCAAATGGAAGAGATAACAAAACAGAAAATGGAAGTATATAACTTTTATACTGTGCGCTTAGTAAGAAATACACAAAGATCAAACAAAGACTAAAGATTAATATGGTTTGATTACCACTTAATATTTCCTCTCTGGTAAGGCCACTGTAATCAAAAGAAGCCGTTTTTGGTAAATTTATACTGGCTTCTTCTTGTATCGCACGAATAGCATCACCAGAGCTATAACCGGGATTAGGCGCTCCGTTTACTGCGGCAGAGGTATATAAGTTAAAGCGATTAATAAATTCAGGACCACTCGTTCTTTCCAATTTGACAAAGGTTGATATGGGAGCCATTTCACCTTTATTGTTCCGAACAAAAATCTTTTCCAAATCTTTTTCTTCTTGTCTATCTTCCGGATTAGATTGAATGAATACTTTATACTGCTTTCCAAATCGATTAAATTCAGAGGCATACATTCCTCCAAAGAAACCTTGTAATGTTCTTAAAATAGCAGAGACTTCCACACCCGCTTCTTTGGCTAAAGGCACATTCACATTTAATCTATACTGAGGTAGGTTGTTGTTGAAAGATGTGGCCGCATACATAATTTCTGGCCGTTGATGGAGAGCTGTTAAAAATTTGTTGACATGCCCTTCAAAATCGACAAAGCTTCCTCCGGTTTTATCCAACAGCTGAATTTCAAAACCGCTCGTATTTCCAAACCCTTGCAAAGTGGGAGCTGGGAAAAAGATAATATTTGCCCCTTTAATATGGCTGGTCTTTTCAAATAACTTGGCCACCAAACTATTGGCATCTTGTCCATCTCCTTTACGTTCATCCCAAGGTTTTAAGGCGATAAATATTGCCCCATAAGATCCGCCGTTTCCACTGATTAAATTCATTCCAGAAACGGTTGCACTTACTTTTACTTCCGGCATAGCTTGGGCGATGCTATCAATTTGAGCGACAATTTTTTTGGTTTGTGATAAAGTCGTAGCAGGAGGGAGAATCACATCCCCGAAAATGGCACCGGAATCTTCATTTGGAACAAAACCCGTTGGCGTCGTACGCATAAAAAAGACCAGCAAAGCTACAAATGCCACAATACTTCCAAGAGCAATCCATTTGCGATGAATAAGAAATTTCACAGCATGGATGTACTTATTTGTCAATGCTTTAAACCCAATATTGAATGCAATAAAAAAGCGTTTTAGGAATCCTTTTTTGGTTTCTTGGTGTTCCGAATTATGTGGTTTTAACAGTAGAGCGCTTAGTGCTGGACTTAAGGTTAATGCATTGACCGCAGAGATGATAATAGCCACGGCCAAAGTAACACCAAACTGTTTGTAGAAAATCCCTGCAGAACCTTTAATAAAGGTCACTGGGATAAATACAGCAGACATAATCAAGGTGATGGAAATAATAGCGGTACTAATTTCATGCATGGCATCAACTGTAGCTTTCCGGGCAGATTTTGCCCCTTCGTCTATTTTTGCATGCACGGCTTCGACCACCACGATGGCATCATCCACCACAATTCCTATGGCAAGAACCAAGGCAAAAAGTGTTAATAGATTCAGCGTATAACCAAATAAATTCAGGAAGAAAAATGTTCCAATAATAGCTACAGGGACTGCAATTGCTGGTATTAGGGTAGAACGAAAATCTTGAAGAAAGATAAACACCATCAAAAACACCAATAAAAATGCTTCGACCAGGGTCTGAACTAATTTACTGATGGAGGCATTTAAAAAGTTATTGGTATTGATAAAAGTATCCCATTTTACACCTGGAGGAAAGTCTTTAGCAGCAGTGTTGAGGAACTCAATAATTTGATTGTTTATTTCATGAGCATTTGAGCCAGCAGTCTGCATAACTCCACCTCCAGTTGCTGGAAAGCCATTCAAGGTATTGTCTAAATTATAACTCATGGCTCCAAGCTCTACCTTGGCTACATCTTTTAATCGCAAAATTTGTCCATCAGCAGTTGCCTTAAGAACAATATCTTCGAATTGAGACTCCAATTCTAATCTTCCAGTATACTTCAACACATATTCAAAAGACTTATTGCTATTTTCTCCGATTTTGCCTGGCGCAGCTTCTATATTTTGTTCGGCGAGCGCTGCCGTTACATCTTCAGGCATCAATCCATAAGCTGCCATGACTTCTGGTTTTAACCAGATCCTCATTGAGTAATCCATGACACTCCACATTTGAACATCGGCCACCCCTGAAATACGCTTCAACTCGGGAACAATGTTTATCCTCATGTAATTGTCCAGAAATTTACTGTCGTAATCTTTATTCTCACTATAGATTAGAAATCCAACCAACCAGGAGTTTAACATTTTGGTGGTTGTAATTCCTGAACGGATTACTTCAGGGGGCATCACGCCATTGGCCTTTGCGACCCTGTTTTGCACATTGATCGCCGCCAAATCAGGATCGGCATCTTGTTCAAAATTAATGGTAATGACGGCTGTTCCATCGTTACTTGCCTTGGAGGTCATGTAAGTCATCTGCTCCACCCCATTGATTTGTTCTTCTAAAGGAATGATGACACTCTTCATAAGTACTTCTGCATTCGCTCCAGGATAAGTCGCAGTGACTTGTACGGTAGGTGGTGCAATATCTGGATATTGTGATATAGGTAAGGTTGCCAAACCTAGCAGACCAAGTATGACAATAATAATGGAAATGACGGTGGATAAAACCGGATTATCTATAAATGTTTTAAGCATATACTTGTTTTTAAAAAGCCATAGCAATTCCAGGGTAAGCTATTTAGATTACCGATTTCAAAGCTATTAGCAGGAAATGTGTTATTTATTCGTTAATGCCTGCGTGTTTTTTGGGATTATTTTTGTTCCGTCTTTGATAGATGTCACGTTTTCAATGACCACCTGATCTCCAGATTTCAATCCATTGGTGATTAAAAAAGAATCATTTATTGGACGCTCAGCCACTTGAATGGCCACGGATTTGGATAGCCCAGCCGAATCGACCACAACAGCAAACTTGTTTCCCTGTATTTCATAGGTGGCGGTTTGCGGAATTAGAATTGCATCATTCACCGCTCTAGCAATTCTAATGGTGGCGCTACTTCCGCTACGAATTAATCCTGCCGCATTTGGAAATTCTGCACGCATACTGATGGACCCAGTACCAGTATTAATTAATCCTCCAGTTGTTTCTAGTTTTCCTTTTTGGGGATAAAATTCTCCAGAAGCTAACAGCAACTCCACCGGTGGAATGTTATTAATCGCCTGGTTGATATCTTTGGCATCATTATCGGAAATCAAGGATAAAAATTGGCTTTCAGAGAAAGAAAAGTACACATGCACTTTAGAAATATCGGATAAAATCGTTAGCGGTAATTCGCTCATACTGCTTACTAAGCTGCCAATTTTATAAGGAATAGTTCCTATAACGCCAGATGCTGGACTCGCTATAACGGTATATCCTAAGTTTACCTGAGCATTATGTAATTTAGCCTTACTTTCTTCCAGTTCTGCCAAACGTGCCTGCAACTCTAGATTTTTTGCTTCTAATTCGAATTCACTGATGATTCCTTTCTCTACCAAAGGGCTTGTTTTCTTCACATTAATCTGAGCTGTATTTACAGCGGCTTCTGCTCTTTTAATTGCTGCTTTTGCAGTAATTACCTCTTGTTGGTACAAAGGGTTATTGATTCGGAATAAAACCTGACCTTTCGAAACTTGCGCTCCCTCATCAACAAGTATTTCGGAAATATAGCCATCTACTTTAGGTCGTATCTCCACATTTTGTTGTCCACGTACCGTGGCAGGATAATCATAATATTGCTGCGTATTGGTTTCACTGAGTTTAACTACAGTAACTTCAGTGGTAGGAATATCATGGGACGTTTCGCTAGCCTTTCCTGTACAAGCCAGCATAAAAGAAGTGGAGGCTAGTAAAAACAGGTAATAAAGTAGCTTGTTGTTAATTAATTTCATAGGTTTTGTTCTTAGATTTTTGTTTAATTGAATGTATCTCTATTATTTAAAATTTTGCAATCAACAATGTTTTGCTCGTTTTCATGTAACATCTTATTGTTTAAGTCATTCTTTGTTGATTCATATTTCAAACCAAATCTAAAGGAGAAGAGGATAATAAACCAAATAAACACTTGGTTTATTACTTTAAAATTACAAATACTACGGAATAGCGATACAAAGCCGTTTTAATGGAATTCGGATGAATTTTAATAGATATAATTTTTGTATATTAACTAATTGTATACAATTTGTATAGATATAGCATATGGAAAATGATAAGGCTTTAGAAGTGCTAAAGAAAAATGGGCCAATGCCCATCATCGCTATAGCCAAGGAGTTAGGAATTACAGTGGAAGGTGCTCGATTTAACTTAATAAAATTAGCGTCTGAAGGATTAGTGGAAGCCAACAATGAAGTAAAGGGTAGGGGACGACCTCAACAAGTTTGGTCTTTGACTCGGGCTGGTCATCGTCAATTCCCAGCCTCTTATCAGGAAGTATCTATAGGGTTAATTAAAAAAATACAAGATATTTTTGGGGATCAAGGGATGTATGCTGTATTAGCATCAGCAGAAGAAGATTTGATTCTCAAATATGCAAAACACATCCGTGAGGGTCAAAATTTAGAAAAGCAATTGCAATTATTAGCAGAGATAAGGACTGAAGAAGGATACATGGCAAGCATCGAAAAGAATGAAGCTGGATATCTATTTATAGAGAATCATTGTCCTATATGTGAGGCCGCGAGGGTATGTCAAAACTTTTGCTCCGTGGAGCTGCGTGTTTTTCAATCGCTATTTAAAGAAGAAATAAAACGCATCGAGCATTTAATGCAGCAAGGAAGACGATGTGTTTATCAGGTATATACGACATAAAAAAGGCGACCCTGGGGTCGCCTTTTTTATAATTTTATTTCTTCGTCTTTAGAATTAAAGAAATGGAATTCTGTTAAATAATAGGAACTCACTTCTTTGACTTTAATCCATTTGCCGTATTTGAAAAACCACTTTAATCGTCTAGAGATGAAGCCGGCAGTAATGTAGGCGGCAATATAAGGATGTACACAAAGTGTTACTCCTTTTTCATTCTGCTCTAATAAGATAAAGCTTAAATTGTTTTCAATATCATCAAGCAATACAATACTTGATCTGATTTCACCGGTGCCATCACAAGCTGGACATTTCTCATTCGTCACTACGCTCATTTCAGGTCTTACCCTTTGCCTCGTAATTTGTACTAAACCAAATTTACTAGGAGGGAGAATGGTATGTCTGGCACGATCACTTGCCATACATTCCTTTAAGAAACCATAAAGTTCCTTACGGTTATTGGGTTTATGCATATCAATAAAATCGATGACTACAATTCCACCCATATCTCTCAACCGAAGTTGACGAGCAATTTCTTTAGCCGCTTCCTTGTTCACAAGGAGGGCATTATCTTCTTGATTTTCTTTATTGGCAATACGATTGCCACTATTTACATCGATAACGTGTAATGCTTCAGTATGTTCAATAACTAAATACGCACCACCTTGTAAATTGACAGTTTTGCCAAAAGACGCCTTAATTTGCTTTTCTACTCCGTAATGGTCAAAAATAGGTTCTTTATGTTTATAGAGTTTAACTATTTTTTCCAAATCTGGAGAAATCTCTTGAATATAAGATTTAACCTCTTCGTATATATCCTGATCGTTTACATAGATATGCGTAAATTCATCAGTTAAGATATCTCGTAGGATGGTCGAAGCCCGATCCATTTCTCCTAATACTTTTTGAGGCGGTTCTGCTGACTTAAGACGTTTAGTAAACAATTCCCATTTTGAAATCAGGTCCAGTAAATCTTTTTGGAGTTCATCTACTCCTTTACCTTCGGATACTGTACGAATAATGACTCCAAAATTTGCAGGTTTAATACTTTCTACAATTTTCTTGAGTCTATTACGCTCTGTACTTCCTTTGATTTTTTTGGAAATGGATACCGCACTTGAGAAAGGTACAAGTACTACAAAGCGACCAGCAATCGATAAGTCTGAACTTAGTCTAGGGCCTTTGGTAGAGATAGGCTCTTTGGCTATCTGTACCGGCAATAACATATTTCTACTTAAGATATCTGATATTTTACCAGCCTTGTCAATGTCCTTTTCAAGCTTCAAACTATTGAGCAGTTTCTCTTGATAACTGCCATTCTTTACTACCCTTGTTAATTTGATCAAGGATTGTACTTGAGGCCCTAAGTCGAGGTAATGCAGGAAAGCGTCTTTTTCGTAGCCTACATCTACGAATGCGGCATTCAGTCCGGGCATGATTTTCTTTACTCTCCCTAAGTAAATATCACCCACGGCATAGTGATTGCCAGCTTGTTCCCTGTTTAGTTCAACTAGTTGTTTGTCCTGTAGTAAAGCAATAGTCACCCCCTTATCGGGGACTGAATCGATAATTAATTCCTTTACCAACAGCTACTTAATTAAGGACAGTTGTGGACTCGCTCCACAACGAATGTTGTCCGGTTAAACATAAAACCGTTTAATGAAAAAAAACAATCTATGATGATGGATAATCGATCATAGATTGTCACATGATTAATAAGGGCTGAGCCTTATGTTATTTTTTCTTGTGTCTATTTTTTCTTAAACGTTTTTTACGTTTGTGAGTAGCCATTTTGTGTCTTTTTCTTTTTTTTCCGCTTGGCATAGCTTTAATGTTTTTAAATGTTAAAATAATTTGTTAATTACTTACTCAGTTCAGCGATTTGTCTATCAATGAACTGGGAGAAACTTGGATCTGTCGCTAGGCCTTTAGCTTTATTGAAAGCGGCAATAGCTTCGTTCTTCATTCCTATATTTTGATAACCCGTTGCGAGAAAGAAATAAGATTCTGCATCAGGCTTTTGTTCAATCACAGTCTTAAAGCGATCGATAGCACGATCAAATTGACGAGATTGTAAAGAGAATAATCCTAATGTTTTATTCGCTTCTAAATTTTTTGGATCTACTTGTACAACTTCACGTAAGATAGCGATACCGGCCATAGGGTTATTTGTCCCTGTAACCATTGCTGCTCCCAACCCTGTTTTAGCATCCAAACTTGCTCCGTCTAAGTCTACCGCCTTTTGATAAACAGTAATGGCTTTTTGATTTAACAATTGAGCCATTGTGGTATCTTGAAGGTTTGTGTAAGCTTTGCGATAAGCATTTCCTGCTTTTAACCAATAATCGAATTTGGAATCTAAGTTTGCCATTTCTTCATATAGAAAGGCTTGAGGAGCGAATTTCTCCACATCGTCCCATTTATCCGCTAATTGCTGATAAACAGAAACTTTTTCAAGTCCTTCAAGTTCTTCGGCTTTTTGTTCTAATTCGGTGATTTCATTAACAAGGGCAGGATTCAATCCTCGTTTAGCGACTTCGGAAACATCGCTAAGTTTAATTTGAGGTGTAGAAGCTTCTGAGGAAGAAGCTTCTGCATTAACATCTTCTTTGGTTACCAAGCCACGGATAGGTTGCGCAAAAAGAAATCCCATAATAAGAATAACTGCTAGGACAACGATAATCTGAATTTGCTTGGTCTTCTTCATGTTGATGTTTATTTTTTATTACCGTTTTTTACTTTCTCTACAAAAACTTTTGCAGGTTTAAAACTTGGAACGTAGTGCTCAGGGATAATAATAGCGGTATTTTTTGAAATATTACGCGCTGTTTTCTCAGCTCTCTTTTTAACTACGAAGCTTCCAAAGCCTCTTACATAAACATTTTCGCCGCCAACCATAGCGCTTTTAACTACTTTGAAGAATGCTTCAACGGTCTCTTGAACATCAACCTTCTCTAAACCTGTCTTGTTAGAGATCTCTGCAATAATTTCTGCTTTAGTCATATCTATTTTACTCTAATTAATCTAAACCCTAAGCTTATCAATCCTTTTGGGGTTGCAAAAGTATCTTTTTAAAATGAGTATTGAAAATATTTTTACTTTTTTTTCATTAGCAACCTTCTACTATTCAGCACATTAGTAGCTCCCACCCCAAAATTACATTTAAAAAGGCTTGCAAAGCTACAATTATTTTATTGACAATCAAAGAATTAATGCCTTCCAATTGTCAAAACTTCAACAATTCTATCCAAATCTTCGGTTTCATGAATGGAAGAAATAACAATTCTGTTTAAGAGCGGACTAGTTGCTAGCGGATAAGGAAAACTGGAAATTAACACCCGATTATCCAATAAGTATTCGTAAAGATTAGGATCCTTAGCACTAAAAACCGGAAAATCAGACAGACTATTGAGTGGCAGATTCTTAATCAACCGCCTAAAATGCGCTATATTTTGATGCAATTTTTGAAACGCTTGTTCATAAATTTCTGCTGAATTTATGAGCGCATACAAGCCCGCTGCAGAAGATGGAGAGGCTCCATTAAAAATTGGATGAGATTTAATTTGGTCAATGCAAAGTTTACTTCCTAAAATTACCCCAGCATCTGTACCTAGCCCCTTGGCTAAGGAAGCTAAAACAACGCATTCTATATGCTTTTTAAGCTTACTGAAATCCATAGATACCGCATGTTTATTCAGGACTCCAATGCCGTGCGAATCATCTAAAATCAGAAGCAACTTTTTGGAAGAATCTACCCTATTAAACACTGTAAAATCATAGATTCTGGGTGTTAAATTATCCAAAGCATTTGAAATGACAACAAACTCATTATCAACAGAATTATTTATCAAATCTATGACACTATCTGCCCATTCATTAAATTCTTGATTATTGTTTGGATTATCAGCTAACCATAAGGAAGGATGAGTATCAGGAGCGTAATAAACGGTCTTATTGACCGAAAGAGACTTCACCGCAACCTGAGCCGCCAAATAGCCACTTGACAAGAGTGCTGCTGATTCAAATTGAAAACGATTTGCTAAATAGTGCTCGGCCTCCTCATAGATGCCCAACTGAATGTTATTCGATCTGGATGTTCCATTGTTTAGCCCATATAAATCGATACCTTTTTTAAATAATTCGGTATAATCCGGATTTACAAGCAAACCCAAATAGGCCGTACCACCTGCAAAAAGATAATTTATATGATTAACAGTAATGAATCGTCCGGTAGGTTGATGTAAATTTCTAAAGCCTTGCATATGCATTTTCTAAACAGACAAATATAAAAAAAGCAAATTGAGTATCATTTTTCCCATTCATCCAGGTTTTTCCACCATCCATCTTCAAATAATTGAATCCCTGCCAATCGAATTAGATTTTTACAAAAAAAAGATAACTATGAAAATTTTTTGGAGTTTACTATGTTGCTTAATTGCACTGAACACTTACGGACAAAATTCTTATGAACAAAGCATGAGCGAAGCTATGAAAGGCTGGACCCCGGATAAAAATTTGGAAGCCATGCAAGTATTTGAAAAAATAGCCAAGGATCATCCTAAAGAATGGCTCCCTAGGTATTACCAAACGCTCAGCGGAATTAGAGCAAGCTTTCAGATCAAAGATCAAAAAACGAAAGTAACCTTATTAGATAGCCTGTCGAAATTGTTACCCAAAGAACCTGAAGACCTTAAAGCCGAATGGCATATTCTTAATGCCCTAATGCTAACTGCGGACTTAATTTCCGATCCTATGGCGAATGGGATGACCCTCACACCTCAAATAATTTTTTATTACAACAGAGCATTGGCATTAGAACCCAACAACCCGAGGGCATTAGCAGGATTAGCAGAATTTAACTTAAATTACAAAAGATTTATGGGCGGAGATACGAAAGAGGATTGTTCACTATTGAAAAAGTCAATCGCGCTATTTAATGAACAAAAAAATGAAACCTTATTCTATCCATCTTGGGGTAAAGAACGTGCTATGGAATTATTAAGTAATTGTAAATAATCATGGGTAAATTTTTAAAAAATTTACTTCAAGCATTCCTACTGAGTCTTTCTATAGTAGGGATGTTTGCCCTATATTATCTATTTAAAAATGGGAGTATTGATACCTACTTTTTTAAATCCAGGGAATCGATCATTGGAATACTATATGGAACGACGCTTTATCTGACTGGTTCTTATACAGGGACTATCCTTCAGCGATATTTCCCTAATGAAGATCAATCTTATAAAAGGTTGATTTTTTATATTTTAATCAACATCATTGTAAGCCCAATAGCGATATTCAGCATACACTATTTTGGAAACTTGGTGTGGGATAAGTTAAGTTTTACACAATTTATTCAACAAGAAAATTGGTTAAAATATTTTCCGTTAGTTTTAGTTTCTCTCGTCATAGGGTTGGCATTTCACGCTTTTTATTTTTATAAATATTATAAGAATCTTCAAATTAATAAGCATAAGCAGATCGCGGGTGAAGCCACCGCCAAATTAAGCTCGCTAAAGAGTCAGATTGACCCTCACTTCTTATTCAATAGTCTGAATGTATTGATCGGTTTAATTGAAGAAGATAAATCTAAGGCTATAACCTACACCAAATCATTATCTTCAATCTATAGGTATGTTTTAGAGCAGAAAGAAGATGAAAAATCAAGGGTAATTGATGAGTTGAAATTTGCAAAAGAATACATCAATCTGATGAAACTTCGTTTTGAAGATGGTTTGGAATATGTTGCAAAAGAAGAAGATTTTGGACCTCATGAATTTGTTGCAAGTTTATCGTTACAGTTATTATTAGAAAATTGCATTCAGCATAATAAAATCAACGATGAAAACCCCTTACTTATCCAATTGTATCGGGAAGATCAGTACCTGGTGGTTAAAAACAATTTACAGTTAAAACCATTAATAGCTCCTTCTACACAAATAGGCTTAAAAAACATTCAAGAACGATATGCTTTTTTATCAAAATTACCCGTTGAATATTACCAGACGGCGGATTATTTCATAGTCAAAATACCTTTGCTTAGTCATGAGAGATTATAAAACAATCATCATAGAAGATGAAAAACCAGCAGCTAGACTATTGCAGCGTAAACTAATGTCATTAGGATTTGAAGATATTACCCTACTTCATTCTGTTGAACAGGCTAAAAGTTGGTTTGAGCATCATGATGCTCCTAGGTTAATCTTTATGGACATTCAACTTTCGGATGGTTTATCCTTTGATATTTTTGAAAATCTAGACATTGAAACCAACATCATATTCATCACTGCTTATCAGGAATATACTTTAAAAGCTTTTAAATTAAATAGTGTGGATTATTTGTTGAAACCAATTTTAGATGATGAATTGCAAACTGCCATCGAAAAATTCGAAAAATACAACCAGCCTTATCATAGTCGAACTATTCTCGAAAAAAAGGCAATGCTTTTTCCAGATCAAGTCAACTATAAAACAAGATTTAGTATTAAAATAGGCCAACAAATTAAATTGATTGAGTCCGATGATATTGAATGTGTTTTTTCACAACATAAGGCTAATTACATCTACACAAAAAACAAAGAAGAATATTTAATTGATTACAGTTTGGATAAATTGGAAACACTTCTAAATCCTAGTCTCTTCTTTAGAATCAGCAGAAACTATATCATACATGTTAAAGCAATAAAAAACATCAATGTGCACAGTGCTACACGCTTAAAAATCAGTCTGGCAAACTGTACGTTCGATAATATAATTGTGAGTAGAGATCGTGTAAATGACTTTAAAGCTTGGTTGGATTAATTAATTTAAATGGAATTTTAAAGGAATATTAATTGTTACTGCACCAGTAAAACCATCGATTGGCTTAAATCCTTCCTTGATTTTCAAAGAATGTCCATATCCTGCAGAAAACTCCAACAGATTAAATAAACCAATACCAACCTTTCCAGTTGCTGTATAAGGGGTGATTTCAGCTTTTAAAAAAGGCCATACAGCAACATTGTTTAAATAATAGGTGAGTCCAAGCTCTGGAATTACTGTGCTTTGATTTAACATCCAAGAAAAATTAGCTCCAGCATCTATTTTCATAAATTGAGATTCATTAACTGCAAACAATCCCCAGGCTGAAGCTTTCAAAAAACTTCCATTCTGATATTGATATCCAATAGATGGTCCCCATATCCATCCAGAATTGGAGGATTTATTGATTTGACTAAATGCAGAAGTACTTGTTAAAAACAAAGTTAAAAATAGAAGTAATACCTTATTCATGTTTAAAATTTACTATTTACAAATTACAAAATCTTTATTTAAACATCTTACTTAACAAAGTTAATGAACTAATGTTTAAACGAATCTTTCTGTTGCTATAAAGCCTGATATTTCGTTCATAAAATGTTAAAACTTAAAGATTTTCTTATAAATTTTTAACAAATATTGTTTACCTTTAATTTTCTTAAAAGAACAATAAAAATGTATTTAAAGCTAACAATTAAACTGTTGATAAAATTCACAAAGAGTTTATTTTTACTCAGATACATTCCCTACAATCATGAGAACGTGCTTTTAGTTACAATAAATTCCGTTCCAATATATTATGAAAATTATTAAATTTAACTTAAAAGAATCAGAACAACTTTATCCATTATGCCCGCATTGTCATAAAGCCTACCTATTCCGAAGAATCCACAGAGGCCCAATGGTCAAAGTCTTTTTATTCCATTTACACTTAAAAAGATATAAATGCAACCTTTGCAATAAATCCACCTATGTGAAAATGGAAAATTAATAACAAGTTTAAATAGAACTTCCAAATTTTCGTTTCCCAAATTATTTATCTAAGGTTGCAAGCATTTGATTATATTTTCGTACTTTAAACTTCACCTAAACTATACGGAAATGAAAATTTGGATTGCTCTTTTGTTATTTTGTTATACATTTCATTCTAATCTTCATGGCCAAAAACTTCCTACCGATATTGCCTTAACCAGGCAAGCGGCAGAACGTTATATCTTTGATTCAAATCAAACCCTTAGCATTTCAAAATTAAATCCATCCAATATCATAGGCATGGCGTCCATGCATCCAATAACTCACCATCAGGCGCATCAAGCAACAGTTACATCAAGAAACCAAGAGCTTCATATTTCTTCTACAGCTTTATCCGAAACATCTATATGGTTTGCAGGATTTAATGCATTTGCAACTTACCAATTAGATTTTACCTTAGAAGCGAACAATGCATCCTTTGGATTCGAATTCTCAAACCCTGATAAATCAGCCCAATTTTTTATAAGCCTTGTAACTCAAGAAAATCAGATTAAAGGTGTCAATTTTCAAATAAAGAATGACAACAAATTAGTAGTAGATAGCGTACAAACGTTCAAATCAGCAAACGGAAACATCACAGTTGGAAAACTCATTGTTCAACTTTTGGGTTCAGGACTCGTGGTTTATTTGCAGGAAAATGATCTCCCGAAAGTTATTGCTCAATTTAATTTTAATCAATATTTAGAATTAAGAGCGCAGCAAGAAATGAAACGTTTTCAGTCTCATGTTTATAGCAAGATTAAAAACGGAAGCATCCGTATACAACAAGCTGAATCAAAGTTTACTACCGGTACAGGGCTAGCTGATATTCGCGCAATTACCTATGAAAATGGAGACCCTTTTTTAGATCAAGGTAGAATATGGTATACCATGACTTCACGCGGTTGGGGACTTCCACACCCTATTCAGGTGGTGATGAGCATGAGTCCTTCGTTATTTGACTTGAAATTAGAAGGTATTATTGTTTTTGATCAAGGGGATGGTTTATGGCGAAATGAAGTCGCTTCGCACCTTTTTTACGATCGAAAAGAGCAAATGTGGAAAGGGATTACGACTGGTTTCAGTGCCTATGCAAATGCTGCAAAAGAGAAAAAGCAATTATTAACAATTGAGAGTAAGCAAGATCCAAGATTTGGTTTTTCAATCATGAAATCCAAACCTTTTGGAATCGTAGGTGATATTGAAGACCCACATATCTTATACGATGAAGATGCAAAAAAATGGCGCATATTAACTTGTGAAAACAGAGATGGCTATAAAGCCATTTTATTAGAATCTGACCAATGGAATCGAGATTACAAAACTATTGCCGGACCAGTATTACATAATTCTACAGGCACATCCATGCATCGAATAGCAGGCAAACTATATTGCTTCTCTGGAAGTTCTGATCGAAAGATCTATATCTATAGTTATCCAGAATTAAAGGAACTAGGGACTTTATCTATGGATCTTCCCCCTTGGGATGAATCTTCAAATACCCGTGTTTGGCCTAATGTTATCGAATTGCCAGAAGGATATCCAAATCGATACATTGCATTAATGATGGATCGGTATAATTACCCAGGAATACAAGGCCCAAACTGGACCTATGGCGCATTGTATTTATACTATGGCCACTAAATAATAGTCATTTAATCAAATATATAACCTAATGAAAACTTTAAAATTATTAAGTGTAACCCTTTTTCTGTTGCTGGGAACTATTCTCCAAGCCCAAGTAAAAATTGAGGTCAAATGTGATCAGGAAGATTGGAACTACCAAGTTGGGGAAAAAGTGCAGTTTACCTATCAGATTACAGACCAAGGGAAGCCGGTGAAGGCAACGAACATCAAGTATCAGATAGGTGAAGAAAAATTAAGTCCTAGCAAGACGGGTTCATTAACGGAACAATCGGGAAAACTAATGAGTGAAGGGATGTCTAAGCCCGGTTTTTTACGATGCATTGTTACTGCAGACGTGGAGGGTAAAGCTTTCAAAGGATTGGCAACTGCCGCCTTCGAAGCCGATAAAATACAACCAACCATAGCATATCCAAATGATTTTAATGAGTTCTGGAAAAATAACATTCAAAAGGCAAGAGAAGTTCCTTTGGATGTAAAGATGGATTTGATAGCAGAAAAATCTACCGAAAAGTCAAAAGTATACCACATTTCTTTCCAAAATGATCGTGTAGGCAGTCGGATGTATGGAATATTGGTTGTTCCAAATAAAACTGGAAAATTTCCGGCCTTATTAAATGTTCCGGGAGCAGGAATTAGACCTTATGCTGGAGACTTTAATTTTGTTGATGAAGATATAATCACCTTGCAAATAGGTATTCATGGTATACCTGTTAATATGCCTGCAAATTTATACACTGAAATGGCGGCAGGTCCATTAGCTAGCTACCCATTCATCCACATGCAAAATAAAGATCAGTATTATTATAAACGCGTTTACTTAGGATGCGTAAAAGCTATAGATTTCATATTTGGTCTTGAACAGTTTGATGGGAAAAATGTAGCGGTAAGTGGAGGAAGTCAAGGAGGAGCACTAGCCATCGTTACTGCTGGATTGGACGATAGAATTGTTACTCTACGTTCCGTTTACCCGGCATTATCCGACGTCACTGGATACTTGAATAATCGAGCGGGAGGATGGCCTCATATGTTCGACGTGAATAACGGCAAACATTTAAGTAAAACTGAAAACATAGAGACGATGTCTTATTATGATGTTGTAAATTTTGCAAGACAAATTAAAGTGCCGGGTTTATATTCTTGGGGCTATAATGATGAAACTTGCCCTGGAACCTCCATGTTTGCCGCTTATAATGTCATCACAGCACCTAAGGAATTGAAGATTTATAAAGAAACCGGACATTTTACCGTGCCTCAACAAGGTCAAGATCACAAGGAATGGTTTAAACAAAGATTGAAATCTAAATAAACTGTATAATAAAAAACACCCAGTAAAGATTTAAGTTAAAATACATTACTGGGTGTTTTTTTTATGAGAAACAATTAAAATCTCCCTTTGGATTTTAAATAGTTTATTAGCAATGCTGGTCTATCCGTCTGAATCATATTCACATGGTTATCCAAATACCAATCGTATACCGAGGAATTTGATGCCGCCAACTCATCATCATGGCCGGCGTTTAATCTAGCCCATAATGAATTAACCCACACATGAACACCTTGTTTTCTATACGATTCAAACTTTGTCAAAATTCCCTCTTCACCTTTTTTGATGGTAAATTCAATAGCGATAGGTTTATAATTTTTTAAATAATCTTCCAATATACCTAAACTTTGCTCAGAACCAGCCGAGATAATAGGCATAAAAGCGACCTCGTTGAATCGATCACCCAATTTAGATTTTACCTCTTCCAAGGGTTTTCCAGTTTTCAATACAATTTGATTTAAAGTTCCTGTTTTCTTAGCCAACTCGTAACACTCGTTAAAAAGATCAAATCCTTTATCAATATTAATCAATATTTTCCCCTTACAAATCTCCAAAGCCTCCTCCAAGGTTGGAATTTGATGATAAGTCGCAATCCCCAAACCATCTTTCAACTTCAACATTTTTAAACTATCCAAGGTCCAATCTTTCACTCGGCCTTTTCCATTCGTAGTTCTGTCGATAGTACCATCATGCATTAACACAACATGCCCGTCCTTAGTAAGTTGAACATCTATTTCAACCATATCTACCCCCATTTCTATTGAATTCACAATAGCCTGAATGGAATTCTCCGGAGCATTTCTCCAATCACCGCGGTGGGCAACAACCCAAATTTTATCCTTTGGACTATCTTTCAAAGATTGAATAGAATATTGTATTGGGAATTTTATTTGAGAAGACTCCTGAGAAAAAGAATCAAAGGAACCTAATACAAAAAGTAAGGCAATTAATATATATGTCTTCATGGTTACATTATAATTTTAAGAAAGCAAAAGTAATTAATGTATGTTAAGTTAATTTAAAGAAATCAACTATAATTATTAAACTTAAATAAACAAAAAGCCAAATGACTATCCCCTTTTCACCTTGGCAACTTCAGTACAAGCCTATCATGTTGTTTTTAAATTAATGAGAAACAATAAAAGAGGTAAAAGAACCCAAAAGTTGTATGTTCTTCACTCATACTATCTTTCAAATCTTTTATCCTTTTTTTCCATTCCTCGATTTTCTATTACCTAATCCCTTATATTTTGAGCAATAGATCAGATTTGATTCAAATTTTAATACGATATTTTTATATTTGAAATAACCTAAAACCTTAATCATGTTAAAAAACGTATTGTTCTTCCTTCTTTTTACCCTTAGTGCTTCCATAACAGTTGCACAAAACAAAACAGATTCCGTTTACCTATTTACCTTTTTCAGAGGAAATGGGGAAGATGGGCTTCATCTTGCTGCAAGCAAAGACGGCTTAGATTGGGAAATTTTAAAAAATGACCAATCCTTCCTAACACCTGTTTTAAGTCCCGACAAACTAATGCGAGACCCTTGTATCATTAAAGGAGGAGATGGCTTATACCATATGGTTTGGACGGTCAGCTGGACACAAAAAGGAATTGGTTATGCCAAATCCAAAGACTTAATCAATTGGTCTGAGCAACTCTATATACCGGTTATGGAACATGAGGAGCATGCCAGAAATTCATGGGCTCCAGAAATAACCTATGACCCCAAAACAAAAACCTACCTCATTTATTGGTCTTCTACCATCACTGGCGCATTTCCTGAAACGCAGATAGAAGCGGAGAATGGTTACAATCACCGTATTTATTACACCAAAACAAAAGATTTCAAAACATTTGAACCAACCATGATTCTCTATGAACCTGGATTCAATTGCATTGATGCTACGATAGTGCCCTATAAAGATAAATGGATGATGGTCATCAAAGATGAAACCCGGGAACCCGCCCAAAAGAACTTAAAACTAGCCTTTGCAGAGCATCTGGAAGGACCATACGGACAACCAACTGAACCTATTACTGGTGATTATTGGGCTGAAGGTCCTACTGTAAATTATAAAAATGGTGAATGGTACGTTTATTTTGATCGGTATATCGATAACTATTACGGTATCATCAAATCCAAAGATTTAAAAAACTGGGAAGACTTAACATCTCAATTAAATTTCCCGAAAGGAATAAGACACGGCACTATTTTCAGCGTATCTCAAAAAGAATATCAAAAACTAAAAGCGGTAAAACCTAAGCAACAATAATTCTGGTTTACCTCTCAAATGCACAAAATAAAATGGGCTGTATCCTTTCGAGTTGATACAGCCCATCTTATTTATGATGCAATATCCTTATTTTGAAAATCTAAAATTAGCAAAATAATAAACCAAACTTGGATTCGCTGTATAGCCACTAATGGAAGGTTCCCCTCCGATATTCATGGCAATCACTCGGTTATGGCGATCTACAGTACTACTTAAATCTACAGTCACATCTGTCCATTTCCCTAACTGATCATCAGGAATTCTATACTGATCGGCATTATTGGACAACACCTCTTGGCCAAAAGAGCTTTCAGAATTAAACGCCCATAAGTAATTCATAATACGTGGCCACAATCGCTGATATGGAGCATAAACCCCACTATAGGCAGACTTCTCCGGCATAAACACTTTAAATTTCAAGTATTTATATTCCGCAATATTAAAGCGGTATTCTTTAGGAATAGTTAAAACGAAAGTTCCATTTTTACCAGTTACTGTAGCCCTAAATGGATTAACAATACCGGTACCTGCGGGCACAGTGGAAGGCGCAAGATCGATATCCATTGCCCAAGCATTTGCATCTTGAATCTTACCATCTAAGAAGAAATTGCTCAATGGAATCAAGGATTCCGCAGGGGTAGTCACGTATTCTATAGCTCCACTAGCTTCAAATGGTTTTAATAAATGATCAATTCCCAAAGAATTTGGAACATATTTCACTTTTTTAATAATCCCCAAACTCAATAAATCTACCATCGTTTGCGCATTCGCATTGGTAATAGGAGACACCTTACGGATAAATGGTAAATAGGGCCCTCCACCAATTGTTTTCACAATATTGTTTCGATTGTAATTAAGGGTAGTAAGTGGGAAAATGGTTCCGCCAGTTAAATCTAATTCCTCCACATTTGAAAAATAGAACAAATCCTGTAAAGTATTGGTGTGAACAGGAAAAGTTAATTTTTTATACGTGGAGACCGCATCCGCTGTAAATGTGCTAATGCCATTCGCTTCCAACACTGCCCTTTCTGTAGGATTAAAAGTTGACGATCCTGTTGGCATATTGATCGTAAGAGGCGCCGTTAATTGTACCGAATCTAAAATAGGAACTCCATTTACCTTAGGAACCACATTATATTTCAACTGAATATTGAAAGGTTCGCCTGCATTCAGATTAGCCGCAAAAATACGAGGGTTAACGGTTCTTTTACCAGATACTTTAGTGCCATTTTTATCTGTATATTCGTACTCCATACTGTTGTAATTCAACAAGATAGAAGAGAGAGCAGAAGTCCAATCCAATACTGCTGCCGAAGGTGAAGTTAACACCCTAGGCGATGAAACAACCAGATTGGAAACATCTCCCTGTGTATAAGGTATTACAGCAATCACCTGCGGAACAGACTTATTGTTGTATTGATCAATGGTGTAAACACGAATGCGATACAGTTTGGGCTGCGTTAAATTCTTAACATTCACCCAAGAGACCAAGGAATCTATAACAATCTGTTCATTATCGTATTCCACCACTGTTTTAGTGGATTTACCCATAGATATTTGCTTGGAAGGAATGCGACCTGCCTTCATCAAATCTATTTCTACACGTTCAAAACCAATTTTACTTATTATGGTGTCGTATTTTGCTGGATAAACCACCTCCTCTGCGTAAGGCTCAATATTTTCATACATTCCTTTACAGGAATATATGCTCGCAAGAAGACCTATAAAAAATAAGTACCTGCTAAATTTGCTTGAATTTCTTTTCATGACCTAATGTTAATTACTTTTTCTACCATAAAGTGTGATCTCCGAAAGACAGTTTGCATCCTCCAAGGTATAATTACCATTAAAACTTTTTACAGCTTCATAGCGGAACCAGCGGGTCTTCTTGGTATAGGCAGGCTCATCCGGATACATATATGCCATGTCTCCTGCCTCTCCTTTTTTCACAAACTCCAGCTCACTTAAGCCCATTGGAACATCAATTTTATTCTGCGATACATATTCCCAACTTTCAGTCGCTTCATCCCAGATATACATATTGTATATACCAACATTTTCATCACGATAATACTGACCACGAGAAATATTTGCTAAACCTCCTGAGTGACGCTGAACGGTTATTATTCGACTTAATTCGTAATAATCCCCTAAGTCAATAATGAAATTCCAGGGCATATTACCATCCGCCGTTCTTCCAGTCTTACCACGACTATTAGTATGCATGAAATTTAAATTATCACCACGGTCTATGATGTCATCGATTACGTAACGATTCCTTCCTTCTAATCCATTACCAAACACCATTGGAACACCCCCTATTGAATCATTAGGATTAGGTAATACCCAACTTGTTTTTGGAATTTGAACATCTTCGTAAAGTGAAATTTGACCTTTATCAATGGACTCCGTTATATTCCCATAGATATCTTCTACTCGAACTTTTACAGCCACCTTTTCAGTTGGAGGTAAAAACAAATCATTCACAAATCGTCTATCCTTCTCCAAGTTCGAAGAGAATACAGAAGTTAAGGTCCTTGTTTCTCCATTCTGATTAAACGTAAAATCAACATAGACATTGATATTTTGTTTCAACTCATTGGTCCAATCCAAAAAGAAAGAACTAAACCCTGGTTTTACCTGCATTGAGTTAGCCACACGACTAAAAGCTGGTTCCATAGGTGTCACTTTCACTTCGGTTGCTTCCGAGCGATTACCAGCACGATCAACAGCAAATAATTCCACGCTATATTCATCCGTACTTGGCAAACCGTATACATCAAGTGAATCCACAAAATAAGAAGCAGAAAACGTGAACGTTTTACCATTCGGATTGGTATAAACAGCCTCTACATTCATTAGATCTTCATCCGCTGGAAGATCATAGAAAAACCTTGCCCCACCAAATAAAGGTTTATATTCCTTTAATGTGATTTTGCCAGGAGCTTGGCTATCATCACTATTAGGTTTAAATCGATCCCCCTCCTTACATGAGCTGAAGATGCTGACACCTAATAGGATATATATAAATTTTAAATATGTTCCTTTCATAATTGTACAATTATTTCCTTACAAAAAATTACCAACCTGGGTTTTGAATCAATTGACCATTTGTATTCATTTCATTCAAACTTATTGGCCATAAACAATCCGTAATGGTAAACCTACGTTGTTGTTTTACTTCCAACACAAAGAATGATGCAGCATTTGTTCCTGTATGTGTCCATCCCCAAATAGGCGATGAAAATGCTGATGTAGCACGTTTGTGTCTCCACATATCCCAGAAATGTATCCCTTCAAAAGCGAATTCTACCCCTCTTTCTTGTAGAATGATATCCCTAAGACCTTCTTTTGTCCGATGCTTATTTACCGTTCTGGTCAACGATGCATCTGCCCAAATCACTTCAACATCTGGTACACCAGCGCGTTCTCGAACTTTATTTATTTCATCATATACCGCTTGGGATGGTCCTGAATACTCATTCATAGCTTCTGCTTTCATTAAATAAAGATCCGCCATACGAACAATCGGGTAAGGAAATTTAATCGTACGTTGCCATGCTCCAGATTGTGATTCTGGATGTACAAACTTTTGGGTGCCTATACCGGTACTCAAGAAGTCAGTAGTATGTTGAGACGAGTTATAACCACCATGGGAATTTCCGAACATCATCGTATTTATACGAACAGCATGTGCTCTCCAATACCCCGCTGTAATTCCTAAGTTTGCATAGAATCGTGGTTCTCTGTTCATATATAACTTGATGGTCTCAGCGCCAGGTTGCATAAAACCATTCCAATGGGTATACGTTGGTTCAGCCTGTCCTGGAGTACGAATTATTTCATGTCTGTTGTTATAATCATAAGACAAGTCCTCTTCAATTGGCAATCCATTTTCGGTATAGTAGCGTTCTGCCATTTGGTAAGTTGCTGCCATCCATTGCCAAGAATACGCCGCTGTATTCACCACCCCATCTCCATATCCTTCTGGAAGTCGAATATTTGATGAATGCGCTAACTCCCCTTGATCGTAATAATTCAAATTCGAATTACCCCACACCAACTCTTTATTCCAAGGGTCTACAATGAGCATACGTAAATCGTACAACTTTTTCATCCGATCTGGGTTCGCTGCAAACGCGGCACGATCATAAATAAATGGCTCTTTTTCAAATTTATATAAACCTAATCCGTTTGCCTCACATAAAGCTATAGATTCATTTAACGCATCAATCGCTTCTTTCCATTTTTCTTTGTTTTCTTCTAATGGAAAAAATGGTTGTCCATCTTTATCCATAAAGTCTCCAAAATATTCACGGTTTCCATTGAAGAAAGGGCTCGCTCTAAAAAATAGCACCCTGGCTTTTATCGCTTTTGCAGCAACTTGATCTATTTGTCCTAAATTATTTGATGTAGCTCGTTCTGCTAAATCAGGAATAGATTCATTCATCAAATTTAGAATGTAGGTAAAACAGTCTTCAACTTTCGTTCTTGGCAAGAATAAATCTTCTTTTGTTGACTCTGGAGAAGCTGTTTTTTGAGGGATAACGATGGGGCCATATTGTTGTACCAATAAGAACGCAAAGTAGGCTTTCAGAAATTTAACTTGTGCTTTCCAATCTGCTTTCTCTCCATCCGTCATATCCTTTACCCGATCTATATTTGCTAAAAATACATCCGCTTGGCGAATGGCAATATACAATGGTTTTCCTCCTTCGGAACCTGACCAAAATCCTAATTGCGGATTTGTTTGAGATTGCAAACCACGCATTATTCGGATGGCACGTAAATTGGAAGCCGTGTTATTTAAATCTAAACGTCCAATCCATTCATCTCCTAAAGTCCAGGTAGTGACATGTGTACGTTCATCATTTGGTAAATAACTGTATACTTTTGATAATGCATTATAGGCATCGATCTTTAAATTAAAAATATCTTCAAGCTTCAAGGTATTATCAGGAACTACATCCAGGTACTTCGTACAAGAACCTAAACATAATGTAGTTGCAAGTAATAAATATTTTAATGATTTCATTTTCTTGGTTCTTTAAATTAATACACTAATTGAATACCGACATTAAAACGTTTATTTGGCGGGTATCCCAATCCATTTCTACCCATCTCTGGGTCCCACAATTTAAATGGCGAAGTCACAAACATATTTTCTCCACTGAAGTAAATTCTACTTCCCTTATTTAAACCGAAACGTTTTAAATTTTTAGGACTAAAACCTATTTCTAGAGACTTCAAACGTAAAAATGACCCCTCTCTCATCCACCAAGAAGATTGTTGAACATTATTATTGATTGGCTCTGTAGATAAACGTGGCCAAAAGGCATGAACATTCGGATCCGTTTCACTCCAATAGTCATCAGCAATCATGGACAATGCATTTCTACGATTTGCAAATGGTGCAATACCAAATGCTCCTGATGATAAATTGGATTCACTTGTAGCATTGATGAAGAATGAAACATTGCTATTTCCTTGTAAGAAGAAGGAGAAGTCAAACGATTTGTAGCCCACAGACATACCAAAACCATATTGAATTTCTGGCACCGTAGGGAAGCCCATTGGAATGCGGTCATTACTATTGATGATCCCATCACCATTGATATCCTTATACTTGATATCCCCTGCCATGTATTCACCAAAATCTTGTCTTGGAGAATTTAAAATTTCTGCCTCATCAACAAATAAGCGCTCGGCCAATAAACCCCATTGTTGGTTTAAATTATGACCACGACGCTTTAAATATTGATCTGGATAATCACGCTCATCCAATTCCAATAATTTATTGGTTGCATAAGTAAAATTTGCTCTTGCGGAAAACCACAAGTTTTCATTGAAATTTTTCATATAATCCAAAGAACCATCAAAACCCTGAGAGCTTGCTTTACCCACATTTCCACTTACGCTAGCTTCCAAACCAGCCGATGCAGGAAAGTTCTCTCTGTTCATGTAGATTTTGCTACGCACATCTTTAAAGAAATCCCCTACTAGTTTTAATGATTCATTCATGAAATTCATCTCAAAACCTAAGTTCCATTTTTCCGATTGCTCCCAAGTAATATCTGGATTCGCATATCGGTTTACGGAATAACCATTATAGGAGTTCATAAAACTGGTTCCCCAACGGTATAATCCACCACCCATGGAAATGTCAGACAGGTAGAAAAAGCGGCCTTCACGACCTGCAATAGCATCATTTCCTACCAATCCCCAAGTACCACGAAGTTTTAACGAACTGATAGCAGGTTTCAGAGGTTCAAAGAATTTTTCGTTAGACATTAGCCAACTTACCCCTATAGAAGGGAAAAATCCATAGCGTTTTTCACCCGTGAATTTCTCAGATCCATTATAACCATAACTCGCTTCTAGAAAATAACGGTTATCATAATCGTAGGTTAAACGACCTGAATTACCCATATTCTTTTCCGGCAAAGTCTCGTAAATATTTCCACTGTTTCCAGCGGTCAACAACTTTTCTTCCATCATCCCTACGGTCATCGCTCCTAAACTATGCAGACCGAATTTTCTATTCCAATTTAGTCGGGCCTCGAAATAATAATGACCAGTTGCATCTCGGCCTGGTAATACATTTCCTAAATAAGCCTGTCCTGAAGTTGGATTTAAAGGGTATAATTTATATTCCCCAGTAATTTGATTGTAATTTTCTAAATCATAATAAAATGGACTATAAGTTCTTCTACTTGAATATTTGCTCCAGGTACTTACTGAAGCTCTTCCTTGAATTTTTAATCCTTCTGTAAGAAACGCTAAATCTTGTGATAAAGTAGCTTGGGCTACAATACTACTCTCATTGCGATCTTCAAACCCACGAACCATTTCGGCATATGGATTGGATTTCAATGAACCAGTTACGAAAGTATTTCCAAATAACACATGCTCTGTAAATTCATTCGCCGCATCGGGCTCATATACCGCCGGAAAGTCTACCGGATTACTATTCATCGTCATTCGGAAAATGTTCGATGCCGATTCAAAAGGTCCAGTATAACGTTCAAAACGACCTTGTATACGGGTGTCTAATGTCGTCGTTTTTGTCAACTTGAAAATAACGTTTGAACGAATAAATAGTCTATTGATATCAATATTGTTATTGAAATTGTTTCGATTATCAACTTTTAACAAACCCGTTTCTTTATCGAATCCAGTGGAAACATAGTAAGTAGCTACCTGACCACCACCAGACAAATTCACATTTGCTTTGGTATTCGTTGTTGAAGGATTAAATAAAGTATTATACCAATCTATATTAGGGAAAATCATTGGATTCTCCCCATCTATGGTCGATTGAATTTTCTGTTGAGTGTAATAAGATCCTAAAATTGGGTCTCTCGTTAATTGTGCTTGATTGTACAATTGCATGTACTGGACACCATCAATCATATCAATCATTTTTGTTGGCATCGCTGTATTTACATCAATCCTTGCGTTCAAGGAAACAGGCCCTTCTCGACCAGATTTAGTAGTAACCATGATAATACCATTAGCTCCACGAGCTCCATAAAGCACCGTTGCAGAAGCATCCTTTAATATAGAAAAACTCTCTATATCATCTGGTTGAAGACGCGCTAGATTATCTGTAGTTGCCTCAAAACCATCAATCAAAATCAATGGGGAAGTTTGATAACCAAAGGTAGTGACCCCACGGATAAAAAATTGTGCATTATCCGCTCCAGGTTCTCCAGAGGTTTGATACGATATTACCCCAGGAATCTTTCCTGCAAAGGAACTCGTTAAATTGGATGCGGAAACCTTGAGATCTGAGGCCTTGACCGTAGTAATCGCACCTACTACGCTGGTTTTCTTTTGGGTTCCGAAGGCTACAACCGTAACTTCATCGATTTTACTGCCATCTTCATACAATAATATTTCTAAGATGTTCCTGGCATCCACCACCTGAGAAATTGGGGTATACCCGATAGCTGTAAAGGAAATACTATCGTTCAGATTCGCCGAAAATTGAAATTCACCGTTGGCATTGGTTGCTGTAATTGGTACTCGATTTTTTAGTACACTCACCCCTTCAATTGGTTCGCCGTTGGCCGCATTTTTAACCACTCCCGTGATTTGCTTTTGTGCCATGGAGAGAAAAGGGAGCACTAAAAAAATAAGCATAATAAACAGCTTTTCTTTAGGTCTTTCCATAAGAGTTAGTTGTTAGGTTAAATAATTTATATTATAAAAAGTTAAGTTGTGTTAACTAAAGATATAAATTGAAATCAAAATTCCAACTAAATATTTTAACATTATTTAACAAGTTTTAAGGGGATTTTAAACTCATTTAAGGCCATTAATCTAATTTTTGAATTAAATTATGTGTCAAAATAATGTTTAAAGATATTATTTTTATCAAAAAGACTAATCAAATACTACTTGTTAAATAATTCTTTTATAAATTATTTTTTTAATAAAAATAAAATCAAACGATAAAATGCTGACAATGAATGATTACTGTACTGTTTAATCAGGTAGCACTGACTTAATGCTGGGGATAGGCTGATTTAAACGCAACAAAAAGCAATGCAATTTTGACAAATTGTAACAAGTGAACTAGGCAACCTAGAGGGTTTTGTTCGAAGGAAAAAATAACAGGGTATTAAGGCAAGATGTGCTACAAATTAGCAAAAAACTTCAACCTACTCGTCATAATAAACATGCACAACCCAAATAAAGAAAACAACGCAAAGGAGTATTGCAAATTAAAAAGTTCTGCTATATAACCGATTAAAGGAGGGCCGACCAAAAATCCCATAAAAGAAATACTGGAAACCATCGCAATAGCCACACCAGCAGGTATCCGTTCATGTCTACCAGTTAAGCTATACACCGTAGGAACATTACAGGCCACACCCAATCCAACCAACATGAAACTGACAATCCCAACATAAAAATTAGGAAATAAAACTGAGGCCATCATTCCAGTAAACATGAGTAATCCACTGCCTTGTAGCGTACGTTTTCTCCCAAATTTTTCAATAATCCAGTCGCCAATAAACCGGCCAGAGGCCATCATGATCATGAAAGAGGTAAATCCGATGGTCACCCATTCCAGTGGTGCATGAATCACCTCACTGAAATATACCCCACTCCAATCAAACATGGCCCCTTCCGTAGCCATACTGAAAAAACCGATAATCCCCAATTGAAAAATGATGCCGTCGGGTTTAAACTTCTGTTTTTTCTCCTCAGATTCTTGCGTTTTAGTCTCCCGAATGAGGTAACGTTTACTAAATAGAATAATAAGAATTAATAAAGCTGAAATGATGCAAAAATGCGTCACCGAACTAAGTTTCAAATTCAATGTCAATAATCCTATCAGCGAACCAGCAAATCCACCTAATGACCAAGCTCCATGAAATGATGACATGATGGATTTTCCATATTGCTCCTCAACCAAAACTCCTTGAGTATTGATCGCAATATTTGATAGGTTACTTCCTATACCATAAACAAATAAAGCGGCGCCCAACCACCAGGCATTTGTGGATAAACCTATGAAAATTAATAATACTGCATAACTCATGGCAGCTAAGGGAAGTACAAATTTACTTCCTAAGCGATTCACTAAGGTTGCGGCCAATGGCATAGTCAATAATTGACCTGCCGGAAGCATCAATAATATGGTGCCCAACTCCGCTTCAGACAATCCCAAAACCGTTTTTAAAACCGGAATCCGTGAAGCCCAAGTAGCAAAACAAAGCCCTAGAACAAAGTAAAATAATGAAACTGCCAACCTGGCTTGTTTCAGTTTGGTTGGAATAGCTACAGGTTCAAGGGTTGTTGTGAAAGTCATAACCAAATTTTTATGCAAAATTAGAATAAAATAACAGCTTTGAACGCGAAGATAGTGTAAAAAATACACTTGTATGACTTTTCTTATAACAATACAAAATCTCGATTATATTACATTTGTTACTAAATATTGTTGATTATAACTATTTATTATCCAGCGCCAATCACAACATATTAAACCAATTGTTAAATTTGCGCTATCAAAAGAAAGAATATTGATACCCGAAATTATGAATAAATCATTATTGACCTTAGCTTTCTCTCTATTAGGAGTTAGCGCAATGGCTCAAGTCCAGCCTACCTTTTTATCCAATCCCACTATAAGTCCAGACGCTAAAACAATAGTTTTTAGTTATGAGGGTGATTTATGGCGTGTACCTGCTGCTGGAGGAACAGCATTACGTTTAACCGCAATGGATGGAAATGAAATAGCACCAAGAATTTCCCCAGATGGAAAATGGTTAGCTTTTTCCAACAACCAAAACAGCAACATGGACATCTACATTATGCCATTGGATGGTGGAGATATCAAACAATTAACATTCCATGAATCTTCAGACCAAGTGGATAGTTGGAGCTGGGATAGCAAACAGATCTATTTTACGTCTGGAAGAGAAAATAGCATCAGTAGCTACAAAGTCAATAAAGATGGAGGAACCGCATCCCGAATAATTCCACATTATTTCAATTTTATTCACAATATGGTGGAAACACCACAAGGAGAATTACTATTTACCGACAGTTGGGAAAGCTTTTCATCAGCCAATAGAAAACGATACAAAGGCGCTTTCAACCCCGATATTAAAGGATATAATCCAAAAACCAACAGTTTTAAAGAATATACCAACTATGAAGGTAAAGACCTGTGGCCAACCGTAGATCGTAAAGGAACGATTTACTTTGCTTCAGACGAAGAGAACGATGAATACAACCTATACACGCTTATTAATGGTAAAAAAAGCGTGTTAACGAAATTCAAAGAGTCCATACGTGCTCCTCAAGTAGCGGCAGACGGACAGGCCATCATCTTCGAAAAAGGATACCAATTGTTCATTTACGAGGTATCTAGCAAAAAAGTTTCCCAACCTCAAATCACGTTAAGTAGAAACCAAGTTCTTGGTAAATCCAAAGAATTTGATGTGCGCGGATCCCTATCTAATTATGATGTTTCCCCTGACGGGAAGAAACTAGCCTTTGTTTCACGTGGAGAATTATTTATCTCCGATATCGATGGTAAATTTGTTCGCCAAATGCCTTCCCAGGGAGAACGTGTAATGGAAGTAAAATGGTTAAAAGACAATAAAACTGTTTTATATAGTCAAACAAAAGATGGTTATTTAAATTGGTATACCCGAACAGCTGACGGAAAAGGTGATGTCAAAGCCTTAACCACAGATAAAAGAAATAATCGAGACATCGCTTTTAATAAAGACCGCAGTAAAGCTGTCTACTTAAGCGGTAGAGACGAAGTCCGCATATTAGACTTGGTGTCTTTAAAAAGCAATGTGATCGTAAAAGATGAATTGTGGGCATTCCAGAACTCCTCTCCATCTTTCTCTAGCGATGGGGAATATGTATTGTTTACGGCAATTCGCAACTTTGAACAGGATATTTTTGTGCACCACATTGCCAACAATAAAACCACCAATTTGACCAATACTGGCGTATCTGAGACATCTCCAGTATTCTCTGCAGATGGCAAGTATATTTTCTTTGCTAGCAATCGTACAAAACCTTCCTATCCAACTGGCATGGGCGATGCTAAAATCTATAGAATGGCTTTAGAAAACTTTGATGAGCCTTACCGCATGAGCAAATTCGATGAGCTTTTTGCAGATCCATCAAAAGATCAGGATAAAAATAAAACCACAAAAGACTCGACCAATAAAAAACCAGATGATAAATCAAAAAAACCAGCTGCGACTCCTGCAGCTAAACCAGAGGAGAAAAAGAATCTGGTAAGTATCAATCTGGAAGGACTTTCTGACCGTATCGTTCAAGTAAGTCCATATTCAGGGTCTCAATACAATCCGCAAACCTTTACTAAAGGAGAAAAATCCTATGTGTTCTTCCAATCTAATCATGAAGGAAACCAAGCCGTTTACCGCATAGTATACGAAGCCTTTAGTCCAGTAAAAACAGAAAAGGTAACTGACGGAGGTATGGGACAATTTTCTGAAGTCAACGGAAATATCTATTTCTTATCCAGTGGAACTTTTGTGAAATATAATGTGGATTTCAACCGAATGGATCGTGTAGATATTGGCTATAAATTCAACCGTGATTTAGATCAGGAATTCAAACAAATGTTTTATGAAACATGGGCAAATATTGAAGAGAATTTTTACGATGAGAAATTCCATGGTCTCGACTGGGAAGCCACTAAACTTAAATATGCCGCCTATCTACCAGGAATTAATAACCGCAGCGATCTCCGTATTCTGTTAAATGATATGCTGGGAGAACTAAACTCTTCCCACTTAGGATTTAGCAGTATGGGTGCAGAAGAATCCAAAAAATTCAGTGCTTCAACCAATGAATTAGGAGTCATATACGATCAAACGAATCCATTTAAAGTCGCTAGAATTGTCAGAAACAGCCCTGCCTCTAAAAAAGGTGTTGATTTGCAAGTAGGTGATGAAATCATTGCTGTCAACGGAAATTCCATTGACAAAAACATCGATCGAGATTATTATTTCACCAATCCATCATTAGCTAGCGAACTTCAATTAACCGTATTAAGAGGAGGTGCAGAAAAACAAGTGCATATCCGACCTCAATCGAATGGAGCTTTCAAAGATTTACTGTATAATGAGTGGATTAAAGGGAATAGAAGTAAAGTAGATGAATGGAGTAGCAATAAAATCGCTTATTCGCACATGAAAAATATGGGTGGCGGTGAATTGCAATCCTTCTTACTCGATATGGCAGAACAAGAAAATAACAAGCAAGGAATTATTCTGGATTTACGCTATAATACCGGCGGAAATGTTCACGATGAAGTCCTTCGTTTCTTATCTCAACGACCTTATTTGCAATGGCAATATCGTGGTGGTAAGAAATCTCCACAAAGTAATTTTGCCCCTTCCGGAAAACCTATTGTACTTTTAGTGAATGAACAATCTTTAAGTGATGCCGAAATGACCGCAGCAGGATTTAAAGAACTTAAGCTTGGTAAAATTATCGGAACGGAAACATACCGCTGGATTATCTTTACCTCAGGTAAAGGATTAGTAGACGGTTCTTTCTACAGACTTCCATCTTGGGGTTGTTATACCCTAGACGGTAAAGACCTGGAAATGACAGGCGTGGCACCAGACATTGCAGTCAAAAATACTACTGCCGACCGCGTCGCGGATAAAGACCCTCAACTCGAAAGAGCCGTGCAGGAAATATTAAAAGACCTGAAATAGTTTTAGTAGTTAGTATATAGTATTTAGTAGTTAGATGCCTGGTCTAACTACTAAATACTATATACTAATGCGAATTAAGGGTTAAAAAATATCAACTAAACCTCTTAATAAAACAGG
>DAIQBS010000037.1:0-41060 GCA_036781025.1 Sphingobacterium sp. | reverse complement strand
TACAATTTGTTGATGCCGTAGTAGGGCGTACCGTATTTTTCTTGATAATAAGATAAGGGTTTTAGCAGTCGGATAAGTGCAATTCCGCACTCGTGTTTTATAGCGTCACTCATAGCTTCAATTGATGGCACAAAGGTACAGAAAAATCAAAAAAACTGCTATACATCTTAATGTAAAAAAACATCAAAAAAATACCTCCAAAAATCCACCTTTAAAGGCTGTCAGACGGCATTTTATCCTTATTGCTCATTTGATAATCTAAAAATCGTTCACGTCGGGATTGTAATTCATACTTTTCTACTCGTTGCCAAGTCATGTAACTATTCACATATTCATTGTTGGAAAGAATAGGATTCACAGATTTTAAATAGAGCACATCTCCTTCAAAATCTATTTTACGTTCTTGTATCTCTCCTTCCCAATTAGGAAATGAAGAAGATTGAATAGCATAACTTACAATTGCCAAATTATTATCTATTTGGTATGAGCCTGCAAAAGCGATATACCCTTTTACACAAGAAAGCATTTCTTCTTGGGAAGATAAATAGCGATCATTGGAGGAGAATTTAGAACGTTCTGAACTCGAAATATTCACTGACATAAACCCATCAGCACCATAAATTAGTATTCCTTTCGGATTTTTTCCCATCGGGAAATAAGAATCAGTACCCTTTACAGGGACTTCTATATATGAAAGCAGCTGCCAGGTGCCTATGAGTTCATTTTTTAATGTAGTCATACGTGTTTGGTTTTTTCACTATAACGACAAAATACAAGTTATAGTTTGTAACATCCCAATTACACGAATTTCTATGACATTCAAATGATTTGTATCTTTGATAAAAACAAAGCATTATCCTACGAAACGTCCATATTATCCAACATATTTAACACACCTTATGCATAGAACCTGCCCTTGTGGATCGACCTCTTCATACGCTGAATGCTGTGAGCTTATTCACTTAAATGCTTCACTTGCTAACACCGCTGAACAATTGATGCGAGCAAGGTATGTAGGGTTTGTCCTACAAAAAATAGATTTTCTTTACAACACATTTCATCCGGACAGCAGAAGGTTTCAAAAAAAGCAAGCTATTGAACAATGGAGCAAGGAAAACAGCTGGCAAGGATTAGAAATCGTGAAATCGACGGAAAACACCGTTGAATTCAAAGCACACTATTTAGACAAGAAGCATGAAAGTTGCATACATCATGAAAAATCCCAATTTAAAAAGCTTCAAAACCGTTGGTTTTATTTTAATGGTACAATACTTGATTAGTATAATTTTTAAAAAAGTAATATTTAATTTTTATTGAATTTTAGTAAATTAGATAACTAACACAAAAAAAATATAATATGGGAAAGTTCGTTATTTCTACGCGTAAAAACGGAGAATTTCAGTTTAACTTAAAGGCTTCCAACGGCCAAGTTATTTTAAGCAGTGAAGGATATACCACCAAAGCTGCTTGTGAAAATGGGATAGCATCTGTCAAGAAGAATGCCCCTGACATCACTAAATTCGATAAATTAACTGCAAAAAGCGGAAAATTTTATTTCAATCTTAAAGCTGGTAATGGACAAATTATTGGTTCTAGTGAAATGTATGAAAGTGAAGCTGGTAGAACTAATGGAATCAAATCCGTACAAGAAAATGCCCCAGACGCACCTGTTGAAGAAGTATCCAACTAATCTTAAGAATTATTTTAAACATCTACAACACAATTTAAAAGACACTTTACAAAAACGGCTGTTATTTTCCATAACAGCCGTTTTTTATTTATTTGTTTTTAAGAATCAATTACCAAATTACAATTCTCTTATCTTTTGCTAAGTACATTTTATCACCTGGTTTAGTATCAAAGGCTTTATGAAAAGCATCCAAATTGATAATCGGACCAATAGCACGGTATTGAGCTGGTGAATGCGGATCAGTTTTTACTTGATTTACCACAAACTGATCGGTTGTTTTGGTGCGCCAAATCGTCGCCCAAGACAGGAAGAAGCGTTGCTCTTGCGTATATCCATCAATTAATCCTGGGTTACCTTTATCTTTCAAATACATTTGTAGCGCATCGAAAGCCACAGAAGAGCCACCTAAATCACCAATATTTTCACCAAGCGTAAATCGTCCGTTTACAAATACTCCCGGTACAGGCTCATAAGCTTCAAATTGTTTTACAAGTGCATCTGTAGAAGCTTCAAATTTTACTTTATCCTCTTCAGTCCACCAGTTGTTCAGGTTTCCATTTCCATCATATTGAGATCCAGAATCATCAAAACCATGAGATAGTTCATGACCAATCACTGCTCCTATTCCTCCAAAATTTACCGCAGCATCTGCTTTATAATCGTAGAATGGCGCTTGTAAAATTGCTGCAGGGAATACAATTTCATTATACAAAGGACTGTAGTAAGCATTTACTGTTTGAGGATTCATTCCCCACTCACTCTTATCCACTGGTTTTCCTTGCTTAGCTAAGTTTTCTGCAAATGCCCAACGTTGAATATTTTCTAGGTTTTCAATTAAGGAATTGCTTATTGTTAATTTAGAATAATCTTTCCATTTATCAGGATAACCAATTTTCACTTTAAACTTAGACAATTTATCCAAGGCTTTTTCTTTGGTAGCTGGAGACATCCATTCCAAATTTCTGATATGCATATCAAAAGACTTCACTAGGTATTGTACCATCTCTTGACAAGCTTGTTTCGCTTCTTCAGGGAAATATTCCTTCACATATAATTTTCCTAAAAGTTCACCCACATTCCCATTGACAAAAGAAAGTCCACGTTTATCTAAGGCGCGTTGTTCCTGTTGACCTTTTAATTTACGACCGTAAAAATCAAAAGATAAATCATCCAATTCTTTAGTTAAATAACCGGTAGACTTATCCATGACATGGAATTTTAAATATTCTTTGATGACTGGTAAGTTCTGTGCGTTGATAATTTCATCCAAAGATTGAAAATACTTGATTTCACTAATGATAACGGTATCCGCATTAAACCCTAAAGTTTTAATGTAATTTGCCACATCCACATTCTTCACCATTTTACCCAAATCGCTTACAGCAACTGGATTATATCTTTTCTGTGCATCACGGGACTCCTCAATAGTTTTCAATTTGGAAGCAATCAGCTTCTCAAATGCAACCACTTTAACCCCTTTCAAATCACGAGTTTTAGGATCTACCTTTGCATATAAGTTATTAATGTATTGCTGATACAGCTCTAAAGTTTCCGTATTTTTAGCATCTACTTGTTGATAATAGTTACGTCCTAAACCTAAACCACCACCTCCAAGATAAACTGTATTTAAATTACTGTTTTTCATGTGAGCAGAAACATAACCTCCAAAGAACGGGTTACCTCCTACAACGGCGTATTTTTGGAAATAAGCGTATAAACCTTTCAAATCTTTAATTTGATCAATTGCTTTTAGTCTTTCTTCAATCGGTTTGATCCCCAATTTGTTTCGGGTATCAAAGTCTACATAAGATTTATACAGGTCAGCAATTTTCTGTCCATCAGAACCTTTTTCAAAGGTCTTATTCAATGACTCTGTTAAAATTTTCAGTGAGGCAATATCGGTGTTTTCTCCAAGTTGATCAAAGGACCCCCATCTTGCTTTATCCGAAGGGATTACTGCAGTTTTCATCCAATTTCCATTCACATAATTGTAGAAATCATCTTGTGGACGCACCGATTTATCCATATAGGATAAGTTTATGCCATGATTCTCTTGAGCTTGAGTATAGCTTAAGCCTGCAATCATAACCGTTAATAAAATGCTTTTCTTCATAAATATTTAAAAATAATAAACCTTCCAACGCAACGCGTTCTTATGCAAACATAACAAATCTACCATAGACATCGAAGTAACTATTTTGTATAATAAAAAATATCCCTTTACATTTTACTCAGAAAAGGGCTATATTCGACCTAATGAATATCCCAATTGCAGGCAAGGAATACAAACTAATCAGTACAGATCAAGAAGGGATTTATATAGATTATACCGATCCAAACCTCCCCTGCATTTATGCCCATGCCTTATTGTCTATTTCAGATGTAGTACAATATGTTAAAGAGTACCAGCCTGACAAACGCATCTTTATTCCAGAACAGCTACCTATTTTAGAATACATTAAAGTCAGTATTTTCGATCAGGTTTATCCTGTAAAAATTCATAGAACAGGTAAGCAAAAATCATTTTTAAAGAATTCCATCATTCATTACTTCATTCCCAAAAATGCTGATATCACGAAGCCTACTTTTCTTAGCAGGATTAAAGATGATTTTTTCGAAGATTCCATCATTGGAATGCTTAGTAACTGGGAAGAACAACTTCAATTGATGAGCAATGATATTGTTTTTAAAAAATTAAAAACTAGGCCATTTATAGTTGATTTGGTAACACAGAACATTTGTTTTAATAAAAACAATCAACTTTTAAGTTTAAGAACCAATGAGTTTATCGTATATTTAGCTTTACAAGCTCTTCAAACTACTTTAGAAGATAGCCTCAAATCCGCCCCCCAATATTTTCCAGATTACGAACGACTACTAAAAACAATCCACCATGAATTCACAAGAATTTAAATTCAGCATAGCTACAGCAACATTAGATTTATCTTCCTTAAAAGAAAACCCTAGTTTGTTAATCCATTACATTCCAGAGGAAATATTAAAAGCATTAAAACAATTTATATTTGATCAACTACAGAATAAGGATGGAGCTCCAAATCCTACCGATTTTAAAATAACTCAATTTGAATTCAACGAATCAAATGAGTCAGGGAAATTCAGAATGAACTTTCAAATAGATCGGCAATTTTGCTGTGCCGATAGTACTGCTTGCTCATCAGATTATATGGATTTTTCATTTTCACTAAGCGCTACCCAATTACTTGCAAAAGGATCCTTTTTCGATTGGACGTTAACGAATTAATGATACAAGCTTAATTTTTTAAACTTAGCTCTGTTTGTTTTGCTCAATCTATTTAGCTTATTCCTATTAGCATATTTTTTATTCAAAATTTAATTGTTATTTTCACTTTAACAATTCAAAACCTATGATAAAAAAGAAGCCTTTACAACAGCTCATTTCGATAAGCTTTTTAGTCCTTTTCTTCCTTTTTTCAGGAAAATCTAATGCACAAATACAAGCTACGATACCAGGTGATTTTCCAGATCCTACGGTGATATTTGCCAACAACAGCTATTATGCGGTAGGTACTTCTAGCGAATGGGGACCTCATCTTCCTATATATTCTTCCAAAGATTTAAAAGAATGGAAACAAGAAGGATATGTTTTTGCGGAGACTCCGGAATGGGTATCCTCCTCCTTTTGGGCACCTGAATACTTCTACCACAATGGTACGTACTATTTATATTACTCTGCCAAAAGAAAAGGAGATCAAGTTTCCTGTATAGGAGTTGCAACCTCCAAATATCCAGATCGTGATTTTGTTGATCAAGGTATTGTGGTCGCTTACGGTTCAGAATCCATTGACGCCTATGTGGTCGAAGAAAATGGTCAATTATACATGACCTGGAAAGCCTATGGCTTAGACCAAAGACCTATTGAACTTATCGGTAGTAAACTATCCAATGACGGATTAACATTAGAAGGAGAACCTTTTTCATTACTGTTAGATACTGCACGAATTGGTATTGAAGGACAAAGCTTTGTTAAAAAAGACGGTTACTATTACCTATTTTATTCCGCAGGAGCCTGCTGTGGTCCTGGCTGCGATTATCATGTACAAGCTGTACGATCAAAATCAATTACTGGCCCCTATGAAGATGTAGGAGAAACGGTACTTTTAGGCACCAATGAAGATTGGAAATGCATGGGTCATGGAACCTTTGTTCTTGATAAAAAAGGAGAACCATATTATTTATTTCATGGCTATAACAAAAAAGGAAATGTGTATACTGGAAGAGAAGGCTTATTAGCGAAATTGATTTGGACGGATAAAAACCAACCTGTATTTGATTTTATTCCCAACAAGAATCCTAAAGAGCTAGGAAACCTTGAGATTGATTTCAAAAAGTTGAAACAAAATCAATTATTTGCCCAATGGGACTTCAGGTATTCCAAACCTACGATCAAGCTATCCAAATCTGGCCTATCCTTATCCGGATCTTACTCCCCTCAAAATCATGTAGGGCAAGTGCTTACTTGGAAACCTACCCATACAAATTATCGTATTTCTACCCTTATCGACCTTAAGCAGTCCTCAGAATTAGCATTAAAAGGCTTAAGCATTTATGGTGATTTAAATAAGGCGATCGGATTAGGGGTAAAAGAAAATAAACTGATCGTCTGGTCTGTTCAAGAAAAAGAGATGACCATACTTTCAGAAACCGAAATACCTTCCAATCTTACAACAGTAGAAATTAAAATTGAAACGCATGATGACCTTCATGCGACTGCATCTTACAAAGAAAAATCAGGTACATGGAAATCTATTTCTATAGTGCAAGGAGACAAATTTAGTATAAAAAATCTAGCTCCTTGGGACAGAAGTCCTAGACCAGGTTTACATATACATGGAAAGAATAATGAGCATGCCTTGTTTCAAAATTTCCAATTAATCCAGGATTAAAAAATAAAAAAATCCCTGTTAATTTAAACAGGGATTTTTTTATTACCATTAACCGCGTTCCATTAGCTAAAAATTTCATTTAATTCTTTCGCTAATCGCAAACCGGCTTTCAATAAGCAATTTTCCATTGGTTGTTTAAATTTGAAGATATAATCGTAAGAAAGTTTATTATTCTTTTCTACATCTTCATAAATGATATTTGCTAACTGATGTGATTCATATAACCATTGTTCCAAAGTTGAATTGGTATGTTGTTTATAAAAACTCTTATTAAAATCCAATATTTGAGCATATTCCATAAATGAATATTTTTCATTATCTACCAAATCACTATCCCATACACGATGTATATTTCCGGGTTTACCAAAGAACGTAATATCAATTTTATTTCCTCCCAAATCCTCTGCTCTACTCACATGCATAGGTTGGTGCGCATCGGCTAGTAAATGTATCACGAAATACAAAGCTTGTTGACGCTTCTCGAACGAAAGATCTTTATTCTTCAACTGCTCTTTTACTTGAATATAAGCCTTATAAAGATTTTCTTGAGGTGAGTTTGCTAATGCAATTGAAAACTCTTCGAAGCTCAAATGTCCGGCTGTGTTAATAAAATGCCATGAACCTGTTCTATTAATTAAAGTATCTGGAGAAGATTTAATGAAATCAGCCCAGTTGGACCAATAGGCTAACTTTTGTTGACCTATTAACTGTTGAATATTTCTTTTTGCTTTTTTGCTCAAATGTTGCTCTGCAATTTCAGCAATTACTCGGTGTCCTGTCATTCCCCAAGCCCATACTTGTTGGGATTGCATAAAAAATAGCATGATCAATAAACACTTTCCTACTAACTTCATATGATTATATTATTTATTTAAAGAGTTCAAATCCATATTGTGCAGCAGACCAAAATCGATCTAATGCCATTATTCTAGGTTTAAAAAAAGAGATTAATGCTGGCCAATCCTCACGTTTAAAAATAGACACTCCATTTATTTCTGTATATATACGGCTCATTGGTTTTCCATAGTCATCGTAGAATTCCCGATCCCAAATCCAATCTTCACCCAATTCGTTCGATAACATCTCTGCATAAGACTCAAATTGTTCCACAATTAGTGCTCGTATGCCTTCATCTGGATGCGTGATTTCTATAGATACACTCGCGGATTTATTGCTAGCATCCATTCGAAAATAGAGCTGCTTAATTCCTGTTTTATAGTTGACCCAATTTATTTTTTGATCTTCTGCAGATGGAATCACCGACATGTATTGACCAAAACTAGTCCAAAATGTTTCCTTTATTTTTTTTGCTTCGTCTTTACCGTACAAAATTTTAAATTTTGACAAAGCTAGGAATCTCGCTAAACATTTTTGGCCTTAGAATTGTTTTGTTAATAAAATATGACAATGAATAAAAAGAAATCACTACTCGCTTTAACTGCAGTTGCCTTAGGTACAGTAGCCTATAATTATTTTAAACCGGTCCGTTCTAAAGTAGATGTGGTTAAAAATTTTGATATCAATCGATACTTAGGACTTTGGTATGAAATTGCCCGAATAGATTTTAAATGGGAGAAAAATTTGAAAAATGTAAGTGCTTTCTACAGCCTGAATGAAAATGGCTCGGTAAAAGTGAGAAATGAAGGTTTTGATATTGATACTGAGAAGCATAAGGAAAGTGTTGGCAAAGCTAAATTTGTCGATGATGAAACCGAAGGGGCATTAAAAGTTTCTTTTTTCGGACCTTTTTATTCCAATTACAATATTGTTCAAATAAATCCTGAGTACCAAGATGTGCTTATTTTTGGAGATAACTTGGATTATATGTGGATTCTTTCTAGGGAGAAAACTATTTCTGAAGAACGTAAGGCTTTTTATTTGTCTTATGCGGAAGCCTGTGGATACCAGACCTCCCGATTGACCTGGACGATTCAGGAATAATGGATTTGTAAGGATTAAAAATTACAATCCAAAAACAGGTTGCAAAAGACTGTAATCCAAACTTGGATCTTGAAGGATAAATTCCTCCAATTGTTGAATATCCTCTACGCTAATTCTGTTTTTAAAGCCTGCATTAAATAAACGGCAAAGTAATTTTGTCGCTTCCATTTTATCTATTTGCAATAATAGATTACTTCCCATATAAAAGTTTAATAGGGAACTGGAGAACCTGGTAAAGAGTTCGAAATCTAAAGGCTTGTTTTTATTTTTTAGATCCAAAATAAACTTTTCAAAATCATCCTGAATCATTTTTATTTGCAAACTTTCTAACATATCGGCAAAAATAATCAATGTTTTCGAGCATTGTTTCATGAAAAAGAATTTCTTCCATTCTTGAGTTGAGTTATCCAAATCTTATGGAGCTAATTCCGCAACGTATATAAAAAAATCAAGGGCTACTGTTGTAGCCCTTAATCTTAAACAAACTCGTTAGAGCAGTTTAATATGGTTGTATTAAAGCGTTATAAATACCTTTATGAACTAATTATTTACGGATACTAATGGAAACTCTTCTATCTTTTACCCGATCCGATTCTGGAGCTGAAGCATCAAATTTTGCAAATTCAGAACCATAACCCTCTGTATCCACCACCCTATCGCCAACATTCTTAGCTGTCAGCGCATTTTTTACAGCTAGCGCTCGCTCATTGGATAATTTCTTATTGATACTTTCGTCTCCTGTTTTATCTGTATATCCTCCAATTTTTACTTTAAGATTTGGATATGCAGCAAATATTGCAGCAAGATTATCCACTTGAACTTGACTTTCTGGTAATATATTAGCTGTTCCAGTTTCAAAATTCAGGTTATCAAAATCAAACCATTTATTTTTTAAATCTTCATCAGACATATTGGTATAATCAGAATTCAGAAAATTTACTACTTGATCTTCAATCCCTCCTTTATAAGCATTTATGGTTTCATTGTTCGGCAAAGTCACCATAATATTTTCTCTTGTTGTAACTACAGGATCTATACCACCTGATGTATCCACTGGTTCTATTACAGTTGCTGTGGTATCTACGGCAGGTACATCTTCTTCTCTATTACAAGATTTCCCAAATAAGAACCATAACAACAATAAAAGTAATGGTACCAAAATCCACCATAAACCACCGGATTTTCTTCTCTCCTCTTCCACAACTGGAGGTCTATAATCTGCTACAGGTGTCGTTCTTGGATTTATTTTAGGTTCTTCGCTTGGAATTATTGGATCGTGGACTACTACATTTTCAACTGGATCAATAATAGCTTCATGAACTGGTACATCAGAAGGAATGTCTGCTGAGCTTCCAAACAAACCGGAGGCTAAGCCTGCTGGCAAAGCATTTAGAAAACCTGATCTGTTTTCATTTAAATCCTGCGATATCGCTTGAGCATTCCATCTGGAACCATTATTCGTAACGGCAGCTATTACAGCAGGGAGTGCAGACTTGATGATGTTTAACAAGCTACTACCACCCAAACCAATAAAACTAGCCATTTTATCCAAAAGCTGTGATGAATTACCAGAAAAGATGGATCCAACCACATCGGTTACAGATGAACCTAATGAAAATCCATTAGGATTCGATTTCCATGCTTGTATATGTTCGCTAAAGTCATTACCTGAAAAATTAGCTCGGATACGATCTAACAATCCTTGCATTTCTGGAACAGATTTTTGCTGTAGACCTAATAGCAAAGCTGGAATTGCTGCATCTAGCCCTTTGTTTATTTGATCTGTAGGCACTTGCTCCTGATTGGCGAGCGAATCCACTGAATTTTGGTCAAACAGGGCGCGCGCAGCTTGAATTAGTTTGTTTTCCATTTTTAAATAGAATTAGTTTCTATACCTCAACAACTATTGTAATATTTTGTTTGCATTAGCATTATTTTTTAAATTAATGTTATTTTAACATTCAAAGTCTATTTTTGCAAAAAACAACACAGATCAACATGAATAAACGCCTATTTAATCTCTTCGTAGCCTTATTTGTCTTCGTAGGATTATCCTTCGCCCAAAAACAACCCAAATACATATTTTTCATGATTGGAGATGGTATGGGATTAAATCAAGTACATGCTACAGAGGTTTACCTAGCAGCTAAAAACCAAAGAAATACAACAGTACCATTAGTTTTCAGTCAATTTCCTCACGCTACTTTTGCCACCTCCTATTCCCTTTCTAGTGGAGTAACAGATTCTGGTGCTGGTGGTACGGCTTTAGCTGTAGGCTATAAAACTAAGAATGGTGTGATTGGCATGGATAGCGCGGGAGTAAAACCATATAAAAGCATCGCTTACTATGCGAAAGAAAAAGGAATGAAAGTAGGAATAACCACCAGCGTAAGTATTGACCACGCTACCCCTGCCTCTTTCTTTGCTAACCAGCCTGATCGTGATATGTATTACGAAATCGGTTTGGATATTATCAAATCAAACTTTGATTTCTTTGGCGGAGCAGGTTTTTTAAAACCTGAATTAAACGCCAAAAAAGAAGCTGCACCTTCTATTTTTCCTCAATTAGAAAAAGCCGGTTATAAATTACTATATGGTTTAGAGGATTATAAAAAGGCGAAAAATCAACAAGGAAAATTCATTTTAATGAACGATAAAGGCGCGAGTACGGATGCCTTGAAATTTGCTATTGATCAACAAGAAGCTGATTTAAAATTAGCTGATATTACTTCCGCAGCAATCGAAAACTTAAGTAAAGGTGATAAAGGCTTTTTCTTAATGGTTGAAGGTGGAAAAATTGATTGGGCTTGTCATGCTAATGACGGCGCTACAGCGTTAAAAGAAGTATTAGATTTCAATGATGCAGTAAGTAAAGCGTATGAGTTTTATTTAAAACACCCAGATGAAACATTAATCGTTGTTACTGCTGACCATGAAACCGGAGGTATTGGTGTTGGTGTGAGTAGCTCCACCATGAAGTTGCCAAACTTAGATCTTCAAAAAATCTCTCAAGGTGCATTATCAGGTTTAATTAATGAATTTAGATCTAAAAATCAGAATGCTAGTTGGGATCAGGTTAAAGAATTTTTAGGTGTACATACTGGCTTATGGAAAACAGTAAAACCTGCTAAAGAAGAAGAAGAATCTATCTTTGCAGCTTATGAAAAGAGCTTTATCAATCACCAAAATGAAACAGAAAAAAGCTTATATGCAACAAACGATAAGATTGCTGCATTAGCCATCAAAGCCTTAAACAGATCAAGTTCTATTGGCTGGAATACCGGAGGTCACTCTGCAGCTTATATTCCTGTTTACGCCATTGGTGTAGGTTCCGAAAAATTCAGTAAAAAAATGGAAAACACAGATATTCCAAGAACCGTAGCTAAAATTGCTGGTTGGAATATGGAAAAATAAATTTCAATAAATAAGTTAAAAAAGGGCTTTCAAGAAATACTTGGAAGCCATTTTTTTAATGAAGCAGCAAGTCCTATAGGAGCTAGCCGAATACGAAACACACACTAATTCAAAATTCGCAACTGATTAAAATCAATTAGATTAGTTCATAAGTTCTGTTCATTACCTTATTTACTAGCTCTCGGTTTCCAACATTTTCTTGGAAGCTACATCTTCCTTCTCTGCATCTAATTCTTCCAATTGTTCATTTTCTAATAACATGAGTTTCAACACCCTAACTTCTGTTCTTTTTTGAGAGACTCCCTGTTTATCGGTATATTGCCTATTAACCAAGCATCCTTGAACCAACCAAGAACTACCTTTTACCCCTTTTTTGTCTAAAATTTGACATAGACCACCCCATACGCTTAAGTTATGCCATTGTAAATAATCTTCCGGCTGATCTACCTTATCTATCCATTTCTCCGCAGTCACTAACTTTAATTGACAATATTTCACTCCTTGCTGGCTTAATTTGACCTGCGCATCAAAAGCTAATTTCCCGATTAATTGTACTGAATTTTTTAATGTACTCATAATTTTAATTTTAACTTACAAACTATATTTTTAACCATTAAGAATAAACACATTGATTATTCTAAGGACTAATTTCGAGAGGAGTGGAAATGATAGTCGTATAATAAGTAATTACAAATGGTTAGTTCTTCTTAAAAATGCTTTATTAACCCTAATTAAATACTATGGAACCAAGAAATTGCAAGGAGTGTGACCATATTCTTCGAGGCAGAACAGATAAACGTTTCTGTGATGATCATTGTAGAAATTCTTATAATAATAAAATATACAGTAAGGAGGAGAATTTATTAAGAGCGATTAATCGTAAACTCCGTAAAAACAGAAAAATTCTACAGACTTTTTTGGCTGAAGAGAAAATGATTAAAATTCCAAAATTAAAACTCATCCAAGAAGGACTAACCTTTGATTACCATACACATCGATTAACAAATAGCAAGGGACAATCTTATCTGTTCTGTTATGAGTATGGAATGCTAGAAATCGATTCTGAACACATATTAATAGTCAAAAACAAATGATTAATTCCATAACATGCCCATCAATTATTGCTTTATATAAAAGTTGTAGTATCTAAAATCTACATTTAGAGCACATTTACTTTAACCCTTTTCACCTGATATAGCGATTGCATTAACAGGTAAAAAGGCTTTTTATGTATCCACCAATTCCATAACTCATTTTTATTTTCAACTAGTTATTCTCATCGCTATTGGCAGTGCTTATGATTGGCCTTTGAGGCATTTTATATCACATTTCCTAGGGTGATGTTGCGGATCTTGTTCGCAACTTTTCGAACAAGATCCGAACAAGATCCAAAGAAGAAGCGCCTAAGATTCATGCCTGAAAAAACAATAGTCTAAACATTAACCTAAAGCAATAATCATTAATTACCAAAAGCATTCAGCTAATTTTTCAAAACGTCTATTGGTTTTTTCCAATGAACAAGATGGGATATCTTTGAGTTAAAACCATAAAAAAACAGCATAACCGTTTGAGTTATGCTGTTCAAAACTAAAATTATTGCTAACTATACTGGAACTTCCATAATTAAAAATTCGGCATTCGTTTTCGCTTGAATTTGAATTTGATTCACATCAATAATTCCTAAACCATCTCGTGTACTTAATTCATGCCCATCCACGTTTAATTCTCCAGAGAGTACAAATAAATAAACCCCATTACTTGCTAATTTTAAATCATAGGTTTTATCGGTTCCTGCAGAAAAATCACTTAAATGAAACCAAGCATTTTGGTGTATCCAAACGCCCTCATCCTCAGGATTTGGAGAAAGGATTTGCAAAAAATTATCTTTAGCTAAATCATGATTGATCGTAATCTGATCATAACGAGGAGTTACATTTTCTTTATTTGGTATTATCCAAATTTGAAGAAATTTAACAGGATCGGTTTTACTATGATTATATTCACTATGTGCTATACCGGTTCCTGCACTCATCACCTGAATATCTCCTTTGCGAATCACTGATCCGTTTCCCATACTATCGTTATGCGCTAGTTCGCCTTCCAATGGAATACTGATAATTTCCATATTGCTATGAGGATGTTTACCAAAGCCCATTCCCGGATCTACATAATCATCATTTAATACTCGAAGTGCTCCGAAATTCATTCGAGTAGGATCGTAATAATTTGCGAAACTAAAGGTATGTTTTGAATGCAACCATCCATGATTGGCATCGCCTCTACTATTTGCTTTATGAATACTATAATATGCCATATTTTTATTCCTTTTTGATTAACCAAAATTCCTCAAAAAAGTTTGCCTGGGCATTGATATAGGATAAGAAAATTTAGAAAAAAGCTACATTAAACCATCATCTTTGAAACTCAAATAATGATGGTCTGTAAATATAATATGGTCGTGCACATGTATATCTAAGAGTTTTGCTGCGGCAATAATTTTTTTAGTGAGCTGTTTATCTGCTTCGCTTGCCTTTAAGGTTCCTGAGGGGTGATTATGTGCTAATATCATGGCATGAGCCTTATTTATTAATGCAGCACGCATGATAATTCGACAATCAACAGGCGTAAAGTCATTACCTCCACGCCCAATCATTTGATGATGGATAACCTGACAAGCAGTATTCAAGTAGATGACCCAAAATTCTTCATGCGGCAAATCTATCAATTGATTTTTTAAAAATTGGTAGGCAAGTTTGCTGCTATTTAACTGAACACGAGTTTGAGGTTCAGCTTCCTGTCTTCTCCTCCCCAATTCCAATGCCGCAATAATCATTATTCCTTTGGCTTCGCCAATTCCTTTAAACTGACAAAGTTCGAACAATTCCAATTTAGAAAGGTCTAATAAATTATTGTTTACCGAGGCGAGTAATCTTTTACATAATGCGACCGCCGTTTCATTTTTACTCCCAGACCCAATAATAATCGCTAATAATTCGGCATCTGTTACTGATCTTCGTCCAATTTGCAGGAGTTTCTCACGAGGTCTATCGGCTTCCGCCCACTCTCGAATCACCATTTTTGAGGTCATTGTTCAAATTAAGTTAAGTTATCTATCAAATGCTTAAATATACCGATAAACAACATCGTATTTTATTCATTAACAATAAGTTAATGTCTACTTTTTCGAATTACGTTTTAAACCTTATCTTTGTGTTTTATTATAGAAAAAATAATAACATGAGTAAAGGAATAATTAAAACTGAAAAGGGCGATATGACTGTGGAATTTTACACAGCAGACGCACCTAATACTGTCGCTAATTTTATTAAACTGGCAAAATCTGGATACTATGATGGATTAACGTTTCACCGTGTGATTCCTGATTTCGTTATCCAAGGTGGATGTCCTAATACCCGTGAAGGTGCTACAGGAATGCCTGGAACTGGTGGCCCTGGTTATAAAATTGACTGTGAATTAACTGGTGAAAACCAATACCATGATCGCGGTGTGTTATCTATGGCTCATGCTGGTCGTAATACTGGTGGTTCTCAATTTTTTGTGTGCCATAGCCGCAACAATACTGCTCACTTAGATCGTAACCATACTTGTTTTGGTAAAGTAATTGAAAACGTAGATTTAGTGGACGATATCCGTCAAGGTGATCGCATTTTAGGCATTGAAATTATCGAAGATTAATAGCATACAAGCATAATGAATTTAAGAGGATTAGTATCGGTAACTGGAAAACCAGGACTATTTAAATTAGTTGGACAGAATAAAGGTGGGTTTGTTTTGGAAACTTTAGATGCAGCAAAATTAAAATCTGTTGTTAATCTATCTACTACTAAAATGGCCACTTTAGAAGATATTACCATCTATGGTGAGGATGAAGAAATTCGTTTGATCGATATTTTCGAAACAATTAAAACTAATGGAGGAGAAACTCCTGATGCTAAAGCTGATGGAACTACATTAAGAAATTTCTTTAGAGAAGTTGCTCCTAATCATGATGAAGCAAGAGTGTATAGCTCCGACATCAAAAAAATTATTACCTGGTATCAAATAATTAAAGATCTTCCTCTTTTTGAAGAAGAAGCTCCTGCTCCTCTAGCGTAAACTAGACTTGAGATGTGAGATTTGAGACGTTAGATATGAGACATTAGATATTAGATTTGAGACGTCAGATTTCAGCTATTAGATAAAAGGCCTTCCGTTGGAGGGCCTTTTTTGAACCAAGAGGAAATGAGGAAAATGAAAAAAATGAATAGAAAGAAACACATAATGAATTATATCCTATTCAGTTAATTCATTTAAATCATTTCCTCAGTGGTCAAAATTATAAGCTAAACCAATAATTGAATTTCATCATAATGGTATTACTCGCTGGGAAGCCGAACATGGATTCGAGATTATTTCCCCAGCCTGATTGGTATAAGGATTCTCTACGTGATCCATTATGTTCCCAAACGAGGTAAATGGTGGATCCTGGTTTATATTCCCATCGGGTGACTAAGTTTGATCGAAATTCATTGAAACTAAAATCAGGATCTTTAAAGCTTAGATTTCTATTTTCATAATTGGCCGTGTAGTTCTCGTCTTGTTTTTGTATTTGTTGATCGTTAAATGCGTAGAAGCGATCCTTAAAGGAAGTGGCCATGGTATTTGTAGCCAATTTAAACTGGTCATAATGTGCAACAGAGGTAAATGGTGATCCGTAGAATTGAATGGAAACATCTGGTGTTAAGTTTACCTGTAGATTCATGGTAATTCCATAGGTGTTTTGTTTCATATTTCCCATGATATAATCCTGTTGATCTGCATTGGAAATACTGGCAACGTATTGTAAATCGTCCTGATTCCAGGCGTAATTAAATTGCCCTGTTAACTTCACATGGTTTCCTAATCTAAAAATCATGCTGGGCTGTATTTGGTTGTAAGAAGTTTGCTGATTAAAAAAGTGTCTTCCTTCATACCTCATTTTCAAAACAACACGTTTGGCCCTATCTGTGCTTAAGTCAATGATAGATTCTAAGTTAGGGTTATATCGAATATCTGGCCCTCCTCGCAACCTTCGGCTATCGATAGAATTCCAGCTAAATGTTTCTTTCCAGTCTGCTTCTATGCGATGTACTGTGCTCAAACTTCTCCATCGAATAGCCACATCATTATTGATGGCAGTTTTACCATAGTTCCATTGATTTTTCTGTGTAAGATTAATTCCAGCAAATCGAAAAGGACCCCAAGGATCCGTTTTTCGGAAGGCAATTTCAGATTCGTTCAAAAGGTAGTCTGATTGTTTAATATAGCCCACATCGTTTAAATCGAAGCCTGGTGATGCCCAACTAAACACTTCGGAGAAATTCCATTGTGCATTTCCTTTTTTTCCAATTTTCACAAAGCCACCCGTACCATTGAGACTTGTTTTGTCTGGATTTAAGTTTAAATAGTCCGCTCCTGATTCACGATGGTAATAATGTGTTGCATTCCTTTTGTTGAACAATATGGCTTCCTTAGAACCATTGAGGGAACTTAACATGGCTTTCGCATCGATATAATATAAACGATTGGAAAAATATTGCGTAAAATCAACTCCTCCTGTTAAGGCATTTTCAATGAGTATATTTTTGAGGTGCTCTTGATCTAATTTTCGATTAGTAGAGGTAAACATCCCTCCCAAAAGGGTATTACCATCCCAATTTTTTTGAATTCTAGCAACCGTGTAGTTTGTCAAAGGTTCAGTTACTTCCAGACTTTCTAATCCATTTCTATACACATGTGATTTTGTTTTGGCAGTAATACTTTCTAAGAGACCAATGGTCACTCCGTTTTTATTGGTTCCTGTTATTTTCATTGCCCCAAGAATAGGAATTGGGGTTGGAGTACTTGCGAAGCTTTGGATATTATCTATATTTTCAGGTTGATAGGTAGGTCTCGCACCCACTCTTCGAGAATAAAACATCATACCTCCTTCGTTATTATCAAATTCCAGAATATGCTTTCCTTCTAGAAAAAAAGGACGTTTCTCTTCGTAAAAAACTTCATAAGCAGAAAGGTTCATCACGGAAGGATCTAATTCTACCTGCCCATAGTCCGGATTCACAGTGATGTCCATGGTATAGTCGCTTAGCGCTAATTTAGCATCTAGCCCAGCATTTGCTTTCCAACTTTGCCCTTTTTGATAGGGGCTATTTTCAATTTTAGGTTCCTTGATAAATTTACTCATGCCATAAGGTAAAAATTCTATTCCTCGTGGTTTTGGTAAATCTTTCATTCCATGCATTTCACCAAATGAAAATACATGGCCATTGTTTTTTATAGGGATGAGGCTCCAGTTTTGCACTTCATTATTTCTTCGAATGATGCGACGTACATGGAGTCCCCAGATACCATCGGCATTGTCTTGATTGTACCTGAGCTGACTAAAAGGAATTCGTAATTCTGCTGTCCAGGATGAATCAGCCATATTGATATGCGTTCTCCCCTCCCAAACGGCATTCCAGCTTAAATTGACAGACAGTTTATCGGTAACCGTGAGATCTGTTTTGTTTCCTCCTAAGTTGATGTTAAATTCGGGTGCTACCCGATAATCGTGATACGTATCGAAAGCAATACTGATTAAATCACCATTGCTATTATCATCCCTGTTTCCAATAAATGCATTCATCGTTTCGGGATGCGCATCCTTGCAATATACACCTACATAAATGTTTTCATCATCGAAAAATAATTTCACCCTCGTCCAAGAGGCTGTAAATACTCGCTCAAAAGGAATGACTTGGGAAAATTTTTCGGACCACTCCCCTTCTTGTTGCCAAGTGTCTTCATCTAATTTTCCATCAATCTTGAATTGCTTTTCTGGAATTTTGTGTATTTGATATTTTCTTTTGTAGGCGTCTTCGAACGTGACGACTTCTTTTCGATCTTGCTGCGCTTGGAGAAAAGTTGGAATGAGGAGTAAAAATAAAATAGGTAGGTATCGAGTATAAGTCACTAGTGAATCAGGTTTAAGTTTAAATGGCTAATGTATTAAATAATTCGAACAATTAATTACTAGGATATGTATAATGATGGTTACTTTAAAAGCATTGGTCAAGAAATAAATAATAGATAAACAAGAAGAAATAGGTTGTTATATAAAATTAAAAATAAAAAAAATCAGGATTAGCATGACACTAACCCTGATCGTTTTACATATTGTAGGGAAAGAATTTGATTATTTAATTCCAAAACCATTTCCAAGCTTTTTCAAGAACGGCAGCTCCGCTTGCAACTGCTGCACCAGGTCCAGCACCTACTCCACCTACTAAGGCTCCTACTGCTGCTCCTGCTGCATCTGCACCAACCACATCACAGGTATGACAAAGCGCTTGAACATCTGCTTCTTGAAATGTTTCAAAGTAAGGGCTTTTACTTTTTTGAATGGCATTGACATTGTGCCAGTATCCGGCAGAGTAACGTGCTACAGCATGTTGGCTCAATAAAGCTTCTCTTTTTTCCTCGGTTAAGGATTTATCAGCCAGTAATTTCGTTTCATTCGCTTTGATTTGTTCAATGAATTTCAACGTACGCTCGGTTGATGTGCCCCCATTATCTTCATTTAATAATCCAGTAGGTAATCCAAATGGGAAAGTAGGCGAAGGAGAAAACAAATCACAAATAGCAGGGAACCATCGGCAAAGATTGGTAGGTAATACAGGTAGTGGTCTACCAATAGCCATCATATCATAGGCTTCAAATAATTTTTTATAGCCATTAATTTGTTCGTCTCCAAAATCCATTTTTTGGGAGGCATAAAATTCACTGTATAATTTCAACAATTTATCTTGATTCATTTCTTTCTTGCCGTCCATTTTTTTAGCAAAGAAATCTAAGTAGCTGTTATGTAAAGCTCCCTCCTGATCATGAGGATTTTTTTCATTTTGCATTTGCTTTGTAGTTACTTCTACTTCGACTTTTTGGATGAGTTCCACATCTTCAGCTTTGTTACATGAGGTGAAGCTTAATGCACTGATTAATAGTACTGACATTAGGTTTTGTAAAGTTTTCATAATATGTTATTTTTAGTTTTTAAATCCTACTCTAAAGGCTTTTCGGAATCCGCCTAAGCTTGCGCTTCTATTAGGATATAAAGCATATTGAAAATTTGTTACCCCCTTATTCGAAAAAAAAATAAAAAAAAATATTTCGTATGTTTAAATATCTTTATTTCTAATGCGATGTGTTTGAAATTTACCTGTCTATTTTCAAGCTTTAAAAACAGATAATTACCTAAAAATGAAAACAATAAACCTCCATCTAACACCTAAAATGACTAGGTTTTCTTTCATTTTATTCTGTCTATTAATTTTTGTTGGATGCAAGAAAGAAACCACTGAATCAATAGAAAAAAACGCAACAAACATTTTTGGATCCTGGAAAATGAGCAAAAGTAATATTGAATTAAACAATAAAGGATTTACAATCCATTTTTCATCAGCAGGTTTATTCAACTATAAAGATGGTAATGGTAAAGTGATTTCAGGAAATTTTAGCGTTAAACCAGTAGATAAAAAACAGCTACTTCGTATAGTATTTCAAGAAGAAGATATGATAGAATTTGAATTTTATATTAACAAATTGACTACCCAACAACTGATTTTGGAAATGGTTAATCGTTACAATGAACCGATGATTCTAGAATTTCAAAAAAACTAATATCAAATAATCTAAATAAAATCTTCTTTTCATTTTTCTTATATTTAAATCGAACCATTTTTATTAAAGAAATTGGTGATGATTAGTATTCAATGAAAAAAATATTTCAAAAGCTATTTAATAAAAATGAAAATCCTCTAGAAGATTCTCCTTACTCAGAATTTTGGAATTGGTTTAAGTTACATAGCAAAGAATTTCACCAAATCATTAAAAGTGGACATGAGGTTGAGAAACGATTCGTAGAAGATTTCGCTCTGCGATTGGATCAATTAGATCTTCAGATTAATTTTTTAGTTGGCTTAGATGCTGATGGAGATGCTGAACTTATTTTCACTCCTGATGGTATATTAAAATATGTCATCCATGCGGAGGATTTGGCAAGTTCTGCACCTGCAATTTCGAATTGGAAATTTAAAGCGCTTAAAAGAGCTATGAAGATTAATGGTTTTGGAGTTAAATCAGGAGATTTTTATTTTAATTCAGAAAACATCCAATTCTATCCGAATAATCAGGATCAATATCCTGATGAAATAAATTTAGTGTTTGTTTACGACCAATACCATGTAGAGGCTCATCAAGAGCTTTTAAATGGAGTGTATATTTTCTTAGATAATTTTCTGGGTGAAGAACTCATTATGGAAAAAATAGACCACATTGAATTACGAGGTCCAGGAAAGGATATTGACGAATTGATATCCGTAGAAAAACTCAAAGATTATATCATCTGGAGAGAAAAAGAATTTTTGGAAAAATATCAACAAGTAAATTATAATTCACTCGAGGACGAATTAACGCTGTTTGAAGGTACAGTTGACCAAGGTATTCCCATGCTTTCCGTGATAAATTGCAAGGCATTGGAATGGGAATATAAAGCTTCTCATCCCTGGATGCTCGTCATCATTCAAAATTATCAACCAAAAGATGAGCTCGGTTTACCTGATGACTCGTCTTTAAATTTGTTTGAAAACATTCAATCGGATATGGAAACCCTATTGCCTGAATCAGCAGGTTATATACAAATTGGAACAGAAACACTGGATGGAAGACGTGAATTATTTATAGCCTGTAGGGAATATCGTCAAGCAACTAGAATGGCAAAACTAATTCAGCAAAAATATCAACAGAGAATGGAAATAGATTTTGATATTTTCAAAGACAAATACTGGAAGACTTTTAACAACTATAGAATCGTTTAATTTAATACATGAACTTAGAAAATTACAATAAAAAACAATTGACAATAGATTTAGTAAAAGCTAACCAATGGGGCTTAATTATTTTAATACCCATCAGCTTGCTATATTTTGTTCCTTACTTTTTTATTTGGTCAGATCAATTTAGTAATGGAAACTTTTGGAAGAATACGCAGAGTTTTTTTAAACAATACGGAATATTTTCAGGTTTTGTTCCATTCTTTGTTTTAATTGTTGGAATCGTTCTTCATGAGCTAATCCATGGAATATCTTGGGCTATTTATGCTAAACAGGGATTTAAATCCATCAAATTTGGGATATTAAAACAGATGATGACCCCATATTGTCATTGTAAGGAGCCTTTATTATTAAAGCATTACATTATTGGTGCCATCATGCCTGCTATAATATTGGGATTTATTCCCGCAATTATAGCACTTATCATGGGTAGTTTCTCGTTAATGCTATTTGCTGCATTTTTTACCATGGCAGCAATAGGTGATTTTATGATTATTCAATTAATCAAAAATGAAAACGCTAATAGTTGGGTTTTAGACCATCCTTCGGAAGCGGGTTGTTATATCTTGGAGGAAAAGGCTATGGATGAAGTATTGCATCAAGATAATTAATAGTTAACAAGGAATGAGATGAGTGATTCGATAAAAAAAGACTATTGGAACGACCGTTGGATTACGAATCGAAAAGGCTGGGATATTGGATATCCTTCCCCTTCTATCATAGCCTATATGAATAAGTTTGTCAATAAAGAGGCAAGGATATTAATTCCTGGATGTGGTAATGCCTACGAAGCGAGTGCCCTGATTTCATCAGGTTTTAAACGAATTACATTAATAGATATAGCCGAGAAGGCTGTTGAAATTCTTCGGGAAAAATTCAAAGACAATCAGGAAGTTGAAATTATTTGCGGAGATTTTTTTGAGCTAAACGCTACTTTTGATGTGATCATTGAACAAACATTTTTCTGTGCAATTGATCCAGCATTAAGGCCTCAATATGTTCTCAAAACTGCTGAATTATTAAGAGATAAAGGCAAATTAATAGGTTTGTTATTCGATATAGAATTTGAAAAGATTAGACCTCCCTTCGGTGGAACTGCTTCAGAATACCAGACTTTATTTGAACCGCTATTTAATTTATTGCAATTGACAGCATGCAAGGATAGTATTCCGGAAAGACAAGGTGCTGAATTGTTTATTGAGTTTGAGAAAAAATAAAGAAAAAGGCCTTCGCTAGAAGGCCCAACAACATCAATAAGGAAATACCAATGGATTAAATCCTTCTCATATAGCCTGGTTTATCCATTGCTTTATCTAATGATAAAGGTCCTGAGCCGACGACCATGAAATAAATCAGTAAAATCAACACCAATAGCGAAAGCCAGAATTCAGAGTTTAAAAAACTGAATCCGTTTGTGATGTTGATGAAGAATACTGCAGCGAAAAGAATGGGAATTTGAACTGCCGCAGCGAGGCGCGTCCGCAATCCTAATGCGATAAAAATTCCTCCTACGACATGTGCAAATACCACATAATGTACTGCGCTCCAAATGGAAAGTTGGAAATGAGTTTTTTCGATTAAATTAGCTACAGAATTCCTGTCCATAATAAAACTTACCCCTTTGGCAAATAAAAGAATTCCCAGCATAATCCGAACGAAATCAATCCAGCGAGGGTGATGCATGTCACCCCAATGTTCAATGCGTTGAATTAGGTTCATAATGACCTCCTTTTTTAAAATTGGTTATCAAATATAACGTATATAGTTACTATATTAGTATTCAGATGGTTATAAACTTTTAACAACAGGCATTTTTTAATTGTACAAGCAATTAATTCCCAACTAAACCTGTTATATATAAACTATTTATTGCTAAAGTTGTTTTTAATAGTGAATCTAAGCGGTATCCATGTTACATTATAATGAATTCCATATACAACAATTTAATCAACCATTCTGGGCTTTTGCTATACATGATGGCCATGATATCCATCCCAACCTTTTGCCTTTTCAGCGATTGGATGACCAAGAACGACTGCGAGAAGAAGATCCATTTACCCAACGGATAGCGGATTTACCCATGAATCAGTTTATCATGAAGAGCTCTAGGTTTCAATTGGACATCAATAGAAAATTAGATGATGCGATTTATTTGAGACCAGAACAAGCTTGGGGACTAGAGGTTTGGGAAGAATCTCTTCCTTCAGCATATATCAAAAATTTACAAGATGATCATCAACGCATCTATCAAACCATTATTGATTTAATTCAAGATACGATCAATCAATATGGATATTTTGTGATTTATGACATTCATAGTTATAATGCTAAACGTCTATCTTCCAGTGATGTGCTCAATGAATTAGAAAATCCTCAAATTAATTTAGGAACTGGTCCTGTGCATTCCAAATGGTTCAATCTAGTTCATACTTGGATGGATTATATCAGCGGACAGCAGCTCTATGAGCAAGCTATAGACATACGCGAAAACATAAAATTTCGAGGTGGATATCTATCACAGCTCATCAACGAACGTTTTGGAGAATTTGGATGTGTGCTATCCATTGAATTTCGGAAAGATTTTATGGATGAATGGACTGGCATACCCGATAATTCTCGGATTCAAGCGTGCAATGAATTATTAACAAATTCCTTAACCGTTTTGAAAACCTATTTTGATGATTATGGAAAAAAATAAAGGATTACCTGGCATTATAAATTCTATACAGAAGAGACATCCAATCCATTATCAAATACCCAATGTAGGGAAATTTGTTTTTCAGAAAGTTGTTCCTTATGTATTTATTTATCGGATTCCGAGTAGTGAGGGGAAAGACAAAATGATATCTGACTTAGCTCGAACAGAAAATGCAAGCATCATCTGCAAATCTGGAGAATTTGATTTTGAATCCTGGCTTCATCCAATAGCAGAAACCTTGGCTCAAGAGTTTGGAGCTTGTTTACTGGTCGAAGCTTGGGTTGCACCCGAGAATCAGAAAGAGGATATCAAATTGCATATAGGTCAAAAGGATATGTTACCGCTAGCGGAATACCTTCAAAAGAACATACGAAAAGAAAGTTCAGACATTCATGTCGATTTAGCCAAGGAGCTTAATATCCCACAACCTGAACCATTAAAATCTTTATATACGAAGAAGGAGCTTCAAAACAAACAAATTCTGCTGTTAGGAATTTCTATAAAGCAAAATTATTTGGATGAACATGAAAATGCATTGCCCATATTAATGCGTATTTATCGGGAAACCTTAGCTAAATCTTTATCTCGTTTATTTTTTGAGTTTTTAAGGGTCTACACCCATTTAAATGCTACGGCACAAAAGATAAATTTTCATCAAGAACTAACACCCTTAATGAATGAAATTGACCGTGCCTTGGCTCAAGAAAGTAAAAAGTTTGATTTCTTGCTGATGGTAACCCCCTTAAATACCCATGAGGCATGGTTACAATTTAAGAAAGACAAGTATTGGAAAGCACCTAAATTCCTCTATAGACCTTTGCATATCGACCCTGACTTAGTGAAAAGAAGGTTGTATAATTTAAGGATTGAGGATATTTACGATCCAACCATGGGTTATATTTTCCGAGATAAACGATCTGAATTAGATTCAACCATCACGATGCTTGCCGATCGTGGTAAAGAAGATTTCGTGCATGGAAGTCTACAAGTATTTGGCAATGTTTCTGAGAAATTATACAATACGGCAATGGCAATTCTGATGATGACAGAATCGGAAAATACCAACACTAAAAATGAGGAATTTATGGATGCCAATGACTTTGCAAAATTAGCCAGAGAGGAGGTCCGTTTCTTACAACAGCAAGATCCGGATTTTAATTGCCCTATTCGGATACGCGAAGACATTTCAGGGGTGATGGTGAATAGAGGAGCGCTAAACATAAGCAAGGAATATAGATTGAGCAAAACGAGAGCCTTAGCCCTAATACAACATGAAATCGGGACGCATGTAGTGACTTATTTTAATGGACGTATGCAGCCATTAAATCTTTTCAGTTTGGGAGTTCCAGGATATGAAGAGCTTCAGGAAGGATTGGCTGTATTATCTGAGTTTATAGTGGATGGTTTAAACAATGATCGCTTGCGAATTATTGCTGCTCGGGTAATTGCGGTTCAACACATGTTATTGGGAAATAATTTTATTGACACCTTTGACCTTTTGGTGGCCCAGTATGGTTTTAAAACAGAAACGGCTTTCCAGATTGTGATGCGTGTATATCGCGGTGGAGGGCTGACTAAAGATGCCCTGTATTTGAAAGGTATAATGGAATTGTTGAACTATTTAAAAGAGGGAAACAATATCCATCTTCTAATGATGGGGAAAATCAGAAAGGATTATTTACCAATCATTAAGGATTTACTTCAACGCGAAATCTTAATTCCTCCAGCTATAACCCCCCGGTATTTGTTTCCAGAATATTCTGATAAATGGAAAGATGCTAAAACAAAAGGATCAATCTTCAAATTAATTTAAACTAAACCTTATATAGTATATGAAAATAGCTTTCTTAATCAACCAGACCCACAAAGAAGAAGAAAAATTCACTACCACTTTATTAGCATTAAAAGCCTTACAAAGAGGGCATCAAATCTTATATATCGGCTTAGCAGATTTTGTATATGAGGAAGAACAGACAATAAAAGCTCATTGTCGTATTGTCAATCCGTCTGAGCAATTGGATATTGAAAGTAATTCCAAATTAATCGAAGTGTTAAAAGCTAGTGAAAAAACATTAGTGGACATGAATGATATCGATGTATTGTGGCTTCGATTTGATCCTACTTTGGATATGATCAATAGACCATGGGCTGCAGCTACAGGAATCCAATTTGCACAACTTGTCAAGGCGAATGGTCGATTCGTTATTAATGATCCTGATTGCCTTATTCAAGCGAACAATAAATTGTATTTAGAAAATTTTGATAGATCCATTCGTCCAAAAACCTTAGTCACTAGAAATCATAAGGATGTATTGCGATTTTTAGAGAAACAACAGGAAAAAATTATTCTTAAACCTTTAAAAGGTTCTGGTGGAAAGAATGTATTTTTAATTCAATATGAAGATCGTTTAAATTTAAAACAGACCGTAGAAGCTATTGCACGTGATGGTTATGTCATTGCTCAAGAATATTTACCGAAAGCAGCCGAAGGTGATATACGTTTCTTTTTACTAGATGGTGAACCTTTATTGGTAGACGGAAAGTATGCAGCAGTACGAAGAGTACAAGGAAGCCAAGAACTTAGAAGTAACATCCATCAAGGGGCCAAAACTGAGAAGGTAGAAATTGACGATTCGATCTTGGCTTTAGTTGATAAGGTTAAAGATAAATTGAAGCAGGATAAGATGTATTTGGTTGGTTTAGATATCGTGGGCGATAAAATTATGGAGATTAATGTATTTAGTCCGGGGGCTTTATACCACATTAACCAATTAACAAATATTGATTTCAGTTCGGTCATCATGGAAGATTTAGAAAAACGCGTTAAAGAATTCTATGCTATAAAATAATTATGCTTATCAAACCTCTTTTTAACCTACTCCTATTTACCCAAATTTATACACTAGGAATAAATGTCCATATCGTTAAACATCAAGGGCAATTTTGGACAGATACACTTGAAGTAGATAGTAGCTTCGCAGAATTACTTCTACCACAATCAACAGGAGAACTATCTGGTGCTGATGGTTGTATTTCTATTGATTTAGGTAATAATAAGTCCTTGTTTCTTTGGGGAGATAGTTTTTTAGGGAAAATAGAGCGGGATATTAAAATGCCCCCTTTAAAATTTATATCAGGAAATACAGCTACGGTTTTAAAGGGAAATGAAATAAAGCAGTTGTATCAGGGAAATTTGGATCATCCTAAATCCCTGTTTGAGGTTCCTGGTGTACAAGGGAATTCGATGTGGTATTGGCCAGGAGATGGTTTAATGGATAAAAACCAGCTCTTACTATTCATGTCGAAATACAGCAAGAAGGAAGGAGAATCTGGACCTTTTGCATTTCAATATGAAGGCTGTGATTTGTTATTCGTGGATTCAAAAACTTTTCGGACCATCAAAAAGGTTGATTTCATTTCTGCAGAACAACCTATACACTATGGACATGCGGTATTGAAACTAGGAAATGAAATCTACGTGTATGGATCAAAAATGAACAACGAACTTTTAACTTCTGAATTGCATGTGATGAAGATCAAATTGAAACAGCATGCTATTACAAAAAAAAACTATTGGGATGGTACAACTTGGAATTATGATCCCAGTCAAAGTAAAGCTATAACTGGGATTCATACTTTAGTATCTGAACAATTTAGTATTAGAAAGGTTGATGGAAAAATATTATTTGTTACGCAAGATCGTTTAAAAGTTCCTGGAGAAATCTTTTCTTATTTGGCAGATCAACCGCAAGGACCATTTACTGAGGAACGATTAATTCATCGGATCAATGAACCTAATTTAAAACCACTAAAACTCTTCACCTATAATGCGATGCTCCACCCACAAATTCAAAAAGATGGTAAACTGCTATTGAGTTATAATATCAATACTTATGACGAAGCAATTTGGTGGAAATATGGCTCAGCCTATAGACCAAGATTTTTATGGGTTCCTAAAACTACATTCGGATTAAAATAGACACCCTATTTTTCAATGACTTTCTCTTCCTGTGTTAAAGGAGCAGGTGGTATTTCTGCGACATTTCGTTCAATCTCCTTAACTTCTACATGAACAGCAAATTCTGAAGGCTCAATACTGATTCCTTTGTAGGTGGCGTATTCTCGGGTAAATACGGCACCGAAATATAAAATTGCAGCTGTATAATAAACCCAAAGCAACACAAGAACGATGGAACCTGCGGCTCCATAGGTAGATGCAGTGTTAGAATTCGATAGGTAAAATCCAATGGCAAATCGACCAAGTATAAATAAAACTGTGGTAAACAATGCGCCAATCCTCACTGTTTTCCATTGAATATTGACATCTGGTAGGACTTTGAATATGATAGCAAATAATAAAAAGGTAATTGCAAAGGTGAGTAAGAAATTTATTCCATCAATGACATATACAGTCATATCCGGGAAGTAATATAATAAGCGATCGGTAATGGTAAGTATAACTCCGTTGATGACTAAGGTGACCACCAATAAAAACCCAAGTCCAATTATTAACGAGGAAGATAGCAATCGATCCATCAAAATCTTTAACCAACCTTTTTTAGGTTTAGCACGGACATGCCAGATCTTATTGATGGAATTTTGAATATCCCCAAATACGGTGGTTGCTCCAACCAGTAATGTTATAATACTGATGATTAACGCCATATTTGATTTACCCGAAAGGCTCAGGTTCTTGATCACTTCTTGGATTTGCAAGGCAGCATTTGAACCTACTAATCCATTTAGTTCAGAAAATACTTTTCCTTTTATCGCGTCTTCCCCAAAGAATATTCCTGCTAAGGAAATCATTAACACCAGAATAGGACCGATAGAGAAAATCGTGTAATATGCTAAAGAGGCACTGTACTTCATGCTGTCTTCATTTAGAAAACCCAATACCGAGTTTTTTAATATGCCGAAAGCCTTTTGGAAAAAGTTTTTTCTGTTGTGTTCTGTCATATTTATCCTTTTGATATAACAACAGCTTGTTCCAACTTTTGTTTAATCTAAAGCCAAAAAAAGGGCCTGAATAAACATCCAGACCCTTTTATTATAAATTAATTGTACTATTAATTATGCTTGACATCCATTTCATCGATGTAGTGTTCATTAGGAACATAATCTTCATCAATTAATGTAGCGTAATCCGTTTTTTCTTTTTTGCCGAATCGGCGTTGTAAGCTATCGAATATTGAATAAACCACAGGCACAACCACCAATGTCAATAATAAGGAAGATAATAATCCACCAATAATTACAATCGCTAATCCCCTGTTCATATCTGCTCCATCACCTGTAGCCATTGCAATCGGCACCATACCTATTACCATGGCAATTGTAGTCATCAAAATTGGACGAAGACGAGCATGGTTGGCAGCTACTAAGGCATCATGCGTATTATCACCATTTTCTTTACGGTGATTTGCAAAGTCAACCAATAGAATCGCATTCTTCGCTACCAAACCGATAAGCATGATAATACCTAATATGGTAAAGATGTTCAAAGATTGCCCGGTTAATGCCAGTAATATTAAAGCTCCAATAAATGATAATGGGATCGAGAATAATACCACAAAAGGCGTTACAAAACTGTCATATAAGGAAACCATTACCAAGTACACCAATAAGATAGCTGCTAATAAAGCGATACCTAAAGTACCAAAACCTTCTTGTTGACTCTCCATGTTACCTCCCCAAATATAAACGACTCCTGGTTTGCGCTCCAATTGCGAGAATTTAGCTTCCCATTCAGCTGCAATTTCACCCATTGAACGACCTACAACAGCGGCTTGTACAGAAACTGCAGGTGATTTATCGCGACGCTCTAATAATGAAGGACCCGAACCATATCCAATTTCAGCAAATTGCTCTAATGCAATGGCAGTACCTTGGTTATTGATAAATTTCAAATCACGTACGTTGTTAATATCTGAACGGCTATTTTCACCAAAACGGATATTGATATCGTATTCATTATCTCCAGCGCGGAATTTATTATCTGTATTTCCAGAGAATGCAGTTTGCATGGTCATACCAACCGTAGCTACATTCAATCCTAAAGAAGTCATTTTTTCACGATCAACTTTAACATTGATTTCCGGATTACCACCTTCAGATGATAATTTTACTCCTGTAGACCCTGGAACTTCGCGTAACAAAGCAGCAGCTTTTTCAGCAAATTCAGCAGCATCTTGAACATCAGATGCAATAACAGTTAACTTCAATGGAGCCTGCTCTGCACCCATTAAACCCATATTTACCGATTTTACTTTCGCTCCGACTAATTTTTTTTCCAATTCGCGCATCAAGACAGCAGCATATACTTTAGAACTCTCCGTGAAAGAATCTTTCATCACCACATGGATTTCAGACTTATATCTTGACCCACCTGTTGACATTACACCATCAGATGATTGACCTACTGTTGTAATGATACGTTCTACTTCAGGCTTTGATTTTATAATTTCTTCTGCCTTTTGAGTTAACGCATTAGTTTTTTCTAATGAAGCATCTTTTTCTAATTCGAATTGAATCATGTATTCTCCTTTATCCGAAGCTGGGAAGAAGTCAGATCCAATATATCCCATACCTGCCAAGCTTAGTGAACCGATGAATAGCAATAAGGCAATTCCTAAAGTTGCTAATTTAGTTCCTCTACTTTTTAAACACCATTTAAGGATATTGGAAATCCAGTTAGTGAATTTGGTTAATCCTGCTTCAAAACCGTGAATAATACCACCAAAAAAGCTATGTGGATTAATATGATCTAAACGTCCAAAACGAGAATACAACCAAGGCACTACGGTAAATGACACCAATAAGGATAATAACGTTGAAATAATTACCGTAACACAGAATTGTGCAAGGATATTAGCCACTAAACCGGTAGACATCGCAATAGGTAAGAATACCACGACAATTACTAAAGTAATCGCTGATACTGTAAACCCGATTTCCTTAGCCCCGTCATAAGCCGCACGCACCTTGTTTTTACCCATCTCCATATGACGGTGAATATTTTCGATTACAACAATCGCATCATCCACCAGGATACCTACCACTAAAGAAAGTCCCAATAAAGACATCAAGTTCAAGGTATAACCCATCAACATCAATCCGATGAAGGTAGCAATCAAGGATAATGGAATAGCCACCATCGTGATTGCCGCATTGCGTAAACTGTGTAAGAAAAATAACATGATGAAACCCACCAAAATAATGGCAATCACCAAATCTTTCATTACGTTATTTGCAGCATTTAAAGTGTAATCAGTTGAGTCATTCGCAACTAACACTTTTATATTGTCATTTGCATAGTCTTTTTCAACCGTTAGAATAGTTTCTTGAACTAATTTAGAAACCTCTACAGCATTTGCATCAGACTGCTTAAATACTTGCAATAGAATGGTATTCTGTTGATCTAACCTTGCAATTTTCTCGATTTCTTTAATTCCATCTTGAATATCTGCAATATCTTTTAAAAAGATCGTAATACCTGCAGGTGTTGTAATAGGGAGATTTCTTAACTCATCAATTGTCGTTACCTTACCAGCTAAACGAATAGTTGTTCTACTATCTCTTGTACTAACATTACCTGTTGGGAAATCTAAGTTAGATTGTTGAATAACTTGTTGAACCTGACCAATTGATAATCCGTAGCCTTGCAACTTTTGGGCATCTACACTTACTTGAATCTCACGTTCTTCACCACCCACAAGATCTACCTTTGCTACACCGTTGATACGGGCGAAAATAGGTTGAATCTTATTATCCAACAAATCATACAATTGTTTCTCCGTCAAATTTGAAGTAACGGCTAAACTCATGATGGCCACATCATCCAAAGAGAATTTATTTAGCGATGGTGCATCAACATCATCTGGAAGATCATTCAAGATCGCATTTATTTTACGTTGAGCATCTGTCAATAGGAAATTGACGTCGGCTTCATCATTCAACGTAATCATCACCACGGAAACGTTTTCCATGGACGTGGATTCCAATTTTTTAATATTCTCTAATGACGATACAGCATCTTCAATTTTCTTGGTTACTGTATTTTCAACCTCTGTTGGTGAGGCTCCAGGGTACACAGTTTGAATGGTAATTACATTTACCTCAAATTTAGGTACCAATTCATACCCCAATTGGGAGTATGAAAATATCCCTCCCAGTGTCAGTATTATAAACAATACGATGATTAAACTGGGACGTTTTATTGATATTTCAGTAATCTTCATGTCTTATACTTTGTAAGTATTCTTTTTTATTTAATTACCTGAACTGCAACTTGGTCGTTCAAATTGATTTGACCAGAAATGATTACTTGGTCACCAGCTGTTAAACCACCAATAATCTCCACATAATCACCAAAACTTCTTCCTGATTGTACTTTCGTCTCAATCGCTTTTCCGTTTTTCAATACAAATATTTTATTATCTGCGATACTACCTACAAATGCAGTTCTTGGTACCACTAACGTATTTGTAGAACCTTCACCTCCAAATACTGCTGTACCGTACATACCTGCACGCAATTCATTGTTTGGATTATTGGTAATTTCAATTTCTACAGGGAAATTTAAACTACCATCTGATTTAGGAGCAATGAAGGTTATGCGACCTGTAAATTTCTGATCAGCATAAACACTTGCAGTTACATCGACCGATTGACCAACCTTCAAAGTAGCAACATTTTTTTCGTCTACATTCACACGTAATTTCAATGTGCTCACATTAACAATATCAAAAGCTGCAGTACCAGGACTTACATATGCTCCAGGTTCAATCTTTCTAGCGTTTACAATTCCAGCTACGGAAGTTTTAATAGTTACATCACCAGCAACAATTTTCGCACTTTTCAAGTTGTTTTTAGCACTTTCAAATTGCAATCTCATCGCATCAACTTGTTGTTGAGTTACCCCACCAGTTGCTAAGGCACTTTCATAACGTTGTAAAGTAGCCAAGGCATTATCGTAGCCTGCTTGTGCATTTGCTACATTTACATTCAAACGATCACCTTCCACAACTGCCAAGGTTTGTCCAGCAGAAACACGAGAACCTTCATCTACTAAAACACGAACTACGCGACCGCCTGTTTCAGCAGCTACCGTAACCTCTTGTTTCGGCATAAATGTTCCGTTTGCTTGATAAGCTAAACTTATTTGTTGCATACTTGCTGTGTCAATACGTACTGCAACAGCCGTATTCTTTTCTGCTACCACAGCAGTTTCTGCTTCGGTTTTCTTTTTATTTTTATTCAGGATGTAGAACATTCCTGCTAATAGTCCTCCAATTACAATGATGGATATAAATACACGTTTCATATAGTGGATAAGTTAATTATTCGTTTACTAAAGATTTTAAATTTCCGTTTGCTTTGATTAATTGAATTTCTGCAACTTTATAATTTAATAAGGCAGTATTCAAATTATTTTGCGCTGCTGAATAAGCATTTTCTGCGTCTAATAATTCTGTTAAGGTAGCAAGACCATTTTTATAATTATTTTCTGTATTTGTTAAAACTTCCTTCGCCAAACCAACATTTGAACGATTGGTATTGATGGTTAAAAGGGAATTTTTAATCTGTTGTTTTGCATTTTCATTCGCTAAGCTTAACCCCAATTTGGTATCTTCCAATTGAACTTCTAATTGTCTAATTTGAATATTCGCCTTATTAACTTTAGCCTTAGTCGCTCCACCATTAAAAATTGGAATAGAAAGGTTTAAACCTAATCCAGAAAAACCGGACCATTTCACACCTTCATTTGGAGAAAAAATAGGAAATGTGTTTCCCATACCTAAATATCCTAGGTTTCCAGTGAATGATAATGTTGGGTAATAGCCAGAAACAATTGATTTCTTGTTATATTCTAATAGTTCAGCTTGTTTTTCCAACAACTTAATTTCAGAACGATTTCCTAATCCTGCATCTGACAAGGTGGCATTCTCGATTTGAATATCGAAAGTCTCTTTTGGAAGTACGATTTCCTCCTGCATAGACATTCCTATAGCAAACTTCAATGCATTTTCAGCCAGTTCTAAGGAGTTAGTAATAATTTGTTTTTGAGATTCCAAATTATTGATGTTTACCACAATCCTATCCAAATCTATTTGTCTCCCCAGTCCAGCCTTCACCAAACCTTCAATCACATTTTTCGTTTTGGTGGTACTCGCCAGATTCGTTTCAATTGTTTCTAAAGCCAACTGCGTTTGAAAAACCTGATAATAGGAGTTGGACACCTTTTCAATTAATTGCTCATCACTAAGCTCTTTATTAATAATGTAAAATTCTTTAGTAGATCGTGCAACTTTCAATCCTGTGAATAACGCTTGATTGAAAATTTGCTGATTTACAGTAAGTACAGCATTGGATTGCCACTTTTGTCCAAAAGCCACCATAATAGTTTCACCAGGTCTTCCCATTAATGCACCATCTAAGGCAGATTTTTGAAGCATAGGATTATACGTTAATGTCCCAGCTGCATTAATTTGAGGCTTTGCACCTGCCCGAACCTCATCGATTTGATATTGAGCATTTTCCAGCTCTAAACTAGCTGCTTTGGCTTCCGCTTTATTTTGCAATGCATATTTCAATGCTTCCTGCAACGTCAAGGTCTCTTGAGCAAACAGCATTTGTCCGGAAAATAATCCCGACAATAGTAGTGTGAATAGTTTTATATTTTTCATATTGTTATAAGCGAGTTAATTTACCTTCGAAAATCAATCGAGCAGCTCTCTTTTGACTTGCCAATATTTTATCAACATTACTTTCATTTGGAATACCGGTGATGATATCCGAAACGGTATGCATAACGTCAAGTCCTTTTAAGATTTCTGTGAATGATTCCGCATAATCTTCTATATTATTCAATTTCAAATCCTCATTCGCTACGGCTTTCTCTAATAAGGATCTCATGATCAGTATGTCCTTTTTATTAAAATCTGCTAGTGCCTTTGCGATATCTATCCCTTTTATCCAATCTAAATTCTCATTGATATGGAACACATAATATTTCTTCATGAAGCGAGCTTTAAGTTCTAATACTTCATCAATTGAAGACAATAAATTTCCTTGATAAGCCTCTACAATAGCATGTTCTTTACCGTGCAACTCTGTGATTACTGCACACAAAACATCTAAAATCAAGGAAGGTTTGTCAGGATAGTAATAATATAAGTTTGCCTTAGTTATACGTAGGTCATCTGCAATTTCATTCATCGTTGTTTTATGAAATCCAAAATGAGCAAAACGCTTAAGAGCAACTTCTATAATTTGTTCCTTACGATTCTCCATTTTTTACCTTTTATTATTTTTGACTTTTTCTAAAAATTGTTCAAAAGTATAAAATAGAAAACAAATAATATCATTCCAATGTCAAAAAATTGTTTATTAACAATTCCTTAACTTAGAATAAGCCTACAATTAGAAAATTTAATCCTGATTAAACTGTTTTAAGAATTTCTTTTTATCAAAAGCATAAAGTTTGGCTGCGCGGTAAGAAACACCTTTTTGGTATTCGTTAAGCTCTTTGAGGTAACCTAAGTTATTAATTTTTTTTCTAAAATTACGTTTATCCAACTTCTTATTTAGCAATCCTTCGTACACTTGCTGCAGCTGCGTTAAAGTAAATTTAGTAGGTAATAATTCGTATGGTGCAGTAGAATATGTAACAGATCTTTTCAAGCGATCTATACTTAACTCAATGATTTCCTTGTGATCGAAAGCTAAATCAGGCAATTCAGTAATAGAAAACCACTTTAACTGTTTCATATAAGAAGTACCTGTCGCAATTTTATTTCGCACTTCATCCAATTGAACTAATGCTAAATAAGCTACGGTCAAAATCCTACCTTCAGGATGTCTTTTCACCCCAGCGAAGGCAGCTAATTGATCCATATAAATATCTTTAAGACCTGTCATCTCGAGCAAGATACGTGATACCGCATCTTCCATTTCTTCATATTTATTGACAAAATATCCAGGTAAAGCCCACCAATCTTTGTAAGGGTATTCATTCCTTTCAGCAAGTAAAACTTTCAATTCGCCATCATCAAAAGTTAAGATGACACAATCAATGGTAAAATGGGTTTGCACAGTAGCTCTTTGTTTAAATTGACTATCCTAACTTCATTAATTTATGAACAATTATAACAAATCCACAAACAAATTACTAAAAAAATTTAATAGTGTAAGAAATACACATTATATTCGTAATTCAAAAAATCTATGTGCAAATGAATAAAATTGAAAGGATTGGCGTTTATACTTCGGGAGGAGATGCTCCTGGCATGAATGCAGCCATTCGCGCAGTGGTCCGCACAGCATTATATAACGGCATTAAAGTTACAGGAATATATAGAGGATATGAAGGAATGATCGAAGGCGATTTCAAAGAAATGGTTAGTCGATCTGTAAGTTCCATTTTACAAAAAGGAGGTACTGTTTTAAAATCAGCAAGATGTGCTGAATTTAGAACTCCTGAGGGGAGAAAAAAGGCGTATGATCAAATCAAAGCTGCTGGAATTGACGCTTTGGTCGCTATTGGTGGCGATGGAACATTTACTGGTGCAGAGCTATTTTCAAAAGAATACGATATTCCAGTCATGTGTATCCCTGGAACTATAGATAATGACCTTTATGGATCTGATTATACCTTAGGCTTTGATACTGCTAATAATACGGTGATCGAAGCCATCGATAAAATTAAAGATACCGCAGCATCACACAATCGTTTATTTTTTGTGGAAGTAATGGGCAGAGATTCCGGATGTATAGCATTGAATGCCGGTGTAGCTGGTGGAGCTGAAGCCTTAATGCTTCCTGAAAAAGAAACGGCTATTGATGAACTCATCGATTCCTTGGAAGAAGCTCGAGAAAGAAATAAAACTTCCATGATTGTGATTGTTGCAGAAGGCGATAAAAATGGTGGCGCGTACAATGTTGCTAAACGAGTGAAAGAAAAATTTGATTTTTATGACACAAAAGTTAGTATATTAGGACATTTACAACGTGGCGGCTCTCCAAGTAGCTTTGATCGTGTACTTGCAACTCGTATGGGTTACTTTGCAGTAAACGAATTAATCAGAGGAAATCGTAGTGCAACCGTTGGAATTAGAGGCAGTCAAATAGTTTCTACAAGTTTAGAAGAAGCCTTGCGTGGTAAGGAACTAAAATTAGATGAGGAATTATTGAAAATCGCCCAAATTATGAACATATAATTTATTATGATTGCAGTTGTATATAGTGGTTCCCGTTATGCGGATTGGCGATTAGCAGAAAAAGGAAGGATATTACATGGTTTCCGGACCACGGGTATCAACCCTTATATCCAAGAGGAACGGTTCATTTATCAACTTCTCAATAAAAATACCCAACTCATCAATAATGCAGAACGTATTCGAAAAATCTACTTTTTCGGTGCAGGTGCATCTTCCAAAGAAAGACAAGAAAAAATAGAACGCGTATTTACCCAATTTTTTAAAAATGCTAAAGTGAAAGCAAGCCATGATGTTTTGGCTTCTGCTATTTCTACCTTTAGTAATGAAAAAGGAATCATTGGTATTATTGGAAGTGGTTCCAATGCGGCCTATTACAACGGAAAAAAAATAATAGAAAACAATTACGGATTAGGTTATATCCTTGCTGATGAAGGCTCGACCAATTGGCAAGCCAGGCAAATTCTTAAAGATTTTCTTACCGAATCCATGCCTCCGGGTTTTAAAGATAAGTTTGTCCGAAAACATAATATTGATCGAAAGACAATTCTTGATAAAACCTACAATACACCAAACCCTAATATTTTCTTAACTTCATTCGCCGATTTCATCCTAGAAAACAAGGATGATCCGTATATGGAAGGAATTATCAAAAAGGGATTGGATATCTACGTAAAAACTTACCTCATACCACTCTCAGAATCATACCCTGATGCTATTTTTAGCTTTACTGGATCAGTAGCTAATAATTATTCAGAATGGTTAAGGCAAATTGCGAATGATCATCATCTTAGTATAGGTACTATCATTCGCGAGCCTGTTCAAAATCTATTAAAATATTATTTAAATAAAAATTAGTAAAAATGAAAATTGGAATTAACGGATTTGGCCGTATTGGTCGTTTAGCTTTTAGAGCTGCTGTAAAACGTAGCGATATTGAAGTAGTTGGTATCAATGATTTAGTTGAGCCTGACTACTTAGCCTATATGTTAAAATACGATTCAACACACGGTCAATTTGATGGAACTGTTGAAGTTAAAGATGGCCACTTAGTGGTAAACGGTAAAACGATTCGTATCACTGCAGAGAAAGACCCTGCTAATCTTAAGTGGGATGAAGTAGGTGCAGAAGTTATTATTGAATCTACAGGATTTTTCTTAACTCAAGAGTTAGCTCAAAAACACATTGAAGCTGGTGCGAAAAAAGTAATTATGTCTGCTCCTGCAAAAGATGACACCCCTACTTTCGTAATGGGTGTAAACCACAAAGAATTAAAAGCAGAATACAATATTGTCTCTAACGCTTCTTGTACAACCAACTGTCTTGCTCCTATCGCAAAAGTATTGAATGATAAATTTGGTATTGTTGAAGGATTAATGACTACAGTACACGCTGTAACAGCTACTCAAAAAACAGTAGATGGTCCTTCAGTAAAAGACTGGAGAGGTGGACGTGGTGCTTACCAAAACATCATCCCTTCTTCTACAGGTGCTGCTAAAGCTGTAGGATTAGTATTACCTGAATTAAAAGGTAAATTAACAGGTATGTCTTTACGTGTACCTACTGCTGACGTTTCTGTAGTAGATTTAACAGTAAGATTAGCTAAAGGTGCTTCTTACGAAGAAATCAAAACTGCCATGAAAGAAGCTTCTGAAGGTGAATTAAAAGGTATTTTAGGTTATACTGAAGATGAGGTTGTATCTACTGATTTCTTAGGAGATGCTCGTACTTCCATCTTCGATGCTAAAGCTGGTATTTCATTGAATGATAACTTCGTGAAAGTGGTTTCTTGGTATGATAACGAATGGGGTTATTCCAACAAAATCATTGATTTAGCTCAAGAAGTTGCGAAATTATCTTAAGCGTTTTCAGCTATATAAAAAATGCGATGTGGTTAACACATCGCATTTTTTTATGCAATTTTGAAAAGCAATTAATTTTACTCTTTCATTAAAAACCCTCCACCTAACAAGTCATCACCTTCGTAGAATACAGCAGACTGCCCAGGAGCAATTCCTTTCACTTGATGAGTAAAATCTACCTGCATGATATTCCCGTGCTGTGTAAGCGTGGATAATGCCCCAGAATCCTTATATCTAATCTTGGTAATTGCTTCCATGGGTTGATCCAATGAAGCATATTTAACCAAATTAATATCGCGTACAAAAGCTTGGCTACGCTCCAATTCATGCTCCTCACCTATTACGACAGAATTACTTTCAGGCAAAATTTGAAGAACAAACATCGGCTTTCCAAATGCGACTCCTAAACCTTTTCGTTGACCAATGGTGAAATAAGGATAACCAATATGCTTACCTACTACAGTTCCATCAGAAAGAATAAAATTACCTGGGCCAATCTCTTGATCTATGGTCGGTCTCTTATGTCTTAAAAAGGAACGATAATCGTTATCAGGAACAAAACAAATCTCATAACTCTCCGATTTATTCGCCAATTCACGTTGTCCCATATCCAAAGCCATCTGACGTATTTCCATCTTCGTAAAACTTCCTAATGGAAATTGTGTTCTTGCTAAGTTTTCTTGTGACACTCCCCATAACACATAGGACTGATCTTTATTTTCATCTTTCCCTTTGGAAATGACGTAGCGATTATTATCGTGAAGACGAATATTAGCATAATGCCCCGTAGCAATAAATTCACAATCCAATTTATTAGCACGTTTCATTAAGGCTTCCCACTTGATATGGGTATTACAAAGCACACATGGATTTGGAGTACGACCTGCAATGTATTCATCGACAAAATTATCGATGACATAATCACCAAATTCATCTCGAATATCTAATATATAATGAGGAAAGCCATAGTTTACAGCCAAGGTACGCGCATCATTGATACTATCCAAACTACAACAACCCGTTTCCTTCGTCGAACCTCCAGAACTGGCGTAGTCCCAAGTTTTCATCGTGATTCCTATAACTTCATAGCCTTGTTCGTGTAACATGACTGCCGCAACAGAGCTATCCACTCCCCCACTCATAGCTACCAAAACTCTTCCTTTTTTACTCATAACATTTTATTGAAGTGCAAAGATACCGTTATTTCAATAATCCCATTGTTTATTTGATGTAATTTTATCTCAATCAGAATCAATGATTTGAACAATTCCATGAAAATATTTAATGTAAAAGTTTTAGAATTCGAAAAAAGACGGTACATTTGCATCGCAAGTTCGGTAACGGAAATGCATTTAAAGGTGCCATAGCTCAGTTGGTAGAGCAAAGGACTGAAAATCCTTGTGTCGCT